>NZ_JBIUXU010000017.1:0-177011 GCF_044744165.1 Streptomyces sp. NPDC087420
CCCGGGGGGGCGCGCGGGGCGCGGGGCGCGCGGGGCGGGCGGGGCCGGGCGGTCGGGCCCATAACAAACCAAACCCCCGGGGGCGGGCCGGCGGGGGGGGGGGGGGGGGGCCGCACCCCCCCCCCCACCCCTCGGTGTTTCGTACTGCCTGACGAACCGTCACGCGTCCTGTGCCGCGAAGCCCGCCCGCCAGGACGCGTACTCGGGTTCCCAACCCCGCGAGCGCGCCAGCTCGTTGGACGCCCCCCGCGCCCAACTCTGCTGTCCCGAGACGGGTCCCGGCGCCGGCCGTCCGAGCGCGGCGGCCAGGACCGGCAGCCACGCGCGGCCCCGCGCCGGCTCGTCGTCCACGATGTTCACCGGACCGGAAGGCCAGTTGAGGGCGCCGACGGAGGCCCGCGCGGCATCGGCGACGTGCACGAACGAACTCACCGAGAGATCCGCCTCGATGTTCCCGAGGAAACGCGCCTCCCGATCACCGCCCAGGGCGGCGGACACGGCACCGCCCGGCGCGTACCAGGTGCCGGGGCCGTACAGGACGCCGTACCGCAGCAGCACCGCGGTGTCGATCTCGGCCGCCGTCTCCTCCAGCACCCGTACCCCGTCCACCATCGCGCCTCGCGGCTCCGCCGCGCCGAGGTCGAGCGGTACGGTCTCGTCGGCCGGCTTGTCCCCGGGCACGTACACCCAGGCCATCGACTGGACGACGATCCGGTGCACGTCGGCGTCCTTGGCCGCGTCCACCAGATTGCGCATGCCCTCCCGGCGCAGCCGGTTGGTGGCCTCGCCGTCGGCGTCCGACAGGTCGGTGAGCTGGTTGATCACCGCGTCGGGGGCGGCCGAGGTCACCGCCTGGAGCAGACCGTCCCGGTCGAGCGCGTCGGCCTGGACCGCCGAGGCGCCCTGCCGCCGTACCCGCTCGGTGCCCGCGAGGGTGCGGGAGATACCGGTGACCTGGTGTCCGGCGTCCAACAGCAGGGGTACGAGGAGTCGGCCCACCGCACCGGTGGCGCCCGCGACCAAGACACGCATGGTGGATCAGTCCTCTGGTTGGTCCGGCCGGGAAGATCCGCCCAGCCTCGGCCTCATGGCCGACGAGGGGCGGCGCGATCGCCCATCGTGGCACTGCCGATGGGCCCGGCGGCCCGGTCACCTGGCCGGAGCCGCTGATGACCACCCGAAGGAACGCACAGGAAGGCGTATTCACTCACCTTCACTCACCTCGACGCGAAGGCGGCGAACATGTCGACGAGCGGCTGCGGCGCGCGGTCGTCGAACATCATGTCCAGGCTCTTCGCGGATTCGCGGGCGGTGCTTTCGCCGCGCGGGAAGAGGGAGGCCTCGTAGGCGGCCAGCGCGCCTTCCACGTCCCCCGGGTGCGCGGCGAGTGCCCGGCCCAGGTCCGCGCCGTCGATCATGGCGAGGTTGGCGCCTTCCCCGGCGAAGGGGGACATCAGGTGGGCGGCGTCGCCGAGCAGGGTGACGCCCGGGACGCGCTTCCAGCGGTGTGCGACGGGCAGCGCGTGGATGAGCCGGGGCACCGGCGGGCCGTCGGCGTCGGTGACCAGCCGCCGCAGAGCCGGGTCCCAGCCCTCGAAGTGCTCCAGTACGGCGGCCTTGGCCGCGTCCGCGTCGGTGAAGTCGATCGTGGACAGCCAGTCCTCGGCGGCGCGCAGGGCGACGTAGAGGTGGAGGCTGCCATCCGTTTCGCGGTGGGCGAGGAACCCCCGGTTGTCGCCGAGGGCGAAGCACATGCCTGCACCGATGATCCGGGCGCTCTCGGGGTGGCGGGTGTCGGCGTCGAAGAGGTCCAGCTCGACGAAGGAGATGCCGGTGTAGGCGGGGCGGGCGTCGGAGAGCAGCGGGCGGACACGGGACCAGGCGCCGTCCGCCCCGACGAGGAGGCCGGTGGTGAAGGTGGTGCCGTCGGCGAGGCTGACCTCGTGCCGCCCGGAGTGCTGCCCGGAGCCGAGCGGCCCGGAGCCGAGCGGCCCGGACTCGAGCGGCCGGGCGCCGGTGACCTTGGCGCCCCAGCGCACGGTCCCCTCGGGGAGCGAGTCGAGCAGGAGGTCGCGCAGGTCGCCGCGGTCGATCTCGGGGCGGCTGCCCTCGCCGTCGTCCGTCTCCTCCAGCACGAGCCGGGCGTGCCAGTCGAAGACGCGCAGGGATTCGCCACCGGGATGGACCCGGGCCAGGAACCCCTCGTACAACTCGGCGGCGCGCAGGGCGGCCTGCCCGGACTCGACGTGGATGTCGAGCATGCCGCCCTGGGTACGGGCGAGCCGGTCGGGCTCCAGGTCGAAGACGGCCGCGTCGATGCCGTTCACGTGCAGAACGCGAGCGAGGGTGAGACCGCCGAGGCCGGCGCCGATGATCGCGATGGGGTGGTACGTACTCATGCGGATGCCTCCGTTGTGACCGGGGTGTTCCTGGCCCCGTTGATGACCATGCGGAATATCCACGCCAGGCGCTGCTCGTGGGAGCCGGAGAGCAGCGCGGTCCCGAGGGCGGCGATCCGTGGATGGGTGACGGCACTGACGTCACGCAGCGCGGCGACGAGCCTGTCGTGCTCGGCCTCCGCGTCCGCGGCCCGGCCGCGGGTGGACTGCTCGGCGGCGGTGGCGGTGGCGACCTGCAACAGCACGTCCACACCCCAGGCGGCCTGCGCGTCGGGCACCTCACCCTCGTGCAGGAGGGCGAGGATCGCCTCGACGAGGGCGAGGTAGTGGGGCCCGGAGGGCCGGGCGACCAGGGCGGAGTGGGCGAGGCTGGGGTGCTCGAACAAAACACGCGTGTACGACCCGAGGAGGGAAACCAGCCGATCACACCAGCCCTCACCCTCACCCTCACCCCGAGTCACACCCCCACCCCCGCCCCCCGGCGCGAGCTCAACGCCCCCCAGCAACTCCTCCAAGATCGCCGCATGAAGCTCAGCGGTATTGGCCACGTACACGTACAGCGAAGCGGCCCCGGTATCGAGCTCCTGAGCCAGCCGCCGCATGGTGACGCGCTGAAGCCCCTCGGCCCGCATGAGCCCCACGGCGGCGGCAACGATCCCGTCATGGGTGAGAGCGGCCTTGGCGGGCCGCTCACGACGGCTACGGGGTACGGATTCGCGTGAAGTCACACCCCGACCGTAACGAACATGTTCGTTACGAACAAGTTCGTTCGTCGCATCGAACGAAACACCTCCTGCACAGAGCGCGGTCGATACGATGCGTCAGGCTCACCGGAACGCCGCTGACGACGTTCGCTGACGACGTTCAAGGAGCATGTGTGTCCAGCCCCATACAGTCGGCGCAGCCCGGCGATCCGCGCCGCATCGGGCCGTACCGCGTCGTCGGCCGACTCGGGACCGGAGGTATGGGTACGGTCTACGCCGCGCTCGACGCGGCCGGGTTACGGCTGGCCGTGAAGATCGTCCATTCCCCGCTGGCCGGCGACGAGGAATTTCGCGCCCGCTTCCGGCGCGAGGTCCATCTGTCCCGGCGTGTGACCGGCACGAGCCTGGTTCCCCTGTACGACGCCGACACCGAGAGCGCCACGCCCTGGCTGGCCACTCCGTTCGTACCGGGTCCGACCCTCAGTCGGTACCTGGCCGACACCGGCCCCCTGACCGGCGGCCGGCTGCACGCGGTGGCCGCGGGCACCGCCGCCGCCCTCGCCGCGATCCATGCCGCCGGGGTCGTACACAGGGATGTGAAGCCGCAGAACGTCATCCTCGCGCCCGACGGTCCACGCGTGCTGGATTTCGGCATCGCCCACGCCCTGGACGGCACAGCCGTGACCCGCACCGGCGTGATGACCGGCACTCCTGGGTGGATCAGCCCCGAGCACTACCGGACCGGCGCGGTCGGGCCGGCGGGCGACATCTTCGCCTGGGGAGCGCTCGTCGCGTACGCCGCGACCGGCCGCCTCCCGTTCGGCACCGGCGCACCTGAGGCTGTCGCGTTCCGCGTCATGTCCGGCGCGCCGGACCTCGACGGGGTCCCGGACGATCTGCTGCCGCTCCTGGAGAAGGCGCTGGCGAAGGACCCGACGGACCGACCGACGGCGGCCGAACTGGCCCACTCCTGCGCGGAGTTGCTCACCGCCCAGATCACGACCGCCCGTCCTCGCGGGAGCGAGCAGCCGACTCTGATATCCGATCTGGTGACGGCCCACTGGGACCTGCCGCCAGAGGACGATCCCACCTGGCAAACCCCCGCGCCGCGCCGCCCGCGCACCAAGCTCTACGGCGTCGTCATCGTCGCGGCACTGGCGGTAGGAGGAATCGGCGGGGCAGTGGCCGCGACCTACGAGCCCAATTCGCCCCGAATACCGGACGCCACGAAGCCGGCCAGTCAGCCCGAGCCCCGACCGGCCCAGAAGGCGACTGCGGCCGACAAGATGAACAGCAAGCGACAACAAAGCCCCAAGCCGTCGAAACCGAAGACCGTCACACCCTCGCCCCAGGCCGCACCCTCGCCCGCGTACACCCGCAGCGACTACGCGGAGCCGACCATCGCGGAATGGGTGGACGCCCGAGTCCCCGTCACGCCGGCGGAAAAGGCAGCTTCTCAGCGGTTCCGCAGCGACTCGGTCGAGGCTTCCGAGGGCAACGCTTTCGCGGACGAAAGCGTGAACCTCACCTTCAGCCCACGGGCACAGACCATGTTTGTCACCTTCGGCCCCAACAGCTATCCGGAGGGCCAGACGTACGAGGACGATCCGGACTGGACCGACACCATGCGCTCACTCATGTTCGGCAGTTGTAGTGAAGCCCAGCAGCGCTTCCGCGACGACATCACCTGGCCGTACGGACGGGTTGTCATCGTCTACCGCGAGTCCATGGCCAACCCCATCGTTGTGGACTACCGCGAAGTCACCCACACCGACTCCTGCCGAGTCTGACTGCGGAGAGGGAGGGAGAAGGGGAAGGCGAGCGCGCCGGACACCGTTTCGACGGCGTGGGGCGGGTGAGCCTGCCCGCCTCTGACTGATTGCTCCCCTTGCCGGGCAGGCTGTTCGTGCCGCTGATGTGTCCCAGCTCACCGAGGAGCCGTCATGTCCGAGACTTTCCGCCTTGATCCGGCGAAGACCGCGCTCGTCCTGATCGAGTACCAGAACGACTTCACCAGCGAGGGCGGGGTGCTCAACGGGGCCGTGGCCGGGGTGATGGAGAAGACCGGGATGCTCGCGAACACCGTGGCCCTGGCCGGGGCCGCGCGTGCCGCCGGTGTGACCGTCATGCACGCGCCCATCACGTTCGCCCCCGGCTACGGCGAACTGTCGCGGCACCCGTACGGCATCCTCAAGGGGGTCGTGGACGGGTCGGCCTTCGTCAAGGGCAGTTGGGGCGCCGCGATCGTGGACGACCTCGCCCCGGCCGACGGGGACATCGT
Source organism: Streptomyces sp. NPDC087420 (assembly GCF_044744165.1). NCBI lineage: Bacteria > Bacillati > Actinomycetota > Actinomycetes > Kitasatosporales > Streptomycetaceae > Streptomyces > Streptomyces sp. NPDC087420. The sequence goes on from NZ_JBIUXU010000017.1 coordinate 5,385, forward strand.
GATCGAGGGCAAGCGCGGCCTCGACACCTTCGCGAGCACGAACCTCGACTTCGTCCTGCGGCACAAGGGGATCGACACGATCATCCTCGGCGGCTTCCTCACCAATTGCTGCGTCGAGTCGACGATGCGCACCGGGTACGAGAACGGCTACCGGGTCATCACCGTGCCGGACTGCGTTGCCGCCACTTCCCAGGAGGAGCACGACAACGCGATCACGTACGACTACCCCATGTTCTCCCTGCCCATGACCTCGGCCGACGTCATCGCCGGACTCTGACCGCTGGGCGCGGGTGAGGCGGGCGCCCCGGCGGCTGGCGCGGGCGGCCCGGCCTTCTGGAGCGGGACCTCGATGACGAAGAGCGACGCGATGAAGGCGAGGGCGCAGAGGATCGCGCCGGTGAGGAAGATGTGGCTGGTGCCGTTCGCGACCGCCGTGAGGTAGGCGTCCTGGGCGCCGGTGGGCGGGTGGGACTGGACGGCGCGGGTGAACAGCGAGCCGAAGACGGCCACGCCGAGGGATCCGCCCAGGGTGCGGAAGAGATTGGACGAGCTCATCGCGGCGCCCATGTCGCGCAGGGAGACGCTGTTCTGCGCGATCGTGCCGGCCATCTGCATGGTGAAGCCCAGGCCGATACCGACGAGGACCATGTACAGGCTGGTCAGCACCACTGAGGTGCCGGTGTCCATCGTCGCCAGCAGACCGAGCCCGGCGGTGAGGAACGCGGCGCCGACGACGGGGAAGATCTTGTACCGGCCGGTGGCCGACATGACCTTTCCCGCGATGGTCGCGACGATCACGACGGGGACCATCATCGGCAGCATCAGCAGACCGGAGTGGGTGGCCGAGGCCCCCTGGACGTTCTGCTGGAACAGCGGCAGATAGAGGCCCGCACCGAACATGACCACACCGGCGGCGAGGGTCAACGCCATCGCCAACGGGTAGTTGCGGTGTCCGGTGAACACGGTCAGCGGCAGCAGCGGCTCACTGACCCGCTTCTCCACAAAGACAAAGGCGGCGAGCCCGGCCGCGGCGACGGCGCCGAGCGACAGGACCTGCCAGGAGCCCCACGCGTAGGTGCTGCCCGCCCAGGTGGCGGCCAGGACAACCGCGGTGATGGAGAGGGTCAGCAGGCCGATGCCCGCCCAGTCGATCCTCGCCTTGATGCGCGGCGCGGGCACGTGCAGCGTCAGCCACAGCCACACCAGAGCGACCAGGCCGAGCGGCAGGTTGACGTAGAAGGCCCACCGCCAGTCGAAGTGGCCGGTGACAAACCCGCCCAGCAGCGGTCCGCCGATGGTGCCGATCGCCATGACCGAGGCGGTCATGCCCTGGTACTTGCCCCGCTCACGGGGTGGTACGAGCACGCCGATCAGCGCGAACGCGCCCGCGCCGATCCCGCCGGCGCCGACGCCCTGGAGGACGCGGAAGGCGATCAGCTCGCCCATGGACCGGGACGCTCCGCACAGGGCGGACCCGACGATGAAGACGGCGATGGACGCCAGGTACATGGATTTACGGCCGAACAGGTCGCCGAACTTGCCCCAGATCGGGGTGGTGATGGCGGTGATCAGGGTGTAGGCGGTCACGACCCAGGAGATGTACTCCAGGCCGCCGAGCTGGCCGACGATCGTGGGCATCGCGGTGCTGACGACCATGTTGTCGAGCATCGACAGCAGCATCGCGAGCATGATGCCGAGCATCACCCAGCGCACGTTCTTCGGCACGGCCGACGGGCCGGCGGGCGTGGAGGGGGTGGCGGGGGTCGAGGGGCCGGCGGGGGTCGAGGGGAGGGATGCGCTCGTGGACATGGCTGATCACCCCTTTCGTACAGAGGGGGAAGGAAACGGGGAAGCGGGACGGTGTTCCGTCGACCGCCACCCCAGAAAAGCACAGCGACCCAATAAGTGCAACCGATGCACTTTTGAAGTCGCACCACCTTGGAGGTAGGATCGTGGGCATGCCACCGACCGACTCCCCCGCCCCAGCAGCGCCGATGGGGCGCCGCGAGCGCAAGAAGGCCGCCACGCGCCAGTCCATCAGCGACGCCGCGATGCGCCTGTTCCTGGAGCGCGGATACGACGACGTCGGCATCCGCGAGATCGCGGACGCCGCCGATGTGTCCACCACCACCCTCTTCAAGCACTTCCCCGTCAAGGAAGCCCTCGTCTTCGACGAGGACGCCGATCAGGAGGCCCTCCTGCTCGCCGCCGTACGCGAGCGCCCCCCGGGCCAGTCGATCCCCGCGGCACTGCGCGACCACGCGCTGCGTCATCGCATGGCCGCCGTGGACGGCGACGCCGGTTTCACCGCGTTCTTCGAGCTGGTCCACACCACCCCGGCGCTGCGCGACTACGTCCAGGCCATGTGGCTGCGCCACACCGACGCCCTCGCCCGGGTCATCGCGGAGGAGAGCGGCCTGCCCGCGCACGATCCGGCCTGTACGGCCCTGGCCCACTTCGCCCTTGAGGCCCCCCGTACCGCCCGTGGCCACGAAGACCCCCGCCAGGCCGTCGTCCGCGCCTTCGACCTCCTCGAAAGCGGCTGGGGAACGCTCGTCCCCAGCCGCTGAAGAGGGGCGGCGGTGTCAGCGCTGGGGCTGCCTGGCTCCCCGGCGCCACACCTCGCGGATGGACAGGCTGTCGGAGATCGTGCTGGTGGGATCGCCGTCGACCAGGAGGAGGTCGGCGCGCAGGCCTTCGGCGATACGGCCCCGGTCCTTGAGGCCGAAGCGGCGGGCCGGCACGGACGTGGCCGCCCGCAGGGCCTGGACGGGCGTGAGCCCCGCCCGGACGAGGAGCTGCAATTCGTGGTGGACGCTGGCGCCGTGGGCGAGTCCGCCGAGGTAGCGCACGGCCACCGAGACATCCGTACCGACCAGGATGTCCACCCCCGCCTTGTGGAGCGCGAGGACGCTCCCGAGGACGTCGTCGAAGTTGCCCTCCGGGTAGTGGTTGAGGCTGCCGTGGCGCAGGGTGTCCAGCCACTCCTTGCTGAGCCGGGAGCTGACCCGCTTGTCGGCGGCGAAGTCGGCGCCGGTCTCGCCCATGATCGACCTGTTGAGGCACAGGCACGCGGTGACGAACACCTTGGAGTCCGCGACCTTGCGCACGATCCTGGCGTCGGCGGGTTGGTCGATGAAGAGGTGGACGAGACCGTCCATCTTCGCGTCGATCGCCTGCTCGAAGGCCTGCACGGTCAGCGCGTGGGCCACGGCCATCTTGCCGAGCTTGTGCGCCTCGGCCACGGACGCCACGATCGTGTCGTTGCTCAGGGCGGGCAGGTTGGTCGCGCCGAGGACCGAGCCGTCCTCGATCATGATCTTCACGTAGTCGGCTCCGTCCGCGACGACGCGGCGGATCAGCTTGACCGCCTCCCGCGGGTTCGAGACCCCCTCGTCCGGCGGCGGCCCCGATCCGTCCCCGGTGTCCGCGCCCTCCGGCGGGACGCCGGGCGGACCGCCTTCGGGGAACAGTTCGGCGGGGTGGCCGCCGGGCGCCCCGACCCCGGTGCCGGCCGAGCGGACGTCCGCGATGCTGTCGTTGTTGTCGGTCTTCTTGGGGTCGTGCCCGCCGCCCTGCATCTCGAGTTCGGTGGTCACACCGAAGAGCAGCGCGTTCTTCAGCCCGTCGTCCGAGGTGTGCGTGTGACCGTCGATCAGGCCGGGCAGCAGGGTGGCGCCGGACGCGTCGACGACGGTGGCGCCGTGGGGAGCCTTGCCGCCGACCTGGACGATCCTGTGGCCCTCGATGACAACCGTACGGGCGGTGATGACCCGCTCGCCGTCGAAGATCCGCACGTTCTGGATGGCGGTCATACCGGAGGTCTTACGGCTCGGCGACGCGGTGCCGCTCGCCTTGGTGCCGGTCTCGTCGGCGCAGCCGGACAGCAGTACCGCCGCTCCGGCGACCGCGGCGCCCGCGCCGGCGTTTTTCAGGAGTGTACGGCGATGGATCCCGCACATGGGACAGCCCTTTCGCTTGAGGCCCCCCGGCCGGATCAGGCCGGTGTCATTGGCGTCACTGGATCCGCCGGTGGGGGCGGGGGCGCATCGCGGACGCGATGGCAGGCCCTGGTGGTGAGGCGTGTTCGGGCGCGTTTCCGCCCGCGGCCCTGTCTTCACCTTAGGAAGGGGAAGCGGCCGAACACGCGGTACCACGGGGCTGATTGAGGGCCCGGCGCGGTACCGGAGTACCGGGGTGCGAGGCGACTTGGGGATGACCCGCCGACCCCGTCTCCCCGAACCCCGGTGACGGGTCAGCGGGTTCCGACGAGGCCCGCCTCGTACGCGATGATGACGGCCTGGACCCGGTCGCGGGCGCCGATCCTGGCAAGCACCTTGCTGACGTGGGTCTTGACGGTCGATTCGGCCAGCACCAGCTGCGCGGCGATCTCGGTGTTCGTCAGTCCCTGTGCCATCGCCAGCAGGACTTCGCCCTCCCGCTCGCTGAGCCCGGCCACGCGGGGGTCGCCGCCCGCGCCACCGTCCCGGTCGGCCGGTCGCGGGCCCTGCCGCACGAACGTGTCCAGCAGGCGGCGGGTCAGCGCCGGGGCCGCGACGGCGTCCCCCTCCGCCACCGCCCTTATACCGGCGATGAGTTCGCCCGGTAGGGCGTCCTTGAGGAGGAAGCCGCTGGCGCCGGCGCGCAGCGCGCCGTACGCGTACTCGTCCAGGTCGAAGGTGGTGAGCATGAGGACACGGGACCGGCCGCCGGACGCCAGGATGCGGCGGGTGGCCTCGATGCCGTCCACGCCGGGCATACGGATGTCCATCAGCACCACGTCGGGGCGCAGTTCGGCCACCTGCCGTACGGCTTCGGCACCGTTCGCGGCCTCCCCGACGACGTCCGTGCCGGGGTGGGCGTCGAGCAGCATGCGGAAACCGAGGCGTTGCAGCGCGTGGTCGTCGACGATCAGGACCGTGGTCACAGGGGGTTCTCTCCGGGTACGGGCGGTGGCAGCAGGGGCAGGGAGGCGTGAACGAGCCAGCCACCGGCGCCTGTTGGCCCGGCCTCGGCCCGGCCCCCGCACAGGGCGGCGCGTTCGGCGATGCCGACGAGCCCTTGGCCGGCGGGGGCGGTGAGGGCTGCGGTGTGGCCGGCCGCCGGGGCGGGCGCGGGCCGGGGTACGCGGGGGCCGCTGTCACGGACGCGCAGGTCCACCTCCTGGCCGGTGACGCACAGGGACACGTGGACGGTGGTGTCGGGTCCGGCGTGTTTGAGGCTGTTGGTCAGGGCTTCCTGGACGATGCGGTAGACGGCCAGTTGAACGCCGGGGGACATGGCGTGGTGATCACCTTCCGTACGGTAGGAGATGCGCGGTCCGGCGGCCCGGGCGCGCTCAAGGAGCCCCGGGAGGTCGGCGGTTCCCGGCTGGGGGGCGAGGCCGGCGGTGGTCTCCCGGTCGCCGGGGTCCTCGCAGCGGGCGCCGAGCGCGCGGCGCAGTTCGCTCAGTGCCTGGCGGCCGGTGCCGGCGATGATGGACAGGACGTCGGGCGCACGGCCGGTGTCTGCGCCGGAGCCGGTGCCGGTGCCGGTGCCGGTGCCGGTGCCGGTGCCGGTGCCGGTGCCGGAGGCCGTACGGGAGCGGGAGCCCGTACCAGAGCCCGTACCGGAGCGTGAGCCCGTACCGGAGCTGGAGCCCGTACCGGAGCTGGAGCCGGTGCCCGAGCCCGCGCTGAAGCCGGCCGCGGCGCCGTCGGCGAGGGCGATGATCACGGCGAGGTGGTGGCCGACGATGTCGTGCATCTCCCGTGAGGCGCGGGAGCGTTCGGCGAAGACGGCGAGCTGCTCGCGCTGCTTGCGGTCGACCTCCCGTTGCGCGGCCCTCTCCGCCAGGACGACGAGTTGCCCCTCCCGTACGCGGAAGACCAGGCCGACGGCGATCGCGGCGGTGACGGCGCAGTACGAGAAGAAGAGCGCGGAGAGCGTCTGCTCACTGAACGGCCTGATCCAGAGGGTGACCACGGTGAGGGCCGTCGCGACGTACAGACCCGACCACGGCAGTCGCCTGATCCGGTCGTAACGGGCCGCCGAGTACAGGGCGATCATGAGACTGACGAGGGCGGTGCCGAAGTCGGAGGACAGGAACCACTGGACCAGGCAGCAGACCAGTACGGCCGCCAGCGTGGCGGACGGGGCCCGGCGACGCCAGAGAAGGGGAAGTGCCTGGCCGGCCATCGAGCCCGCGACCAGGACGGAGGCCCCGGGGCCCAGCGCGTCCACGGACACGTCCGCGATCAGCCCGGGCGTGGGGTCGAACAGATCGAGGAGTCCGCCCGCCAGCACGAGCAGCGCCGGCAGCGCGTACCACACCACCGGGTGCTCGCGGCTCAGCCTGCGCAGGGCATCGGCCCAGGCCGTGGCCCCGCGTATCAGAGCGCTGCCGCGCAGGACGTCCAGCTCGGGCGGGAACAGGTCCCTCCGCTGTGGGTGGACCGGCACCACGGCTTCCCGCTCCCGGTGAGGCGTACGGGCGCCGCTCACACGTCGGAACGCTTGAGCCGCCACGCGGCGCCGGCGGCCGAGACAGCCACCCAGCCCGCCAGGGCCACCAGGCCGGTTCCGGGGCTGAGGGCGTCACTCGCCGGATGGAGGGTGAACATCGAGCCTGCCGCGTTGCTGGGCAGGTACGGGCTCACCGCGTCGTTCACGGCGCTCGGCAGCAGATCGCAGAAGAACGGCAGCAGCATGAGGAGGCCGACCAGCAGACCGATGCCGCCGGCGACCGAGCGGAGCACGGCTCCCGTCGCCACGCCCAGTACCCCCACCAGGGCCAGGGAGAACCCGGCGCCCAGGAGACTGCGGACGACGCCCGCGTCGGTGAGGCCGACCGCGAGGTCCGTGTCGCCGATCACGCCCTGGACCGACAGGAACGCCGCGAACACGGCGACGGTGCTGACAACAAGGGCGAGGGCGCCGAATCCGGCGATCTTTGACCACAGGACGGGCAGGCGGGCCGGGACCGCCGACAGGGTCGAGCGGATCATGCCGGTGGAGTACTCGCCGGCCATCACCAGGACGCCGAGCACCCCCAGGGTGAGCTGGGCGAAGCCGACCCCGCCGAGTGCCACGGCGACGCCGTCCGAGATGTCCGACGCCGGACCCTGTTCGCCGGGTGCGTACGAGAAGGCGAAGATCAGCGCGAAGGAGATCAGGATCACCAGGGTCAGCCCCAGCGTGATCCAGGTGGAGCGCAGCGAGCGGAGTTTGGCCCATTCCGAGCGCAGCACGCGGGTGCCGGTGACCCGGTGGTCGGCGGTTTCCGGCTTCGCGGAGGCGGGGGCGGAGGCGGGGGCGGTTTCGGTTTCGGTTTCGGTGACCAGGGTGTTCATACGGTGCTCCTGAGGGGGGTGCCGGCGGTGGTGCCGTGGTACTCGACGGCGTCACCGGTCATGGCCATGAAGGCCTCTTCGAGGGAGACGGTCCGGGGCGTGAGTTCGTAGACCCGGATCCCGTGCTCGAAGGCGGTCGCGCTGATCTGCCGCGTGTCCAGGCCGGTGACGTGCAGCTCTCCCGAGCCGGTGGCGCCGGTGATCTCCACGTCCGGGGCGAGCAGCAGGTCCCGCAGCCGGTTGGGTTCCGCGGTGACGACCTTCACGCTGTGGCCCCCGGCGTCCAGGATGAACTGGTCGACGGTGGTGTCGGCGAGGAGCCTGCCCCGGCCGACGACGATGAGGGCGGTGGCCGTCTGGGCCATCTCGCTCATCAGGTGCGAGGAGACGAAGACGGTACGCCCTTCGGCGGCGAGCCCGGTGAGGAGGTTGCGTATCCACAACACCCCTTCGGGATCGAGGCCGTTGACGGGTTCGTCCAGCATCACGGTCCGCGGGTCACCGAGCAGCGCCGCGGCGATGCCCAGGCGCTGGCCCATGCCCAGGGAGAACGCGCCGGCGGGCTTGCGGGCGACCGGGGCGAGGCCCGTCATCTCGATGACCTCGTCCACCCGGCGGCGGGAGATGCCGTGGGTGAGCGCGAGGGTGTTGAGGTGGTTGAAGGCGGAGCGGCCGGGGTGGATCGACTTGGCCTCCAGCAGGCTGCCCAGCTCCTGGAGGGGTGCCCGATGGGCCGCGTACGGACGACCGTTGACCTTCGCCGACCCGCTGGTGGGTGTGTCCAGGCCCACGATCATGCGCATGGTGGTGGACTTGCCGGCGCCGTTGGGCCCCAGGAATCCGGTGACCACGCCGGGCCTGACGGTGAAGTCCAGCCCGTCGACGGCGGTCTTCGCACCGTACTTCTTGGTCAGCCGCTCTACTTCGATCATCTTGCTTCCTCTGTCGTCCGGTGCGTGGGTCCTTCCTCGACAGTAGGAAGGGGAAGCGGCCCGGCACTCGGTACCACGGGCTGATTCCCGGCCGGGCGCGGTACCGGGGTACCGCGGGCCGGGGGGACTTCGGGATGAGCCGCGCGCGCTGTCCACGCCAGGGGAGGGGCGTCGGCCCGGACCGTGCCCGCCGGGGGCCGCGCGCTCCATGCGGCGGTCGCCCGGCGGGGGGTGCTCAGGCGTGGGTGAGGCGGGTGCCCCGGCGCCAGACGGCGCGGGTGTTGAGCGTGTCGGAGATGGTCGTGGTGGGGTCGCCGTCGACCAGGAGCAGGTCGGCGCGCAGGCCTTCGGCGATACGGCCCCGGTCGGTCAGCCCAAAACGGCGGGCGGTGACAGAGGTCCCCGCGTGCAGCGCCTCCACCGGGCTCAGACCGGCCCGGACGAGGTACTGGAGTTCGTGGTGAACGCTCGCCCCGTGGGCCAGACCGCCCAGGAACTCGAACGGCGCCGACGCGTCCGTACCCACCAGGATGTCGACGCCGGCGTCCCGCAACGCGCGTACCGACCCGAACACGTCACTGAGCTTGCCCTGCGGGTAGTGGCCGAAGCTGCTGCGCAGCGTCTTCATCCACTGCTCGTCCAGACGCGACGCCACCCGCGGGTCGTCGGCCAGCTCGTCACCGGTGATGCCCATCATCGAGGCGTTCAGCACCACACACGGCACCACGAACGCACCGGCGTCGCGGATCAGTGTGATGATCTCCTCGGTGTGCGGGCCCTCCATGAACAGGTGGACCAGACCGTCGATACCCGCTTCGATCGACATCCGGGTCGCCTCGATCGTCAGCGCGTGGGCGACCGTGAGCATGCCGTGCTTCTTGGCCTCGGCGACACCCGCGTTCAGGGTCGCCCGGTCGAGCATCGGCAGACCCGGGTGACCCTCCACCGAGCCGTCGTCGACCATGAACTTGATGTAGTCGGAACCACGCTCGACCAGTTGCGGAATGAACGCCACAGCCTCCTCGGGGGTGGTCGAGAACGGCATCAGCGGCACCGGCTCCGACGGCTTCGGGCCGCGTGCGCCGGGAGGCGGCCCGGGGCGGAAACCCTCCGGGAACAGCTCGCTCGGGTGACCACCGGGCGGGGTGATGGCGAACCCGGAGGAGCGGATGTCGGCCACCGCGTCGTTCTCCGTGATGTGCGCACGGTTGCCGGCGGTGTGGTTGCCCTGCATCTCCAGCGCCGTGGTGACACCGAACCGCAGGTCCAGGGCAAGAGCCTGCTCGTTGGTGTGTACGTGGGCGTCGATCAGGCCGGGCAGCAGCGTCCCGCCCGCGGCATCCACGATCTCCGCCCCGGCGGGTGCCTCCCCGCCCACCGCGAGGATCCCGGTGCGGTCGAAGACGACGGTGGTCGCCTCCAGCGGCCGGTCTCCGTCGAAGACCCGCGCGTTGATGATGGCCGTTGTGCTCATGGGGGTATTTCCCGTCGTTGTCGATCCGTCGCGGTGAACCGGGTCTCCCGGCACCCACCGGTCTCCTGCCGGTCTCCTGCGAAACGCAGATGCATGCATTGTTGCACGTAATTGCGTTTGACAGCGACCTGGGACTAAGGTGTCAAAGTGACCAGGGGAAACGAGACCAGGCAGAACGAGACTCAGGACGACGCGCTGCTGGACGCGGTCGGCGCGGCATTCGCCCGGCTGCGCCGCCGTACCGCCCTGGTGGATGTCGATCCGCCGGTCACGCGCAAGGACATGGCACGGAACCAGGTCATCAACGTGGTCGACGAGGCCGATGGCGAGATGACGGTCGGCGGCGTCGCCTACCAGCTGACCGTGGACTCCTCGGTGGCCAGCCGGATGGTGAGCGACTGCATCACCGCGGGCCTTCTCGTACGGGCCGCCTCCCAGACCGACGGCCGCCGTACGGTGCTCCTGCTCACCCCCGAGGGCATCGCCCTGCGCGACCGCTTCGGCAGCCAGCACCGCCAGGCCTTCGAGCACATCACCCGCGACTGGCCCCAGGCCAAACGCCTCGAATTCGCCCGGCTCCTGGTCGACTACGCGGAAGCCGCCGCGGAGCTGGGCACCCGTACCACGTCCTGACCCCAGCTCGGCCGCCCAGCGCGCAGCGTCCCCACCCGGTGGGCGGGGTCGACCAGGTGCGCGATGCCGGCTAGGGGGTCGGCGTCGAGCAGGAGCGCGTCCGCGACCGCGCCTTCGGTGATCGTCCCCACCGTCGCGTCCTGGCCGATCTTCCCGGCCGCGTGCCGGGTCGCGGCCGCCAGAACCGCCGACATCGGCAGACCGGCCCTGGCGAGCAGTTGCAGCTCCCGCAGGTAGGCCTTGGGCGGGGAGGGCATCAGCAGGGCGACGTCGCTCCCGGCGGCGATCCTCACCCCGGCGTCGTACATCAGCCCGAGCGTGTCCATCGCGTAGTCGAACCGGATACGGGACTCCTCCGCGGAATGCCGGGGGAACGGCTTCCCGTAGAACGGACGGCCGGTGATCCCCGGAATGTCCGCGTCGGTGAGGATGCCGTCCGCGACCAGCTCCCGGAGGTAGCCGTCGTCGCCGTTGCGCCCGAGCTGCTCCCAGGTGACCAGCGTCGGGCAGTAGTACGTGTTCGTCTCCGCGAGCATCGCCGCCACGTCGAGGGCCTCCGCGGTGCTGCCGGGGTCGTCGGGCAGGAACGCGTGCTCGATGGCGTCCGCCCCGGCCGCCACCGCCTCTTCCAGTTCGGAGCGGTGGTGGACGTGCGCGAGCACCTTCTTGCCCTTCTCGTGCGCGGCCGTGACGATGGCTTTCAGCGCGTCGAGGGGCAGCTTGTCGGGTGCGCCCGGCTCACCGTCGTAGACGCACTTGAGGAAGTCCACCTGGTCGGCGAGTTGCAGGGCCTGGCGGTAGGCGTCGTCGGCGTTGTCGATCTGGTACGCGAGGGAGGCGCGCTCCTTCATGTCCAGAACCGGCCAGCCGTTGATCCCGGTGAAAACGGGACCCGCGAAGAACAGTTGGGGCACGGGCCCTGAGACCTTCTCAAGGTGACCGCGCGCCTCGGCCCTGAGGCCGAGGGGACCTCCGAGGTCGACGGCACTGGTCACCCCGACGGCCAGGAACTCCGCCATCAGTGTGGCGAGGTGCTGGCCGCGCTCGTTCCCGGGCTTGCCCATGAGATACCCGCTCAGGTGGGTGTGGCTCTCCCACAGGCCCGGGACCAGGTAGCCGCCCCGGCCGTCGATCACGGGACCGTCGCCGACCGCCCGCTCCTCCGACGTCGCGGGGAGGACGGCGCTGAACCGCCCGTCGGTCACGACGACCTCCGCGCCGGCGATCGGGGCGGCTCCCGTGCCGTCGATGACGGTCACGTTGTGAATGATCATTTACTACCTCTCCTTGCGGACACCGGACGCCAGACGCCAGACGCCGGACGCCCGACACCGGATGCCAGGCGCCGGACGCCGGATGCCGGACGCCGGACGCCGGACGCCGACAACGTATAGGCACCTATGCATCGTTTCAATAGGCACCTATACACTCAGGGGCGTGAACCAGCCACAGACCCACCCCACACCCGCCGCCTCGATCAACATCGCCTCGCGCACCCTGGCCCGACTCAACGACCGCCGACTGCGCCCGCTGGGGCTGGCCTTCGGGCAGGTGCCGGTCCTGGCCGCACTCGGACAGGGGGAAGCGCTCCCGCAGAAGGAGCTCGTCAGGCTGGCGAGAATCGAGCAGCCGTCCATGGCACAACTGCTCGCCCGCATGGAACGCGACGGCCTGGTCCGCCGCACACCGTCCACCCAGGACCGGCGGGTCAGCATGATCTCCCTGACCGAGACCGGCCTGGCGACGCTCCCCCAGGTGCTCGCGGCCCTGCACGAGACCAACAGCCGCGCGCTGAGAGGCTTCAGCGACCTGGAGACCGAGGTCCTGCAAAGCCTGCTGGACCGACTTCTCGCCAATCTCGAAACGGACCTCGCCCACGGCACGCGGGAGACCGACCCCGAGAACTGACCGAATCTCGCGCGGAAAGCCGAGGTCGGCGGGGCGTCCGACCGCCGGAACTCACGGCTGCACGAGGCCCGACCGGTAAGCGATGACGACCAGTTGCGCCCGGTCCCGGGCGTCCAGTTTCGCTATCGCGCGGTGCACGTGGGTCCGTACGGTCAGGGGGCTCAGGCAGAGCCGCGCGGCGATCTCGTCGCCGGCGGCGACCGTACGGATGGCGTCGAGGAACGTACCCGATCCGACGTCCTTGCCGAGGAATCCGCTCGCGAGGCCGCGCATGCGGATGTCCATCACGATCACGTCGGGACGAGTGGCCCGTACCGCCGCGACGGCTTCTCCCCCGTCGCCCGCGACCGCGATCACTTCCATGTCGTCGCAGGAATCGATCAGCAGCCGGAACGTCCCGAGGAGCAGGGCCTGGTCGTCCGCCAGTACTACCCGGATGGTCACGGCGTCACGCTTTCCTCTTCGGGTTCTACTCGCGGATCTACTCGCGGATCCACTCGCGGCTCCATCGGAGATGGTGATCGTGAGGCGTTGGCGGGTCCCCTGCGACGAGACGGTGACCATCAGTCCCGCCTTCCCGAACGCGGCGACCAGGTCAGGCAGTTGTACGAGGCCGGGGGCCGGCTCAAGGGGAGCGTCCGGATGATCGGCCCGGCGCAGCAGGCCGAGGGTCGCCTTCAGTTCGTGCAGCGCCGAGGACGTGGTGTCCGTCAGGTGCTCCAGCAGGCATTGCGTCTGCCCGGGGCCGCTGTGCGGCAGGTACGCGGCGCCCCGCCCGGGACCGGCCGGCGGACACCGGAGGCAGCCCCGGGGAATGTGTCCCCATGGTTCGTCCCCGGACGTCATCGTCGTCGTCTGTCGGCAGGCTCTTCGGCGTACCACAGCCGCTGTACGCGGGTGCCGCAGCACTCGTCCCCGAGCTGTTCCTCGCGCTGTCCGGAGAAAGACGCGCGTGGCACACCATCCCACATCCGGTTAAAATGCAAGGGGCGTAAAAGCGAGGAGGGATTCCTTTGTCCTGGACCGCGCAGAACAATCCCGCGAACACGCCGAGGCATGAAGATCTCCTGATCTGCGCCGTAGACCACCGGGCAAGCCTGGAAACCGACCTTTACGGATTGACCGCCACCCCGACTCCGTCGCAGGCCGCGAGAATCGCCGGCGATAAATTGCTGGTGTACGAAGCGGTCCTGGACGCCCTGCCGCATTTCCCGGAATCGACCCGGGCCGGCCTGCTCATCGATGAGCGCTACGGGGCCACCGCGGCCGAACTGGCGGTGCTGAGCGGGCAGATCGACCTGGCCATGCCGGTCGAGGAGAGCGGACAGGACTGGTTCCATTTCGAGTACGGAGCTGCTTGGCAGCAGCATGCCGAGTATTTTCCGGCCGCGTTCTCGAAGGTTCTGGTGCGTGACAATCCGGGCTACGGGGAATCCGACCGGAACGCACAGGCCGCGCGGCTGGCGCGGGTCGTTTCCTGGGGGAATTCCGCGGGCCGGAGCCTCATCCTCGAACTGCTGGTGCCGGCCACGGAGGCCGACCTCGCGGCGGTCGACGGCTCAGCCGACCGGTACGACAAGGAACTGCGCGGCGCGGCCACGGTACGGGTGATGGAGTACCTCCAGGACCGGGGCGTGGAGCCCGCGATCTGGAAGGTGGAAGGCCTGGAGAGCCGCGCGGACGCCGAGGCCGTGGCCCGGACCGCCCGCCGCGGCACACGGGACGCACGATGCGTCGTCCTGGGCCGTCACGCCCCCAGGGAGAAGCTGGACCGCTGGCTGAAGATCGCCGCACCCGTGGAGGGATTCATGGGCTTCGCCATCGGCCGGAGCATCTGGTGGGACGCCCTGGAGAATTACGTCCACGGCCGCACGGGCCGCGACGAGACACGCGCTTCCATCACCGACGCGTACGTCGGCTACGCGCGGTACTACGTCCGGGCACGCCAGCGCGAGGCGTAAAAGCACAGCCGGGCCGGGCGGTGCTACCTCTTGCGCACCTTGCTCACCAAGAACGCCACCCCGACGATGACGACCAGGGCGATGGCAATGATCCAGAAGGACGGGGTGCCCTCCCCGGCTCCCTTGGCCAGGAACTGACCGTATGACACGTTGCTCTCCCCCCGATGTCGCGTATGCCGAAGGCGTCGCCGACCGCGTCCAAGACGGTGCCCGAGCGTTCACGAACAAAACCGTCCCACAACGGCCTGCGTGAGCCCACGCAAAAGCCCCACCCACCGAGCGCTGGTGGCCGGGGCTCTCTTGCGCTCAGGTCGCGCCTCCCCGGCCGGCGGCCGGGGAGGTCAGATCTTCCGCACGAACACGCGCGCCCCGTTGTGGAAGAAGACGGTGAGCCCCGGTGATTCCTTCCCCCCGGGGCGGGTCGACCAGCGTCCGATGTTCGCGATCTCCGGGGACTCCGCCCGCGCGAGGACCGCGGCGAGCCAGGCCTCGTGATCCCCGGGCTCGGGCTCGGCCCAGGTCCCGAACGGGTCGCCGCTGACGGGCACATCAGGCTGTTCGTGCTTCTCGCCGTCCGCAAGCTGGCCGATGATCTGCCGCCGCGCCTCGCCGTCGCCGGTCGTGATCGCCACTCCGAACGGGCGAGTGGTGTCTCCGGCGTCCGCGAGGGTCTGGACGCGGGTCACGCCGGGGGTGTTCTTGGCCAGGTCGAGGGTGAAGTCCTGAAATCGTGCGGGTCGCATTTGTGATCATTCCTTCCGTGGCGGCCGGGTCAGTCTAGGCGTGCTGTGTCGCCTGGGACGGAGCATTGACCCAGCCCCGGCCGACCTCCAGTCACGGACGCGCCGACCGGCGCGAAGGCCGACGGGGCTGCCGCGGCAGCGGGTCGGCGACGCCACGGTCGAGGCACCTGGGTGGGCGTGCCAGGTGATGGGGTCGCAGCCGCCGAAATCCTCGGGCGTGATGGGCGGCCCGTTCCTACGACCCCGGAAGAAGCGCGCCGAGCACCCCCGCTCGCGCATCGCGCACGCAGAAGCCCCCGGTCTGAGATCAGTTCCGGGGGCTTACGGCCTCTGAGCTGGCCTTTGATCGAGCCTCCTGTCGGATTCGAACCGACGACCTACGCATTACAAGTTGTCCGATCTTGTCCGGGGACGTCCACCGGCTTCCGCCGTACCGATCCCGCGCCTGGCCAGAGGGTCTGTCACACCTTGACGGACGTCGGTGGACCGCCCCGGGAATGGAATGTGACTGAGACCGCAAGTGAGACCACGACCTCTTCGTCCCGAAGCAGCTCGGGGTATCTACCGACCTGCGAGGGAAGAGCAGTTGAGCTGGAACGATAGTCCGTGGATGTCCATGGACGTTCACGCCAGTACGTCGCGGTTGTAGCTCAGTTAGACACTCGCTCTCCTAGACGAGCTGAACGCCTCCGGCGTAGCTCGATGTGGATCGGCCAACCACGGTCATACCGGCCGCAGTGAGGCCTCAGCCCGACGCTGTTGGACGGGGCCCGGTTGCTGTGGTTGCGGTACTTCGCTGTAGTACCCCTCTGCCCGCTCATGGGTGCCAGAGACATGGGCACACGCCGAAGGCCTCGCGCCTCAGGAAGATGAGGGCGAGGCCTTCGATACGATTACGGCGAGATGGTGCGGGCTGGGGCTGCGGATTGCCGTCCTGTGCTGGCCTCAGCCCCCACTCACCCCTTCGGCGGGTACGGGTCGTCCCCGTACGTGTACTCGGTCTCGATCGAGCCGTCCGCCTTGTGGATGATCAGTTGGCTGGGCTGATTGGCGCGCGCGATGCGCTGCCCCGCATCGACTGCCTGGTACTTGTACGTGTGGTTCGACAGCGGCTCCGCCTCACGGCGCAGCTGCCACGTGCCGCCATTCGGCACAACCCGGTATCTCGTACGGGCCATAGCGTCCTCACTTCTCCTTACGTACGCCCTTGAAGGGCTTGCTGTCGCTCTTGGCGTTCAGGAACTTGCCAGTCAGCGCGTCCCGCAGGGTCCACGTGCTCGTCCTGGTGTTAAGAGCCTGACTTCGGCTTCGGACTGCCCCTCGCCGGTGGCCGGCGCCCGTGTTCTTTGCCACGGCTTCCTCCTTTCAGTCGGCTGCGCATGTGTGTTGCATGCACCGCTCGTCCGCCGCTGTCGTGATCGCGGCGCGCTTGCAACGGAAACGCTACTCACAGGGGGCATCATTCGTCAAGATCGGTCAGCCATGCTGACATCCTTAGCGTTACCTGTCGGTAACGTTTGTGAGGCAAACCTATCCACTGTTAGAGTTAGTGGATTCATCGCAGGGAGTGGGCATGCCGCAGCCAGACGACCCCCAGGTCGACCGTTTCTATGCATCCGTGGGGGATCGAATCCGCGACGCGCGGTCCGCCGCACGCTTGACTCAAGCCGAACTGGCCGTACCTCTCGGCCTGGCGCGTTCGTCGATTGCAAACATCGAGGGTGGGCGCCAGCGGCTTCCCCTGCATGTGGTCGTGCTGATTGCGGAAACGCTAAATATCAACGTCTCCGAGCTCCTACCGGAGATGCGCGAGAGTCAGCCCGCACCCGAGTTGAATAATATCGATGAACAGCTACAGGATGCGGACGAGAGTAGTCGAGATTTCGTAGAAAGCGCGCTTGCCCACCTGATCGGAAAGTCGGAGGCGAAGGAGTGAACGTGTCAAATTCCGTTAGAGCCGCACAGTCCCTCCTGGGAAAGCATGCGGTCGACAGTTTCCCTGTGCCAATAGAGGCGATCGCTCGCGCTGAGGGCGTGATCATTACGCGTAAGGCGTTCGATGGCACGCAGTCCGGCTTTGCCCTCAGAGACGGTCAAACTAGGATCATTGGTGTTAATTCGGCAACCAGTCCTAGGCGTCAGCGCTTCACAATTGCCCACGAAATGGGCCACCTCGATCTCCATGAAGGAAAGCCGCTCATTGTAGATCACGCAATGAGAATTGACTGGCGCGACGATGTGTCCAGCCTGGGGACAAATGAACAAGAGGTTGAAGCAAACGCCTTTGCCGCCGAAATCCTCATGCCCGCTCAGATGATTCGATCCCAGGTAGTCTCTTATGCGCAAGATGGAAATATCACCCGGGATCGAATGATCGTTAAATTGGCCAGAGATTTTGACGTGAGCGCTGAAGCCATGGGCTATCGCCTGATTAATCTCGGCATCCTCGCTTCCTGAATCCCCCCGCTCGGCTCCGTGCAGCTCCTCAACCCACCACTCACCCCGGCTCCCATCCCGTCCGCCTTCGACCCACACACTGTGGAGCGGTCGTGGTTCAGGGCGTCAAGGTGGAGCGCGCCACTGTACGAACGACCTTGACGCCCTGGGCCGCGGCTGCTCGGCTTTGCCTGGGTCGGAGGTGGTCGGGATGGGAGCCCCACGACGCTCGCCCCGCTCCGGCCGGCACCCACGAATGGCGCTCCCCTCCATCCCGGTGCCGAAGCGCCCCCGCCGGAGGCATGCTTTGTGTCGCGGCTTTTGGTTCTCGTCTCATGCCCTCGGGCCTACACAGCGGGCGCCTCGGCGGCGGCAGCGCCGAGCGGGCCGAAGGCAGGAGCGCGGGCGCAGCCAGAGCCGGGAAGCGCGCCCGGCGGAGCGGAGCGCAGCCGGGTGCCTTGAAGCAGTAGAGAAATTCGTAACTCACCGACCCTTAGGGCCGCCCGCTCGCCCCTGCAGAACCAGTTCTGGCCAGCAGAGTTTCGTCCACCCAACTCTGGTGCAGCCTCCGTTGGCCGACAGGGTGGCCGTGGCGGTCCCGGACGGAGGTGTCAGCCCAGGGGTCATGACACTTTCGGGGAGGCGTGCCAATCGGAGCCGTCGAGCAGTCGGCGACCATCATGTGCTCGCACCTGGGGCGCGCTGTCACCAAGGGCGTCGAGGACACGCACCGCGTAAGCCTCAAGCATCTCGGCTTGGACCTCCTCACGCGTGAACCACCGAACGTCCACGGACTCACTTGACGTGCGCTCCTCTCCCCCGACCTGCCGACAGAGGAAGACCAGCGCGACGACGCCACGCGTCATGTTCTTGTAGACGCCGGTCAGGCGCACCGCGTCTACCTTGATCCCGGTCTCTTCCAGTACTTCCCGGCACGCCCCGTCTTCGGGCCGCTCATCCAGCTCCAGGACGCCGCCCGGCGCCTCCCAGGCGCCGTTATCGGCACGGCGAATGACCAGGACGCGGCCGTCATCACGAACCACGACGCCGGCCACAGAGACCGAGTGAAGCGACATTGACGCGCCCTCCTGGGTAGCGTTACTCATGTATAGGAGCATAGGAGGAACAGAAGAGTATGGGCATCACAGCCTCTAGGGACTCCGGTCAGCCACGGTACCTACAGATCGCCGAAGACCTCGCTCAGCAGATCAGGGCCGGGGTCCTCGCGCCAGGGCAGAAGGTACCCAGTGAGTCCGAGCTGATGGCTCGCTATTCGGTATCGCAGGGCACCGCGCGCAAGGCAGTGGCAGAGCTGCGCCCCACGGGTCTGATCGACACCCACCACGGCAAAGGCTCGTTCGTGAAGAGCCAGCCTCCCGTACGCCGCAAGTCTTCCGACCGCTTCCGCCGGTCACACCGCAGGGCTGGCAAGGCCGCCTACATCGCAGAGACGGAGCAAGCAGGAAAGACACCTGGGGTGACAGTCCTCTACGTGGGCCCGATCGAAGCGCCGGGCGACATCGCGGAACGTCTGGACGTCCCCGCCGGGAGCAAGGTTCTCGCACGTCGACGCCTATATTTCAGCAACGGAACACCGACCGAAGAGGCGACCTCCTACCTCCCGTGGGACATCGCAGAGAACATCCCGGAGCTATCCCAGGAGAACCCCGGCGGCGGGGGCATCTATGCGCGCTTGGAGGAGAACGGCCACGTCCTCAAGGAGTTCACCGAGACGGTCCGTGCCCGGCTCGCGACCAAGCAAGAGACCGGCGCGCTCAGCCTCAGCCCTGGTGCACCCGTCTTTCATCTGACCCGCAGCGCGGAAACAGAAGACGGTCGCATCGTGGAGGTCTGCGACACGATCATGGCCGCTGACCAGTTCGTTCTCGACTACCGAATCCCCGCCGGGGACTGACTGTCGTGCGCCTCCCACAGCCCGCTGCGAAGAAATCTGTCGCGGCGGGTTGACTCATGTACAGGAGTTGAGTCATTCTCATGAACGCATCTCCTGCACATGAGTGCAGGACTACAGGAGTCGTGAGACTCCGTGCATTGCGTGCCCGAAAGGGTGCGCGGCTAGTCAAGGGGCCCCGGACAGAGGGGGCCGAGGTTCCCGGCGCCTGGTCAGTCCGGAGGGCTTAGACCGAAAGGTCACGTCTCCATACGCCTATGACGGGAGCCCGTGTTCCCGAAGGAGACACCCGTACGACCCGACCACACCGCAGCGCTTCGGCGTTTCGGCCGGTTGCCTCCCCTGCCCGTCCGGCCACTTGGTCGTACGGGCAGGGCCGAGGAGGAGCCGGAATTCCGCGCTCCTGATTCCCAACCTCTGAACAGCGCTTCGCCCCGATGGTGACCCTCACGGGTCGGCGGGTTCGACTCCCGCCCGGCGCACTCCATCCAACAACGGCGCAGCCCCGGAGCGGGAACTCCGGGGCTGCTGTTCGAGCCGTTCACCTGCTAGGGAGAACCCGACTCATGAAGTACATCGTTGCTGGTCATTCGGCCGTTACGGCCGATGAGTTTGTCGAACTGGCGCTCGGTACCCCCGTGGAGTTGTGGCTGGGTGTCGAGGGTGAGAACGAGATGGAGCGCGCCGCCCGTATGGACGCGGCCCGCGACATCCTCGCCGACGACCCGGAGCTCCCGGACCGGGTGAGCGCGGTTGCTGTTGAGGCGATCGAGGCGTTTGCCCCGGACCTGTTCAACGTCGTCCCCTTCGCCCGTCTCACCGCGCGGCGTTGGGCCCGGACGGGAACGGGGGCCGCGGCATGAACACGATCCTTGCTTCCGTGGCCGCCGCGGCGCCGGTTGCGGCGGGATGGTCGGCTCACACGTGGTGGTTGCGCCGCCAGGTGCGGACCGCGCGCCGTGACCCGCTGACGGGGCTGCGGACCCGCGAGGGCTTCACCCACCGGGCGCGGATCCTGTTGAAGGACCCGCGCGCGGTGGTCGTCCTCGCCGATGTCGACCGGTTCAAGCAGATCAACGACACGTTCGGTCACGCCGCCGGGGACGCGCTCCTCAAGGCGACCGCGGACCGGCTGGCCCGCTACATCGGCACGGCCGGCGTCGCCGGACGCTTGGGCGGGGACGAATTCGCCGCGGTCGTCATCGACCGCAACGGCACCGTCGGCGACCTCCTCGCCGTACTGCACGGCGTGTTGGCACGGCCGGCCGACGGGCTGGACCCGTCAGTGCGCACCACGGTCTCCCTGGGCTGGGTCCGAGCGCAGGATTTCCCCGGCGAGGAGCTGTCGGGTCTGATGCGCCGGGCGGACGAGGCCATGTACGCGGCCAAGCAGGGCCGGGCCGGGGTCCGGCGGGCGGGGCTCGGTGCGCTGTTCGCGACCCTGTCCGGACGCCGCGCCGGACGCACCGGCGCGCGCGGCGGAACGCAGGTGGCCGCACGAAGCGCGCCTCCTCGCCGCCCCGGCAGATCGCGGTGTTGCAGTCGATCCAGTCGGGTCTGACAAAGGTTCTGATCACGGTCGCAGTGGTCGCGCTGGCGTTCACGGCGACGAACGTGACGCTCTTCGCGATCGCCCATCACATCTCGCCGTGGATCGCGTGGCTGCTGGATCCGATGGTCGCGGTCGCCCTGGGGGCGGTTCTGATGTTGGACGGGCAGTTGTCCGAGCACGGGATCCGCCCCTCCGGGTGGGCGACCGTGCTGCGGTGGTTTGCCGGGTTGAGTACGTGGCTGATGAACTGCTGGGCCGCGCTGTGGCCCGCCGGCACCCCCTTCGGGATCCCCCGCGCGGTGGACCCCGCGGGGTTACTGCTGCACTCCATCCCCCCGGTCCTCCTGATCGTTCTCGCCGAAGCGATCACGCACTACCGGCGTGCGATCCTCGCCCGGATCGCGGAACTGCGCACCCTGGTGGACAGCGAGGGGACACGGGTGGAAGCCCCGCCCGTCCCCCTCCCCGCCCCCGCGGTGTCCGCCTCGTCCACCCCGGCACCGATCGCCGATGCGGCGCCGGTGGTTGAGCAGCCAAAGCCGCTCGTGATCTGCGGTGGCAGCGGGGTGTATGCGCCCCTCGTTCCCCCGGCGTCCACCCCGGATCCCGAGGACGAGCCTGCCGTCTACAAACTCCCCGCCGCGGAAGCGCTGAACGTGATCCGCGCGTGCTGGGAGACGGGGGAGACGATCGCGCAGGCCGCGGTGAAGTCCACCCGGTCCACCTCCTACGTCCACAAGGTCTACAAGCGCCTCACCGACACCCCGCCGGACACCGCCCACCCCGCTGAGCGGGACCTCGTGAGCGTCGGGAGCGGTGTCTGATGTCCGGGGCGTTCGGCAAGTGCTTCGACCCGAACGGCGCCCGCTTCGGGATACCGACCTTCCCCTGGAAGTATGCCCCCGAAGGGCTCGCCACCCGCCGTCAGTTACGCGCCCGAGGCCTGCGCCCCGGCGGGCAGGACATCGCCGCACAGGTCATGCGACGCTCCCGCCGGCGCAAGTCCGGCGTGTCCGTCGCCTACCTCTACCGCGTCGACCGCGCCAAGCCCGTACGGCCCATGACCCCGGGCCGGGCCGCGGCGCTCGCGAAGGGATGCTCGCGCGCCGCACCTGCCCCAACTGCCGCACCGACGCCGGGTATTGCATCCCGACGTCGCTCGGCATGTGCGTGGCCTGCGCCTACCCCTCCTGAACAGCGTGCCGCCCGAACCTCCCCCTTCATCCTCCTGGAGTTTCGCTGTGTCCAGCCGTACCCGTTCCCGCGTGCGCGCGCAGAAGGTCGCCGCCGGAGTTACTACCGTCCGTATCCCGCGTCAGCGCGGGCAGCGCGGTTCTCAGCCGTTCGTGGTCGTCGTGCCCGAACGCCCGTCCCTGACCCGCGAGGTGCTGTCCGCGGCGGGCCGTCTTCTCTGGCGTTTCCGGCGCCCGCTCATCCCCACCGCGCTCGCTCTGCTGGCGCTGCCGGTGACCGGAGTCCTGCACATGATCGCTTGGTGGTCCGGTCTCCTGCTCGCCCCCGTCGCCATCGTTCCGGCGGTGTGGCTGTGCCTGACCCAGCGGCGCCGCCCCGCCAGCGGGGCCGTTCTCGCCTGGCGTATCAGCCTGACCACCCTCGCCACCCTCTCCCTCGCCTGGGCCGCTCTGGCCTCCGGATTCGGACCGCTCGCCGGTCCGCTGGAGCTGGGGTGGCTGCTGCTCCTGCTCACGACCCAGACCGTGTGGCTCATCGTCCGCCGTAGTAGCAACCCCCTCAAGGAGAAAGTCTGATGGCAACCACTCCTCGTGCTGCCGGCAGGGCGCGCCGCGGGTCCAGCGGCGTGAACAAGTCCGACAAGTTCGCCGCTGCGGGTGCGGCGGCGGGCGGGTTCGTCGGTGCGATGGGCGGCTCGTTTGTCCCGCCCGTCAACGTCACCGTGAACAACCACAAGACCGTGTCCCCGGTCAACGGCGGCCGGTCGCACGCCGAAGCGCTGCTCCCGCCGCCGGAGTTCACCTCTCCGGCGCAGGTGCGGAACTACTGCAACAGCCTGCGCGCCGCCGCGGTGACCCTGTCCATCGAGGTGTCGATGGGCGCGGAAATCCGCAAAGGGGTCCTCGCGGCGGTACCGGACCCGGAGGGCCGTGCGTTCGGGTCCCGGATCCGCGCGCAGAAGGTGGCCCGCAAGATGCAGCGGTCTGCGGACGCGCTGCGGGATGCGGCCAAGAACGCCGCCGCGACCTATGCCATTTTCCAGCAGCAGTATGAGGAAGAGATCAACCGCGTCCGTCACCGTGCCCGCAAGCCGCAGACCCCGACCATCCACTGGGACCAGCAGTAAGGAGGATCCGTCATGCTTGAGCGCAACACTGCAGACCAGCAGCACGAAGACCAACTACGCGGCGGATCCGACGCCGGCGGCGTCGGCAAGTACCTCCTGCACCGCACCAAGCCCCACCTCCCGCCGTGGCTGGGAGTTGGCGGCGTCGGCCTGGCCGGCGTCCTGGGGAACATCCGCTGGGGTGAGAGCGCCGCGGCCGGCGTCGGCCTGACACTCGCCTCCGTCGCCCTGACCGGCACCACCTGGTGGGTGGGCCGCAACACCAGCGCGCAGCGGCGCCTCCACTCCGCCATCACCGTCGCCGCCGGGTCCGCGTGGCTGACCGCCGCGTGCCTGGCCGGTCCGGCGGCCGGCCCGATCGATGACCTGTTCCTGATGGGCGGCCCGGCTGTCGCGCTGTCGTGGAACGTACGCATGGTCATGCGCCGCAGCCCCGATCCGACCGGCGAGTCCTCCGACAAGGGGCTCCTCGCGAAGGTCGGGCTGGCGAGGGCGCAGATCGGCGCGGCCAAGGTGGAGCCCAACCGGGTCACTGCCTCAATCGCGCTGGAGCCCGGTGAGCAGACCAACGACGACGTCACCAAGACCCTGGGGCGCCTCGCGTCCGCGCTGGATCTGCCGACGTCGGCCGTGCGGTATATGCCGGACCCGAACTCCGCACGCCGCGGGGAACTGGTCATCGTCCCGGAGGACATGCTGGCGCAGGTGGTGGAGTGGGACGGACCGTCCAACCTTGGCGGCTCGATCGCCGAACCTCTGGTCATCGGTCGTTACGACGACGGCGCCCCGCTCCTGCTCTGGCTCCCCGGTGACCCGGAGGCCAAGCGGAACTCCACTCACGCCCTGATCGCGGGCGGCACCGGTTCCGGGAAGGGCGACACCGCCCTCAACCTCCAGACCGAGATCCTGTCGCGTCACGACGTCGTGCTGTGGCTGTCGGACCCGAAATCCTTCCAGGACTTCCGCCCCCTGCTCCCCGGCATCGACTGGGCAGTTGCGGGCGGTACGGACACCGAGGTCATGGTGGAGGCTCTCAAGGCCGTCATCCCCGCCCGTACGAGCTGGCTCGGTTCCCACCGCTACCGCCAGTGGGAACCGCAATGCGCGCAGGTGCAGAACAGCGCTGAGCACACCTGCCGACCGGACGGCACGCCGTGCGGGTGCGCGGGCATGGCCTTCCTGGTGGCGTGGATGGAGGAGGCGGCGAACACGCTCCGGGCCCTGGGGGACGACGTGTTCACCGGCATCGCGCAGGAAGCCCGGTCCGCCGGCATCTCCCTGGTCATCTCTCTCCAGCGCCCCTCCTACGACCAGATGTCGACCAGCACCCGCGCATCCCTGCCCTCCGTGATCGCGCTGGGCTGCGACCCGCGGGACGAAGGATTCTCCCTGCCGGACGCGGTCACCGACGCGGGTGCGCACCCGGGCGCGTGGGGCAACCGGCGACCGGGCTACTGCTACGTGGTCAGCCCCGGCATTGACGAATCCCGCTACCCCTCGCCGGGCCGTACGCGGGCGTTCACCCACCGATCCGTCTCGCTCATGGAAGTCCTCGCCTCCTGGGCGCACCGCAACGGCGCCGCCCCCGACCCCATCACCGCAAAAGCGGCCACCGGAGTCGCGGGGAGCCTGTTCACCGGCCGGGCTGCCGGCGCCGACGATGCGCCGACGCCCGACGTCGGGGAACAGGATGACGCGATGGAGCACGGGCTGTTCGTGGACCCGGAAGACGCGGACATCGACCCCACCGCCGAACTCCCCGACGCCCACGAGGGCGACGACGCACCGCTGTTCGGGCAGGAAACCGGGCGCAAGCCCTCACCGGAAGAAGCCCGCCGGCTGTTCGCCGACGTGCTCGCCCAGTTCGAGGACGAGGGCCGCATGATCGTGGGCCCGAAGGACTTCATGGACTGGTGCGACGCCAACGACTACAGCCGCCCGTGGGTGTCCGCCCGTCTCAAGGAAGCCGCCCTGGACGGCCGGTTGGAACCGACCAACCAGACCGGCCGCTGGCGCATCATCCCCGCCCTCACACCGGCCTGACACCCCTGACACGTCACAACGGCCTGACACCCAAACCCCTAGGCAGACGCACTGTCACACCGACCTGACAACACCCCGTGACATGCGCTGACACCCATCCCTGACACCGGACCCCCGCGGGCCCGCGCCCCCCCCCGGCGCGGGCCCGCGGCGCATCCCGAACGGCCCGAAGGGAGCACACCATGACCCACCCCACCCCGCCCCCCGGCCACATCGCCCCGCACATACCCGCAGACCTCTACCGCCGCGCGGAGGCGACCGGCCGGCCGATCGTCATCGTCCATACCACCACGCCGCCCCCGAACCGCCCGGCCCACGGCTATCTGATCCCGATCGTCGTCGCCACCACCGGCGCCATCGGACTGCTGGGCACCGTCGCGGCGATCCTCGCGCTGATCGAGTTCGCCGCCCACACCACTGCCATCGTCGCCAGCACGGCCGGCCCGATCGGCATCGGCGGAATCACCCTCAAACTCGCCCGCAGCAAAGCCAAATGACGTGGCTAGGGCGGGCCGCGGTCTTTGGCGAGAAGCGGCCCGCCCTGGTCTCCCGACCCTCTTACAGATTCAGGAGACATCCAGCATGACTTATGTATCCCGCCACGTGTTGCTTTCCGCGGCACTGGACGCCGCCGAACGCGGGTGGCACGTTTTTCCCCTGCGTGCCGGCGACAAGCGGCCTGCGCTGCACGGCGAGGAGCGTTGCACCCGTACAGGTGACTGCGCGGACGGGCACCGAAAGTGGGAGCAGCGCGCCACCACCGACCCGGGCCGTATCTGGTACTGCTGGGACTACTGGCCCGCGAACATCGGGATCGCGACGGGCCCGTCCGGGTTGGTCGTCGTGGACCTGGACATGCTCAAGCCCAACAGCAGTGCGGGCACGCCGTGCGGCGTGACGACCTTCAAGGCGCTCTGCGAGCGCGCCGGACAGGCCGTCCCCACCACCTACCGCACCCGGACCGCGAGCGGCGGCCACCACCTCTACTTCACCGCCCCCAACGGCCCACGGCTCACCAACACCGTTGGGAAGCTTGGTGAGTTGATCGACACCCGGGCATGGGGCGGGTACGTCGTCGCCGCAGGAAGCGCCACCTCCACCGGCTCGTACACGGTTGCTGATCCGGCACCGGTCGCCCCGCTCCCGGAATGGCTGTACGCCCCTCTGACTGCTCGTCCGCCGCGGGCACTAACGGCCGCCCCCGTGACGCCGAAGGGTCCTGCGTACGCCACAGCCGCCCTCGCGGCCGAAACCACGAACGTGGCGACCGCGCAGGAGGGTGTGCGCAACTGGACGCTGGTTCGTGCTGCCCGCGCCCTGGGGCGGTTCGTCGCATCCGGCGACCTCAGCCGTGCCGAGGTCGAAGACGCTCTTAATTGGGCGGGATCGGCGTCCGGCCTGGGGGAGGGCGAGTGCCGTGCGGCCGTCACCAGCGCGTTGAACTGGTCGATCGCCCACAACCCCGGCAGCGCCGCATGACCACCCCCGCCCATCCCCCGTTTAAGAGCCACCCCACCGCGCGGGACACCCCGGATCCCACCCCGGCAACCCCCGGCATCCGGATCTACGCCCCGCCCCTCTACCGCTACCACGACGACCCGGCCCGCTGGTCGCTGCGCTTCGCAGACACCCCGTACGCCGCTTACGCCTGCGCCTGCGGCGAGAGCGCCCACGCGACAGGCCCCAGGAACGTCGCCGACCTGATCACTCGGTACGCCGACCACACGACCACCTGCGCCAAGCACGCCACCCCGGACAACGTGCGCGCGCTACGTCCGCTGGTCGCCCGGTACACCAGGAGGACCGCCGCATGACCACCCCTCAGACCAACCCGCCCCTTGACGGCGCGGCCCTGCTCACCGAGGTCGAGACCTTCCACCGCCGCTTCAACGTCTTCCCCTCCGAAGCCGCCTACGTGGCCGTGGCCCTGTGGGACGCGCACGCCCACCTGCTCGACTGCTTCGATTCCACGCCGCGGCTGGCGTTCCTTTCCCCTGAGCCGGGGTCGGGGAAGTCGCGGGCGCTGGAGGTGGTGGAGACCCTGGTGCCCGCACCGATGACGGCCGTCAACGCGTCCGCCGCCGCCCTGTTCCGCTCCGTCTCCAACCCCAACGGGCGCCCCACAATCCTCTTCGACGAGATCGACACGGTCTTCGGGCCGAAGGCGGGGGAGAACGAGGAGCTGCGCGGATTCCTCAACGCCGGCCACCGCCGTACCGGGGTCACCTACCGGTGCATCGGCGACGGCGGGAACCAGACCGTTCAGGCGTTCCCGTCTTACTGCGCGGTCGCGCTGGCGGGACTGGGCAACCTGCCGGACACGATCATGACGCGCTCGGTCATCATCCGCATGCGCCGCCGGGCCCGCAACGAACGCGTCGAAGCCTTTCGCGCCCGCATCCATGAGGCAGAGGGGCACAAGCTCCGGGACCGACTCGCCGAATGGGCCGAGCACGCACGGGAGTTCGTCATGGGGGCGTGGCCCGACATGCCCGAAGGGGTCAGCGACCGGCCGGCGGACGTGTGGGAGTCGCTACTCGCGATCGCCGACGTCGCCGGGGGCGACTGGCCCGAGCGGGCGCGGGAAGCCTGCGTCACGCTGGTGACCGCGTCCAGGACCAATGACAAGGGCAGTCTTGGCATCCGGCTCCTGACTGATCTGCGTGATCACGTCATGGTCGGCATCGACCGCCTGCCGACCGTCGCGATCCTGGACCGCCTCAACGCCCTGGACGACGCGCCCTGGGCCGACCTGCACGGCAAGCCGCTGGACAACCGGCGCCTGTCCAAGATGCTCACCGAGTACATGACCGGCGACAACAACCCCGTCACCTCCCGCAACATCAAGACTGCCGGGAGCGTGCTCAAGGGGTACTACGCCGCCGACCTTCACGACGCGTGGCAGCGCTACTGCCCCCCTCCCCCGGAAAGTCCGCTACCTCCGCTACCCGGCACCGAAAACCAGACCTGACCAGCGGAAACAAGGTAGCGGCAACCCTGCCGGTTGCCGCTACCTCCCCGCTACCCATCCGCTACCGCAGCCGCTACCACTCACAGGCCCCTGACCTGCGACGTAGCGGCGGTAGCGGAAGTAGCGGCCCACAGAGAGGCCCCGAAGGATCGCCCCGAGGAGATCCCGCATGAACATCGTCACCAGCCCGCCCGCCGATCGCCTGCTCTACAAGCCGGAGGAAGCGGCCCAAGTCCTCAGCGTCGGCCGCTCAACGGTCTACGAGCTGATGGCCGAAGGCGCCCTGGAGTACGTCAAGTTGGGTCGGTGTCGTCGGATTCGGCGTACTGCCCTGGAGGGTTTTGTCGCGGCCCTCACCTCGCAGTCCCACTGATCGAAGAGCAATCGAGGCGCCCCGGTTCACGCCCGGGGCGCCTTTCGCATGGAGGAACGCGTGAGCACCCGCAAGCCGAATATGGAGTCATCGATCTATCTGGGCGGCGACGGTTGGTGGCACGGCCGCGTCACCATGGGCACCAAGAACGACGGGAGCCCCGACCGCCGACACCGCCGCGCCAGGACCGAGCCCGAGATCAAGCGCAAGGTGAAGGCGCTGGAGAAGCAGCGCGACGAGGGCCGGGCGCCCGTGGCCGGCCGCAAGCCGACCGTCGAAACGTGGATGACCACCTACCTGACCACGATCGCCAGCCTCAGGCTCAAGCCGCGATCCCTGGACGACTACTGGTCCAAGACCCGCAACGACATCATCCCCGGGGTCGGCAAGCACCGGATCGACAAGCTTGGTCCAGAGCACCTGGAGCGGATGTACGCCGGCATGCTCCATCAGGGACACGCCCCGTCCCACGTGCTCAAAGTCCACCGCATCCTGTCCCGCGCCCTGAAAATCGCCCACCGCCGCCGGATGATCACGGAGAACGTCGCCACCCTCGTAGACCCGCCGACCGTGGACGAGACCGAAGCGAACCCCTTCACCATGGAGGAAGCCAAGGCGTTCCTGCTCGCCGCCGCGAAGCGACCGACGTTCATGCGGTGGCTGGTCGGGGTCGGCATGGGCTTCCGCCAGGGTGAGGCACTGGGTCTGCGCTGGAAGTACGCCGACCTGGAAGCCGAGTTGTTCAACCCGCACTGGCAGCTCCAACGCCTCACCTGGCGCCACGGATGCGACAACCCCCACGCCTGCGGGGAACGCCTGCACCGCTTCGAGCCCTGCCCGCCGATCTGCCTCACCCACCGGGCGTATACCCGCGGCTGCCCCCGCCCCTGCCCGAAGGACTGCACCCGCCACGCGAGCACCTGCCCCCAGCGCAAGGGCGGCGGACTCGTCTTCACCCGGCCCAAGACCAAGAAGAGCCGCAACGCCGTGCCGATCCCACCGCCGTTCATCCCGGCCCTGCTCGAACACCGCGAGCAGCAGAACGAGGCGCGAGCCGCTGCCGGCGACCTGTGGCAGGAGTACGACGTCCTGTTCTCCCGGCTCGACGGGCGCCCCTCGACCCGCGCCAGGACTGGGAGGAGTTCAAGGAGCTGCTGGAGGAAGCGGGCATCAGTGACCGGCGCCTGTACGACGGGAGCCGCCACACCGCCGGCACGATCCTCAACGAGCTGGGGGTGGACATGCCCACCATCATGGAGATCCTTCGGCACACCCAGATCAGTCAGACCCGGCGTTACGTCAAGGGCCGCTCCGCACTTTCCAAGGACGCCATGCAACGCATGGGAGACGCCTTCATCCCCGGCCCCGGGGCCACTACTGAGACCAGGACTGAGACCACAGCCAGCCGAGCGGCCCGCGCTCGGCATCGGCGGCGTATTCGCTGAACAAAAAAGCCCAGGTCAGACGATGTCTGACCTGGGTTCCACCAGAGCCTCCTGTCGGATTCGAACCGACGACCTACGCATTACAAGTGCGTTGCTCTGGCCAGCTGAGCTAAGGAGGCCTTCGCGCACGTCAGGGACGCGCGAGGCGGGGCTCACTCTACACAGCGGGGGTGGGGGGCAGCCACAGGTTTGGGTGGCGGGGAGGAGGAGGGCGGAGGGGGGTGGCGGTGAGGGGTGGGGGGCGCGGTGGGGGGCGCGGTGGGAAAAATGGTGGCTGCATCTACTGACATATGCGTGGGCGCGGGGTAGCGTCACCCCAAGTTCACTCAGGTGGACTAGACCCATCCAAACCTTTACTCGGATCGTCCGGCACGTTCCTGCCGGTGAGGGGACACATCACCATGGCAACCGTCTCATTCGACAAGGCCACCCGCGTTTACCCCGGCTCCACCAAGCCCGCCGTCGACCAGCTGGAGCTGGACGTCGCGGACGGCGAGTTCCTCGTTCTCGTCGGGCCCTCCGGCTGTGGCAAGTCGACCTCCCTGCGCATGCTCGCGGGTCTTGAGGACGTCAACGGCGGCTCGATCCGTATCGGCGAGCGCGACGTCACGCACCTGCCCCCGAAGGACCGGGACATCGCCATGGTGTTCCAGAACTACGCGCTCTACCCGCACATGTCCGTCGCCGACAACATGGGCTTCGCGCTCAAGATCGCCGGCGTCAACAAGGCGGAGATCCGCAAGAAGGTCGAAGAGGCCGCGAAGATCCTCGACCTCAGCGAGTACCTGGACCGCAAGCCGAAGGCCCTCTCCGGTGGTCAGCGCCAGCGTGTCGCGATGGGCCGCGCCATCGTGCGTGAGCCGCAGGTCTTCCTCATGGACGAGCCGCTGTCGAACCTCGACGCCAAGCTCCGCGTCTCCACCCGTACGCAGATCGCCTCGCTCCAGCGCCGCCTCGGCATCACCACGGTGTACGTCACCCACGACCAGGTCGAGGCCATGACCATGGGCGACCGCGTCGCGGTCCTCAAGGACGGGCTGCTCCAGCAGGTCGACTCGCCGCGCAACATGTACGACCGCCCCGCCAACCTCTTCGTCGCCGGCTTCATCGGCTCCCCCGCCATGAACCTGGTCGAGGTGCCCATCACCGACGGTGGTGTGAAGTTCGGCAACAGCGTCGTCCCCGTCTCCCGTGAGGCGCTCTCCGCCGCCACGGAGAAGGGCGACAAGACCGTCACGGTCGGCGTCCGCCCCGAGCACTTCGACCTCGCCGCCGAGGCCGAGGGCGCCAAGACCCTCTCCAAGGACGCGCCGGCCGGCCTCGCCGTCACCGTCAACGTCGTCGAGGAGCTCGGCGCCGACGGATTCGTCTACGGCACCGCCGAGGTCGGCGGCGAGACCAAGGAACTGGTCGTCCGCGTCAACGGCCGCGCCGTCCCCGACAAGGGCACCAAGCTCCACGTCGTCCCCCGCCCCGAGGAGCTGCACGTCTTCTCCTCCTCCACCGGTGAGCGGCTGAGCAACTGAGAAACGGGAAGACGGGAAGAGCTGACGCGCCCACCTCGCGCCTCGGCCCTAATTCGTCCGCACGGCCCCGCACTCCGGTGCGGGGCCGTCCGCGTACCCGCACAAATACCCCGGCACACAGGTCATTTCGGACAGGGCGCGTCAACCTCCGATTCGAAAGACCCGGTCGAACCGTCCCCCGAGTGAGTGACTAAATGTCGCCAAATCATTACTGGCCGCTACGCTCGCCTGCGTGACCCACTCTGCCCGCCGTATCGGCCGAACTCTCGCTCTCGTACTGCCCGTCGTCCTGGTGCTCTCCGGGACCCTCGCGGTCGCCCGTGTTCCGTGGGCGACCAGCACCACCGAGTCGCAGGTCCTGACCGCCGCCTCGGACACCGCCTCGGTACGGGCCAAGTCCCGCGCCCCCCAGGACGTACTCCGCGACAAGCTCCTGGTGGAACTCCAGGAGAAGGACCCGGGGATCGCCCTGACCCACCTCCAGCGCCAGGTCGAGGAGCGCCCGTCGCTCGCGAAGCACTGCATCTCGATCGCGCGGGCCCTCGGCCGAGCCGCCGTGGCGCACTACGGCCCCACCCGGGCGCAGTCCTTCTCGCGTCCCGTCTGTGACACGTCGTTCGCGTACGGGGTGTCCCAGCAGACCGCAGGGAGCTGACCGCCGCCTCCCCGACCGCCCCGCATATCGTTCACGGCATGCATACGTATCCGACGCAGGCCGTGGTCCTGGCGGGCGGCCAGGGGTCGCGGCTTCGCCCGTACACCGACGACCGTCCGAAGCCGATGGTCGAGATCCCCGGCACGGGGACCCCGATCATCGGCCATCAGCTCGCCTGGCTGGCCGCGGAGGGGGTGACCGACGCCGTCGTGTCGTGCGGTCATCTCGCCGAGGTGCTCCAGGAGTGGCTGGCCTCGGCGGATCTTCCGCTGCGCGTCACCACCGTGGTCGAGCCCGAGCCGCTCGGGCGCGGTGGCGGACTCAAGTACGCCGCCGCGCGGCTGCCGGAGCCCGGGCAGCCCTGGTACGCCACCAATGGCGACATCTGGACACGTTTCTCGCTGCGTGACATGGCCGCGTTCCACGCGGAGCGGGACGCCACCGCCACACTCGCCCTGGCCCGGCCCCGGATTCCCTGGGGGGCCGTCGAGACCGACGAGTTCGGGCACGTCCTCGACTTCATCGAGTCGCCACCGTCGCCGTATCTGATCAACGCCGGTGTGTACGTGTTCTCCCCCGACTTCGTCGCCACGCTGCCGGACCGCGGCGACCACGAACGTACGACGTTCCCCCGCCTGGCCCGCGAGCGCATACTGGCCGGCTATCCGCTGCCGAACGGCGCGTACTGGCGGGCGATCGACACCGCGAAGGACCTCACCGAGGCGGCGAAGGAGCTGGCCGCCGGTGCCGGTGCCGGCAGCGATACGGGGACGGGGAGCGGGTCGGGCGCCGGCAGCGGTACGGGGGGCTCAGCGCCCTTGTAAGGGCAGACCCGCCCCCGTACCCCAAGAGCCCCTCCCGTACCGTCCCGAGGCGCCCCACGACCCCTCAGAGGCCACAACCAGGGGCCGCACCACACCAAGAGACGGTCCGGTCCGGAACTCCGCCGCCCTAAAGCCGCGTTGTCCCGGACCGGACCGTCTCCTGTACGTCTCTCCCGGTGTACGTCTCCCCCGCGCTTCCCTGTGCCGGACCCTCAGCCCAGCAGCCCGCCGATCGGGTTCCGCGCCCCCGTGCCGCCCGACGACGAGCCGCCCGTCGATGACGAGCCGCCGTCCGTGCCCCCCGTACCGCCGCTGCTGCCGTCGCCCGTGCTGCCGCTGGACGACGGGCCCTGGCTGGTGGGCGGCGGCGGAGGCGCCTGCTCGGAGGTGCGCGGGGGCGCGTCGCCGGTGCCCTGGGTCTGACTGGGCCGCTGCTGACCGCTGTTCTGCCCGCTGCCCGCGCTCGCCGTCTCCCGCGCCGGAGTACGCGCCGGAGCGGACTCCTGCGCCGCCGGGGCGCTGGAGCGGGTCGCGGACGGCTCCGCCGGCTTCCCGGACGTACGGCTGTCGCCCGACGGGGTCCCCGACGCGCTCGCGCGGCCACTGGACTCGCGCGGGAGCGGGACGCCGGGCAGCTGGTTCACCGGGTCGTCGTTCGGACCCGGCACGGTGACCATGTCCGAGGACCGTACGGCCCCGCCGAGCACCGAACCGATCAGCAGCGTCAGGCCGATCACCACGGACGCCAGGACCGCGCCCCGGCGCAGCACCCGGCGCCGCAGGTCCCAGATCTCCGAGCGCGGGCCGAGCCTGCGCCAGGCCTCGCCCGCGAGGCGGCCGTCCACCGAGTAGACGGGCGCGCCCGCGATGATCAGCGGCGACCAGGCGGCGAGGTAGATGATGTCGGGCGCGTCGTACGCCGGTACGGTCCGCCAGCTGACGGTCAGCAGCAGCGCCGCCGAGAGCAGCGCCCCGAAGGACGCGGCGACCCGCTGCCAGAGGCCGAGGACGGTCAGGACGCCCACGACGATCTGGAGGAACGCGATGCTGAGGCCCGCGCCCACCGGGTGCGAGAGCGCGAAGTCCCTGAGCGGTTCCGCGAGGGCCCACGGGTGCAGGGAGTGCAGCCACTTGACCATCGAGCCGCGCTCGCCGCCGTCGAAGTAGACGGGGTCGCACAGCTTGCCCATGCCGGCGTAGATCGAGATGAAGCCGAGGAAGACGCGGAGCGGGAGCAGCACCACGCCCAGGTTCATCCGGCGGCCGGGGTAGTACGC
Organism: Streptomyces sp. NPDC087420; assembly: GCF_044744165.1. Classification (NCBI taxonomy): domain Bacteria; kingdom Bacillati; phylum Actinomycetota; class Actinomycetes; order Kitasatosporales; family Streptomycetaceae; genus Streptomyces; species Streptomyces sp. NPDC087420. Next base: position 39,701 of record NZ_JBIUXU010000017.1, read on the forward strand.
GTGCCGGACGGTGTCGGCGCCGTGGCGCTGGGCGCGCGGGCGGTCGTCGTCGGGGTCGAGGGCGTCGTACAGCTCCCGCTCGGACAACTCCTCCTCGGACAACTCCCGCTCGGGGGGCGCGTCATAGGCGCCGACCGCCTGCCGCATGGGCGGCAGGAGCGGACCTGAGCGTCCGCCGCCGGGCCGTCCGCCCGCGCCTCCGCCCACGACGGGCGTCAGCGTCGTGGCGTCGCCGTCCAGGTCGACGCGGGGGATGACCTGCGTGGCGCCCATGTCGTACCCCTCGTACCCCCCTTCGGACGCGGTGTTGTAGGTGCCGCCCGCGCGCACGGCCGCGGAAGTCCTGGCCGCGGTGGAGTTCCGTACGGCCTGGAGGAGTCCCGTCGCTCCGGGGTCACCGGGCTCGGACCTGCCGCTCCACACGACGGGCGCACGACGGCGCGCGCCGCCGGCGGCGGGGGCGCCGCTCATGGCGGGGATGCGCGCGGTGTCCGTGACGGCGCGGGCGGGGGCGGTGCGCTGGGGCGATGCGAGCTTCACCCGGAAGCTGGCGTGGTTCACGATGACCTGCGCGGGATCGGAATCCACCTTGAGCATGCTCAGCGGGGGCTGATCGTCGAACCCGGGCCGGGGCGTTCTGGTGTCCACACTCATCTAACCGAGTGACTTGTGTTTAGGACACTGCCTTGACGCGCGCGAAATGTCCGAGACCCGTCAAGATCATCGGGCGGCGGGGATCCGGGGCGGATCAAGGGCGGACAAGTCGCCTGATTCGCGACTGTGGGCGGGTTCGGGCAGAGTTGAGTTCTTCTCCCGAGAGGCACGCATGAGTACCCCCAAGGCGAGCGCTGTTGTCCCCGTCAAGGTGAGTGTTGTTGTCCCCGTCTACGACCCGGGCGTCCACATCGAGGAACTGATCGCTTCCTTACTGCGACAGACCATGGCCGCCGGTGAGTTCGAGGTGATCTTCGTCAACGACGGATCCACGGACGGCACCGGCGAGCGGCTCGACGCGCTGGCCGCCGCGCACACGCACATCAGTGTCGTGCACATCCCCAATTCGGGCTGGCCCTCGCGCCCCCGCAACATCGGGATCGAACGGGCGCGCGGCGAGTACGTGCAGTTCGCCGACAATGACGACTGGTTCGGGGACGAGGCGCTCCAGCGGCTCTACGCGTACGCCAAGGAGAACGACGCGGATGTCGTCATCGGCAAGATGGCCGGCCGGGGGCGCGGGGTCCCGAAGGAGCTGTTCCGGCGCAACTACCCGCGGGCGACGCTCGCGACGGCTCCGCTGATCGACAGCCTCACCCCGCACAAGATGTTCCGCAGGACGTTCCTGATGGACCACGGACTGCGCTTCCCCGAGGGCAAGCGGCGCCTGGAGGACCACGTCTTCGTGACGGCGGCGTACTTCCTCGCCGACCGGATCTCGGTCCTCTCCGACTACGTGTGCTACTTCCACGTCGCCCGCCCCGACGCGTCGAACGCGGGCTTCCGGCCCTTCGACCCGGCCGGGTACTTCGGCAACCTGCGCGAGGCGCTCGACATCGTGGACGCGCACACCGAGCCGGGCGCGCTGCGGGACCGGCTGCACCGGCGCTGGCTGCGGGTGGAGATGGTCGGGCGCCTGACCGCGCCCCGCTACCTCGACGCGCCGGCCGCGTGGCGCGGGGAGTTCTTCGAGGAGGTACGGTCCGCGCTGGCCGAGCGCTTCGCGCCGGGGGTGGCGGCGGGGCTGCCGGCGCCGCAGCGGGCGGTGGTCGCCCTGGTCGAACAGGGCAGACCCGACGCCGTACGGGAGCTGGCGCGCTGGGAGTCGGCGGTACGGGCGAAGGCGTCGGCCCGGGTGACCGGGGAGCTGGAGATCACGGCGACCGGTGAACTGGTCGGCGCGGAGGGCCCGTTGTCGTTCCTGCACACGGACGACGGGGACTCGCTGCGGCCGCGGGTGACGGGGCTGTCGCCGGAGACCTTGGACGTGACCGCGCGGCTGCGGTCGGCGCGGATGGATCTGCTGGTACGGCGGCGGGGCGGCGGGGGCGAGGAGTTCGTCCTGCCCTCGACGACTACGACGGAGCGGATCCCACTGGGCGACGCGAACGCCGGCGCGCCGGGTGCGTTTCGGGTGGTTCATCGCACGGTGGCCCGTCTGGCGCCGGACACCATTAACGCGGGGCGTAACGCTGGGCGTTGGGAGGTGAAGGCGCGGGTCGTGAGCTGTGGCTGGACGAAGGAGACGGAGCTTCCGCTCTCCTTGACGATCGCGTCCGACGGGGCGCCGCCGACGTTGCGTGAACGGTCTGGCCCGCCCCTGCTGGTCCGCGTCAAACGCCGCGTGCGGCGAGCGTTGCTCCGGTGACCGTTGCGCCCCGGTGGTGGGCGCGGCGCACTGATGTCCTCAATCGCCGGACGGGCTGGATGTGGCGCCCGCCCAGTGCCGGGTGCGGGTCAAGGATGTCCTCAAGCGCCGGACGGGCTTAAAAGGCCGGAGCGGGCCGCGTTTTGACGCGGGCCTGGAAGGGGGACGGGCAGGGGTCGTGTCCGGAACGTAGAGCGTGTTTTGTGTCGCATGGCGAACCTTGATCAAAACAAGTTGCTGAACGCGACGTAAAACATGCAGTGCAGGACACGACCCCTGCCCGGCCCCCGGCAACAACCCGCACCCGAAAACCCGGCCCGCAGCGGGCACAATCAAGCCCGTCCGGCGATTGAGGACAACACGGACCGCAACGCGGTCACCGAGAACGCGCGGCCCACCGGCCCCAGAACGCCCGTCCGGCGCTTGAGGACAACACGAACCGCACCCCGGTCAGCGAGACGCGCGGCGGCGCGACGCCTCGTACAGGACGACCCCCGCCGCAACCCCCGCGTTCAAAGACTCCGCACCCCCCGGCATCGGAATGCGGACACGGAAGTCGCACGTCTCGCCGACCAGGCGCGACAGCCCCTTCCCCTCGCTGCCCACGACGATGACCACCGGACCCCCGAGCTCCGCGAGGTCCCCCACCTCCGCCTCCCCGTCCGCCGCGAGGCCCACGATCGTGAGGCCCGCCTTGCGGTACGCCTCCAGCGTGCGGGTCAGGTTCGTGCAGCGGGCGACCGGCGTACGGGCCGCCGCACCCGCCGAGGACTTCCACGCGCCCGCGGTCATCCCGGCGGCGCGCCGCTCGGGGACCACCACGCCGTGCCCGCCGAACGCCGAGACGGACCGGACGACCGCGCCCAGGTTCCGCGGGTCGGTGACGCCGTCGAGCGCCACGATCAGCGGGTCCTCGTGGTCGTCGAAGGCGGCCGTCGCGAGGTCGTCCGGGTGCGCGTACTCGTACGGCGGGACCTGGAGGACCATGCCCTGGTGGTTCAGGCCGTTCGTCATCCGGTCCAGCTCCGGCTTGGGCGCCTCCATCAGGTGGATGCCGCCGCGGTCCGCCGCGAGCTGGAGCGCCTCACGGACGCGCTCGTCGTTGTCGATGAACTGCTGGACGTACAGCATCGACGCCGGCACCCCGTCGCGCAGTGCCTCGAAGACCGGGTTGCGGCCGACGACCATCTCGCTGGTGCCCTTGCCGCCCCGGCGGGCGACCTGGCGCCGCGCGGTCAGCTTGGCCTTGGCGTTGGCGCCACGGTTCTGGACATGGCCCTTGCGTGCGGCCGCGGGCGGCGTCGGTCCCTTGCCTTCCAGGCTGCGGCGTCGCTTGCCACCGCTGCCGACCTGCGCGCCCTTCTTGTTGGACGTGCGGCGGTTCCTGCGCTGGCTGTTCCCGGCCATGACCTACCTGTTTCGTTGCTTTCAGAAGTGCTCTGCGTGGTGCTCAGTCGTGGTGCTTCGTCGTGCTTCGGACGGCGTACGCGGCGTACGCGGCATTCATATGTGTAACAGCGTACGGAAGAACGGCCAACTAAGTGTGCCGCCCGGTGGCCCCGGGCGGCACACTCATGGCCCTCGTGGGGACGGGGTTCAGCGTGGCCCCAGCGTCCAGCGCGGGCCGGACGGGCCGTCCTCGATGACGAGGCCGGTCTGCTGGAGCTGGTCCCTGATGGCGTCGGCCGTGGCCCAGTCCTTACGGCCCCGGGCCGCCTCGCGCTGGTCCAGGACCAGTCGTACGAGGGTGTCGACCACGCCGTGCAGATCCTCACCGCGGTCGGTCTCACCGCCGGCCCAGTGCGGATCGAGCGGGTCGAGGCCGAGGACGCCGAGCATGGCCCGTACCTCCGCGAGCCGGGCGACGGCCGCTTCCTTGTCGTCGGCGGCAAGGGCGGAATTGCCCTGCCGGACCGTCGTGTGGACGATCGCGAGGGCCTGCGGGACGCCCATGTCGTCGTCCATCGCCTCGGCGAAGGCCGGCGGCACCTCGGCGGCGGGCTCCACGGCCCCGCCCGCCTTCTCGACCACGCGCTGCACGAAGCCCTCGATCCGCGCGAAGGCGGACTCCGCCTCGCGCAGGGCCTCCTCGCTGTACTCGATCATCGAGCGGTAGTGCGGGGTCCCGAGGTAGTAGCGCAGGACGATCGGGCGCCAGTGCTTGACCATCTCGGAGACGAGCACCGAGTTGCCGAGCGACTTCGACATCTTCTCGCCGCTCATGGTGACCCAGGCGTTGTGCACCCAGTACCGGGCGAACTCGTCGCCGTAGGCCTTGGCCTGCGCGATCTCGTTCTCGTGGTGCGGGAAGATCAGGTCCAGGCCGCCGCCGTGGATGTCGAAGGCCGGCCCCAGGTACTTGTGGGCCATCGCCGAGCACTCCAGGTGCCAGCCGGGCCGGCCGCGCCCCCAGGGCGTCTCCCAGCTGGGTTCACCGGGCTTGGCGGCCTTCCACATGGCGAAGTCGCGCTGGTCGCGCTTGCCGGTCTCGCCCTCGCCGGAGGGCTGGCGCAGGTCGTCCAGGTCCTGGTTGGAGAGCTGGAGGTAGCCGGGGAAGGAGCGCACGTCGAAGTAGACGTTGCCGTCCGACTCGTACGCGTGACCGCGCTCGATCAGACCGCGCATCATCTCGATCATCTCGGGGATGTGGCCGGTCGCGCGCGGTTCGTACGTGGGGGGCAGGCAGCCGAGGACGTCGTAGCCGGTGTTGAAGGCGCGCTCGTTCTCGTACCCGATGGCCCACCACGGGCGGCCCTGGTCGGCCGACTTCGCGATGATCTTGTCGTCGATGTCCGTGACGTTCCTGATGAAGGTCACGTCGTAGCCGCGGTAGTCGAACCAGCGGCGCATGATGTCGAAGTTCAGCCCCGACCTGATGTGGCCGATGTGCGGCGCGGCCTGCACGGTGGCGCCACAGAGGTAGATCGAGACGCAGCCCGGCAGGAGCGGGATGAAGTCACGGATCTGCCGGGTGCCGGTGTCGTACAGCCGAATAGTCACGCGACAAGGGTAGTGCGCCTGGGGTAGTGCCCCGCGACCCTTTGGGCCGCGGGGTCACCGAAGCGTGACAATCTCCCGCGCGGAGCGGGCGCCGATCACGCGCCCGTCACGCGCCGACCGGGCCGGTCAGATGCCGCCGACGACCTTGCGGGGGGTGATCCGTACCACTACGCGCGGGGCGTCGAGGTGGGAGTTCGGGTTCTGCTCGCCGTACGGCTTGCCCGTGTACTTCACCGACAACTCGTCGATCAGCTCCTGGCCGCCCTCCTCGGTGACGGTCGAGGTCCCGCGGATCTCCGCGTAGCTGTACGGCGCGTCGGCGGGGTGCACCAGGACGGTGACGCGGGGGTCGCGGCGCAGGTTCAGCTCCTTGCGGCGGCCCAGCGTGGTCGATATGAGGATGTCCTCACCGTCACGCTTCACCCAGACCGGGGACACCTGGGGGCTGCCGTCGGGCTGGATGGTGGCGATGCTGACGAAGACGTTTCCGTCGAGGACCTTCTTGAGCGCGTCCGAGAGTGTCGCTGACATGGCGGGGGAGCCTCCTGTTGAACCTGTTTACGTGACCGGTGCTGATGAGCATGTTGCCGCTGACGGGCGGAGCATGTCGACGCTCCCCACAACTCCGGGGAGCGCGGGCCTATTTCGGGACCGTCGCGATCAGGCCGTACGGACGACGAGAAGCGCGCGTCCAGACTGTACGGACGACGAGAACCGCGCGTTCAGGCCGTACGGACCACCAGCGCCGTCGCGATCGCCGCCAGGCCCTCGCCCCGGCCGGTGAAACCGAGCCCGTCGGAGGTCGCCGCGGAGACCGACACGGGCGCGCCGACCGCCGCGGAGAGGACCTTCTGGGCCTCTTCCCTGCGCTTGCCGATCTTCGGCCGGAGCCCGACGACCTGGACGGCGACGTTCCCGATCGTGAAGCCCTCGGCGCGGACGATCCTGGCGGCCTCCGTGAGGAGCGTGACGCCGGACGCCCCGGACCACTCGGGGCGCCCGGTGCCGAAGTGCGCGCCGAGGTCGCCGAGGCCCGCGGCGGAGAACAGGGCGTTGCAGGCCGCGTGGGCGACCACGTCCGCGTCCGAGTGCCCGGCGAGCCCCGGCCCCTCGTTCTCCCAGAGCAGGCCCGCGCACCACAGCTCGCGGCCCTCCTCGAAGGCGTGGATGTCCGTCCCGATGCCGACCTGCGGCAGGAGCGGGGGGACAGGCCCGGGCGGGGCAGTGGGTGCGGGCGGCGCCACGGGGTGCGGAGGCGCGGCGGGACGCGGCGGTACGGGTACGGGTCCGGGTACGTCAGAAGCCATCGTTGGCCCTCCTCCGGGCGAGAACCGCCTCGGCCAGCACCAGATCCAGCGGCCTGGTCACCTTGAACGCCTCCTCGTGGCCCGGGACGACCACGACGGGCGTGCCGAGCCGCTCGACCATACCGGCGCAGTCCGTCGCGCCCTCACCGACCGCCGCCACCGTGTGGTGCGCGCGCTCCAGCGTGGCCCGGTCGAAGCCCTGCGGGGTCTGTACGGCGCGCAGGGTGGCCCGCTCGGGCGTGGCGACGACCGGCTCCGGCTCGCCCTTCTCGCGGGGCTCGACCTGCTTGACGGTGTCCGCGAGGGGCAGCGCGGGCACCACGGCCGGCGCGCCGTCCCGTACGGCCTCGATGACGGCGTCCACGGTGTCGACGGGCACCAGCGGGCGGGCCGCGTCGTGGACGAGGACGGTGGTGATGCCCGGCGGCAGGGCGTCGAGGCCCAGCCGTACCGACTCCTGGCGGGTCTCACCGCCCGGCACCACGAGGTAGTCGGTCCGGGCGGGCAGCGCGTGCTCGTCCAGGAGGTGCTTGACCCCGGCGGCGCCGTCCGGCGGGGCGACCACGACGACGAGCGAGACCGCGCGGGAGGCGGCCATCGCGCGGACGGCATGGATCAGGATGGGCGTGCCGCCCAGGGTGCGGAGCGCCTTGGGGGCGCCCGGGCCGAGCCGCACGCCCCGGCCCGCGGCTGGGATCACCGCGGCGGTGCGGTGGGGGCTGGCTTCGTCTGACATCGGTTGCACTCCGGCAGGTTTGTGTCCTCGGCCGACATGGGTATGGCCAGAGCGTGCCGGGCGCGACGCCTTGACCGGCCCCTTCCGTGACGCGGTCGAGGCGAGCCGCACCCGGCGCGTGGGTGTGTGACCCCTCGCGTGGGTGGGTAGGCGCGTGCCAGGACAGGTGCGGGTGCACGGGGGATGAGTACCGGGTGTCGGACGGGATGCGGGTGTACGGGCATGCCGCAGCGCCCGGCGACGCAGCTTCTCGATCAGAGCTGGTCAGCGGGCACCACGGCATTCACTGCTGTTGAGCACGGTGCGGCTGAGCACGTTGTGGTGGAACAGGAGCCGCACGTTCAGGACGCGAGTACCTCGTCGAGCAGAGCCTCGGCCTTGTCTTCATTCGTGTTCTCCGCGAGAGCGAGCTCGCTCACAAGAATCTGCCGCGCCTTGGCGAGCATGCGCTTCTCACCTGCGGAGAGTCCGCGCTCACGCTCCCGACGCCACAGGTCGCGAACGACCTCGGCGACCTTGATCACATCACCGGAGGCGAGCTTCTCGAGATTTGCCTTGTAACGACGGGACCAGTTCGTCGGCTCTTCGGCGTACGGCGCTCTGAGCACCTCGAAGACCCGGTCCAGCCCTTCCTGACCGACCACGTCACGCACGCCGACGAACTCCGCATTGTCCGCCGGGACACGTACCGTCAAGTCGCCCTGGGCGACCTTGAGCACCAAGTAGGTCTTGTCCACGCCTTTGATCTGGCGAGTTTCGATGGCCTCGATCAGCGCGGCCCCGTGATGGGGATAGACCACGGTGTCGCCTACCTTGAACGTCATGTGACAGGTACCCCTTCCGTGGCTATCCAGGATAACACGAGAATGGCTCCTTCTGAATGGTGTTTTCGCAGGTCAGGGCGCATCTCGGGGCTTGACAACAGCGCCAGGGACGTGCTGCGGACGGCTTCCGGAACCGGGTATTCGCAGGTCGGAGCGGCTACGCGGGCGTGCGGAAACGCGCCCGTTACCGACCGCGCAACACCCCCCAGCGGGTACTAACGTCCCGATTTGCCTGATTCAAGACGGTGAACTTCCCGTACTCCGTTCGGCTGTCGATCACCTGTACGGCGGATTCTGAATTTGATCACCCCGACATCACCACGACTCCGCTGCGGTATTCCGGAGAATGTGCGGCGGCCGCGGCCGGAATTGATCACCGGCGTTATGTGAACAGCGCGCGAAACCACGTGATCGGCGGCGGGAACGGAGCGTCATGGACACGCCGATCGAATGCGGACGCGGGGCGCCGGCCCCGTACCGGTGCCCCCAGGGGGCGGGTCGGGTGCGGGGCGGTGTCGGCGCCTCGGTAACCTAAGCGCGCTGATACACCTTGAGCCGTCCTCGCCCCTCCGTCCCAACACGTCCTAGGAGTTGCCGCCGCCGTGAGCCGCAGCCTTCGACGCGGCACGTTCGCCGCTTCCGCCCTCGTGTTGTCGCTTGCCTCGCTCACCGCGTGTGGCGCGGGCAACAACGCCCAGACGCTCGGCGTCAAGCCGGACAGCGCCGCCACCTCCATCGGCGACATCACCATCCAGGCCGCCACGCTGGTCACCCAGCCCGAGCTCGACGCGAAGGGCCCGGCGGTCGTCACCGGCACCGTCTTCAACAACGGCCGCACCGCGCAGACCCTCGACTCCATCACGCTGCCGGGCACCGGCGCGACGGTGAAGCTCTCCCCCGCCAAGGGCAAGGGCCCGGTCACCGTGCCGCCCAACGGCGGTTCCGTACGGCTCGGGGGCGAGGGCAACGCCTCCGCGGTGATCGAGGACGGCCGCGAGGCCGCGCAGGACGGGAACGCCCAGCCGGTCGTCTTCTCGTTCAGCGACACCGGTGACGTGGGCCTGCGCGCCCTCGTCGTCCCCGCGACGAGCTTCTTCGAGGGCGTCGGCCCGAGCACGCAGCCGTCCCCGACCGCCTCGCCGTCGGCGTCGGAGTCGCCGGCCGCCGACGCGTCCGAGTCCCCGTCCGGTACGGAGTCGGGCTCCGCCTCGGAATCCGGTCAGCCGGAGTCGGGGCAGCCGTCGGACTCGGCGTCCGCGTCGAGCACGGCCGGCTAGGCCCGTACGTACGGACTACACAGCTGTGGCGCCCCACCCGGGCAGGGTGGGGCGCCACAGTTCACCGTGGACGGCTGGGCCTCGCGACCCGGGCCGGTCTACGGCTCGAACTTGTAGCCGAGGCCTCGTACCGTCACCAGGTATCTGGGAGCGCCCGGGTCCGGCTCGATCTTGGCGCGCAGCCGCTTGACGTGCACGTCGAGGGTCTTGGTGTCCCCCACGTAGTCCGCTCCCCAGACGCGGTCGATCAGCTGCATCCGGGTCAGGACCCGGCCCGCGTTGCGCAGGAGCATCTCCAGCAGGTCGAACTCCTTGAGCGGGAGGTCGACCTTGCCGCCGGAGACGGTGACGACGTGGCGGTCCACGTCCATCCGGACCGGACCGGCCTCCAGGGCCGCCGGCGTGACCTCCTCCGGCTCGCCCCTGCGGCGCAGCACCGCGCGGATGCGGGCCACCAGCTCCCGCGAGGAGAAGGGCTTGGTCACGTAGTCGTCGGCCCCTATTTCCAGGCCGACGACCTTGTCGATCTCACTGTCCTTGGCGGTGACCATGATCACCGGGACGTTGGACTTGCCGCGCAGCTGGCGGCAGACCTCGGTGCCGGGCAGGCCGGGCAGCATCAGGTCGAGGAGGACGAGGTCGGCGCCGTTGCGTTCGAACTCGTCGAGCCCCGCGGGCCCGGTGGTCGCGATCGCGACCTCGAAGCCTTCCTTGCGGAGCATGTAGGAAAGAGCGTCGCTGAAGGATTCCTCATCCTCGACGACGAGCACTCGGGTCACGGAAGGACCTCCGGGGCAGGAATCACGGTGGGTGAATCAAGGGAGAGACTGGTGTCGGTGTCGGTGTCGTAGGGGGCCTGGTCGTCATCGTCGTCCGTGGCGGGTTTTCTGTGGTCCCGTACGGTGCCCGCCTCGGGCAGCCTCAGGGTGAAGGTGGAGCCCTGACCCTCGGAGCTCCAGACCGTGACCTCACCGCCGTGCGAGGCGGCCACGTGTTTGACGATGGCGAGGCCGAGCCCCGTACCACCGGTGGCGCGGGAGCGTGCCGGGTCGACGCGGTAGAACCGCTCGAAGACCCGCTCGCGATCCTTCTCGGAGATGCCTATGCCCTGGTCGGTCACGGCTATCTCGATCAGGTCCCCGCCGGGAGCGCTCACCCTCTGCGCGGCGATGCCGACGCGGGTGCGGGCCGGGGAGTAGTTGACGGCGTTCTCGACGAGATTGCCCAGGGCCGCGGCGAGCTGGCCGCGATTGCCCCATACGTGCAGATCGACAGTACCTCCTGCGGCCATCGTGATCTGCTTCGTGGACGCCGCGTGCCGGGACCGGTCGATGGCCTCGGCGACGAGTTCGTCCACCCGTACCGGCTCGGCGTCCTCCAGCGGGTCGTCGTTCTGCACCCGGGAGAGGTCGATGAGTTCCTGTACGAGATTGGTGAGCCGGGTCGCCTCGATCTGCATCCGCCCGGCGAAGCGGGTGACCGCCTCGGGGTCGTCCGAAGCGTCCATGACGGCCTCGGAGAGCAGGGAGAGCGCGCCGGTGGGGGTCTTCAGCTCATGGCTGACGTTGGCGACGAAGTCGCGCCGTACCGCTTCGATACGGCGGGCCTCCGTGAGGTCCTCGACCAGGAGCAGCACCAGCCGGGAGCCGAGCGGGGCCACCCGGGCGGAGACCGCTAGGGCCTCGCCCCGGCCCGTACCGCGCCGGGGGAGATCCAGCTCCACCTGCCGTATCTCGCCGTCCCTGCGGGTGTCCCTGGCCATGTGGAGCATCGGCTCGACCGCGAGCTTGCCGCCCCTGACCAGCCCCAGCGCGTACGCCGCCGAGCTGGCCTTGACCACGGAGTCGCTCTCGTCGAGGACCACCGCGGAGGAGCGGAGTACGGAGAGGACCGTGTCGACCCCGGGGGGCAGTACGGCGTCCGTGTGCAGCGAGGTGCGGGTGGGTCTGGCCTGGTCGCGTTCGCTCCAGCGAAACGCCAGCATGGCGATCACGCCGGTGCACACCCCGGCGATCGCTGCCAATGCGGCGACTGCCGCGTTCACGTCCATGCGTCCCAGGTTATGCGCGGGTACGGACACTCTCCCAGCGCTCAAGGTGTCTCCTCGAACACTCGTCGCCCAGAGTTCACCGAGGGGATAGTGCCGGTTCACTTGGGAGGGAGGCGCCGGACGCGTAACGGACAGAACGTGGGACCGTGGGGCCCCGGCCCCGGCCCCCGGCGGCACGTGCGTGAGCACGTACCTACCCAGAGCATGTACAAGAGAGGGACTACCCCATGCGGGACGCGTACCACGAGGAACTGGACTCGATAGGCGAAGACCTCGTCGAGATGGCCCGGCTGGTCGGTTCCGCCATAGGGCGGGCCACCACGGCCATGCTGGACGCCGACCTGCGGCTCGCCGAGAGCGTGATCGCCGCGGACGACAAGGTCGACACGCTCCAGCACGACCTGGAGGCCAGGGCGATCGCCCTGCTGGCCCGGCAGCAGCCGGTCGCGACGGACCTGCGCATCGTGGTGACGTCGCTGCGCATGAGCGCCGACCTGGAGCGGGCGGGCGACCTGGCCCAGCACGTGGCCAAGCAGGCGCGTCTCCGCTTCCCGCAGTCGCCGGTGCCGCACGACCTGCACACCACGCTCCTGGAGATGGGGCAGCTGGCGCAGCGCCTGATGGCGAAGGCCGCCGAGGTCATCATCACGAAGGACGTCGAGCTGGCTCTGGAGCTGGAGCAGGACGACGACGAGATGGACCTGCTGCACCGGACGCTGTTCCAGCACCTGATGGACGACCGCTGGAAGCACGGCATCGAGACGGCGGTGGACGTGACGCTGCTGGGCCGGTACTACGAGCGGTTCGCGGACCACGCGGTGTCGGTGGCCAAGCGGGTCGTGTATCTGGTGACGGGCGAGCACGCGGACGAGATCCAGACGGCGGAGGCGCCCGTAGAGGGCGCGTAGCGCTCCTGCGCTGATGCGCTGCCGGTGCGCCGTTGATGCGCCCGCCGGGGTGGGCATGCAATGGGAAGAGGCGGCATCCGGTACGCCTTTGAGGAGGATCCCATGGCCGATTCCCCCACCACCGACCCGCAGCAGGAAGCGCCACCGGTTCCCAGGGCCCCCCACGAGGGGGTCGTGCACCTGCCGCTGCTCGGCGCGTGCGGCTGCGGCTCGGGCTGCGGCTGCGGTTGTCAGCAGGGCGCGCCGTGCCAGTGCGGCGGCTGAGGCTGTTTCACTGGTCCGTTCGTGTGTCTTGTCTGTCTTGTCTGTCTTGTCTGTCCAGGGGCCGTACCACCTCGTCGGGGTGGTACGGCCCCTCGGTCGTGAGGGGCAGCGCCATCAGCACGCGGTCCCCGTCGGGGCCGAAGTAGTCGTCGCGGTGGGCGACGGGGGTGAAGCCCAGGGACACGTACAGCTTGATGGCCCGGGCATTGGCGGGTTCGACGGTGAGCCAGACCTCGCCGACCCCCTCCGCGCGCAGCCGGCGCAGTACCTCGCCCATCAGCCACCGGCCGAGGCCGAGGCCCTGCCACTGCTGGTGTATGGCCAGGCCCAGCACCCAACTGCGGCTCTTGTCGGGCTTGGTGCCCGCGAGGACGTAGCCGTGGAAGGCGGTGCCGTCGTCGAGGACGAACAGCTCGTCGCGGTAGAGGTCGTAGAACTGCCGCAGGACGAAGTACGGGTAGGCCTGCTCCCGGAATATCTCCTTGTCCAGGCGGTGCAGTTCGGGCAGGTCCTCCTCGGTGACCGCTCTCAGCCGCAGGGGCCGGCCGTCGGGGCCGTCGGGGCCGTCGGGGCGCGTCGCGGCGGGGACGGTGCGGGGAAGACCGGTGACGGTGCGGGGCAGAGAGGTCATGCCGCTCCCTCGTGGCACTCGTACGGGTGACAACCGGACCAGCATCACCCGCCCGATCTGACCGTTCAAGGCGGGATCCGGACCGAAATGCGCGCATGCCGCAGCGCGCCCCTCGTGCGCCCTCGTTGACGTGCCGTCACCCCGGAGGGCCCGCGGCGGGGGACACGGAGGGAGCTGTGGCCCTACCATTGAATGATGGATCCGAGGTCGCCCGACGTCCCCGAAGTCACGGACGGGAAATCAACAGAGGCAGCGCGGGAAGCCGGGCAAGAGGCCGGACAGGAGCTGAATGCCGAGGCTTCCTGGGACTTGTTCGACTCCGCCGCCTACGTTGATCACAATTATCGCTTTCTACGGTCCGACGACGCGCAGATCCTGCACCTCGTCCGGGATCATTTCAGCGATTACTTCCGTTCCTTCCGTGAGAAATCCGGCGGTCCTGTCCTCGGGACCGGCGGTCCTGTCCTCGGGACCGGCGATCCCGTCCTCGGGACCGGCGATCCCGTCCTCGGGACCGGCGATCCCGTCCTCGGGATCGACGTCGGCGCGGGTGCCAACCTCTACCCCGCGCTCTCGATGCTCCCGTGGTGCGACACCATCACCCTCTTCGAGCGCTCCGCCGCCAACATCGCCTATCTCGAAGGCCAGCGGCCCCACTACGACACGCACTGGGACGAGTTCTGGGACGTGCTGCGCGGCCGGGACGCGTATCGCGAGCTGTCGGACCATGACGACCCGCGGGTCGTGTTCCGCAAGACCGTCGAGGTGGCACAGGGCGACCTCTTCTCCCTCGACCGGTTCCAGGGGCGGTGGTCCATGGGGACGATGTTCTTCGTCGCCGAGTCGATGTCGACGTCCCACCAGGAGTTCGAGACCGGCGTGGAGCGCTTCCTGCGCGCCCTGGAGCCGGGCGCGCCCTTCGCCGCCGCCTTCATGGAGGGCTCGCAGGGCTACAAGGTGGGCGAGCGGTTCTTCCCCGCGTGCAGTGTCACCGGTACGGAAATCAGGGCGGCCCTCGCCCCGTACGCGGAGGAGGATGTCACGATCACCCCCATCGGCATGCCGGGCGGCGCGCTGCGGCCCGGGTACGAAGGAATGATCGTGGCGTGCGGCCGGCGCAATTCCGTTCGGTGAATTCCGTTCGGTGAATTCCTGATCGCTTCCCGATGGACGGGGCGGGGCCTGAACGAGGGACCTGGGGACGCAGGAGGGACATGGGGATGCGGGAGGGATACGGGGATGCAGATCAAGCCACGCCAGCATCTGCTGGACATCTGGCAGGCAATTGCGCGCCATTCGTTCGAGGACGGTGAATGGGAGTGGGGCGAATGGGGCGGGAGAAGCAGTGTCGCGGATGCCGAACGGCTGCTCTGCCTCATGTATCCGGCCACCGAGATCCCGGCGTTCCGACTCGATGATCCGGACACGACGGAACGGGACGTCCAGGCCGCGCTGAAGAGCGTCGGCGGGCGTCTGGAGCTGCCCGGCAAGCTCGTCACGGTCCTCGCCGAGTTCATGCGGACACACGCGGCGGAGGACAAGAGGCCCAGCTTCTCGGGGGGTTACTACTTCATCTCCGGGGATCCTGAGCAGGACCTCACGCCGGAGCAGCGCGAACTGGGCGTCGTGGACGCCTTCTCCATGTCGATCACCCTCTCCCTCGCCACCCTCGGCTTCCTCAAGGTGTACGAGACGCGGACGCGCCGCGCCGAAGTACGGTCCCTGATCGACGAGTTGAAGGCCGCCACCGAGATCCGGCTCACCGCCGCGATGGTCAGCCTGCTGCGCTCGTTCACCGTCAACGTCTTCGACCCCGAGGAGGCCCAGGGCCGTACGCTCGGCAAGCTCCTCGGCCAGGGCCAGGTCTCGGAGCGGGTTGTCCTCCAGCAGTTCCAGCGCCGCTTCAAGGCGCTGCGCGCCACCGTCAGCGAGAGCTTCACCCTCGGTGTCGACGTCGCCGACCGCCTCAAGGACGACAACCAGCTCTTCGAGATCGGCTGGGCCTGGAGCCTGGTGAAGGACGCCCCGCCGGTGCAGACCGTCGAGCCGATCGGCCCGCAGCCCGACGGGGTCGCGGACCCCATCCCGTACCTGTACTTCACGGTGGTCGCCCTCGACGGCATCCAGGACCTGTTCTCCGACCGCACCCTCACGCTGGGCCTGCTCAACACCGAACAGCAGCGGCTGGCCGAGGCGTTACGACTGCGCTGGGAGGTCACCCAGCAGTACTGGTCGGGCATCGCCCGCTTCGGCGAGGGCAGTTGGCCGCTGGAGGACATCCCCTGGCGTACGACGGGACAGCGGCTGGAGTCCGAGTACTTCTCGCTCTCCGTCGCCGCCATCCTCGTCCAGGACCTGGTGCGCCGGCGCGCGACGGACGACGACCTCACCCGTACCGTCGGCATCATGGAGCGCCTCGCCGAACGGGGCCGTATCACCAGCCGCATGACCCAGAACGACTCCGCCATCGGGCTGCACCGGCCCGGCGTCCGGCTGCCGCTCCAGGGCAGCCAGCGCGTGGGGCCGCCGATGGAGTGGACGATGGGCGACTTCTCGGCGCAGCTGCTCAAGCGCAGCATCCAACTCTGCGCGCTGTCACGGAACATATCGGCGCACGACCGGCTGCTCCGCCTCGCCGAGCGGATCTTCGACCACGTGTGGACCCGGCGGATCAGGACCGGCGACGGGGCAGGACTGTGGGACCACATCCAGGCCGTGTATCCCGAAGCGCCGCCCGACGACGGCCCGTTGTCGTGGAACATCACCGAGCGCGTCACCGAGTGCATGGTGGCGGCGCGGCAGCTCTACACCCAGCCGCCGATCCGCAGCTCCGAACTGGCCACCCTGGCAGCCGCCTTGCTCAGCGAGGCCACCCACCTGCTCGGCAACGAGCAGCTGGAGCCGACCTCGCTCGCGGACAGCTCCCACGGCATCGCGCTCAAGAGCGTCGAGGTCAAACTGCGCCGCGCCCGGCTCATCCTCGACGACCAGCCCGGCACGGCCGTCGCGCTGACCCTGGACGTGCTGGGCGAACTGGACACCCTGGCCCTGGCCAGACATACCGCTTCCCGGGGAGTGTGAACGGTGCTCGTCTTCGCCGCCTCCGACAAGGGAGGCACCGGGCGTTCCGTCACCAGCGCCAACGTCGCCTACCGCAAGGCGCTCGCCGGGGACGACGTCTGCTACCTGGACTTCGACTTCGGCTCCCCCACGGCCGCCGCGGTCTTCGACGTGCCGGGCGCGGTGCGCGGCATCGAGCAGGGCGGCCTCCACTCGTACCTCCAGGGCAAGGCCACCGAGCCGGTACGGATCGACGTGTGGGCCGACACGGAGCACGAGGTGCTGCGCCACCGGCCCACCGGATCGGGCGGTCTGGTGCTGCTGCCCGGGGACCGCAGCGGGGGCGAATTCGCCGTCGGCAAGGACGCGTTGAGCCGGTGCGTGGATCTCTTCCTGCGGCTCAACAGCGAGTTCGACCTGATCGTGGTCGACCTGAGCGCGGGCCGCAGTTACGCGACGGACATGGTCCTCGAAGCCACCTCCCGGCCGGAGTTGAAGGACGTCGACGCCCGCTGGCTCATCTACCACCGCTGGACGCGGCAGCATGTGATCGCGGCCGCCGGGCTGGTGTTCGGCACGCGCGGCATCGTGGCCGGCGGCGTGGCCCGCGGGCACGACGAGGACCGGCTGCGGGGCAACATCCGGTTCGTACGGGCCGCCGTGCCGGACCCGGAGTCGGCGCTGTGGTCGCAGGTGCCGCCGGCCCAGTCCGCGTGGATGCGCAAGTGCGACCAGGACCTCAACAAGCTGGCGGCCGCGCTGGACATCGGGTTCAGCCGGGTGCTGGGGGCGGTGCCGCTGGAGCCGGTGCTCCAGTGGCGGGAGCAGTTGATCACCGACGAGGACGTGCTGGCGAGCCGGGTCGCGAACATGGAGACGCTGCAGGCGCTGGAGGACCTGGCGGCGCGGCTGACGGACGACGACGCGTGGGGGCAGACGTGAGGGACGGCGGGGCGGAGTCGGTTTCAGCGGTGGCTTCGGGCGCCGTCTTCCGGGAGACCGCCGCGGAACCCCGTACCCAATCCGTACCGCTCGCCCATGTCTCCCTGGAACTTGGCCACTTGTACATGGAGGACTTCGAAGCCGGTCCCGAGCGGCTGCGTGAGCACTTCGCGCGGGTACGGCCCTGGGCGGACGCGGTCCGCGCGTCCGCCGCGATGGGCGGCCGGCGGCCCAGGATCAGTACGTGTTTCCTCATCGACGACTACTTCACCCGCTTCTCCTCCCCCGCCGAACTCATCCCGATCCTCCTCGCGGAGGCCGGGAGCGCGGGGCTGACGATCGACTACCTGGCGCGTGAGTCCGGCTGCGCCGTGGCCGACGGGATCGCGGTCGCCGAGGCCGTGGAACACCGCCTCGTGGAGTCACCGCCCGCCGGCAGCGACGGTTCACGGCCGCCCGCCGGCGAGAGCGGCTGGCTCGCGAACGGCGAACGCGGGCCGGACACCGGGACGTTGGAGGCCATGGCCCAGGTCCCGTCCTGGGCGCCGCCCACCGAGACCGCGGCCCGGCGCCACTCCGTCTTCGTGGACGTCGAGATGTGGGACGACCGCGACAACCGCCGTACGTGGTCCTGTCCGTTCCTCGCCGCCGTCTGGCAGCTGGCCCGGCTCGGACTGCTGCGGCACCACGGCGAAGCCGTACTGCGGCCCCGGGAGTGGTCCGACGGCGAGGCGTTCCCGCGCCGGTGGGACGACCTGCCGCCGCTCGTCCAGCTCAACGCCTCGGCGGCGCCCTTCTCCGCGTACCGCACCGCCTCCGTACTGCCGTCCCGGTTCCTGGCCGTCGAGCACGCCGTCCGGGTCATCCTCGACCAGGTCGACGCGGACCGGGGCGCGCTGCGCCAGGTCGCCGAGCGCTCCGCGCGCGAGGGGCTGGCGGTCCCGGACGAGATCGCCGACCGCGCCTCCTACGTCTTCTACACGGGACCCTGAGATGGCCGCCCCGGGGGACGCCGTGGAGTGGGTGGTGATGTGCGGGGAGGTACGGACGGGCCTGCTCCAGCACGCACAGTCGCTACCCGGCGCCGCGGCCGCCGACCTGCTCCAACTGCGCGGCGACGAACGGGTCCTGGTCTCCGAACGCCCCAACGCCTACGCCCTGTCGCCGGACGTGCTCACCGGTGTGGACTGCCGGCTGCCCACGTCCTCCGGGGCGAAGGTCAGGGGAGCCGGGACCGTCGCGGCCCGCGCCGTACTCACCGGGGGCCGCGTCCTACAGTCCAGCGCAGTCTTCCGCTCCCCAACCTCCGGCCCGGACCAACGGCAGCCGTGGGGCCACTACTTGGCCCGGCCGGGCGTGATCGAGCCGTTCGGAAAACTCTCCGAGCGATCCGTGGCCGAGGGATTTCTACTCCCCACCCGCCGACCCGGCGAGCTGGATGTCGGGGCGATCTCGGAACGGTTGCTCAGCAGGCTCCTCAGGCATCAACTGCTCGACCAACGGGCACCCTTCAAGTCCCGGCGCACTCGGCTGCGTTGGGTCGCACTCCTGGCCCCCGACGGTGAGGGCCCTTCGATCGAACGCTTCACCCTTGCCGAGGACGGGCTGCGCACCGTGGAGCTGCGGCTGCCGGCGGGTACGGGATCCGCCGCCGCCACGGGACTCTGCGAGGACCTGGCCCTGCACGACTGGCTGCTCACGACTCTCGTACGGATGGTCGAGCGCAGCCGGCTCGGATCGGTGGACGGACGCGACGCGGTCATGGCACTGCGTCCGGCCGTCGACCACCTACTGCACCTGTGGATGCCGAAGGCTCGTGCGGACCGGGCGCTGGGCCCGCTGTGGGAGGTGTTGGAACGCGAACCGGGCTTCACCCGGCAGTGGCAGACCCTGGTCCAGCGGATCAGGGACCAACTGGCCCTACAGGCCATTTCCTTGCGGCACGACCCCGCCCTGACCATCCGCTGAGGGCCGGAGGCACGCCGCACGATCCCAACGGGGGGACTCGCACACATGGTCGTACAGACGGACGGATCGTCGAGAAGGCAGGGCTCGGGGAGCCCCCCCGTGCCGGGGCCGCTGGGCATCCCGCCGTTCCTGTTGAAGTCGCTGATCACGGCGTTCATCGGCGGGACGGCGTACTTACTCACGAACATCACCGATCAGCCGGAGGTGTGGAAGCTGACCGCCTCCATCTTCCTGGGGGGCGCGTCGCTGATCATCCAGTACATGATCGACTTCGAGCGGCGGCTGGGCGGGGTGGAGAACACGCTCACCGAGCACAACGCGGAGATGACGCGGCTGGTGGCACGCGGCTTCGCCCGTATCAACGAGGTCACGGAACTCTTCGGCCTGGTCGACCGCTCAGCGCTCCCCCCGGACGGGGTCACCCGCCTGGTCCGGAGCGCGACGCAGGTCGGTTCGAGCGCCCCCGCGATCATGCAGGCGTTCGCGCGGGAGGAGATCAGCCGCCTCACGACGCTGATGGAGAACCTCAACCAGAAACTGGTGGACTACGAGGGCGAGGACCACGACTGGATCGTGAGCCTGACCCACTGCGCCGCCCAGACGATCGACGCGACGAGCACGTCGGTGGACCGCGACTTCTGGCCGAGCGAACTGGGCCAGCGCTACCTACGGGCGCAGCGTGACGCGGTGAAGGAGCGCCAGGTCCGCATCCGCCGCCTGTTCATAGTAGAAACGCCGGACCACAACACCCCAGAACTCCAACAGTTCTGCGACAACCAGCAAAGCCTGGGCATCGAGGTCCGCATCCTGGCCCTGTCGGAACTCTCCCCGATCGCCCGCATGGACGAAACGAACGACTTCATCGTCTTCGACGAGTCCCTGTCGTACGAGATCGGCTTCGACCTACGAGGCGTCAACACCAAAACGATCATGGACCTGAGAGCAGACAGAGTAGCGAAGCGAGTCCAGCGCTTCAGGGCCCTGTGGGAGGCGGGCGAGTAACTGCTGCTACAACTCTGGCAACCGGTCATCGGGCGAGGGAGACCGTAGCTCCTCCAACCAATAAAGGGAGATCCGAAGATCGGTTGCCAGACCGCCGGCAATATAGGACTCGAAGTCGCGGAGCGCGGCGCCTATGCCCTGCCCCCACTTAACCTCGCTCTCATCCCAGGCGCTCCGGTTGTCGGACAGGTAACACGTCACCCGTCCGCGCTCGCTCCACCACTCCCGGACCGCTTCCGGTGTCCATCGCGAATCGCCGTCACAGCCGTATCCGAGGAGCGGGTCCTGGTCTGCCGCCTCGATCAGCAGAGCGGTGTCCGCTGGCGCCTTGGGCTGGCGGTAGACGTACTCGGTGAGGTACTCGCCGCCGTAAAGAACATGGTCAGGCGCCGAGACCCGCCCCGTCCAACAGGTGTCCGTCGCCCCATCGTAGAAGGGCCCCGGAACATTGAGCCACAGCCGGTCTTCTCCAACGCCCGGTAAATGCCAGGCGATCGTCACCGAGGCCAAGGGGTCGAAGTAGAGCGTCACCCGCCGAGGCTAGTCCATCCATTCGATCACCGTGCCCGACAGGCGTACGAGATGCTGAAGGTCCAGCCCCAAGCCCCGCGCCATTCGCAGACAACCCATGTCACTGAGCACGCACCGGGCAAGATGTCCTCATGACAAAGCTGCCCGTACGGCCGTCCCGCACCGGCTTCTCCGGTTCGGTGCTCTCGTTGTGGTCCAAGGACTCGGTCCTGTCGATCGGCTCAGTGGGCTCGGTCCTGTCCGTGGGTTCCGTAGGGTCGGCCCTGTCGATCGGCTCGATCGGAAGCGCCCTGTCGGTAGGCTCGATCGGCTCATCCCTGTCCCTGATCTCAACGGGCTCATGGCTGAGCACAGGCTCCCTGTTCTCCGCCCAGTCCCGCTGGTCGGTCCTATCCTGGCGCTCCTCCCGCAGTTTCCTAGCCGTGGGGGCGGTGGGCGCAGCGGCCGGGGGCGCCCTACTGATGGCCCAAATGCTGAACAAGGCCAGAACCGGCACCAAATAACCCTGATCAGCTTGAAAGGACGTTCCGCTCGGCGATCCAAGAACGAAATAAGTGCACACCAAAAGGCCGCTGCCCGAGTAAAACCGCAGGTAGCTCAGCTGCAGTACAGCAGTTGCCCGGACGGCGGGAGCGTGAAGCACGCGACTAGGTGTGGCCAGCCTTCACTCAACTGCCGTCAGCTGGGTCTTGCCAGTGCCAGGGCAGCGCTGGCGGCAGCCAGGGAGCGGTGTCATTGCGTTCAAGCACTGGCGCCCCGCAGTCATCCGGCAAATAGCTCCCGTCGATCACGGACTCAAGTGTGAACTGGACATAACGCACGTACCCGCGTGCGTCGCGAATCTGCCGCTCACGATGGCTTTGGCCGATGCCTCGATACCCAACATCGAAGCACAGCCGCACCAGGGCCCTGTACCGGGCACGGACACGGTCGTCTCCGATGGAGAGAAGGTCTGTTTGCATGCCCCGTCGGACCGAGTCGAGGGCCGCTGCGCAACGCTCACGAGCTTCCGGGCTCAACCGCGGTTCGTCCTGCGCAAGGTCTGGTAGCGATGGCAGCCATGCGTACAGCTCTGCGAGGCGCTCCAAGAGCCGCTGTGCAGCCTCGGCAGAGCGCTGTTGCGCCCACTGTCGACCGGCTAACGCGCTGGTGGCAGCTTCTTGAGAAGCCGCGAGACGGACTTGGGATTCGATTGCCCTACCGGTTTGCCAGCGTGCTACGTACACCGCAATGCCTCCGCCGGCCAACGTCCCTACGAGCGCACTGGCTATCTGACCTGCTAGATCCCCCCAGCTACCCATACCTCTCATCTTGGCTCACTGCGTGTACCCCAAACCCTTGACTGTCGAGCCTCTCGGCGCTGGCGGGGCCATTCGCTGGCGTGATATCGCGACGAGTGCCCGCAACTTCGGAAGCTGCGCGCATTCGAGGGCGATCTCGGTGTTTCCTAGGCGAATGACCATGGCATTGCCGAGCTCGCCCCTCTTCATCGTGGTTCCCTGCTGTTCCCGCTCCTGTGAACCGACCAGTTAAATCGCCCAGTAGCCGTGATGATCTTGAAGGTCGGGGTCGCGGGGCCATCGAATGCTGTGAGGACGGCGTCTCAGCCACGACGTCCCTGTCGGAGATCAAGCGGCTGAACGGCATGCGGGTGACGCTGGCGTCGACAGGGCTGGAGCGGGACAGTCGGGACCTCAAGTCCTGACAAGTGCGGGACTGCGCATGGCGAGCAAACTGCTCGGATAAGCACATTCTGAGGGGTGTTCATCAAATTTTCGGTTACGTTCCTGCTAGGTCTCATCGCGCAAGCATTAAGAGACCGAGTGAAGAGATAGTCAGGTGCGCTTTGGGAATAGCGGGCCAGCTGCGGGTCGCAGATACCGTGCGACCGGGGAGCTATATAGTGCACGAGCTACCGTATGTCGCGTAGTCACTCCGCCTCCCCACCACTCGCCCCAGTTTAGGACCAATCGCAATTCCAAGGGATCATGGGCATGAAAGAACCCGTCCGCCCAGGGCAGCGTTCACGTCCAATGCCACTTCTCCGTCCGGCCCAAGATCCGGTGAAACCCGGAACACAGCAAAAACTGCCTAGCCCCGCGGACGAACGTGAGCGTCGACATCCATCCTCGCCATCTAGCGATCATTCTGATCGGCACAGGAGATGGAGCACTCACGCTGCGGGCGGACGCACTCACCGAGATTGCGATCCAACAGACCCGCGATCGGCTCGACATTCACGTGCACTTCTGACGGCATCGAATCTGGTGGCCCCGTACAAGGAAAAGCCCCCTGCCCTGCGGAGAAGCCGCAAGCAGGGGGCCTGATCGTGCCAGGTTACTTCTTCTTGCCCTGGTTCTTTACCGCCTCGATCGCCGCCGCTGCCGCGTCCGCGTCCAGGTAGGTGCCCCCCGGCTTGACCGGGTGGAAGTCCGCGTCCAGGTCGTAAACCAGGGGGATGCCTGTGGGGATGTTCAGGCTCGCGATGTCGGCGTCTGAGATTCCGTCCAGGTGCTTGACCAGGCCGCGGAGGCTGTTGCCGTGGGCCGCGACCAGGACCGTGCGGCCTGTGAGGAGGTCGGGGACGATGCCGTCGTACCAGTACGGGAGCATGCGCTCCACCACGTCCTTGAGGCACTCCGTGCGCGGGCGGAGTTCGCTCGGGATGGTCGCGTAGCGGGGGTCGGCGCTCTGGGAGAACTCCGTGCCGTCCTCCAGGGCCGGCGGCGGGGTGTCGTACGAGCGGCGCCAGAGCATGAACTGCTCCTCGCCGAACTCGGCGAGCGTCTGCGCCTTGTCCTTGCCCTGGAGCGCGCCGTAGTGGCGTTCGTTCAGGCGCCAGGAACGCTGTACCGGGATCCAGGAGCGGTCCGCCGACTCCAGCGCGAGCTGGGCGGTGCGGATGGCGCGCTTCTGGAGGGAGGTGTGCAGTACGTCGGGCAGCAGGCCGGCGTCCTTGAGCAGCTCACCGCCGCGCACCGCCTCCTTCTCGCCCTTCTCCGTGAGGTTGACGTCCACCCAGCCGGTGAACAGGTTCTTGGCGTTCCATTCGCTCTCGCCGTGGCGGAGGAGGATCAATTTGTACGGTGCGTCGGCCATGTGGGAGAGCCTAATCGACCGCCTGGAGGGGCGTTCGGAGACCGTCTTGGTTTGGATGCTGCCGGGTATTGGGTGGCGTTCGGTTGGTGGGCGTCTGTAAGTTGCCAAGCGGTGATGAGACGCTTACCTGGTGGGGGGACGGTCGCGCTCGTACCCGCCGTAACACCTACCGCTTCACCGCCCCTGGGGGATGTCTCATGCCTGTCACCGGTCCCACCGCGATCGTGTCCGGTCTGAGGCGTGCCACCAGGGAGAGCGTCTCGGGGCTGCCCCGGGAGTTCTGGTGGCTGTGGACGAGCACCCTCGTCAACCGGCTCGGCGCCTTCGTCGCCACCTTCATGGCCCTCTACCTCACGATGGACCGCGGCTACTCGGCCTCGTACGCCGGACTCGTCGTCTCCCTCCACGGCCTCGGCGGAGTGGTCTCCTCGCTCGTCGCCGGGGTGATGACCGACCGGCTCGGGCGGCGGCCGACGATGCTGATCGCGCAGACCTCGACAGCCGCGTCGGTCGCGCTGCTGGGCTTCATGCACGATCCGCTGGCCATCGCGGGGGTCGCGTTCCTGGTCGGGATGACGTCCAACGCGTCCCGGCCGGCCGTCCAGGCGATGATGGCGGACATCGTCCGCCCCGAGGACCGCGTCCGGGCCTTCTCCCTCAACTACTGGGCGATCAACCTCGGCTTCGCGATCTCCTCCGCCGGGGCCGGCTTCGTAGCCGAGTACAGCTACCTCGCCGGATTTCTCGGGGAGGCTCTGCTGACGTTTGCCTGTGCGGTGGTCGTCTTTCTGAAGCTGCCCGAGTCCCGGCCCGAGCGGGTGAAGGTGCGGGAGGAGGGCGCTGCGGAGAAGTCCGTGGTTCCGGATGTCGGCATGGGGGCCGTGCTGCGCGATGGGCGGTTCATGAGCGTCGTCGGGCTGTCTTTTCTCGTCTCGCTCATCTTCATGCAGGGGTACGTGGCCCTCCCCGTGGCCATGGGCACGGACGGTTTCACCAGCGCCGACTACGGCCTGGCCATCGCCGTCAACGGCGTCCTGATCGTCGTGATGCAGATCCCGGTGACCCGCTTCATCGAACACCGCGACCCACGGCGCCTGCTGATCCTGTCCTCCCTGCTCGCGGGGTACGGCTTCGGCCTGACGGCCTTCGCGGACTCGATCGCCGTCTACGCCCTGACCGTCTGCGTCTGGAGCATGGCCGAGATCGTCAACGCGCCCACCCAGACAGGCCTGGTGGTACGGCTCTCCCCGGTGCACGGCCGAGGCCGCTACCAGGGCATGTACACGTTGTCCTGGGCCGCGTCCGCCCTGGTCGCCCCCTTGGTGGGCGGCTTCGTGATCGACCACTTCGGCGCGGTGTGGCTGTGGGGCGCGTGTGCGGTGCTGGGGACGGTGGCGGGGTTGGGGTACTGGCTGCTGATGCGGGGGTTGGGCGAAGAGAAAGGGGAGGGGGAGGGACAGGGCGAGGTGGTTGTGGGAGCTGGGGTGGAGGAGAGCGGGGAAAAGGAATCGTCGCCGGTGGTGCCGGCGGTGGTCGTGCCGTCGCCGATCAGCCCCTCGCTTGGCGACTAGTCGCCAAGTACTGGCGCCCTTCGACATTTCTTTCGATGATCGGAGGTGGACGGCCTGACCAACCGTCCGCCCCACCGCGCCGCCCGACCCCCTCGGCCGGGTCGGCGCGGTGTTCTGCTTTCTGTGGGGCTGATTACTGGTTGTACGAGTGGTCACGTACGGGGATCCGGTCGGTCCTCCGGGGCGGGGTCCTGCTCCCGTTCCGGCTTCGGTGAGAGGACCAGGCCCGCGGCTGTCACCCCGAGCGTCACCGCTATGAAGAGGAAGTCCCAGTACGGGCCGCAGTCGTCGGACGCTGTCATACGGGAGCGGACTTTGTCAGGGTGAACCAGACCGCCTTGGTAGTGGGCGAGCTACCACCGTGGATGGTGGCCCCCCACGCGTTCGCCAGCGTCTCTACGAGCAACAGCCCCTGACCGGAGGACCTTTCGTTCGCGGGGAGGGGACACGTGGGGTGTGGCCTCTGAGGTACGGGGAGAGCCCACGGCTTGTCGTCCGCGACGGACACGGTGACCTGCTTGCGGTTGATCGTCACGGTGACCCGGATGAGCTGGGTGCAGGTGTGCCGGTGCGCGTTGGTGACCACCTCGGTCACACACAACTGCGCGTCGTCGAGCAGGACGTCGTGCCTGCTGACCAGGAGGACAGAACCGACGAAGTCGCGGGCGATCTTCGGCGCGGAGGCCGTGTTGGGCACGGCCAGGCGGTAGGTTTCGCCGCCTTGTGTGGGTGGGGGTGAGGGCGCTAACGGGGTGGTGGTGAGGGTCATCTTCTGGTCTCCCAACGTCAGGGCGGCGGGACGCACCAAGGCGCGGTGATGCGGGTGCGCTTGGGGTGGTGGGTGGCCGCCGTGTGGCACTACTTGGACCATAGAGTAAATACATGCACCGGTACAAGTAGCTCCACGGATTTGCCCATAGCCGGTGGACCCGTGCACCGTTAGGCGCGAGACTGTGCGCAGACAGGGGAAGGTGACATGCCACCAAGGGACAATCCGACCGCCCGCCAGGCCCGCCTTGGTGGGGAGTTGCGGAAGCTGCGCGATCGCGCAGGCAAAACCGCTCGTGAGGCCGCCGGCCTGCTCTCGACGGACCAAGCCAGGATCAGCCACATCGAAGCGGGCCGCATCGGCATCAGCGAGGAGCGGATTCGCAAGCTGGCCGTCTTCTACGCTTGCAGCGACACAGCATTGATCGACGCTTTGTGCGATATTACGCGCGAGCATCGTGGGCAGTATTGGTGGGACGAATATCGCGGCGTCCTTCTGCCCGGCTTCTTGAACGTTGCCGAACTTGAACACCACGCGTCATACCTGCGATATCTGCAACCAGTCACTTTTCCCGGGATCCTCCAGACGGAGGACCACGCCCACGCGCTCTTCAACAGCGCTCTCCCCAAACTCCCCGCCAACGAGGTACAGGCGCGGGTGGAGCACCGCATGCGACGGCAGTCGATCCTTGACCGCGACAGCCCTCCGGACGTCGAGGCGATTGTCCACGAGGCAGCGCTGCGCATGCGGGTCGGCGGGCGGAAGGTCGCCCGACGGCAGCTCGAACACCTCATACAGATGTCGGAACGGCCGGACATCATGCTGCGGATCATCCCGTTCACCAGCGAGGAATTCTTCCACCTGACCCAGACCGTCCTCTACGCGGGCGGCGTCGTGCCGCAGCTCGATACGGTTCAGATTGACAACACGTACGACGGCCGTCTCCTCGATGCCGTCGCAGAGTTGGAGAAGCACCGAACGCTGTTCGACTTTGCCGAGCAGGCTTCTTTGGAGCCTGCTGAGTCGCGCAGCTTCATCCATCACATCGCACGAGAACTGTGAGACACCGAGGCATGAGCGCACAGATCAACTGGCAGAAATCCTCGTTCTCCGATGCGGGGGCACAATGCGTCGAGGTTGGAGAACGCGAAGGCGCGATCGTAATGCGCGAGAGTGACGATCCGAACGTCGTTGCGACGACCAGCCGGGCCAAATTTGCAGCCTTCATCGCGGGAGTCAAGGCTGGGGAGTTCGACCACTTCGCCAACTGACCCTCCCCCACCCGCAACAAGAGCCCCTCGCACCCAGCGGGGGGCTCTTGGCATATGCATTCGCCTGAACTTGCACCGGTACACACTTGTCAACTTCCACTTAGTGACGCTACGGTCGCTGTGCGTCGTCACTGCGGGCGGGCTCCTCGGCAGGGGCCTGTCCGGAGCCTGCGCAACTCTCCCTGCCCCCGTGCGTAGTTGGGGAGAGGACACAAGGGTTGCCCCTGCTCGCCGTTCTTCATGCCGGCGGCGAGCAGGGGTCAACTCTGGCCCGCGCCGGTACGCCAGGAGGTACCCGCCATGCACGACCATCCCTCCGCCACCGCGCGTTCTGGTGCGAGCAGATCACCTACAACTCGCTGCACGGCGACGACATTTCCCAGATCTCCCGGCACTCAGCCACCAACCCCGCCGAGGCCATTCGCCACATCCGCGTGACCGTGCGTTCCCTCGCGTCCGTTCTGCCTCGCATCGAGCGGCAGCGCGCGCTGAGTTGGATCGACGACGGAGGATGCCTGGGAGCGATCGCCGCGCTGCACCGCAACGAGCCTTGCGGCTTCTCGCTCAGCCACCAAGAGCAGTGGATCGAGTGGACTGTTCACCCTTACTTGCGCTTCGACGTGCCAGAGGAACCGCGGCTGCGGTTGGTACCGTTGAGCCCGAGTCTTGCTTGTCGTTGAGGGGCGGGTGCGGGTTCGGACCGAGGGGTAGTCAGGGGCACCCGGCACCAAATGAGACGGGTGGGGCCGCCCCTGTTGTTGATTGTCGCGGGTCCGGTCCGGGCGTCAAGGGCGCTCCTACGTCGCGTCGGCTACGCCGATTACGCTGCGCTCCACCCTTGACCCCCGGCCCGGACCCGCAAGTGCAGGCAGAGGGGGGGCGGCCCGGGGGAGGGTCCCCCGGGGGCCAGTCTGTTGTCGGGGTTTCGTCGCGGGCTGCCGCTTTCGACGGGGTTTTGCGCACCACTTGAATGGGGCGGTGACGAGCCGTCTCGGCGGCTGCCACGCCGTCTGTTGGCCAGCGCACAAGCACCGTGTCTGAGCTGAGTGGGTGGTGGGGCAGATGCGACTGCTGAAGCGGCCGACAGGACTGTTTCTGCGGGTTGTGTGCTCTCAGATCAAATCGACGAAACAGGGGACACAAGAACGGCCAGCGATGGCGACGGGCGCAGGCGGATGTCAGGCTTTCGCGCTGACGGCTGCGGTCAGCTCGCGTACACCCGTTGCGCGGGCGTGATGTGTCTGTAGTTCGGTGACCATACGTCGGATCGCGGGGCGGTCGCGGACTTCGTCCGGCGCGACACGTACGGCGGACAGTAGTTCGGAGGCTGTCTGCTCGGGCTTTCCCCATTGCCACCACGCTCGGGCGAGATCAGTATGCATGCGCCCTTTGCGCTCAGCCGTCCTGAACTGACCTGGGTGAAGACCACGGCCCGCTTCGATGGCGGCCCCGGCGTCTCCGAGAGCCCAGTGGACACCGACGGCGTACAGGTCGACAGCGGCTGGGGTGATGGGGAAGAGCCGTCCGGCGGGAGGCTTGCCCGGGAGATCGCGCGCCGCTCGCGCGGCATCTTGGATCATGGCGAGCGCTTGGTTGCGGTCACCGGCAACTGCTGCCGTGTAAGAGGTCGTGCAGAGCATTTGTACGTAGGCGGACGCTTGTGCGTCGGTTGTCAGACCGGTGGCCTCGACCAGGGAGACAACACCCATGATGTGGCGTTGGGCGTTGCTCGGCTGGCCCTGGTGGCGCAGTACGGCGCTGAGTTCGCGCGCGGCGGCGGCTGCTGCGAGAGGGGAGCCGGACCACTCCGCGTACAGGGTGGCCCGGTCGGCAGTCAGCCGTGACCGGTCGTACCGGCCGACTTTTGTCAGGACCTGCGCGGCGAGACTGTAAGTCGCGGACAGACGGCTGAGCGGGATTTCCTGGCGCGTACGGGCGGCGTGATGTGCGTCGGCCAGCAGGCTTGGTAGTGCCTTGAGGAGGACGGCGTTCTGTCCGGCGTCGAAGCGGGAGCGCGCAGCTGCCAGCCGCCTGTCCAGTGGGATGGTTGACCCGGTGGGATCCGGCGTGGCTGCCAGCGCGTCGTCCAGGCAGCTCAGGAGCGTGGTCGGGGCGGTGAGACCGGCGGCGGCGAGCAGTGTGCGGCGGCGCATCGGGTCCTCCTGGGCGCAGCGTGGCCTGTCCGGCGCAACAGTAGTAGGTGGAGGGAGGCTCGACGCGCCTAACCCGAGAGACGCCACCAGAACGTGTGGTGGCACGCCCACCTCACCGGCGGCGTGCCGCAGGAGAGTGAGGTCCGCATGCCGCGCCCGGGTCTCCAGACGGGAGACTGTGGATGCGGAACAGCCGATACGGGCCCCGAGGTCCGCCTGCCGCCATCCGCGCACTTCCCGACCCACACGCACCAGGCCGCCGGCGTCCTGACGGTCCATGAGCATACGAACTTGGCTGGAACTCCACAGCGGATCGATGCTCACCGGGCCTCCGACGTGTCGACGTGCCGGGACGGGTCCTCTATCTCACGGTAAAGGCCCGAGCACAGGCTGTACACGGTGTGTGCATCATCTGCAACCGGCATGCGCACCGGGACAACCGATCACTGGTGGCGGGCTTGTCGCGGTTTCGTATGGGCAGTGCGGTCCCGCTCCGAACGGCGGGGCCCTGACATCCGGAGGACAGCATGACGACAGCAGTTGGGACCCGCGTCCGAGATCCGCGGGACTATGTGAAACCCGAGGTCTGGGACCGTGAGATCCAGCTCCTCATGCGGGACCATCCCTTCGACGAGGTGATGGCCGAGCGCTTGTTCGGCGCGGCCGTCTCGTACCTGATCACCGCCATCGACAAGTGGGGCCAAGGCTTGGAGATGTGCTGCGGCCGACTGGTCGACACCGCGGTGCACGTCTTCATCCTGGACACGAGGAACTATCGCGAGTGGTGCGCTGCGCACTTCGACGGTCGGTTCCTGGAGCACATCCCGGAGATCGACTTCAAGTTCGACGGATCCGTCGAGCGCACCGCACAGATCATCGCCGAGAACGGATTTGCGGTCGACTGGAAGCTGTGGGAGCGGGACTACGCGAAATGTGGTCCGTGCCGGCCCGGGGAGAACTGTCACTGACCGGTGAATCGCGCCTGTGAGCCGGTCCGGTGGCGAGTCTGGCTGCTGGGCCGGGGCAGTTCTCATGGGGATGAAAATGTGTGATCCCGATCTGTGCGTGAGGCCGTCGTAGGTACGGTGTCCAGCTTGATGGTCACCGTCTTTCGAGGAGATTCATGCCCCGCGCGTCGACCAACCTGCCTGAGTACTGGGACTCCTACAAGCCGCACCGTGGGGAAGGTGAACAGGCCGCTCCCGCAGCCGGTGCTTTTGAGTGGACCCAGTACGAAGGGCATGGGCCGGGGCGGGAGTTCATGGGGAGTCCCCGGACCGTGCTGGAGCTGGGGTCTGCCGAGGGGAAGGAAGCCGTTCACCTCGCCCGTGAGGGAATCAGTGTCACGGCGGTGGACTTTTCGGCCGTGCAGGTCGCGCGGGCTCGGCGGTGGTGGGGTGGTATTCCGGGGCTCACCCTTGTCGAGGGTGAGGCGTGTGACTACCTCACCCGGACCGAGGCTACTTACGACGCCATCTTCTCGATCTGGGGAGCTGTGTGGTTCACCGATCCCGACGATCTGATTCCGCTGATCGCCAAGCGCCTTTCGCCGGGCGGTTGTCTGGCGTTCTCCCAGGCCGAGGCGATCCACGGCTACTACGGCCCCCAACCCATGTACGGCAATGGCCTCGCCGGGCGCAAGCTCACCCTCCTGCGGTGGTCCTACACCCCCGAATGGTGGGCCGACCTCCTCAAACGCCATGGCTTCCGCGACATCAACGCCGAAGTGCTCGCCGCGCCGGACCCGGTGAACGTCGGCACCCTGATGGTGCGGGCCCGTACCCCCGCGTAGTCGGCGTCAGCGCGCCGATCGTCCCAATCGTCAGCACACCAGTGGCAGCAACACCGTATCCAGGACGTCCTACCGGCCCGCTGGACGACGGCGTCCACGGTGAAACTGGGCGGTCGGTGGTCGGTGGCAGTCCCCGCTGTCACCGCCGTCGCCGTACCGCTGTGCCTGCTGCTGCCCGGCCGGCCCAGGCCGCAGGCCGCCCCCGCTCCAGCCCCCGCTCCAGCCCCCGCCGCGGAGAAGACCGGAGCCGCCGTGACTGACCAGTCAGGGCGCTGAGCTCCGGTACGGGGTGCGCAGACCGTCCACGAGGACCGCGACCATGCGTTGGTTGTACTCGGGTCCCTGACCGGGCACCGGCACGCACAGGTTGGCGATGGCGTGGATCAGGTCGAGAGCGCTGACGTCGTCCCGTACGACTCCGGCCGCCGCCGCCGCGTCCAGCAGAGCCGCGAGAGCGGGGCCGACCTTCTCCAGGAAGTAGCCGGGCAGGGCCGCGTAGGCCGGATCGCCCGAGTGGAGGGCCGGGGCCAGCCCTCGCTTCGTACCCAGGAACTCGGTGAACCGGCGCAGCCACTCCGTCAGCGCCTCCCACGGCTCGTGTACGGCGCTGAGCCGCGGCCCCGCCGCCGCGCACGCGTCGATGCCGGTCTCCACCACCGCCTTGACCAGGTCCGACCGCAGCGGGAAGTGCCGGTAGAGGGTCCCGACGCCGACGCCGGCCAGGTCGCCGATCTCCTTGGCGGGCGCGTCGACGCCGGACGTGTCGAAGACGGTCCTCGCGGCGTTGATCAGGGCGTCCACGTTGCGCTGCGCGTCCGCGCGGATGCGGCGGGGCGGCGCGGGGTTCTCACGTACGGCCTTCTCACGTACGGCCTTCTCGGGTACGGCCTTCTCGCTCACAGTCCTCGGTCCCTCCGGTTGCATAACCGGAAAGTCTTTCCGTATAGTTCTGTTCTGGAAAGGCTTTCCGTTTAGCTACAGAGTAGGGCACCCGGCACCGAACACCCGCCGGTGCTCCTCCACGACCCAGGAGGGTCTCCGATGCAATACCGCACGCTGGGCCGCACCGGCATCAAGGTCAGCCCGTACGCCCTCGGCACCCTAATGTTCGCCTCGACCATCGGCAACGCCGACCACGAGGACTCGATCCGCGTCATCCACAAGGCGCTGGACGCGGGCATCAACTTCGTCGACACCGCCGACGCGTACGGCGACTCCGAGGAAGTGGTCGGCAAGGCACTCAAGGGGCGCCGCGACCACGTCGTACTGACCACCAAGGTGAGCCGCCCGATGGGCGCGGACCCCAACCAGCAGGGCGCGTCGCGGCGTTGGATCATCACGGCGGTCGAGAACTCGCTGCGCCGGCTCCGGACCGACTACATCGACCTCTACCAGATCCACCGCGTGGATCCCACGACCGACGTCGAGGAGACCCTCTCCGCGCTCACGGACCTGATCCGCGGCGGAAAGGTACGCGCCATCGGCTCCTCCAACACCCCGGCCTCGGACATCGTCGAGGCGCAGTGGGTGGCGGAACGCCGGAACCTGGAACGCTTCCGCACCGAGCAGCCCCCGTACTCCCTCCTCAACCGAGGCATCGAGCGCGAGGTGCTGCCCGTCGCGCAGAGGTACGGCATGGGCGCCCTGGTCTGGGGGCCGCTCGCCCAGGGGCTGCTCACCGGCCGCGTCCGCAAGAACCAGGAGAACGGGCTGCGCCGCGCGGGCCTCTTCAAGCACCTCACCGACGAGCGCCGCATCGACGTCGTGGAACAGTTCATTTCCCTGGCCGAGGAGGCGGACATGCCGCTGACCCACCTGGCCACGGCCTTCGCCGTCGCCCACCCGGGCGTCACCAGCGCCATCATCGGCCCCCGCACGATGGCCCACCTGGACGACCTGCTGGCCGGCCTGGACGTCACCCTCACGGACGACATCCTGGACCGGATCGACACCATCGTCCCGCCGGGCACGGATGTCGGAGCACTGGACCAGGCGTACGCACCGCCGGCCCTGGAAACCGCCACCCTGCGCCGCCGCTCCCTCACCGACCGGGTGGCGGCCTGATACTCGGATCCAACTGAGTCCGCTGCGGCCGACGTTGGGCGCACCTCGGGCAGTGACGACGACGCGGTGGAAAACTCACCGCGCTGCCGCTCGACTACTCTCCGGGACGCGGGTACCCGCGTCGTATGACCGTCTACGGATTTCACGCCTCGCACGAACAGGTGCCACCCGGCGACCTGTTGACCGCAGTGGTGCACGCGGAGGAGGCGGGTTTCACCGCCGCCATGTGCTCGGACCACTTCTCCCCCTGGAGCGCCCGGCAGGGTGAATCCGGCTTCGCCTGGTCGTGGTTGGGCGCCGCCCTCCAGGCCACCGGACGCGTACCGTTCGGCGTCGTCAACGCCCCGGGCCAGCGCTATCACCCCGCCGTCATCGCCCAGGCCATCGGCAGTCTCGGGGCGATGTTCCCCGGCCGGTTCTGGGCCGCGCTGGGCAGTGGCGAAGCCTCCAACGAGCACATCACCGGCGACCGTTGGCCCCGCAAGGACCTGCGCAACGCGCGCCTGCGCGAGTGCGTCGACATCATCCGGGCCCTGCTGCGCGGCGAGGAGGTGAGCCACGACGGGCTGGTGACCGTGGACCGGGCCAAGCTGTGGACCCGCCCCGCGAGCGTCCCGCCCCTGTTCGGCGCCGCGTGCAGCGAGGCCACCGCCGCCTGGTGCGCGGACTGGGCCGACGGACTGATCACCGTGAACGCCCCGCACGAGCAGCTGCGGCGCATCGTCGACGCCTACCGCTCGGCCGGGGGAGCGGGACCGCTGTACCTCCAGGCGCACCTGAGCTGGGCTCCGTCCGACGACGAGGCCCGTGCGCTCGCCCACGACCAGTGGCGTACGAACGTGCATGGCCCGCCCGCCAGTTGGGACCTGGACACCGCCGAACTGTTCGATGTCGTCAGCGAACACGTGAGCGACGAACAGGTAGCCCGTTCGGTACGGATCTCCGCGGACCTCGGCCAACACGCCGCCTGGCTCCAGGAGTACGCCGACCTCGGATTCGACGCGGTGATGCTGCACCACGTCGGCCGGGAACAGGAGGCGTTCATCGACGCGTTCGGCGCGAAGGTGCTGCCGAGGCTGGATGTCACGGAGCCGCCGCCGGCGGTCGCGGAGATCAACGCACCCACCACGGAGAGCGCCTTGAAGGAGGCTTCGCGATGAGGCTGACCCGTACCTCGGACGTGTGGTGGAAGGACGCGGTCGTGTACTGCCTGGACGTCGAGACGTACCAGGACAGCGACGGCGACGGCTGCGGCGACTTCGCCGGACTCACCCAACGCATCGACCACTTGGACCGGCTCGGGGTGACCTGTGTCTGGCTCATGCCGTTCTACCCGACGCGCGAGCGCGACGACGGCTACGACATCACCGACTTCTATGGGGTGGACCCGAGGCTCGGCACGCTCGGGGACTTCACCGAGTTCGTCCGCACCGCGCGCGACCGCGGCATCCGGGTCATCGCCGACCTGGTCGTCAACCACACCTCGGAGCACCACCCTTGGTTCGAGGACGCCCGGTCGAGCCGGGACGCGGAGCACCGCGACTGGTACGTCTGGCGGGACGAGCCCCCGGAGGACGGCCCGCACGACGTCGTCTTCCCGGACGCCGAGACGAGCGTCTGGGAGTACGACGAGGGCACCGAGCAGTACTACATGCACCGCTTCTACAAGCAGCAGCCGGACCTCAACGTCGCCAATCCGGAGGTACGGGACGAGATAGCCCGCATCATGGGCTTCTGGACCCAACTCGGCCTGTCCGGCTTCCGGGTGGACGCCGTGCCGTTCCTGCTGGAGACGGACGGACAGCCCGACGAACTGCCCGACCCGCACGAGTACCTCGCCGACCTGCGGGCCTTCCTGGGCCGCCGGGACGGGGAGTCGATCCTGCTGGGCGAGGTGAACCTGCCGTACGAGGACACCGCGCGCTTCTTCGGTGAGCCGGGCACCTCGCGCGGCGACGAACTCACCATGTGCTTCGACTTCATCGGCATGCAGCAGATGTACCTGTCGATGGCGCGCGGCGACGCGACGCCACTGGCGCGAGCACTGCGGGACCGTCCTGAGCCGCCGAGGGACGCCCACTGGGCGACGTTCGTCCGCAACCACGACGAACTGACCCTCGACAAGCTCTCCGACGACGAACGGGCCGAGGTCTTCGCCGCGTTCGGGCCCGAGAAGGACATGCAGCTGTACGACCGGGGTCTGCGCCGCAGGCTCCCGCCGATGGTCGACGGCGACCGCCGCCGTACGGAGTTGGCGTACAGCCTGCTCTTCACCCTCCCCGGCACGCCGGTCCTCTTCTACGGTGAGGAGATCGGCATGGGCGAGAACCTCGCCGCCGAGGGCCGCCAGGCGGTCCGTACCCCCATGCAGTGGACGGCGGACGACACGGCCGGCTTCTCCACCGCGGACCCCGCCGACTACCCCAACCCGCTGGTGGAGGGGGAGTTCGGGCCGGCGAAGGTCAATGTGCACGACCAGCGTCAGGACCCGGGCTCCCAACTCTCCTGCCTGCGACGGCTGGTGGAGTGCTACCGCGAGAGCCCCGAACTGGCTTGGGGCGCCCACGAGATACTCCCGGCGGGCGACGACGCGGTCCTGGCCCATCTCGCGACCACCGGGGATGGGGCCGTCCTGGCCCTGCACAACTTCGCGGACCGCCGGGTGAAGGTGGTGACCGAGGCGTCGCGCCTGGCGGCCGGGACACTCCTCACCGATCTGCTCGGGGAGGACGACGTCACGGTGGGGGAGGAGGACGGGAAGGTCAGGGTCGAGCTGGAACCGTACGGCTACCGGTGGCTGCGGGTGAGCACGCCGCTGGACGACCCGGCGCGGGCTACGGCGGACTGAGGGTGACGGTTGACGGTTGACGGGGGCGGCAGGGTTTCAGCCCGCTTGGCGGCTGCGGTAGGCGCGTGTCTTGTTCCGGTTGCCGCACGCCTTCATCGTGCACCAGCGGCCGCCGCCGTTGCGTGAGGTGTCGTAGAAGGCCCGGCGGCAGTCCGCCGAGGAGCACAGTTTCATACGGTTCCAGCCGCCGCCGGCCACGCTCGACGCCACCGTCTCGACGATGGCGTCGAGGCCGGCCACGCCGCTGGCGGCGGCGATGCGCAGCCGGCCGCTGGTCGGGTCGGGCGCCAGGCGCAGGGGGAAGGCGGCGAGGGCCTGCGCGACCGCCGTACCGTCGCTGTCGCCCTCGCCGTAGCCGCCGCCCTCGCCGTAGCCGTAGCCGTTGCCGCCGTCGGTGAGTGCTTCTCGCAGAGCACCGCGCAGCGCGACGGCGGCGGCGAGGTCGGACGGGCGGAGTTCCAACCCCGCGGTGGCCAGACCGCGCTTCTCCAGCCAGGCGGACAGGTCCTCGACCGAGGTCAGCGCGTCGCTGGGGACAAAATTCTCCCCGTGCCAGCTGAAGGTCCTCCGGTCGAGCGTGTTGAGGAACTGCTCGACCACACCCAGATCTACGACGACATCATCCACGACACCACTGTAACGGAAAGCCGGTGTTGACGACCATCGACACCAGCTATAGCTTTTAAGGGTGTCGAACTCACAGAAGACCCCAAAAACAGATGCCGATCCCCTGCTGAAGGTGTCGGACGCCGACCTCGCCGACCTGCGAGCCCGCCTGCGCGGGACGAGGTGGGCTAAGCCGTGGCCGGTCGCCGACTGGCAGGCGGGCACCGACGCGGGGGAGCTGAGGCGGCTGGTCGACTACTGGGCTTCGGGCTACGACTGGCGCCGGTACGAGGCCGCCATCAACGCGCTGCCGTCGCGGTTCGCCGATGTGGACGGCACGCGCGTGCACTACTTGCGCTTCGACGGGGAGCGGGAGGGAGCGCTGCCGCTGGTCCTGACGAATGGCTGGCCGAGCACGTTCTACGAGCTGGTCGAACTGGCACAACGGCTCTCGACACCGTCGCGGTACGGCGGTGACCCGCAGGACGCGTTCACGGTGATCGTGCCGTCGATCCCCGGGTTCACCTTCTCCCCCAAGTTCCCGAGCCTGGACCCGCCGCCCCTCACGCACGAACTGTGGCACCGGCTCATGCACGACGAACTGGGCTTTGAACGGTACGGCGCACACGGCGGCGATCTCGGCGCGGGGATCACCGCGCTGCTGGCCCAGGCACACCCCGAGTCGGTGGTCGGCATCCACCTCCTGGACGTGGTGACCACACCCCCCGACCCGGGCGCGGAACTGACGGACGAGGAGCGCGCGTACCTGGCTGCCTTCGGAGCCTGGGGCCAGGAGGAGGGCGCATTCGCCCACCAGCAGCGGACTCGCCCGCTCACCCTGGCCCAGGGCCTGAGCGACTCACCGTCGGGCTTGCTCGCGTGGATGCTGGAGAAGTACCGGGCCTGGAGCGACTGCGGCGGAGACCTCTCCACCCGATTCAGCGACGACTACCTGCTGACGCAAGCGTCGCTGTACTGGTTCACCAACACGATCTCGACCTCGTTCACGCCCTACTACGAGCGAGGCCAGGGCCTCGTACCCAAGCTGGAGCGTGTGGAAGTGCCGACGGCACTGGCGCTGTTCCCGGCGGACCTGGGCGTGGTCGCACCGCGCGCGTTCGTGGAGCGCAAATACCACCTGACCCGGTATACGCACCTGCCGCGAGGCGGCCATTTCCCGGCCCAGGAGGAACCGGAACTGCTGGCGGGGGACATCGCGGCGTTCTTTGGGGAGGTGGGGGAGGTGGGGTAGGTGGGGGAGGTCTTCCGGCGCGGGTTCGGACCGAGGGGTAGTCGGGGGCGGCCGGGTTGTTTTGATCGACGTGGGGCCGCCCCTTGCGGTTGAGTGTCGCGGTTTCGGGGCGGGCGTCAAGGGCGCTCCTACGTCGCGTCGGCTTCGCCGATTCCACTGCGTTCCACCCTTGACCCCCGCCCCGAAACCGCAAGTGAAGGCAGAGGGGGGCGGCCCGGGGGAGGTCCCCCGGGGGGCTTGTTTGTTGTTGGGGTTTCATCGCGGGCCCCGGCTTTCGGCGGGGTTTTGCGCCCCACTTGAATGGGGCGGTGGCGGGCTGGTTCGGCGGCTGGACGGCCGTCCGTTTGCCGGCGTACAAGCACCGTGTCTGAGATCCGTGGTCAGCAGCGGGGCCAGGCGGAGCCTCATTCACCGTCGACGGACGGCGGCTGTTCCAGCCACGTTCCGTCGCGCATGATGACTCTCCCGCGTAGTTCCGGCTCGCCGCGCCAAGCGCGCACAGTCCTCGGGACCACACGTACATACAGAAAGGAATCCTCCTCCACGCGCGGATCCCACCCGAACTTGCCGGCGAACGCCTCCGCCGCACTTCCGGGTACGTCTTCGTCCGGGAAGCACTCTGCTTCACCCTGGAGGAGCACCACGTCGAAGGTGTCCGCCAGCGCCAGACGCACGCGCGGCTCTGTGCGGATGTTCCGAGCAGTCGCGGAAGTGGCGCTGGTGCACATCCACACCGCTCGCCCATCCCACAGGAACCACAACGGCACCTGATGCGGCCCGTGATCAGGGTGA
The DNA here is from genome assembly GCF_044744165.1 of Streptomyces sp. NPDC087420. Lineage (NCBI taxonomy): Bacteria > Bacillati > Actinomycetota > Actinomycetes > Kitasatosporales > Streptomycetaceae > Streptomyces > Streptomyces sp. NPDC087420. The sequence goes on from NZ_JBIUXU010000017.1 coordinate 78,780, forward strand.
CCGGTCGACACCCACACATCCCGCTCGGCAACGAGCCGCCCCAGCACGTCCCGCACCCGCTCCGCCGTCTGACGACGAACGATTCCCGTGGTTTCCATGAGACCCGACGCTAACCAGCAGACGCGAAGCGCGCCTGAGCCGAAGGACCTACTCCCCCCGACCGAGGGGGAGCAACTTGCGTCCACATCTGCCCCACCACCCACGCGGCTCGGGTGTGGTGCGTGCGTGCGGGCCGGTGGCTAGGTGGCCGACCGCCGAGACCGCCCACCCCCACCCCAACAGGCAATATGCCCCATTTGCCCAGGCTTTGAGGCCTCCTGCGGGCCTTTCCCACCCTGTCTTGTGTCCTGTGTTTCGTTAACGGGCTCTCAGAGCACACAACCCACCCAAACAGGCCCGACGGGCCGCCTCCCCCCGCCGCATCTGCCCCACCACCCACTCACCACAGACACGGTGCTTGCGCACCGGCCAACGGACGGCCGCCAGCCGCCGAACCAAGACCGACCGCCCCATTCAAGTCGTGCGCAATACCCCGCCGGGAGCCGCAGCCCGGCGCGAAACCCCGGGAACAAACAAGCCCCCCGGGGGACCTTCCCCCGGGCCGCCCCCCCCCAGCCTTCCCTTGCGGGTCCGGGCCGGGGGTCAAGGGTGAAGCGAAGCGCAATCGGCGAAGCCGACGCTCCGCAGGAGCGCCCTTGACGCCCGGACCGGACCCGCGACACTCAACAGCAAGGGGCGGCCCCACGCCGACCAACTCGGCCGCGTCGCACCGGAGTACCTCTTGGTCCTGGCCTTCGCCCTCTCCCATGATTGGGTTTTGCTTCCTGTTGGCCCCGCACCCCTCACCTGCGGCGATGAACTCTTTACCTATAGAAGACCATTGACCGACCAACTGGGTCGTGTTATTTACATCTGGTCGTGCATTGGACTAGACCTGACCTACCTCCTACCGCGACGCCTTCATCCCCCCACCACTTCGAGTGCTGAAGGATCCCCCGATGAAGCTACGTTCCCGACTCCTCGCGCTGGCCACCGCCGCCGGTGTCGCCGCCACGATCAGCATCCTGGGCAGTGGCAGCGCCAGCGCCGCCAACCCGGCCGTCGCGCCCGGTGGCAACTTCAACCTGTCGGTGTGGCAGCTCCAGGAGCCGGTGGGTTCGCCCGGTTCGCCGACCACCATCTCGTCGTCCCGTCTCCAGGGCGCCAACGGCTATCAGGACTCGTACTTCTACACCGACACCCGCGACGGCGCGATGACGTTCTGGGCGCCGGAGAAGGGTGTCACCACGCCCAACTCCAACTACGCCCGTTCCGAGCTGCGTGAGATGAACTCCAACGGCAGCGCCGCCGACTGGTCCCTCAGCGGCAGCCACAAGCTGAGCGCGACCCTGCGCGTCGTGTCGGTCACCTCGAACGTCGCCGTCGGGCAGATCCACCTCGGCTCGGGCGGTACGTCCACCAAGCCGCTCGTCGAGCTGTACTACCGGTCGAGCGGGGACATCGTCGCCGGTATCGAGAACTCTCCGGACGGCGGCCAGACCCCCCACACCGTGGGCCACGTGTCGATCGGCAAGACGTGGACGTACACGATCGCCGTCTCCGGCGGCAACACGATCGACCTGACGGTCAACGGCAGCACGACGCACTACGCGATCCCGTCGTCCTTCAAGCCGTACAAGCAGTACTTCAAGGCCGGCTCGTACAACCAGTCGTCCTCCGACAGCACCACCAAGGGTGCCCGCGTCGCCTTCTACGGGCTGACGGTCTCCCACGGCTGACCGACCGCCCTCCCCCGCCGGGCGCTCCCCCGCCCGGCGGCCGAAAGGCCCGAAAGGCCCGGCGCCCGGTGGCAGATTCACCGGGTGTCGGGCCTTTGGGGTCCCTCTCTTCACTTTGCTGCTTCTGGGACCTTCGGCATGATCGGTGCCGGGCGCGACGCGCCCGCCCACAGCAGTCCTCCCCCCAGCAGCACCCCGCCCCCCACCCACCACGCCGCCGGACCCGTCGGCAGCGTGCTGATCACCAAACCCGTCACCGCCGCGACCAGTTGCAGCGCCAGCGACTGGACCGACAGCGCGGTGGCGCGGCCCGCGCCGGTGACGCGGCGGTGCAGCAGGTCGTTCTCGTTCGGGCCCGCCGCGCCCAGCCCCAGGTAGACCAGGCCAAAACCGATCGCCCCGCCCACCAGCGGCACCGGCCCCGCGCCCGTCGCCGTGACCCCCAGCAGGAGCAGTCCCACCGCGCCGGATCCGAGGCTCAGCAGGACCGCGCGTTCGCCGCCGCCCGCCAAGCGGGCCGCGAGCGGGGCGAGGTGGTTGCCCAGGGCCGAGCAGACGAAGCCGGCGCAGGCCAGGCCAGCGAAGACCACCGCGCCCGAATCCGCCGCGCCGGTCAGGTCGGCGGCCCGGCCGGGGGTGAGCAGTTCGAGTACGGCCAGCGCGGCGCCCGCCGCCCCTGCGCTCAGGAGGATCCGCCGGACCACGGAGTCCCTGCCGCCCAGCCGCAGCCCGTCCACGACCGTGACAGGTATGCCGCGCAGGACGGCGCGGAGGGTGGCGCGTGGCCGGGGTGGTTCCGGCAGGGCCGTCAGGACGTACAGCACAAAGACGATCTCCAGGACGGCGGCCAGCAACGGCGGTACGGAGAGCGGGAGTACGAGGCCCGAGGTGGCCTCGCTCAGCCTCGCCCCGAGGTCGGGGCCCAGCCCGAGCAGCCACGGCAGGCCGCCGCCGAGGAGCGTGCCGGCGGCGAGCGCGGCGGAGGTCGCCGTACCGGCGCGGGCGAGGCCGTTACGGAGTTCCGCGTCGGGGCCTGAGTGCGCCTGGACGGTGTCGACGTACCAGGCCTCGGCCGGTCCGCTCGACAGCGCGCGGCCCGCGCCCATCAGGGCCATGCCGAGCGCGAGCACCCACGCGGTGGTGCCCAGCCCTTGCAGGGTGAAGGCGGCCAGACCCAGCAGGCCGGCGGCGGCCAGGACCGTACGGCGGCCGATGACGTCGGACAGCCCGCCGGTGGGCAGTTCGAGGGCGGCGGCCGTGAGGGAGTGCGCGGCGAAGAAGCCCGCGATGGCGGTGAGGGCCATGCCGCGCTCGGTGAAGAGGAGGATCAGCGGGGCGATGGTCAGGCCCACCGGCAGCCAGTAGAGCACCGAGACGGTGACGAAGCGGCGGCGGGCGGTGTGGGGTGAGAGGGGCGGGAAAGGTGTGTGGGGCGTGGAGGACGTGAAGGGCGCGGGTGTACGGGGGTCCGTCACGGCGCTTCCCCCTCCTCCCCCTCCACCCTCGCCGCCAGCGGCAGCGCCGCCATCACCAGGACGACTTGTTCGGCGCGCGGGTCCCCCTCGTCGCGGGCGGCCAGCTCGTCCAGCGTGCGATGGAACACCTCCCACAACTCGCCCGCCGCTTGGGGCGTCAGACGGGGCATCAGGTCCACCAGGCCCGACGGCTCCAGCCACTCCTCGCCCAGCCGCCCCTCCGCGATGTCCGCCTCGTGCCGGTCGACCGACGCTTCCAAGTGCTCGATCTGGCGCCTGCGCGAGAAGTTGACGAAGGCGCGGCTGTCCGGGGACGCTGTCATCGCCCTGTTGTTCCACGAGGTCACGGAGTGCACCGCCTGCCAGCGCCGCTCCCGCCCGTCACGGTGCGCGGCCTCCGCGACGAAGTCGTACTTCGCGAGGACCCGCAGGTGGTAGCTGGTGGAGGCGGACGACTCCCCCGTCTTGACCGCGAGTTCGCTCGCCGTGGCCGGGCCGTCCTGCCGCAGCAGGCCGAGGAGCCGGATCCGGAGGGGGTGGGTGAGGGCCTTGAGGGCCGCCGCGTCCTGTTCGGGGTCGAGGACCCGTCTCTGCTCGTCGCTGACCATGCGGCGAGCGTAGAGCGGCACAGGCACTCTGCAAAAGTATTTTTGCAGAATTTCTTTGGGGAAGAGGCCTAGAGATCCTTGCTCTTGGACGCCGGTCCTTCCTCCCCCGTCACCCGCGTCCCCGGATGGAACAGCGCGCACACGAACGCCACCGCCAGCGCCCCCGCCATCCCGTAGAACACCACCCTGTTCGCCTCCGCGAAGTCCATCCTGATCGCGCCGATCGAGTCCCGCGCCGCCTGTGCGGCCGGGCCGGTGCCCGCCGGTGTGCGGGAGTCGGCGGCGCCCGTGACGGATTCCGCGATGGTGTGGCCCGCGGTGTGCGCGGTGTCGTGCGAGACCCCCCGCGCCTGGAGGGTGTCGGCGACGCGGTCCGTCGTGACGTGCGTGAGGATCGTGCCGAACACCGCCAGGCCCACGCTGGCCGCGTAGTTGCGCAGGGTCTGGAGTACGCCGGTGACCTCGCCGTACGACGCGCCGATCGAGCGGTTCACCGCGTCGGTCGACGCCGGGGAGAGCAGGAAGCCGATACCGGCGCCGGCGAGGGCTACGTACGGCCACTGGTCGTGCATCGACAGGTCGGTCAGCTTGCTTGCCCACAGGGCGAATCCGACCGTGCCCAGCAGCGTCCCGATCTTGATCGCCGGGCGCGCGCCCCGGTGGTCCAGGATCCGGCCGCCCCACTGGGAGGCGAGGGCGAAGCCGATGAAGAAGTAGAGGAGGTAGAGGCCGGCCTGGTTGGGTGAGGCGCTCAGCGAGACCTGCGCGTACACGGACGCGAAGAAGAAGACCGGGACAAACGCGATCATCGCGAAGAACAGCACCACCGCGTCGACGGTGAAGGCCCGGTCCTTGAAGACCTGGAGCTTGACGAGCGGGTCGGGGATCCGCAGCTGGTAGAGGCAGAACACCACCAGGATCGCCAGCCCGCCCACGATGCAGCCCCACGTCGCGCCCGAACCCCAGCCCCACGTGGCCGCCTGCTGGAGACCCACCACGCTCAGCCCCATGCCGGCCGCGACCAGCACCGCGCCCGGCACGTCGAGGGGTTCCCTGCGGCCGGTACGGGGGATGTGGGCGCGCGCCGCCAGGGCGAGGGCGATCACGGCGACCGGGACGTTGATCCAGAAGATCGCCCGCCACGTCCAGTCGGTGAGCGCGCCGCCGAGGATCGGGCCGATGGCGGTGAGGCCGCCCGACAGGCCGAAGAACACCGCGAGGGCCCGGCCCCGCCGCTCCACCGGGAAGACCGTGATGACCACGGCGAGGGCGGCGGGGAAGAGCAGCGCCGCGCCCGTGCCCTGGGTGGCGCGGAAGATGATCAGCCACTCCTCCGCGAAGTCCCCCTTGGGGACGGCGCCGCAGAGGATGGAGGAGATCACGAAGACGAGGGTGCCGATCACCATGATCCGGCGGTGGCCGAAGATGTCGGCGAGCCGGCCGCCGAGGGCGAAGAACGCGGCGAGGGTGAGCAGATAGGCGTTGATCACCCACTGCATGCCGGAGGCCGTGAGCCCCAGTTCGTGGATGATGTCGGGCGCGGCGATGGCCACGATCGTCTGGTCGATGAACGTCATCGAGACGGCGAAGAGCATCGCGGCCAGGGCGAGGGTCTGGTGGGGGGTGCCGGGGGCGGGGCCACCGCCGGGTCCGTGGCCTGTGCTGGAGGCCGTACCGGAGCCCGCGCCTGAGCCCGTACCGGAGCCCGCGTCTGAGCCCGCACCGCCCGTGCCCGCGCCCATGCCAGGTGGCGAGATATCCTCTTTGTCGCTCATGCGTGAATCTTGCCCGCGGCGGCCCGTCACGCGCGTGCGTGCGGGCCGCCCGGCGCGTCCTCGTTACGTCGCGCCTCAGGAAAGTGCCTGATGGGCCGGTAAATCCATCACCCCAAGGCCCGCTGCGCCTCGTACAAATTGCGCGGCCCCAGCTCCCCCGGCTTCCCGTACGCCTCCAGCCGCGCGTGCAGCTCGCCCGTGAAGTCCGGTACGTCGATCTGGTCGAACTCCCGCACCTCGCTGATCCCCGCCGTCACGCTGTACGGCGCGATCTCGTCGATCTTGACCAGGCCCGCCCGCCCGTTGGTGACGGTGACGTTCCAGTGCGCGAAGCGCGCCCCGTACAGCGGGCCCGCGATCGCGTCGCCGCCGTGCCGGCCGTTGTTCTCGACCGTGATCTCGGTCCGTACGCTCGCGAAGGGCATCCCGCGATGCGTGTCGAAGGTGCCCATCTCCATCAGGCCGCGCGACCAGACGTTGTAGCTGGACAGCCCTTCTGTGTTGATGCCGTGCAGCTGCGTGCCCGTCGGCACCGGGACCGTACGCCGCTCGATCACGAAGTCCTCGACCAGGTTGTCGTGCGAACCCTCGCGGCAGAAGTACGGGTGGTGGGAGCCGCGCCCCGCGACGCGCGTACGGCGCAGGGTGCACGCCGACGCGGCGACCAGGCCGAAGCCGTTGTCGACGTGGCGTACGACGATGTCGTCGGCCCAGCAGTCGTAAGCGCACTGGAACGTCACGCCGTTGTAGCCCTTGTCGAGCAGGTGCGGGGACTGCGGGGTCTCGACGGCCTCCAAAGTCAGGCCCTCCACACCGGAGTTGGTGGGCGGGGTGACGAGGGTGGTGAACTTCGGGTCCCACTCGGGGCGTACGTCGAGCGGCAACGGCCTTTCCAGGGTGACCTTGTGGCCGCGTACGGAGACGATCCGCACCGGCCATTCGTACGGCACGTACGACGTCAGCTTGGTCATCGCGGGCCAGTCGTAGGCCGCCGGTCCCGGTCCGCCGCCCGCCATGTGCTGGAGGAGCGAGTGGTCGGTGTCGTCGGCGAGTTGGAGCAGGACCAGCTGTCCGCGTTCGAGGGCCGAGGCGTCCTCGACGGTCACCGTCCGGTCGCCGCGCCGGGCGGGGGCGAGCGCGGTGAGGGGGCGCCACTCGTCGCGCTCGTTGCCGGTCCAGCCCTCGAAGGGCCAGTCCCGCGCCTTGATCGCGGTGGTGAGGGAGGCCCAACGCTCCTGCGGGCAGAGCCAGATGAGGCCGCCGGCCCAGGACCAGCTGGACTTGTCGCCGCCGTACCGGCTGCCGTACGTGCCGATGATCTCGGTCAGGTTCCGGGTCGCGAGGAGCTTGGTACGGCCGCTGCCCGCGCCGCGCAGGACCACGTCGCTGTGGCCGATCCGGATGACGTCGTCGATGCGGTACGTGCCGGGCGGGATGGTGACCGTGCCCCCGCCACGCGCTCCGGCAGCGGCGAGGGCACGGTTGATCGCGGGGGCGTCGTCCACGGAGCCGTCGCCCCGGGCGCCGTACTTCTTCACGTCGGCCACGACGGGGAGGCGGGGGAAGCGGGTGGCGCCGGCGCGGCGGCCGGCCTTCCCGACGTACGGGATCTGCGGGTGGGTGTACGGCGACCGGGTGAACTCCCGCCAGAGGGGGGATGTGTTGGGCGCGGGCGGCCTGCGCTCACCGGCCGCCGCGGTACCGAGGCCGGCGCCGGTCGCCGTGACTCCGGCGGCGACGACGATGGCGCTCCTGAGCAGCGCCCTTCTGCCGAGGGCGCCTTGACCGTCCTGGCCGGCCTGACCGTCCTTCATGGAATCAGCCTCCACATACATGAACGATGTTCAGGTGTACACATGGAGTTGTGAGCATGACACGGCGTCGCGACGGCAGGGAAGGGTCAGGAAGGCAGTTGCTGGTGCTTGCTCACGCTTGCTTCTGCCGCTCGGTCAGGTGTGTGAACGCGTCCAGGTTCCGGGTGGGCTCCCCCCGCGACACCCGCCACGCGTACTCCTTGCGGATCGCGCTCGCGAAACCCAGTTCGAGCAGGGTGTTGAACGAGCCGTCCGCCGCCTCCAGGACCGATCCGAGCAGCCGGTCGATCTCCTCCTCGGTGACCGCCGCGAGCGGGATCTTCCCGGCCAGGTAGATGTCGCCGAGGCTGTCGATCGCGTAACTCACCCCGTACAGCTTGAGATTGCGCTCCAGCAGCCAGCGGTGGACCGCCTCGTCGTTCTCGTCGGGGTGCCGGATCACGAAGGCGTTGACGGAGAGGGCGTGCCGGCCGACGCGCAGGGAGCAGGTGGTGGAGAGCTTGCGGGTGCCGGGGAGGGTGACGACGTACGTCCCGGGCCCGGGGCTCTCCCACGTCAGGTCCGCGCCTCCGAGCAGCCGCTCGATGACCTGGGAGGCGTGGTTCTCGGACGGGGTCCGCGGTGCGTCAGCCATGGTGCGAATGTACGTCAGCGGGCGCATTGGCGGGGGTGGCGTCGGACGCGTCGGCGGGTGCGTCGGCGGGGGTGTCGCGGGCGGCTCCGGAAGGGGTTCAGCCGTGATGCGCGTGCCCCCGCCGCCGGTGGCTCGCCACCGCCGCCGTATACACCTCCGCCGTCGCCGATGCCGCCGTGTCCCAGCCGAAGCACTGCGCGTGCCGGGTCGCCGCGGCGCCCATCCGGTCCACCAGCTGCGGGTGGTCCAGGAAGTCGCGCAGCACGCGCGCGTACGCCGCCGGATCGTGCCCCGGTACGAGGAAGCCGGTCGACCCGTCCCGTACCGCCACCGGAAGACCGCCCACGGCCGCCGCCACCACGGGGGTGCCCGCCGCCTGGGCCTCTATGGCGACCAGGCCGAAGGACTCACTGTACGAGGGCATGACCAGGACGGACGCCGCACGGAACCAGTCCGCCAGCTGCTCCTGCCCGACCGGCGGCCGGAACCGCACCACATCGGCGATCCCGAGGCGCGCGGCGAGCTTCTGGAGGCCCTCCGGCTTGGCCAGGCCCGTACCGCTGGGTCCGCCGACGACCGGCACGACCAGTCGCGTACGGAGGGAGGGATCCTGGTCCAAGAGGACGGCGACGGCGCGCAGCAGCACGTCAGGAGCCTTGAGCGGCTGGATCCGGCCGGCGAAGAGCGGGATGAACGCGTCCTGCGGCAGCCCGAGACGCGCGCGGGCGGCGGCCCGGCCATCGGCGGGCGAGAAACAGTCGAGGTTCACGCCGGGGTGCACGACGGCGGCCTTCGCGGGGTCCGCGTCGTAGAAGCGGACGAGGTCGTCGGCCTCCTCCGCCGTGTTGGCGATCAGCCGGTCGGCGGCGCGCACGATCTGCGTCTCGCCGATGACCCGGGCCGCGGGCTCGGGTGTGTCGCCCTCCGCGAGCGCGGCGTTCTTGACCTTGGCCATGGTGTGCATGGCGTGGACGAGGGGGACGCCCCAGCGTTCCGAGGCGAGCCAGCCGACGTGTCCTGACAGCCAGTAGTGGGAGTGGACCAGGTCGTAGTAGCCGGGGCGCTGGCCGGCCCAGGCCTGCATCACGCCGTGGGTGAAGGCGCAGAGCTGCGCGGGCAGTTCCTCCTTGGCCAGGCCCTCGTAGGGGCCCGCGTCCACGTGCCGTACGAGCACACCGGGCGCCAGCTCCACGGCGGGCGGCAGGGCGCCGGTCGTGGCGCGCGTGAAGATCTCCACCTCGATGTCGAGGGCGGCCAGGCGCTTCGCCAGCTCGACGATGTAGACGTTCATCCCACCCGCGTCGCCCGTGCCCGGCTGGTGCAGCGGGGAGGTGTGGACGCTCAGCATGGCGATGCGCCGGGGCCTGCGCGACTGACCGGGAATGCGCAGTCTGGGCGGGGACGCCATCATGCCGGCGATGCGGGAGACGGACTGGCTCACGTCTACGGTCCTCTCGCTCGGAGCACGGCAAAAAGAGGGCGTGCGGCACCCTCCGACCCCGGACAACAGCGGAATACGTCCTTGCATTTCCCTCTTTGCCAAATCGTTGCCGGGGATCACTGAACCCTGGGACAAACCCTGGGACAAACCCTGGGACAAACCCTGGGACAAACCCTGGGGCGCGTCCGGCCTTCGTTACGCTCCTTTCCATGGCCGCGCGCTCGACTCCTTCCTCCTCCGTCCCCCGCCCTGTGGGCACGGTCACGCGCGGCACCACCCACCAGAACCGGCTGCGGCGCATGGACCGCTGGATCGCCGCCGTGCACGGCCCGGCCCTGCGGCGCTCGGCCGATCCCGTGGTGGTGGACCTGGGGTACGGGGCGGCGCCCTGGACGGCCGTCGAGCTGCTGCGCCGGCTGCGTGCGGCGGAGCCGCGTACCGAGGTCGTCGGGATCGAGATCGACCCGGCGCGGGTCGCGGCGGCGCTGCCGTACGAGGAGGACGGGCTGCGCTTCCGGCACGGCGGCTTCGAGATACCGCTGCCGGGGTTCGAGATGCCGTTGCGAGGCGTCGGGACACCGCAGACGTGCTTTGCGCCCCCGCGGCCCGTGCCCCCGCGGCCCGCGACCCGGCAGCCGGTGCTCATCCGGGCCGCCAATGTGCTGCGGCAGTACGAGGAGGGCGAGGTCGCCGCGGTCTGGGCGCGGCTGTGCGCGCGCCTGGCGCCGGACGGGCTGCTGGTGGAGGGGACGTGCGACGAGATCGGCCGGCGGCACGTCTGGGTCGCGCTCGGGCCCGAGGGGCCGCGTACGGTCACTTTCGCGACCCGGCTCGGCTCGCTGGGCCGGCCCTCCGACCTGGCGGAGCGGCTGCCGAAGGCGCTGATCCACCACAATGTGCCGGGCGAACCGGTCCACGCGTTCCTGCGGGACTTCGACCGGGCGTGGGCGGCGGCGGCGCCGTACGCCTCGTTCGGCGCGCGGCAGCGGTGGGTCAGGGCCGTACGGGACCTGTCGGCCGACTGGCCGGTGGGGTCCGACGCGCGGCGGTGGCGACAGGGCGAGGTGACGGTGGAGTGGGCGGCGCTGGCGCCCGGTGAGGCCCGGTGACATCCGGTTGGATCCGATGAGGCCCGGTGAGGCCCGGTGAGGAGTCAACGGGTCCGGTGAGGAGTCAACGGCCCCGTCGCCCCTGTCGCTTTGACCGAGGGCGTGGCACGATTCCCGACGGTGCGTGAAGTGCTGAGCGAGGGGCGCGTCAGTTCGGTGTTCGGCTCGGTGTTCAGCCGGACGACATCTCGCGGATGCCGTTCGCCCGTGCTGTTCGCCGATGCTGTTCCCAGATGCTGTACGCCGATGATGTGGGGGAGTTCGTGGGCCGACGTCGCAGTGCCGCCGCCGCGATCACGCTGGTCTGCGCTCTCGCCGCTCTGGCGTCGCCCCAGGCGATGAGCGGCGCGTACGCGGCTCCCGCCCCGCCCGGTCCCTCGTCCTCCCCGTCCGCCGTACCGCCGCCGCCCGTCGAACTCCCCCCGGGCGCAGGGCAGTCGGGCACTCCCGGCGCCCCCGGCAAGAAGTCGCTGGACGACATACGGATCGAGCTGGACGCCCTCTACGAGAAGGCCGCGTCCGCGACCGACGCGTACAACCTCGCCGACGAGCAGTACCAGAAGCTGTCGGCGGAGGTGTCGACGCTGACGCAGGACCTCGTCCGGGGCCAGGCGCGTATCGACGAGCTGAACAAGACCGCGGGCGCCGCCGCGCGGGCGCAGTACCGGGGCGGCGGGCTGCCGCCCGAGGCGCAGTTGGTGCTCACCGACGACCCCGGCCTCTTCCTGGACGGCGTGGGGCGGCTCCAGGAGAGCCAGCGCGCCACGCACCGCCTGATCGCCGAACTGACGCGGGCGCAGGAGGACTTGAAGACGTACGCGCAGGACGCCGGTACGGAGTGGGCGAAGCTGGAGGTCAGCCGGGCCAAGAAGGAGAAGGCCAAGGAGGAGATCACCAAGCAGATCGCCGCGGCCGAGAAGATAGAGGCCGGCCTGGAGAAGGACGACCTCGCGCGGCTGGCGAGGCTCCAGGACGACGCGGCCCTCAAGGCGCAGTCGGCGTGGCTCGGGTCCGGGGCGCTCAAGGACATCAACCGCGGTGCGAGCGCGCAGGGCAAGCAGGCGATCGCGTTCGCGACGGCGCAGATCGGAAAGCCGTACGTGTGGGGGGCCGAGGGGCCGTCCTCGTACGACTGCTCGGGGCTGACCTCGGAGGCGTGGTCGGCGGCCGGGCGGACCATCCCCCGCACGTCGCAGGAGCAGTGGCGGCAGCTGCCCCGGGTCCCGGTCGCGGACATGCGGCCCGGCGATCTGATCATCTACTTCGAGGACGCCAGCCATGTGGCGATGTACGTCGGCGACGGCACCATCGTGCACGCGCCGCGGCCGGGGCGGAATGTGACGCTGGCGGGGGCGGGCACGATGCGGATCCTCGGGGTCGTACGGCCGGACAAGTAGCACGGCCCGCACGAGGGCGGCTTCCGCGAAAGCGGCCATGTGGCTTGTATGTGACGCGAGCCACGGCGGAGAGGCCGAACCTCCCGCCCGTACGTGATGTTTGTCATGACCGGATATGCCGAAATCCGCCGGATGTGTTACCGCCGGGGGCATATGACGGTGGCTCTTCCTTCGCACACCATTCCGTTTCGGTGCCGGCTACCGCTATCGTCCCCGTCTGGTGGAGCGCAGATCGTCCTCCGCCGCCCTCGGGGGGAGGGAAGGAAACCAAGAACGATGTCCGTACCCGCTCCCGTACCGAGGCAGCGCACGAGTTCGCCGGCCGTCCCGGCGACCGCCACCACACCGGCGGCGATTCCGGCGACGATTCCGGCGACGAGCCCGACGGCGCTTCCCTCAGCGCTCCCCGAGGAGCGTCGGTATCCGGCCACCGAGACCGCCAAGAGCGGAGATCTGGTGCTGCTGGTGATCGAGGACGACCCGCGCCGTACCTTCACCGCCCCCGAGCATCCCGAGGACGCGGGTGTCCGGGTCCGGGTCCGTACCGCCCGCAACCTCACCGAGGCCGAGCGGCTGCTCACCGACGACATCCACTGCATCCTGGTGGACCTCGCCCTGCCCGGCTCCGGCGACAGCGACGACCTGGCCCCGCTCAAGCACGTCCTGCGGCTGGCTCCCCGCCACGCCGTCCTCGCGCTGGCGGCGGAGGGGGACGGCGAGCGGGCGGCGGCGGCCGTACGGGTCGGGGCGCAGGACTTCCTCTTCCGCGACGAGCTGGACGGGCGGCTGCTGAGCCGGGCGATCCGGTACGCGGTCGAACGCAAGCGCGCCGACATCGCGCAGCGCCAGCTGACCGAGTCGCGACTGCGCGCCCAGGAGAACGCCCGGCTGGAGCGCGGCCTGCTCCCCACTCCCCTGCTCCAGGGCTCCGACCTGCGCTTCGCGGCCCACTACCGGCCCGGCAGATCGCGGGCGCTGCTGGGCGGGGACTTCTACGACACGGTCCGTACGCCGGACGGCACCGTCCACGCGATGATCGGCGACGTGTGCGGGCACGGCCCGGACGAGGCGGCGCTGGGCGTGGAGCTGCGGATCGCGTGGCGGGCGCTGACGCTGGCGGGGCTCAGCGGGGACCGGCTGCTCTCGACGCTCCAGCAGGTGCTGGAGCACGAGCGGGAGAGCGAGGAGATCTTCGCGACGCTCTGCACGGTCGACATAGCGCCGGACGGCCGGCGGGCCGGGCTGTGCCTGGCCGGACACCCGTCACCGCTGGTCCAGCGGGCCGGCGCGGCGGCGCGGCTGCTCCCGTACGAGGACGGCGGCCCGGCCCTTGGCCTGCTGCCGCGCGCCCGCTGGCCCCGGCTCCAGGTCGAGCTGGGCGGGGCGTGGAGTCTGATGATGTACACGGACGGGCTGATCGAGGGGCGCGTGGGCCCTGGCGAGAAGCAGCGGCTGGGTCAGGACGGCATGGTCGAGATGATCAACCGGCAGCTGGCGGCGGGGCTCCGGGGCGACGAGCTGCTGGAGGCGGCGGTGGCGGAGGCGCGGGAGCTGAACGGCGGGGAGCTGACGGACGATGTGGCGGTGCTGCTGCTGGGCCGGGGCGAGTGACCGGTCTGGTCTCAGGACTCTCAGCTCAGGAGTCTCAGCTCAGGAGTCTCAGCTCAGGAGCTCCTCAGAAGTCTCAGAAGTCTCAGGAAGTAACCGCTCTCGGCGTGACCTCACCGACCGCCGTTGTAGGGCCCATAAGGACCATCACTGCTCGACCCGCCGCTGCGGCGTCCGCCACCGCCGGAGACCTGGCGGAGGGCCGGCCGTACGTCGACCATGAAGACGATCGTCGCTACGAGCCCGGCGATCTGGAGGAAGAGGACGCTGGACAGGAAGAAGTCCACGGCCACCACCACACCCAGGATGATCACCCAGAAGCTCTTGGTCTTCTTGTCGGCCGCCGGGTAGGCGTCCTTCCGGGCCGTCGCGGCGAAGATCAGCGCGACGACGGCGAAGACGAGCATCGCGAGGCTGAGAAGCACGAAAATATTGTTGAACCCTGAGATCAACACGCTGAGCACCGCCTAATGACCCGATGAGTGGTGAAGCGCCGGGGACGCCCTGTAACGCCAAGGTACCGGGAGAACGAGCCGGACACGGGTGAGGTGCCCGACCCGCCCTCTCCGTAACCACTCGGACCACTCGAACCACTCGCCTCACCGGCGTGGGCAAGGGCGGTGGCTGTGGCTATCGCCCCAGGGCGACGACGACGCATGGCGCCGGGGTCACTTGCCGGACGTGTCGGATGTGCCGGACGGACCGGACGTGCCGGACGGGCCGGACGTGCCGGACGGGCCGGACGGCGGGGTGGTCTTGCGGGGGGTGGTCCTGCGCGGGGATGTCTTACGGGCCGCGGCGGGCTTGGCGGCGGGCTTCGAGGGAGCCGCCTTGCTCTCGCTCTTCCCCTCCGCCTTGGGCGCGGTCTTCGCGTCGGCGGCCTTGGCGGGGCCGGGCTTGGCGGGAGCAGGCTTGGCGGCCGGCTTGGGCGCGGTGTCGGGCTCGACGGCGACGGCGATCTCGGTGATCTCCTCCGCGGCCTCACCACGCCAGGCCCGTACGGTCTGCTCGCCGCGCTCGGCGACCTTCTCGTACGTCTCACGCGCCCGGACGGCGTACTCGGCGGCCACGCCCACGCTGCGCAGCGCCAGGTCCTGGGCGGTCTCGCCGAGCTTCTTCAGGTCGGCGGGGTCGAACGCCCCGAACACCTCGGTGACCCTGGCCTGGGCCTCCTTGGCCTGTCCGGCGACCCGGTCCTGGACGACCTTGGGGTCGGTGTTCCGCACGGCGTCGATCCGGGCCGGGGCCTCGGACCGCAGCTGCTCGATCAGGCCGGGCACCTTCTTGGCCTGCTCGACGGCGAGGTCGGCGGTGCCGGCGGCGAAGTAGAAGGGGGTCGGGTCGGTGAACGTCTTGCGCAGGTCATCGGCGATGGCCATGACAGTGATCCTCCGGATCAGGGGGTGGGTGGCTTGGCGGCACCACCGTCGGCGGTGCCTTCCTCGACGGCATCCTCAGCGTCCTCGACAACAAGGCCGACACTCTCCGCGTCCGCCCCGAGCTTCGCCCCCAACGCCGCCTCGACCGTCGACTCGAATCCGTTCTCCTTGCGGAAGGACTCGTAGATCTGGAGCAGCACCTGCTTCTGCCGCTCGTTTATGGACGGATCGGCGAGGAGGACGGCACGCGTCTCCAACTCCTGCCGCTCCCGCTCGTCCAACATCCCGGCCTGCACGTACAGCGTCTCCGCGGAGATCCGCAGGGCCTTGGCGAGCTGCTGGAGGATGTCCGCGCTGGGCTTGCGCAGACCCCGTTCGATCTGGCTGAGGTACGGATTGGACACCCCGGCGGCATCGGCAAGCTGCCGCAACGACAGCCGCGCCGTGCGCCGCTGCTCGCGCAGGTACTCACCAAGGTTGCCGACGTTGAGCGATGCCATGCCTTCATGCTGCACCACCCATGCTAACTTTTGCAAGCACATCGCTTGCAAAAGTGTTCACGTGTGCCTCGCAGTCGTTGTGACTGAGCAAGATAGTTGTCACTTGAGCAGGACAACTGTCACCGCTCGGCTCGGCGGACTCCAGTGCAAGCGAGGACCGCGCTGGCGTCGTCGGCGAGGAAGAGCATGAAGGCCCACGTCCGGTCCGGTGAGAAGACGCAGCCGACCCTGACCTGAGCAGCTTCGAGCCGGGTGAGGATGTCGACGGTGGACGGCAAGACGAGAGTCTCAGTACCTCGCTTCCTCGCACGTCGAAGACGAGCCGCGTAGATGCCAGCAAGCTCCTGACTGGGAACGCTGCCGTCCCATACGACGAAGTCGCCTCCGTCGAGAAGCGCCGCTCTGGCGGGTTCGCAGGCCGTGGTCTGGTCATCCAGCATGTCGGCGAGTTCCACCCGGTCCATCTGTCCTCCTCTCGTGTGGTGTCCTGCTGTCCGCTCAGTCGTCAAAGTGGAGCTCAGATCGGGTCCAGAGGGTGAGGTCGCTGCTCGTGGCGACTGCCAGGGTGAGGCCGGAGGGGGAGAAGCCGGCTGCGCGGAGTTCTGAGTGGGTGGAGTGGAAGATGTGCCACCACGTGGCTCCCGCCGGGCCTTTGTGGAATCCGCCGTGGGCGGAGAGGATGACGCGGTCCTGGGGCCACTCGGGGCTGACGACGTCCAGGGTCCAGCCGTCCGGTGTGGTGCTGTGCAGGCCGCCGCCGAAGAGCCCGGCGATGCGCACCGGGGCGCCTGCGATCGGGCCGAGGCCGGGACAGGTGAGGTCCGGGTGGGCGTCGGGAGTGCTCGTGTCGGGGTCGGGATCCCGGTCGCGAGCGATCTTCTCGCCGGTGACCGCGTCGAAGAGTCCATGGCCGTCGCCGGACACGACCATGACGAGGTCGTGGCCGCTGTCGGGATGGACGGCGAATCCGATACCGAGGAGGCCCCCGATGGGCGTCCTGCGGTCCAGTACCGGCTGCCACGGCTCCGGAGCCGGCATGACGGTGGCGGCGATGTAGCGCTCGCGCAGCTTCTGCTGGTACTCCGTGATCAACTCGTCTCCTCGGTGCGACTCGCATCGAGGATCTCCCGCGCGGCGGCCCACGTCGAGTCGAAGATCGCTGCGAGATCTGCGGGGCCGCCAAGGGCCGTGAGGCCGAGCGGTGGCTGGAGGCCCACGAGCGAAGGACCGGTCGTGCGCCGTATTGGCCGTATTGGCCGTATTCGCCGTATGGGGGGGCGTGGATCAGAAGTGCGTGGCGATCCCGAAGACTCGTCGGAGTTGGGTCATGTCGTGCCGATCGCGATCCGTCGGCTCGTATCCCTGATGGAAGTAGACCTGCTGCTCGGCGGACAGGCACGGGACGGGCGTGCCCTCGACCGTCCCGGTCACGAAGCACGATGAGGGATAGAGGAAGGGACGCTTCGGTTCGGGTGACGCCTGCACCGCCGAGCCGTCATCGACGAAGACGAGAGGGTGGAGGTCGATCTCCCGGCCGTCCGGAGCCGTGACAACAAAGCGGATGGGCCTCCAGTTCAGGGTCTCGGCGAAACCCGCCTCGGAGAGAGCGGACATCACCACGGCCTCCTGGTCCTGTCGATGCATCAGATCCAAGTCGCGGTGGTCTCGGGTCTGTTCACCGATCAGGGCATCGATCCCCCATCCTCCGCCGACCCAGACATCCACTTCGGCCCGTCGCAGCAAAGCCAGGACGGACAACACATCTTCAGCCGTCATCACGCGACACAGGCTAGAGCGGCTCGTTCGACTTGCCCACGCTCCTGAGCCCCCACTACGTCCCTCTTGAGGCGGTGCGGATGCTCTGCGCGACGACGGAACGTCTGTCATTGAACAACCTGGTCAGCGGCCTGTGCGCCGGTCGTGCCATTACGATCGGCCCAGCGGCGCGGCGAACGCGCACGTGCACAGGGGGGCCAATATGCGTATAGCCGTGTACCTCGCGCATCCGCGGGCGGGGAGCTTCAACCACGCCGTGTTCGACGCGGTGGTCGGGGAGTTGCGGGGGCGGGGGTGTGAGGTGTTCGCGCATGATCTCTGCGCTGAGGGATTTGTGCCGCTGATGGCCGCCGACGAGACCGGGACCGTCCAGGCGGTGGCGGGCGCCCCTGACGCGCAGGTGGCGTTGCACCGGGCGGAGGTGGCCACGGTGGATGCCATGGTGTTCGTCCACCCGAACTGGTGGGGGATGCCGCCCGCCGTTCTCGCGGGCTGGGTGCAGCGGGTTCTCGCACCCGGTGTCGCGTACAAACTCGGTACCGCCGACGGGGAGCCCGCGGGGCTTCTCCGGGCCGGCAGGGCGCTTGTGCTGAATACGTCCGACACTCCCGCCGACCGGGAGGAGAGTGAGTTCGGGGACCCGCTGCAACAGATCTGGGCCGCGTGCGTTCTGCCGTACGTGGGAGTTGCCGACGTACGCCGGGTCGTCTTCCGTACCGTCACCGACTCGTCCGGCGAAGCCCGCGCCGGCTGGCTGCGCCAGGCGCGTCAGCAGGCCGCCGCCCTGTTGGTCTGAAGCGTGTGGTCTGAAGCGTGTGGTCTGAAGCGTGATCGCGGGGCGTCCGGATCCGTTGTGCTCCGATTGCCCATAATTCTCCCCTGAAGGGTGAATCACTGGGCCATGCCGGTGATGTCGGCAATCCTTCCCCGTCCCCGTCGCGAATGTGTCGGTGTAAGGGCCCGCGACCGCGTGGGCTCCGGGACGAGATGGGGCGTGATGGGCGCAGAACGCGTCGACACCCGGCTGCTCGAACAACTCACCGAGCAGTCGCAGGACTTGAACAGTGACGCAGTGAAACTGACCCGCGGTGCGCTGGCGGACTTCGCCGGGGCGGCCGAGCCGCCGGCGCGCTGGTGGCGGCGGGGCGGGGCACTGGCGGGAGCGATCGGGGCGGCCACCCTCCTCGGGTCCGCCCGGGCGGCCGCGGCCACCTCGAAGGACGACATCATGGCGCTCCAGACCGCCGCGTCGATCGAGAACCTCGCGGTGAGCGTGTACCAGACGGCCGCCGGGCTGTCGTTCATCAAGGACGGCAACAAGACGATCGCGGCGTTCATCGCCAAGACCACCCAGCAGCACCAGGCGCACGCCAAGGCCTTCAACGCCGCCGCCACCCAGGCCGGCGGCAAGGCGCAGACGGGTACCGACCCGAAGTACGCCGCCGTGGTGAAGCAGACCCTTCCCACGATCAAGAACTCCGCCGACGTGGTCAAGCTGGCCATCTCCCTGGAGGACGTGGCGGCGCAGACGTACACCAAGAACGTCGGCCAGGTCAGCAGCGCCCAGCTGCGCCAGCTCTTCGCCTCCGTGGCGCCGGTCGAGGCGCAGCACCGCGCGACGCTGCTGGCCGTGCAGTCCCTGCTCGCCTCGGGCGACGACAGCCTGATCGCGATCCCGACGGACGTGGCGAAGCTGCCCGCCGCCGTCGGCACCGTCGGCATTCCCGACACCTTCTACCCGACCTCGAACGCGTCGCCGATCTCCGAAGGAGCCGTCAAGTGAGTACGACACAGCGCGGCTGGGAGCTGCCTCTCAGCGAGGCTCAGCTCGACCGGCTGACCAAGGACATGGACGAGGCCCATCACGAGACACTGCCCGCGATGCGGGCGGGTGCCGCCGCTCTCACCGAGCAGGTCAGGGCCGCGGACGCGCACGGGCCCGCCGACCGGGGGCGGCGCAGCTTCCTGCTGGGCGCGGGCGGGGTAGGCGCCGCGTTTGTCCTGGCGGCGTGCTCCGGCGGCAAGGGCTCGTCCTCGTCGTCCGCGCCGACCGACCTGGACTCCCCGGCGGTCGCCGCGAAGGCGGAGACGTACACCGGGGACCTGCGGGTCGTGGCCCTGGCGGTGGCGCTGGAGAACCAGGCCGTGGGGGCCTACAAGGCCACGCTCGCGGCGGCGAAGGCGGGCAAGCTCGGGACCGTGCCGCCCGCCGTGGCGAGCTTCGTCACCAAAGCGATGGCCCAGCACACCGACCACGCCCAGGCGTGGAACGCCGTGCTGACCAACGCGGGCAAGCCCGCCATCACCAATGTGCCCCTCTCGAACCAGGCGCAGGTCACGGCCGCGCTGGGCAAGGCCAAGAACGTCGGCGAGGTGGCGGCGCTCGCGCTCCAGCTGGAGGACCAGGCCGCCGAGACGTACCTCTTCGCGACGTTCAACGTGAAGAGCCAGGGCGCGATCGAGACGGCCGCGACCATCGCGCCCGTCGAGGCGATGCACGCGGCGATCCTGCACTTCGTTCTCGGGCAGTACCCGGTGCCGGACGCGTTCCTGCCGGTGAACAAGGCGGCGAAGACCAGTCTGTTGACCGTTTAGAGGCGGGCTGGGGACGGCCGGGCCGGAAGGCCTGGCTGCGGGCCTGGCCGCGAGCTCACGGCTGTCGGCCGTACGGGTCCCATCGCGGTCGGTCGGTCTTCGCGGAAGCGGTACGGAGCGCCGAGCACGGCGTCACGAACCCGCGAAGACCGACCGGACCTGGGTCGTTGTCCACGGCCCCGACGGCGTTCGGCAGCATGCCGACGCATGTCTCTCGTGTCGCGCATCGGCATGCCGGGCCAGGTCTGGTCCGTGGCCGTGTCCGACCCGGCCGGACCGCTGTACTACGGGCCGCAAGGCGATCGCGGCTCCTGGTGCGTTTGACGCGTACCGCGTACCCCCGTCCCGCTCAGGCGGTGGGCGGGCCGAACCACTTCGGCAGGTGGTGGAGGAGGTCCGTCCGGTCGTCGCCGACCCACGCCACGTGGCCGTCCGGGCGCAAGAGCACCGCGGGTACGCCGAGTTCGTCGCTCACGTCCACCACGTGGTCGACGCGGTCCGTCCAACCCGTCGCAGAGAGGCGGCCGGTCTGGTCGAGGAGCAGGCCTCGGGCGTTGTGCGTCAGGGAGTAGAGGCGGCCGGCCCGCTTCAGGCTCACGTCTCGCAGGCGGCGGCCCAGGAGTTCGTGGCCTTCTCCGACGTCGTAACGGACGTCGACCGCGGTGATCATCCCGGTGATGTACCGGTTCACCTCCTCGAAGTCCATCAGCTTCGCGAACAGCTCCCGCAGCGCGGTCGCCCCTGGATCGGTGCCCAACAGCGTGATCTGCGCACGGGTGTTGTCCAGGACGGCGGCGCCCACCGGGTGCCGTTCGGTGTGATAGCTGTCCAACAGCCCTTCCGGGGCCCAGCCGTTGACCTCGGCGGCCAGCTTCCAGCCGAGATTGAACGCGTCCTGCACCCCGAGGTTGAGCCCCTGCCCGCCGGTCGGCGGGTGGATGTGCGCCGCGTCGCCGGCCAGCAGCACCCGGCCGACCCGGTAGCGCTCGGCCTGCCGGGTCGCGTCGCCGAAGCGGGACAGCCAACGCGGGGCGCGCACGCCGAAGTCGGTGCCCGCGGTGGTGCGCAGCCGCCGCTTGAACTCGTCCAGGGTCGGCGCGGTCGTACGGTCCTCCGCGACTCCTTCGGCAGGTACGACGATGCGGTACACGCCCGCCTTCCCGTTCACGTCGGGGAGGGCACCGAAGCGCGGTTGGGTCTTGCGGACCTCCGCCACCACGGCGGCGATCGTCTCCCGGTCCTCCGTCGCCTCCATGTCACCCAGCAGCGTCTCGACGGTGGCGGGCTCGCCGGGGAAACCGACCCCGATGAGTTCGCGGACCGTGCTGCGGCCGCCGTCGCAGCCTACGAGGTAGCGCGAGCGGAGCTTCGTACCGTCTGCCAGCTCGACGGTCACGCCGGAGGCGCGGGCGGAGGCGGGGGCGGCGGGCCCGGGGGCCGGACCGGGGCCGTCTTCGTGCTGGGTCAGGCCGACCACTTCGCAGCCCCTCCGGATCTCGGCGCCCAGTTCGAGAGCACGCTCGGTGAGCAGCCGTACGGTGTCCGTCTGCGAGGTGGCGAGGCCGTACGGGTGCCCCGTGTCCAGGCCGTCCGGCCACGGCTTGTGCACGCCCCCGAAGAAGCCACCGACCCTGAACTTCTCGCTCACCGCGAGGAACCGGTCCAACAGGCCTCGCTGGTCCAGCAGTTCGACACTGCGCGTGTGCAGGCCGCGCCCGCGCGACTGCCCGGTCGGTTCGGTCGACTTCTCCAGCACGACCACCCGCACTCCGGCCAGCCGCAGCTCGCAGGCCAGCATCAGGCCGGTCGGCCCGCCGCCGACCACCATCACGTCTCTCACAAGAACCCCCAACGTCGTGGTGTTTGTCGCTGATTGGCCGCCTGCGGCACGATGAGGTCATGCCGAGCGAGTCAGACACGATCGAGCTGAGCGACGACGAACTCCGCGACATCGCCGGCTACGCGGCCGCGTGCGCGCGCCGCGTGCTGCCGCTCTTCGAGCGGAACCTTCCGAACCTTCCCGCCGATACGCGCCCGCGCGACGCCATCGACGCGGCATACGCCTTCGCGGGCGGCGACCGGCGTACGGGCGCGCTGCGGCAGCGCGCGTGGGCGGCGTACAGAGCGGCGCAGGAGGCCGCCGTACCCGCCGCGGCCGACGCGGCACGGGCGGCGAGCCATGCGGCGGCCGCCGCGTACCTCCATCCGAAGGCGAGCGCGCATCAGGTGAAGCACATTCTTGGTGCGGCGGCGCACGCGGCGCGGGCGGAGGAATTGGCGGAGGAGTTGGCGGAGGAATCGGCGCAGGAGTTGGCAGGTGGATCGGCCTCCGCCGACCGCCCGCGTGTCACCACCGAGACCCTGGAGTGGGCGCGCCTGCACGCGCCCACCGCCGTCACCGCCGTGCTCCGCCGACTGCCCTCCGCCCCTCCCGGAGGCGGGCGGGTCGGAGAGCTCCTGCGCGACCTGGACACCGCTCTCCGCGCCGCTCTCCGTCCCTGACAGGCCCCATGCCCCTCACGCGCTGGTGAGAATCACCAACTGCTGCGTCGCCCGCGTCATCGCCACATAGCGGTCCACCGCCCCCTCGATCCCCCGCCCGAACTCCTCCGGATCGACAAGCACGACCAGGTCGAACTCAAGCCCCTTCGACAGCTCAGGAGTCAGCGACCGCACCCGGGACGTCGTACGGAAGGTCGGATCGCCGATCACACACGCGATCCCGTCGTCGTGTGCGGCGAGCCAGCGGTCCAGGATCTCGTCCCGGTCGGAGGCGGGTCCGTGGACCACGGGAAGGTCGCTGCTGCGGATGGACGTCGGCACGTTGGCATCCGGGAGTACGGCCCTGATGACCGGCTCGGCCTCCGCCATGATCTCTTCCGGCGTACGGTAGTTGATGCTCAGCGAGGCCAGCTTGATCCGGTCGAGCCCGACCCGCGCCAGCCGTTCCTGCCACGACTCCGTGAACCCGTGCCTGGCCTGCGCGCGGTCCCCGACGATGGTGAAACTCCGGGACGGGCACCGCAGGAGCAGCATCTGCCATTCCGCGTCGGTGAGTTCCTGCGCCTCGTCCACGACCACATGCGCGAACGGCCCGGCGAGCACGTCCGGTTCGGCGCTCGCCGGTGTGTTGCTGGACGGGGTGTTCTCGTCGATCAGGGCGTCCTGCATGTCCTTCCCGTACAGCATCGTCACCGCCCCCTCCCCGTCGTCGTCGGCGGCGAGCAGGGTGTCGACCACCTTGGCCATGTGCTCGCGTTCCGCGGCGACGGCCGCCTTGTGCCGGCGCTGGCGCAGCGACTCCTTCGGGTCACCGAGCCGCTGCCGCGCCGCGTCCAGGAACGGCAGGTCGGACACCGTCCAGGCCTGCGGGTCCTCGCGTTGCAGCAGCTGTACGTCGTCGCGGCTCAGCCAGGGAGCGCACTTGCGCAGATAGGCGGGTACGGTCCACAGGTCGCCGACCAGGTCGGTCGCTTCGAGCAGCGGCCACGCGCGGTTAAAGGCGGTGCGCAGCTCCCTGTTCTGCGGCAGGGACTTGCGGAGCGGGACGGCCGACGCCTCGTCGTCGTGCTTGTCGACCAGGATCGTGAGCAGTTCCTCCCAGATCTGGTCGCGGGCGTCGTTGTGCGGAGTGCCGGGTTCGGCCGCCTCGAACGCGGCGGCCCAGTCGTCGGCGCTCAGGTGGATGTCGGACCAGTGGGTCGTGACCGTCATGCCCCGGGTGGGCGGGTCCTCGTAGAACCGGACAGCCGTCTCGATCCCCTTCACCAGGTCCGCCGACGACTTCAGGCGGGCCACGGCCGGGTCGGCCTCGACCGCCGCCGCGGCTCCCTCGGCGACGAGGTCCCGGAGGGTGCAGGTCTGTACGCCCTCCTCCCCGAGGCTGGGGAGGACGTCGGCGACGTACCCGAGGTACGGCTGGTGCGGGCCGACGAAGAGGACGCCGCCCCGGCGGTGACCGAGGCGGGGGTCGGAGTAGAGGAGGTACGCGGAGCGGTGCAGGGCGACGACGGTCTTCCCCGTACCAGGACCGCCGTCCACCACCAGGGCGCCGCGCGATCCCGCGCGGATGATGGCGTCCTGGTCGGCCTGGATGGTGCCGAGCACGTCCCGCATCCGGGGGGAGCGGTTGCTGCCCAGGCTGGCGATGAAGGCGGACTGGTCGTCGAGCGCGGCGTGCCCGGCGAACCCGTCCGACGTGAACACCTCGTCCCAGTAGTCGCCGATCCGGCCCCGGGTCCAGCGGTACCTGCGGCGGCTGGCCAGGCCCATCGGGTTGGCGTGGGTGGCGCCGAAGAACGGCTCGGCGGCGGGGGAGCGCCAGTCGAGGAGCAGCCGGCGCCCGGTGCTGTCGGTGAGGCCGAGCCGTCCTACGTACACGGGCTCGGGGTCGTCCGTACCGACCATGCGTCCGAGGCACAGGTCCAGGCCGAAGCGGCGCAGGGCGCGCAGGCGGGCGGTCAGCCGGTGGACCTCCGTGTCCCGGTCCATCGCGTGCCGGCCGACGCCGCCGGGCGATTTCAGCTCGGCGTCGAGGAGGCCGGACAGCTCGGCGATCGACTGGTCGAGGCTTTCCGCGATGGCCGCGAAGTGCTGTTCGTCGGTGGCGATCAGTGCGGGGTCGGCCTTGGCGGACAGACGGTCGGGGAGGTTGAAGGCGCTGGGGGGCGAGGGGGTGGACGAAGGGTTGTCGGGTTGGTCGGTCGGGGGGTTGTTCACTTCAACTCCGATGTGGGGCCGCTGGCGGCCGGGCGCCGGGACCGGCGTGGCGTTCCCTGGTGGTCTGATCTGAGGCGATGATCCCCCGGATGCCTCGTGGTGCCTCGCGCGGGCATGAGCGGCGGGGTGGGATCGATCTGGCCTCGGCCGACGATTCTGCGGCATGACCGGGGTCTTGCCGCAAGGCCCCCCATGCGCTATAGGTTAAGAGTGGAAAGAGGTGAGTGCTCCCTTTTCCGCTCCCCCCTCGGCGAAATCCCGGCGGAAGAAATCCTGCGGATCCGGCCCGTCATCAGCCCGTCATCGGCCCGCATCACCCGCGTCAGTCCATCATCAGGCCGTCATCAGCTCGTCAGCGGCGCCCCGGGATTCGTGTCGCTCGCTCTGCCCGTGCACTGCGCCCAGACCGTCTTCCCCTCGTCCTGGAAGCGGGTGCCCCACTGTTCCGCGAGGTTCGCGATGATGAACAGCCCCCTGCCCGTCTCGTCCACGGTGCGGGCGTGTTTCACGTGGGGTGCGCTCGCCGCGCCGTCGCTGACCTCGCAGGTCAGCATCCGTTCGCGGATCAGGCGCAGCCGCAGGGGCGGGGCGCCGTAGCGGATCGCGTTGCCGACCAGCTCGCTGACGACCAGCTCCGTGGTGAACGCCGTCTCCTCGTCCACCCCCCAGGCGTCCAGCTGCCGGCGGGCCGCCGCGCGGGCGATCGGGGCGGCCTCGGGCTCGGCGGGGAGGTCCCGGGTCAGTACGCAATCCTCGGGCAGCGCCTTCGTACGGGCCAGCAGCATCAGGGCTTCGCCGGTCCCCCGGTGGCCGTTCCTAGTGAGTGCGTACGCGAGGTCGCCGCACACCTCCGGCAGCGCTCTGGTCGCGGCGGCGTCCAGGAGCGGGCGGCTGGGGCCGGACGGCGCCAGGACGTCGTCCGCGAGCGCGGCCGTGCCCATCGCCAGGGTGCTTCCCTCGGGGAGGCTGACGGTGGTCGCGGGGAAGGGGGCGTTGTCCGTCCCGGCGAGCAGGGGGCCCGGTGGTACGGCCAGGCTCTCCGAGCTTCCGTCGGGGAGGACCACCACCGGCTCGGGAAAGCCGGCGCGGGCCAGGGTGCAGGTCAGGTCGACCGGGTCGTAGATCGCGACGGCGCAACCGGCGGTGAGGGGGGTGGGGGCGGTGGGGGGCTCGTCCTTCGGTGAATCCGCCGGGGGCGTCGCAGTGTGCGTGGCGGGTGACGCGGTGTGTACGGGAGGCGCCGTGGTGTGCGCCGTCGGTATCGCCTGGGGCGCGGCCGCGAGCCGGACGGCCGTGTCGTTCAGGCGGGCCAGCAGCTCGTCGGGGCGCAGGTCCAGGGCGGCGAGGGTGTGGACGGCCGTCCTGAGCAGTCCCACCGCGCTCGCCGCGGTGATGCCCCGCCCCACCACCTCGCCCACGATCAGCGCGGTCCGCGCGCCGGGCAGGGCGATCGCGTCGAACCACGCGCCACCGCCCTCCGGGTCGGGAAGATGCAGGTGGGAGAGGTCCACCGTGCCCTGTGTGGTGGGTGGTTGGGGAAGAAGCCTGCGCTGGACGGTCAGCGCGACCATCCACTCCCGCATGTACCGGCCGGCGTTGTCGACGCAGAGCGCGGCGTGCGCGCACACGGTGGCCGCCACTTCGGCGTCCTCCTCGTCGAAGGGGTCCTCACCCGGGAGGCGGTAGAAACTGACCACACCCAGCGCCCGGCCGTACAACACGAGCGGTGCCACGATGAGGGAGTGGGCGCCGGTCCGCCGGACGACCTCGGCCCGGGCCGGGTCCGCGGCCGGCCACGCGCTGTCCTCGCCGATCTGCACCAGGTGCGGCCGGAGGTCGGACAGGACGCGCGAGAAGGGGGTGCCGGTGGGCAGGGGCCGTACGTCTCCGACGGGGTAGTACGCGGATCCCGCGGGAGGCTCGGAAGCCACCGGCGGCTCCGGTCCCGATCCGCCCTGATGCCCGGGGATGCCTTGATCCCCGGGAATGGGGCCTCGTACGGCCATCCTGCGCAGGGGCACGTTCTCGTGGACCGGCACCGGCGGAGGTTCCTCCCCGCGGACCACGTCTTCCACCACCTCGACCGCGGCGAGGCCCGCGAAATTCGGCACCACCGCCTCCGCCAGATCCTCGCAGACCTCGCGGATGCTGCGCCGGGGCCCCACTTGGGTGCGGGCCACGTCCAGGACGTCCCGGCGGTTGCGCGCATTCTCCCGCTCGGTGACGTCGGCCTCGCAGGCCACCAGGCCGAGGACGTCGCCGCGGGAGTCCTCCAGGCGGAAGTAGGAGACGGAGTGGGTACGGCTCCGGCGCGCGGGCCCCCCGGGCCCCTCGGCCGGTGCCTCGTCGCACTCCTCCGTGCCCCGGACCAGCCGGTTCACCACCGGCTTTCCGCTCTTCAGGACTCCGCGCGCCACGGCGGCTTCTTCCTCGGGGTCCTCAAGTCCGTAGAGGCGTTCGTACAGTTCGGTGAGGTGCTCGCCCAACAGGCCCTTCACCGAGGGGTATTCGCTCGGCCGACCTTCCTCCGGCGGGCGTCCCTCCGGCGGGCGCTCCTCCGGCGGGCGTTCCATGCTCGTACGGACCACCCGCAGCCGTTCGTCGAGGACGTGCACCCCCACCGGGGACCGGCTGAACATGGCCTTCAGGATCGCCACGTCCCGCCCCGACAGGGTCTCCCCCGCCGCAAGTACCTGCCACAGAATGTCAGTTCCGCGCAGCAGCGGCCTGACCACCACCGTGGCCGCGTCCGAGAACGTCTCGCGCCGCCCCCCGCCGTCGGCGGCGACCTCACCGAGGAGCGAGGCCACGGACCGGCCGACGGCCTGTTCGGCGGACCAGCCGAACAGTTCCTCGGCGGGGCGCCCCCACTCGACCACCCGGCCGCCCTCGTCGATGAGCACGAACACATCACCGCTGGGCATGCACTGTCACCTCCGGCCCCTGACAATCCATGCTAATGCGACATCCAGGGGCCGCATCTTGCCAGGGACCGGCACGCGGTCACGCCCTCCACCAGCGGAAAGACCCCGCCTACCAGGGCAAGGACCCCGCCGCGTCGAAGTAGCCGCCGGTCGGGCCGTCGGCGCCGATCCGTGCCATCCGGACGATGATCTCGGCGCCCTCCTCCACGGTCTGCGTGCCGCGGTGGCCGTTCAGGTCGGTCGCGGTGAAGCCCGGCTCCACGGCGTTGATCCGGATGTCCGGGAACGCCTTGGCGTACTGCACGGTGATCATGTTGACGGCCGCCTTCGAGGCCGGGTAGGCGACGCCCGGGTATCCGTACGTCGGCGTGTCCGGCATGGCGACCAGGGTCGTGGACCCGAGGGAACTGCTGACGTTCACCACCACCGGGGCGGTGGAGCGCCTGAGCAGCGGCAGGAACGCGTGGGTGACACGTACCGTGCCGAAGACGTTCGTCTCGAACAGCGGCCGCAGGTTGTCGGCGGTCGAGTCCTCGGCGCCTATCACGGTCCCTTCGATCCCCGCGTTGTTGATCAGCACGTCGAGGCCGCCGTCGGCCTCGACGGTCTTCGCCGCGGCCTCGACGGAGGCGTCGTCGGTGGTGTCGAGGAGGACGAGCCGCGCGCCCAGCCGCTCGGCCGCCCGGCGGCCCCTTTCGGCGTCCCGGCTGCCCAGGTAGACGGTGTGACCTGCTTCGACGAGTCGGCGGGCTGTTTCAAAACCCAGCCCCTTGTTAGCTCCTGTGATCAGTGTCGTAGTCATGACTCCAGACTCCGCGGCGGTGGCGAGGACAACCAGGAGTCCCGTCTTCCTGGGACTGCTGGTGCCAGGCAGATCCGCGGCGGACGCGGTTCACTGGTGGCATGACCAGTAAGGGCGGGACGGGCGGTGGAGCGGCGGCGAGCGGCACGGCCGCGACCGAATTCGGGCAGGCGGTACGGCGCTGGCGCGACCGCGTCGCGCCCGAGACCGCCGGGCTGCCCGCCGGCGGCCACCGGCGCGCGGCCGGGCTCCGCCGCGAGGAGCTGGCCCTGCTGGCCGGGATCTCCGTCGACTACGTCACCCGCCTCGAACAGGGCCGGGCCACCAACCCGTCCGCGCAGGTCGTCGAGGCCCTGGCCCGGGCGCTGCGGCTGGCGGCGGAGGAGCGCGCGTACCTGTTCCGGATGGCCGGGCTCGTACCGTCCGGGCCCGACACCGTCCCCGCGTACATCACCCCGAGCGTCCAGCGCCTGCTGGACCGGCTGGTCGGCAGTCCCGTCGGGGTGTACGACGCGGCCTGGACGCTGCTCCTCGCGAACCCGCTCTACGCGGCGCTGATGGGCGATCCGTCCGGGTGGCGTGGCCACGAACGCAATGGTGTGTGGCGCAACCTGGTCGGCCCCGGCAGCCGCGTCCGGCACACGCCGGAGGCGCGGCGGACGTTCGAGGCGGCGCTGGTCGCGGACCTGCGCGCGACGGCGGGGCGGTATCCGGCCGACCGGCAACTGCGGCGGCTGGTCGCGGAGTTGCGCGCGCAGAGTGACCGGTTCGCCGAGCTGTGGGACACGGGGGTCGTCGGCCGCCACGAGGCCGCGCGCAAGACCGTCGACCACCCGGACGTGGGTCCCGTGACGCTGGACTGCGACGTACTGACCGTGGCGGGCAGCGACCTGCGCCTCATGATCTACACGGCGGAACCGGGCACGGAGGACGCGGACCGGCTGGCACTGCTGGCGGTTCTCGGCACCCAGAAGCTTGTGGGGTAGCGGGGGTAGCGGGGGTAGCGGGGGCGGGGGCGGCGGGGGCGGCGGGATTCACGGAGCGGATACGAGCGGGTCGCCGCCCCCCGTACCGAAACGCACGCGTCAGTGGGCTCCCACCCCCTCGCGCCGGGCGCGCAAGGCCGTGATCGACCAGTCGAGCGCGGGGGCAAGACTCTCCGGTGCCGGCCAGCCGTTGATCACGGCGACCAGCCTGCCGTACCGCTCCCGCCGGGGGTCGTTCACGCGCTCCAGGCGAGTCAGCATCCGTTCCCGGAGGACGGCGTCGTCGGGGCGGCCGAGGGCGCGTGCGTAGTGGGCCGTGAGCGCGGCCACGACGGGGTCGGCCTGCGGCGAGGCGGCGTCGAGGGCCGCCGCGAGGGCCGGGCGGACCCGGTCCCGGACGGTGGCGACGAGGTCCGGCCGGGGAAGCGTGGTGGCCCTCCCCGCGCACTCCGCCACGTGGTCCTCGGCCAGCCGCCGCAGGCAGGAGCGAAAGCCCTCGTCCTGGGACAGCTCGGCCAACTCCACCCAGGCCCGTAGCTGTTCCGTACTCGGGCTGCCGGGTAGTTCGGGGGTCATCGAGCGCGCGGCCGCGGCGAACACGGGCCCGGCGCCGGGGCCGGTGTCAGCACTGCCGAAGACCGCCGCGAGGAACTCGCCGATGAGCCGCCGTCGTTCGTCCTCGGACAGTGTGGCCAACTGGTGCATCAGATCCAACTCCTCAGGGGTGGTGCCGCGTTCGGCCACCGCCGTCAGCACCGCGCGCCGCAGCCGCAGGACGCGGATCCGCACCGCCAGCGCCTCCGCGTGCGCGGCGGCGACCTCGGGCAGCGAGAGTTCACGCTCCAGGACCTTCCGGATCGTGGGAAGGTCCACACCCAGATCCCGCAGGGTCCGTACGAGGGCCAGACGTGCGACGGCGTCGGTGCCGTACAAGCGGTGGCCGGCGGGGCTGCGTCGTGCGGGCGCCACGATCCCGCGATCGGAGTAGAACCGGATGGTCTTGACCGTGAGCCCGGTCCGCCGGGCCAGTTCACCGATCGAGTGGAGCGCGCCGCCGTCCATTCCCCCACCTTCACACCTCCCCCTACGGGAGAAACAATCCCCTGGTCGCCAAAACCCCGGCCGGTCTAAGCTCTGCGGATGACCTTGGAATGGGAACAAGTCATCGTTCACTCGGTGGATCCGGCGGCCCTGGGGCAGTGGTGGGCCGACGCTCTCGGCTGGGTCGTGGTGTACACCTCCGACGACGAGTTCGAGATCCGCCCGGCGCCCGATCGCGTCCCGGGGATCGACTTCGTCCGGATCGAGGAGGCCAAGGAGTCCAAGAGCCGGCTGCATCTCGACTTCCGGCCCGACGACCAGGACGCCGAAGTCGCTCGTCTGGTCGCTCACGGCGCGCGGCGGGTCGACATCGGTCAGGGTGATCAGTCGTGGGTCGTCCTGGCGGATCCGGAAGGAAACGAATTCTGCGTCCTCGGCCACCGGCGCCAGCAAGCGAGCGAGTAGGCAGCGAGTAGGTAGGACTCACGCCTGGGCGGAGGCGGCGTCCGTCGTCGGCGCCGCGTTGCCCCGTACCTCCGCCAAGTACTCCGCCACCGCGTCCCTGTTGCGGGTCAGGCAGGTGATGCGGGCCGTCATCCGGTCCCGTTCGCGTTCCAGAGTGGCCAGCATCTCCGGGGTGGCGTCCGGGAAGTGGATGACCCGGGGCTTGTCCAGGCACGGGAGGATCTGCTTGATGATCCGGGTCGGCAGGCCCGCGTCGAGCAGGCCTCTGATCTGCATGACCCGGTCCACGTTGTACGCGTCGTACGCGCGATAGCCGTTCGGGGAGCGACCGGCGACGATGAGTCCCTGTTCCTCGTAGTACCGCAGCAACCGGCGCGGGGTGCCGGTGCGTTCAGAAAGCTCTCCGATACGCACGTGATCGGCCTCACATCTCGTCGCGTTCGCGTTCTCGTTGACCCTCACATCAATGTGAGGGTTCGAGCATACGCAGCATGCCCCACACCACCGCGCGCCTCCCGCTGCCCGCTCTCCTCGCCCTGGCCACCGCCGTCTTCATCACCAGCCTGACCGAGACCCTGCCCGCGGGCCTCCTGCCCGCCATGAGTACGGACCTCGGCGTCGGCGAGTCCGCCATGGGGCAGTCCGTCACCATCTACGCGCTCGGCACCGCCGCCACCGCGATCCCGCTCTCCGCCGCCACCGCCGGATGGCGGCGCAAGCGGCTGCTGCTGGCGGCGATGGCCGGGTTCGCCGTCGCCAACACCGTCACCGCGGTCTCGGCCAACTACCCCCTGACGATGGCCGCCCGCTTTGTCGCCGGGGTGGCCGCCGGACTCGCCTGGGCGCTGCTCGCCGGGTACGCGCGCCGCCTCGCGCCCGCCCACCTCCAGGGCCGGGCGATCGCGATCGTCATGACCGGCATCCCGGTCGCGCTGTCCCTGGGCGTCCCCGCCGGGACCTTCCTCGGCGACGCGGTCGGGTGGCGGGTGACGTTCTCGGTGATGACGGTGCTGGCCGTCGTCCTGCTCGGCTGGATCGCCGTCACCGTCCCCGACCGGCCGGGGCAGCGGCGGGAGGGCCGGACGCCCGTCCTGCGGACCCTCGCCGTGCCCGGGGTGGCACCGGTCCTGTTCGTCACGCTGGTCTTCGTCCTGGCCCACACCGTCCTCTACACCTACATCGCCACGTTCCTCGACCGGCTCGGCATGGGCGGCTCCACCGACCTGGTGCTCCTGGTCTTCGGAGCCGCCTCCCTCGTGAGCATCTGGATCGTGGGCGTCCACATCCACCGGCGGCTGCGGGCGCTGACCCTCGCCTCCACGGTCCTGTTCGCCGTCGCGGCCACCGTCCTGGCGGTGACCGCCGACAGCCCCGCCGCCGTCTACGCGGCCGTGACGCTGTGGGGCCTCGGCTGGGGCGGCGCGCCGACGCTCCTCCAGACGGCGGTGGGCGACGCGGGCGGCGACGAGGCGGACGCGGCGCAGGCCATGCTCGTCACCCTGTGGAACGCGGCCATGGCGGGCGGCGGGGTCGTCGGCGGCGTCCTCCTCGACCGCCTCGGCTCCGGGTCCTTCCCCTGGAGCGTCCTGGTCCTCCTGCTGCCGGTGCTGGTCGTGGTGGCCGGGGCCCGCGCGCACGGTTTTCCGGCGGCGGGGCGTCGTATACGTACGGGCTGAGGCGGGCGCCCCTCTGTGACCTGGATCTCCCTGGGCAACCGGACCGCTCCCCCACCCGGTTGACCAGGATGTGAAGGAACAGTCATGGACAGAGGTGCGAGGGCGAGGACCGGGCGGTGACGGGATCGACGCGGGACTTCGAGGAGTTCGTCACCGCGCGTGGGCCCCGGCTGCTGCGCGTCGCCTGGTTGCTGACGGGCGACGCGCATCTGGCGGAGGACCTGTTGCAGACGGTCCTGGCCAAGGTGTGGCCGAAGTGGCCCCGTATCGCGGACGAGAACCCGGAGGCGTACGTACGGAAGGCCCTGGTCAACACCTCCGCGTCCTGGCGCCAACGACGCTGGCGGAGCGAGGTGCCGCACGACGACCTGCCGGACGTGACGGCGGCCGACGTCTTCGCGGCGGTCGACCTGGAGCACTCGCTGGCCCTGGCGGTACGGCGGCTGCCCGCGCGGCAGCGGGCGGTGATCGTGCTGCGGTACTTCGAGGATCTGAGCGTCGAGGAGACGGCGAAGGTGCTGGACTGCCGGCCCGGCACGGTCAAGAGCCAGGCCGCCAAGGCGATGCGCGTGCTGCGGGGGCGGTTGGCGGCGCCGATGCCTTCCCCCGCTTCGGTACGGGCACCTTCCCCGGCCCCGGCCGAGAGTGGTGACCGGTGACGCGCCGACGCTCTGAGGGGTACGGCTCCGCCGACCGCGACGCGACTTCCCCCGTACCCGACCGAGAACA
This sequence comes from Streptomyces sp. NPDC087420, assembly GCF_044744165.1. Lineage (NCBI taxonomy): Bacteria > Bacillati > Actinomycetota > Actinomycetes > Kitasatosporales > Streptomycetaceae > Streptomyces > Streptomyces sp. NPDC087420. The sequence continues at coordinate 112,011 of NZ_JBIUXU010000017.1, forward strand.
CGAAGAACACGAAGAACACGAAGAACACGAAGAACACGAAGAACACGAAGAACACGAACTGCGGGTCCTCCTGGAGCGCGCCACCCCGCACCTCGGCGCGCCCGCCGGGCGCATGGGCCAGGTGCGCCGGCGTGTGGTGCGCCGACGGCAGCGCCGTGCCGCGCTGGGAGCGGCCGTGACGGGTGTCGCCGCGGTGGCCGTACTCGTCACGTTCCTGCGCCCGTTCGCCCCCGACGAGACCGCCGCCCCGCCCGCTCCCCTCGGGTCGTCCCTGCGCGGCGGCCCTTCGGCGTCCGACAGCCCGACGACCCGGCCCCCCACACACGCCCCCACGTCGTCGCCCACGTCCGCCTCCGGCACGTCGCTCACCGGATTCCCCGACCTCGGACTGAAACTGAGTCTGTCCGCCGGGTGGAACTCCGGGAGCGTGCGGCCCAAGGCGCCGTCGGCCGCCGACTTCGTCACCAATCAGCCCGTGGTGGCGCGGGACACCTGTCCGGCCCTGGTCACCGGTGTGTTCGCGTGCGCGCCGGTGTCCCCGCTCCGGGAGGACGGGGTGGTGATCGCCTTCCAGGAGACGGACAAGCCGCACGCCCCCTCCGGGAAGAAGACGTTCAACCTCGGCAAGCCCGTCCAGGCCGGCAAGAGCTGCCAGTTGCTCGGCGGCGACCTGGAGTTGCCCGGCTGGGGCATCGCGCGCACCACCGACCACAACAAGCCGGTCGCGGTGGACGCGTTCGTCTGCCTCAAGAACGCGTCGGCGTCAACGGTCCTCGTCGTCGAGAAGATCCTGACCACGGCAGTCGTCCACACGACCGGCTCCACGCGCTCCCCGGACGGTCAGGCCGGCTGACCGACCGCGCTCCCCTTGCCTCCCCCTCATCTCCCCATCTGCCTGCCGACCCACCGGCCGCGAAAGGTAGCTCCCACCCATGCCCGCCCCACGTCCCCGCGTACACCCCGGCCTCCACGTCCTCGCCCTCACCGCCGTCACCGCCCTCACCCTCGCCGCCGTGACCGGTTGCGGTGGCGTCGCCGGGGCGCGGGATCAGCCGGCCCCGCCGCCCGCCACAACCGCCGCCAAGAACGCCCCGGGGTCCCCCGCCGCCCCCACGCCCACCGCCGAGGCACTCCCCCGCCAGCTGCCCGGACTCGGCCCCAGGACCCTGGCCGACGTGCCGCCGAACGCCGGGCAGGTCGTGGTGGTCACCGGCGCGGGCAAGGACTCGCCGCGCTCGGACGTCGTGGTCTACGAGCGCACCCCGGCCGGCTGGCGGGCCGGCGCCCCCTGGGCCGCGCACAACGCCCTGCGCGGCTGGACCGGCAACCACCACGCCGGCGACCTGCGTTCGCCGGTCGGGGTGTTCGGCCTCACCGACGCGGGCGGCCGGCTCAAGGACCCGGGCACGAAGCTCCCGTACGACCGCTCCGGCGCCTTCACCATCGGCGGGACCGGCTTCGAGGGCGAACCGCTCGCGGGCTCCTTCGACTACGTCGTCGCGATCAACTACAACCGGCGGCCGGGCCTCACCCCGCTCGACTGGACGCGGCCCCTGGGCGGTTCGAAGGGGGGCGGCATCTGGTTCCACGTCGACCACGGCGGCCCGACCCACGGCTGCGTCAGCCTCTCCGAGGCGCACATGAAGAAGCTGCTGCGCACCCTCGATCCGGCCCGGCACCCCGTGGTGGTCATGGGCGACGCCACCTCCCTGGCACGCTGAGGCCCCACGGACCGAGCCCGGGAACCACCGCGGGCTCACCGCCCCGTGAGGTGGCTCACCGCCCCGTGAGGTGGACCGGCAGCTCGCGGTGGCCGTTGGAGATGAACGACTCCTGCGGGCGCAGCTCGGCGGCCGGGACGGCGAGGGTCAGGTCCGGGAAGCGGTCGAACAGCGCGGACAGCGCGATCTTCGCCTCCACGCGGGCCAGTTCCGCCCCGAGGCAGTAGTGCACGCCGTAGCCGAAGGCGAGGTGTTCCTTGCGGGTGGTACGGGTGACGTCAAAGCTCTCCGCGTCGTCCCCGTGCACCGCCGGATCGCGGCCCATGGCCCCGTAGTTCATGACGATCGGCTCGTTCTGACGGAACGTCAGACCGCTCTCCTCGTCCTCGATGTCCGTGACGGCGAACCGCATCAGCATGCTCGCGAGGGGCGCCTGGTGGCGGAGCGACTCCTCCACCACGTCGCCCCAGGGGACCCGGCCGTCCTTCGCGCTCGCCAACTGCCCGGGGTTGTCGAGGAGATCGGCGATCGCGTGGTCGAGGAGATTGACGGTCGTCTCGTGGCCGGCGCCGATCAGGAGCAACAGCGTGTCGAGCAGCTCCTGTTGGGCCAGGCCCGTCCCCGTCTCGTCGTCCTTCGCGTTGACGAGGTCGCTGGTGACGTCCTCCCCCGGATGGAGCTGCTTGACGGCGACGAGGGCCGCCATCTGCTCGTACGCCGCGACCACTCCCGCGACGGCCTCCTCCGGGGTGCGGTCGGTGGCGAACAGGCCGCCCATCGTGGTGCGGAACGCCTCGTGCATCTCCTCCGGCACCCCGAGGAGCGTGTTGACCACCCGGAGCGGCAGCACCCAGGCGAACCGGGCGCGCAGGTCGACGTACCCCTCCGGGCCCGCGGGCAACGCTTCCAGCTCGTCCAGCAGCTCCGCGACGATGCCCTCGATCGCGGGCGTGAGCGCGCGGACCCGGCGGGCGCTGAAGGCCGGGCCGATGAGCCGGCGCAGCCGGGTGTGCTCGTCGCCGTACGCGGTCAGGGCGTTGCGTACGTCCACCCACAGACGCAGCGGCCACCCCTCGGATATCTCCCCGCGGATGTATGCCGGCCAGTGCTGGTGCGCGTCCTTGGACACCCGGTCGTCGGTGAGGAGCCGCTTCGCCAGCGCGGTCTCGGTGACCGACCACGCCACCACCCCGCCGGGCAGCTCCACCTGGACGGCGGGGCCGCCGGCGCGGAGCGCGGCGGCCTCGGCGTGGATGTCCGACGCGGCGGGGTCGATGCGGAAGGGGCAGCCGGCGGCGGGGGTGGGGCCGGGGGTGGGCTGGGCGTCCATCAATGCACTCCAGGGTCTGGTGCGGAGAGGGGAACCACGGCGGTGTGGACCACCGGTAGGGCGGTCCAGCCGGAGTGGAAGGTGCCGGGCCTGCGGGTCAGGTCCTTGCGGTCGCAGGCCAGCCTGAGGTCCGGCAGCCGGTCGAGGACACGCTCGACCGCGGTCTCGGTGATGATGCCCGCCAGGTCGGGCGCCGGGCAGCCGTGGACACCGGCGCTGAACGCCAGGTGCGCGCGATTGCCGGCCCGCCGGTGGGTGGCGTGGTTCAGCGCGGGGTCGGAGTTGGCGGCGGCGAAGCTCACCAGGATCGGCACGCCGGGCTCCAGCCGTACCCCTTCGTACGTCTCCGCCCTGCGCGCGTACAGCGGTGAGTAGTTGGCGAGGGGCGGGTCCTCCCAGAGCACCTGGTCCATCGCCTCGGAGACCGAGTGGACCCCTTCGTACACACTGCCGCTGAACCGCTCGTCGTCGATCATCAGCAGCAGGGCGTTGGCGATGAGGTTCGAGCTGGGGGTGGTGGCGGCGCCGACGACGAGGAGGATCTGCTGGATCATCTCGACGTCGGTCAGCTGGGCCGGGTGGGCGATCAGCCAGGAGGTGGCGTCGCTGCCGGGCTCGGCGCGCTTGAGGCGGGTCAGTTCCAGACAGGCCGTGGCGACCTCGGCACTGGCCTCCGCCGCGTCCGCCCCGGCGTCGAAGAGCCGGCCGATCGCTTCGATGATCCTGCGGCCGAGATCGGGCGGGCAGCCGAACAGCTCGATGAGCACCTGCATCGGCAGCGGGTCGGAGAAGTCGGCCACGAGGTCGAACTCCGGGCGCCGCGCCATCGCGTCGATGAGGGTGTCGGCGATCCGGCTCACCGTCGCCACCAGCGCGTGGGTGTCGATCAGGTCCAGGGTGTCGGTGATGGACTTGCGCAGCCGGGTGTGCGGCATGCCGTCCATCCACAGCGCATTGTCGCGGGGCTCCATCATGGACGCGGAGGGGGTGCCGGGAGGGACCTGCCCGGTCCGCAGCGCCACCCAGTGACGGGGGTCCTTCGCGAACTTGTCGGGGGTGTTGCGCAGGAGGTGGAGCGCGGCGCGGTACGTGGTGGTGAGGTAGCCGTACATCCCGTCGGCGATCTCGATCGGCACGATCGGGCCCTGCGCGCGGAGCTTGTCGTACGTGGCGTGCGGGTCGGCGGTGAACTCCGGCCCGTGGATGCGCGGGAGTTCACCGAGCGCGCCGGCCGAGGCCCGCGCGGAGAACGGGCAGCCGCCGGAGGGGACTTGGGCCGGGACGGAGCTGGGGGAGTCCCCGGGCGCGAGGGAGTCCGGAGCGGTGGGCACGGGCGCGGACAGGATCGCGGACGCGGGCGGGGTCGCGGGCGCGGGCGGGGTCGCGGGCGCGGGCGGGGTCGCGGGCGCGGACGTGGTGGCGGGCGCGTCCGGGGCGGCGGGCGCGGCGGAGTCCGGGGTGACGGGCGTGGTCATCGTGCGGGCTCCGGGGTCAGGGTGAGGAGGTGGGTGACCAGTTCGACGAGCGCGTTCTTGGCGCTCGCGTGGTCGCGGGCGTCACAGATCACCAGCGGGGTCTCCGGCGCGAGGTCCATCGCGTCCCGGAGCTGCGGGAGTTCGTACGTGGGCGCGCCGTCGAAGAGATTGACCACGACCGCGTACGGCAGGCCGAGGTCCTCCATCAGCCCCAGGACCGGGTAGCTGTCGCCGAGCTTGCGCGTGTCGGCCAGCACGAGCGCGCCGAGGGCGCCGCGCGACAGGTCCGCCACGACGGACCAGAAGCGTTCCTGCCCGGGTGCCCCGAACAGGTACAGCACCAGGTCGTCGCTGAGCGAGAGCCGCCCGAAGTCCATCGCGACCGTCGTCGTGGTCTTGCCCGGCACCCCGCTGAGGTCGTCGGTGCCCTCGCTCGCGGTGGTCATCAACTCCTCGGTGAGCAGGGGGCGGATGGCCGACAACGTTTTCACGTACGTCGTCTTGCCGACCCCGAAATGGCCCGCGACCAGGATCTTGACGGCCGTCTCGTCGCCGCGCAGATGGGTGCCGGCGGCGGATTCAAAGCGCTTGGAGTCCAGCAAGGACCGCCTCCAGGATGTCTCGGTCGAGCGTCCTCGCCGTCAGGATCGTCGACCGTGTGGTGATGTGACCGCTCTCCATCAGGTCGGCGAGCACGATACGCAGCACACTCAGCGGCAGTTCCAGATGGCTCGCGATCTCGGCCACCGAAAGGGCGCCCTGACCACAGAGGTTGAGCACCGCGCGCTGCTCCGGGGTGAGTTCGGCGCGGGACAGGTCGCTCTGGAGGATCATGACGAGGGTGACCGCGTCGAACGTGTTGCGGCTGGGCGCGGACCGGCCTCCCGTGACGACGTACGGGCGCACCAGGCCGCTGCCCCGGCCCTGCCGGGCCGGCGGGGTCACGAGCCGGCGCCTGTGACGACCCGCGAGGCGATGCCCAATTGCTGGCCGAGCCGGTCGACCGTCTCCTCCATCGCGTACGACACGTTCTCGACGTCCGCGTCCCCGTCGGCGGAGAGCGCCAGGTAGGAGCCGTCCCCGGCGGCCATGGCGAAAAGGTAGCCGCCCCGGTACTGGATCATGGTCATCTCCCACGCCCCCTCGCAGTCGGCGAATTCGGCCGCCTCACGGCTGAGTGCCTGCATGCCGGAGACGGCGGCCGCCATCCGGTCGGCCATGTCGCGCTCGACCCCCTCGGAGGAGGCGGACATCAGACCGTCGGAGGACAGCAGGATCGCGCGGAGCGTGTGGGGGGTCCTGAGCAGCTCGTCCAGAATCCAGCCGAGGTCACCCACCTTGGAAACTGAGTTCGTCATGGGTCAGTCGTCCTCTCGTTCTGATTCCGAAGTACGGCGGTCTTGTGCGTTGCGGACGCCCCGGGCGAAGGCCCCGACGTTGCGGCTGGTGCGGACGGGGGGTGCGGGCACGGAGCGTTCCTCGGGGAGGGCGCGTGCGGTGGTACGGCGACGGCGCTGCGGGAGCCCGTCGGGACGCAGGAGAAGCTCGTCGGCGTCGTCGGCGGTGTCCGCCCGCTCGGGCGCGTCGGGCTTCTCGGCGGGCCTCTCGGCAGGCTTCTCTGCGGTCTTCTCGGTGGCCTTGTCGGTGGCCTTCTCGGTGGACTCCGCCCCCCGCTCCTCGGCAGCCCGGCCGTGCGGCTGCGCCCGCGGCTCCTCGGTGTCCACCGTGACCAGCAGGGCCGACGGCAGGAAGAGCCCGGCACGTACGCCGCCGTAGATGGACTCCTGGTCGACGGCGACCCGGAACCCGTACCGCTTCGCGAGGACCCCCACCACGGGGAAGCCGAACTTGGGCCGGCTGCCCAGCTGGGTCAGCCGGACCTCCTCCTCACCGGTCAGCATCCGGGCCGCCGCCTCCTTCGCCTCCGGCTTGAGGCCGACGCCCGAGTCGTCGATCATCACGCTGACCCCGTTGTGGGCCTGGACGAACCAGACCTGGACGTCGGAGCCGGGCTCGGAGTGGCGGGCCGCGTTGTCGAGCAGCTCGGCGATCGCCAGCACGACGGGCTCGACCGCGCCGCTGACCACACCGTAGGCGGGCTCACCGGTGATCTTGACCCGGTCGTAGTCACGGATCTTCGACACCCCGCCCCGGACGACGTCCAGCAGCGGCGAGTCCCGGCGCTGGCGTCCTGGCCAGGAGCCGGTCAGGACGTTCACGGCCTGGGCGCGGCGCACGAGTTGGCTGCTCGCGTGGTCGATGTCGTTGGCGTCGGCCAGGACGGCCGGGTCGTGGTGCCGGCGCAGCATCGCGTCGATCGCGTTGGTCGTGTCGTTCAGCAGCCCCTGCATGGAGCGGGTGACCGTGGACACGGCGGCCTTGGCGCCGTCCTCGGCGCGTCCGGTGGCCTGGGTGGTCACCTCGCGGAACTGCTGGAGCACCGCCTCGTGCGTGGCGAGGAACGGGGTTGCGGCCAGGGCCGGGTGGAGCGCGGCGGGCACCTCGTCGGTGTCGCGCCCCTGCCAGATGCCCCGGAGCAGCGTCGGCACGCGCGTGTGGGCCAGGTGTCTGGCCTCGGCGTCCCGGATGTCGATCTCGCGGTGGAGGGCCCGGATCCGTTCTTCGGCGCCCCGTGCGGCTCTGCGGTACCGGCGGATCAGCACCCCGGATCCGGCCAGGACGACGGCGAGTATCAGCGCCCAGAAAAGCGGGTCCTGTGGGGAGGGAGTCACAGGCGGATACTACCGATCACTGTGTCGCGCATGAAGCGCGAGCGGCAGGCGTTCGAGTCATCTTCCCTTCCGGACAGTCCACTTGAGTGTCCGTCACCTCACAGAGCGTCAGATATCTCGTCGGGCGAGGCATCTCCGTACGGTGTCCCGCCCCGCGAAAGGGGTACTGCCGGACCCCCGGCGGGGCTGACCCCCGGCCCGCCCGACCCCCGGCGGAAGCGGGCCCCGTACCGCCCTGCCGAAGGGCCCCGCCGGTGGTTCGCTGGAGGTGCGTACCTCCCGGGAGCACGGGAGGTACGGCACCCGCGGCAGCAGAGAGGCAGCACCATGACCGAGCCCGCACGCATCACCACCCCGTTCGACGCGGAGTCCACGGCGGCCGAGGTGGTCGCCGGCACCGACCTGACCGGCCGGCGCGCGATCGTGACCGGCGCGTCCTCCGGCATCGGCGTCGAGACCGCCCGCGCCCTGGCCGGGGCGGGCGCCGAGGTGACCCTGGCGGTACGGGACGTCACGGCCGGTGAGCGGACCGCCGGGGACATCGCGTCGACCACCGGCAACAAGCACCTCGCCGTCGCCCCGCTCGACCTCGCCGACCAGGGCTCGGTGGCGGCCTTCGTCGCCGCCTGGCGCGGCCCGCTGGACATCCTCGTCAACAACGCGGGCGTGATGATGACACCCGAATGGCGTACACCGGAGGGGTGGGAGACGCAGTTCGCCACCAACCACCTCGGCCACTTCGCCCTCGCCACCGGGCTGCACCCGGCGCTCGCGGCGGGAGACCGGGCGCGGGTCGTCGCGCTCAGCTCGCGCGGGCACGTACGGGCCGGGGTGGACTTCGACGACATCCACTTCCGTACCCGGCCGTACGACCCGGCGGTCGCGTACGCGCAGTCCAAGTCGGCCGTCGTCCTGTTCGCGGTCGAGGCGAACCGGCGGTGGGCCGGGGACGGCATCACCGTCAACGCGGCGCACCCCGGCCCGATCCTGTCGAACCTGACCCGGCACATGCGCAAGGAGGACCTCGACGCGGCGGTGGCCGCGGAAGGCGCGTTCAAGACCCCGCAGCAGGGCGCGGCCACCGCCGTCCTGGTCGCGACCTCGCCGCTGGTCGAGGGGGTGGGCGGCCGGTACTTCGAAGACTGCAACGAGGCCGTGCGCTACGTACCGGGGACTCCGCCCGGCGGGGTCGCGGACCACGCGCTCGATCCGGAGGCGGCGGCGCGGCTGTGGCAGGTGTCGCTGGACATGATCGAGTCGTCGCGGGCGTCGCGGGCGTCGTAACCCCCCGTCCCCCTAATGGCTCCCGCCCGCGCGCCGTACGACCTTCAGCAGGTACTCCTTGCGGTCGAGCGGGTTGTGGTCCGCCCGCGACCGTACCGGGATCGCCCCCTGGACCGGCCGGTAGTGGTCGAAGGCGCACTCCAGCACCCCCTCGCCGTGCGTGAGGGTGGGCAGCCGCTGCTCCAGCTCGTGGACCCGGGCCGCCGGGATCGCCCCCGACAGCAGGCACACCGGGCCCCGCGTCTCCGGCGCGTACGGTACGGCCCCGAGGCGGGTCAGTACGGGCAGGACCGGCCCGAACGCGTCGGCGGGGATCTCGAGTTCGAAGCGGTGCATCGGCTCGTACACCCCGCACCCCGACTTCCGCAGCGCGGCTACCAGCACCAGGGGCGTCAGGTTCCGGAAGTCCCCCGACGTGCTCGACATGCTCTTGTCGAAGACGGCGTGGGCGTGGCTCTGGCGCGGGGAGTAGCCCGACCTGGTCAGGGTGACCACGCAGTCGGTGACCTGCCATCCGTACAGGCCCTGCCGCAGGGTGTCGTGGACGGTCTCCTCGATCGCCCTGATGAAGGAGAACGGCAGGGATCCCAGCTCGATCTCCAGCCGGAATTCCACCCCGGAATTGACCGGCGCGGGATCCACGCGCAGTCCGATGGTGGCGAGAAAGGGGTTGATCTCCTTTCCCTTGACCTCGACCGCCTCGCCCGTGCCGAGGGGCCGTTCGATACAGACGGTCGTCGTCTCGCGGAACGCGACATCAATACCGAAGTCGTTCGCGAGCGTGGCTTGAATGACTTCTTTCTGCACCTCCCCGTAGAGCGAGACAAGCACTTCCTGGCGTACGTCGTCCTGCCGCAGGTCGATCAGCGGATCCTGCTCGGCGAGTTGGCCGAGCGCGAGGTGCAACGCGCCTTTGTCGGCGGGGCGGGTGGGCACGACGACGGATTCCAGTGCGGGCGGTGCGAAGAAGTGATCGGCGGCGGAGCGTGAACCGGGGCCGAGGTCATCGTCCGGGTCCCCGACCGAGTCGCCGATCCGGACCTCCCCGAGCCCCCAGAGCTTCCCGATCCGACCCGCGACCACCTCGTCGCGGCGTTCGGCCGCGCCCTGGTCGAACACACTGATCGCGGTGACCTTGCCCTCCTCCGCCGCGCCGCCGACCGGCCGGCCGGCCCGCCCGAAACGCAGCCGGTCGCGCACGCGCACCGTCCCGGAGAAGAGGCGGACGTACGCGATCTTCTCCCCGGCGGGCCCCCGCTCGACCTTGAAGACCGTGCCCGCGACCGGGCCGTCCGGATCGCCGCCGGCGGGCGGCAACAGCTCCCTGATGCCGGCGGTCAGCGCCTCCACACCGGCGCCGTCGACGGCGGAGCCGAAGTACACCGGATGTACCAGACCCCGTCTGACCTGCGCCGCGAGTCCGTCGCGGAGCCGCCCGTACGAGATCGCCGCCTCCTCGTCCACGTACGCGGCGAGGAAGGCGTCGTCGTGGTCGGCGATCACATCGGCCAGCCGGTCCGTGAAGGCCGCGTCGCCGGGCCCGTACGGAAGAAAGGCGGAGGCGCGCGTGCCGAGGCCGCTCGCCGTGCCCATCGGGACGATCGCCGGGGTCAGCTTCCCGGCGAGGGCGCGCAGGACACCCTCGTACCCCGCGCCCCGGCGGTCGATCTTGTTGACGAAGACAAGCGTGGGGATACGGAGCCGCCGCAGCGTCCGCCTCAGGACACGCGTCTGCGCCTGCACCCCCTCGACGGCCGATACGACCAGCACCGCGCCGTCGAGCACGCTCAGCACCCGCTCCACCTCGGCGATGAAATCCGGGTGGCCGGGGGTGTCGATCAGATTGACGGTGACGTCATCGACGGCGAACGAGACGACGGCGGACTTGATCGTGATGCCGCGTTGGCGTTCGAGCGCCAGGGAATCGGTCTGCGTGCTGCCGTCGTCGACACTGCCGATCTCGTCGATGACACCGGCGGTGTGCAGCAGCCGCTCGGTCAGGCTTGTCTTACCGGCGTCGACGTGCGCCAGAATTCCCAGGTTCAGCGTACTCACAGAGCGTCAGGTCCTCCAGGTAGACAGAAATTACCGTGGTGTGGGACTCCGACGATCCGCGCATAACCATCTCCTGGGTCGACTCGCTGTCGACGGGATTAGAGCAGAGAGCGACAGCGCGCCACAACCGGTTTGTCACGCGTCCGGACCGCTTTCAGACGTAGTTGATGTCGGCCCCGGGGTCACGGTCGCCGAGCCAGACGGTCTTGCGCGTCTGGTCGTAGTACGAGATCTCCGCGCAGGGGCCCGGCTTCTCCTTGTCGGCCGTCTGGAACTGGCGCGTCGTCCACCCGGCCAGGTCGTGCTTCGCCAGCAGCTCCTTGACCAGCGCGGCGGTCGCGGGGAACGAGGTGCAGCCCCGGTCGGCGAAGCGGGCCTTCAAGTCGGCCCGGAAGAGGGCGAGATGGCGCTGTTCGGCGGTCGGCCCGCCGTACGGGTCGGAGCGGTGCCGGGCGCACTGCTCGCGCCCGCCCTCGTACACCTTGACCGACCCCTGCCGCGAGCTGTCGACGCAGGCGGTCAGCCGTGGGGGCGGCGGGCTGCCGAACATGTCCTTCCAGCCGCCCTTGCACAGGATGACCGGGTCCTCCATCGCGGCGTCGAAACCGATGATGGCGTCGCCCCCCACTCCTCCGACGCAGGTGACGGATGTGGTGTCGATGGCGTGTCCCTGGCCGTCGCCGGCGATCCAGCGGTACGTGCCGGCCGTGGCGCCGGCGACGGCGAGGGCCACGACGGGCACCACCATCAGGCGCCGGGCCCGGGACCTGCGGGCCTGCCGGCGCGCGCGGCCGAGGGTGGCCACGGCGGCCTGCTCGTCGAAACCGCCGGGGGCCCGGTCCCGGAGGGGATCGGCGTCCCGGACCACCCGCTCGAACTCGTCATCGCCCAGCATCATGCGTCTCCTTCGTGTCGGTGTCCTCACGCGTGCCGGTGTCCTCGTGCGTGGGCCTGTGGGCGGGTGCCAGGGCCGGGCGCAGCCGTTCCCTGGCCCGGTGCAGCCGGGTGCCGACCGCGCCGACCGAGATGCCGAGCACCACGGCGATCTCGCGGTGCGACAACTCGTCCCAGTACGCGAGCCGCAGCACCTCCCGGTCGCCGGCCGGCAACAACGCCAGCGCGGCCCGCAGTTCGTCGCCCGCGTCCCCCAGGTCACCGACGGCGGGCGGCACGGCGGCCGTCCCGCCGCCCTGTTCGGCCACCCGCCGAAGCAGCCGCGACCAGCGCCGTTGCCCCCGGGCCTGGTTGGCCAGCACCCGGTGCGCGATGGCCAGCAGCCACACCGCCGCGTCGTCCTCGCCGGGAGGCACCCGCTTCCGCCGCCGCCACGCGATCGCGTAGACCTCGGCCACGGCGTCGGACGCCGTGGCCTCGTCGGTCCTGCGCAGGCAGTACGCCCGTACCCGGCGGAAGGTCGACAGGAAGAGCCGCTCCAGCTGTTCCACCCGTTCATCCGATTCCATGCCGAGTAATGTCCGGCACGGGCGGATGCCTTACGGCTCGGCGCGGTTTTTTTCACCACGACGGCGGCGCGACGACCCGGCGCCCCCGGAACGCCGTACCCCCACGGGATAACCTCGACGCCATGATTGTCTGGCTGAACGGCACCTTCGGGGCGGGCAAGACGACCACGTCGAGGGAGCTGACCGGGCTCCTCCCGCAGGCGCGGATCTTCGACTCCGAAGAGGTCGGGCTCATGCTGCGGCACGTCCTGGACTCCGTGCCCTGCACGAACTTCCAGGAGTGGACGCCCTGGCGCGGCCTGGTCGTGGAGACCGCCGCCCAGGTGCTCGACTACGTCGGCGGCGTCCTCGTCGTACCGCAGACGGTCCTCACGGCGGAGTACTGGACCGAGATCCGCGCGGGGCTGGCGGCCAGGGGCATCCCCGTCCACCACTTCGTCCTGCACACCGACCGGGACACCCTCACCACCCGCATCCACACGGACACCGCGCCCGAGAGCCTGTCGGCCGTACGGTGGCGGCTCGACCACCTCACGCCGTACGAGGAAGCGCTGCCGTGGCTGCGCCGCGAGGCCACGGTCCTGGACACGACCCACGTCCCGCCGGCCGCCGTCGCGCGGACGATCGCGGACACCGTACGGGCGAACTCGGCGCGGTCGACGGCGGTTTGAGGGCCGCCGCCTCTCGGTTCACGTGCCGAGCACCTCCGTGTTCTGGCAGGCCACCAGCAGCCATCGGCCGTCCTCCTTCGCCATCACGTAGATCGGGGTGCCCGGGTTCCCGATCGGCCGGCCGTCGAGCGTCAGGTACTGCGCGTGCACCTTGACGGCGGCGACGTCGGGGCGGATGAACAACACCTGCACCACCTCGTACGTCGCCGTCGAATCCTTCATCGCGCCGGGCAGCACCTGGCGGGTGAAGGCCGCGATCTCCTCGCGGCCGGTGAGACGCCTGCCGTGGCCCGTCGTCCAGATCGCGTCGGCCCGGAACAGGCCGATGAACTCCTCCGCAAGCTCGTTCAGTTGGGAATGCTCCAGGGTGGCGATCACCTGCCGGACCGCCTCGGTCTCGGCTGCGCGCGTCACTTCGTCCATCACTGTCGTATCCATGCGGATCAGCTTGCGATCTCAACCGGACTTGAGGTCAAGCCTCCCTCTCCGTCCGGCTGCCCCAACTCCCCAGGCAGCGGCAGGTGATGGACGATGTCCAGGCGTGACACCGCGCGCGTCAGCGCCACGTACAGGCGGTGCAGCCCCCGCGCCTCCGCCCCGGCGATCGCTGCGGGCTCGACCAGGACGACGTGGTCGTACTCCAGGCCCTTCGCCGCGCTCGCGGGGAGCACGGTCACCCGGGCCGCCGTCGTGCCGAGTTCGTCGGCGGTGGCCGTGGCGATGCCGGCCGTCGTGAGGGCGGTACGGAGCCGGGCCGCCTCGGGACCGTCCGCGATGACGCCCACCGACCCCTCGTGGGCGAGCGCGGCCCGTACCGTACGGACCACAGCGGGCACCAGCTCCCCGACCTGACGGATCGTCAACTCACCGTCCGACCGCAGCGATCGCGACGGCGGTACGTCGACGTCCAGCGCCCCCAGCAGCCGGTTGGCCAGCTCCACCACCACCCCCGGCACCCGGAAGCCGACGGTCAGCGGGACCACGGCGGCCTCCGACCGGCCCAGATGCGCGAGGAGTTGGGGCCACGAACGCGCCGCCCACGGCGTCGTGCCCTGGGCCAGGTCGCCCAGGACCGTCAGCGAGCCGAACTCCGCGCGGCGCGCGATCGCGCGGCACTCCATCGGGGACAGGTCCTGCGCCTCGTCGATGACCACGTGGCCGTATCCCTCGGGATGCTCGATCAGGCCCGCGAGTTCGTCCAGCAGCACGAGGTCGGCCGCCGACCAGGGCAGGGTCTTGGCCGTCCGCGCGGAGGGCACGCCCCGGCGGGGGCGGTGGATGGCCCGGCGTTCGGCCGGGTCGAGGATGCCGTCGCACGGTCCGCCCGGCGCCCCCGGGTCCGCGAGCAGCGCCGCGAGCACCTCCTCCGGGGTCGCCTTCGGCCAGACCCGGTCCAGATACGCCGTGACGCCCCGCGAACGGCTCACCTTCCGTACCCACAAGGCGGACTGCGGCCCCGCCCGCCGCTCCGCCTGGAGCTGGAGCGCCCGGACCGCCCGGCTGCGGACCCGTTCCCGCCCGGTCGCGTACGGCGGGGCCTCGGCCCGTACCGTGTCGACGATCCCCGCCAACTCCTCGACCCCGAGCCGCCATTGGTACGAGCCGTCCGGGACGGTGAGCGGTCCGGCGGGCGTCGACACCCGCCCGTACAGCGCCCGGCGCAGCACCTCCGCCATGCGGACGCCGTGCTTGACGGCGGCCGCCGCGTCCGAGTCCTCCGTACGCACCGGATGGCGCGCGATCTCGTCCCGGACGGTCGACTGGCGGACGCCGATCTCGCCCAGGGCGGGTAGCACTTCGGAGATGTACGCGAGGAACGTGCGGTTGGGGCCGAGGATCAGCAGTCCGGCGCGCTGGATCCGCTGCGGGTAGGTGTAGAGCAGGTACGCGGCCCGGTGCAGGCCGACGGCGGTCTTCCCGGTGCCGGGGGCGCCCTGGACGCAGACGGAGCGGCCGAGTTCGGACCGTACGAGCTCGTCCTGTTCGGGCTGGATCGTGGCGGCGATGTCGCGCATGGGGCCGACGCGGGGGCGCTCGATCTCGCCGGTGAGGATCGCGCCGGTGGGGGGCGCGCCGGTGGGGGGCGCGCCGGTGGGGGCCGCGCCGGTGGGGGCCGCGCCGGTGGGGGCCGCGCCGGTGGGGATCGCGCCGCCCTCACCGCCCTCGGCCTCCGGCCGCGCCAGGTGCTCGTCCTCCAGGCTGGTCAGGTCCTCCGGCTCCCCCTTGCTCCACGGCGCCCAGCCGAACCGCCGCCGGACGGCGACGCCCTGCGGGTCGCTCGCGCTCGCCCGGTAGAAGGCGCGCGAGACGGGGGCGCGCCAGTCGACCACCAGGGGTGGGGCGGAGGGGTGTTCGCTGATCCGGCGGCGGCCGATGTGGTAGCTCTGCCGGCTGTGGTCACCGGCCGCGCCGTCGAAGTCGAGGCGCCCGAAGAAGAGCGGGCTGTCGGGTTCGAGGCGCAACTCCTTGGCGCGGCTGCGGAGATGGCGCCCGAGCACCTCGGCGTCGGCGCCGGACGCGAAGGCGTTCTCGCCGGTGACGACCTGTGCGGCCGCGTCGTCGACCATGCCGGTCAGGGCGGCGCGGCAGGTCTGGTGGTAGGTCCGTTCGCGGTCGAGTTCGCCGACGAGGTCAGGGTCCGGGGCGGTCATTCCACCAAGAATAACGCAACCCAGTAACATCTTTTACTGGGCTTCGCCCGGGTCGTCCGGCGGCCCGTCCGGCAACCTGTCCGGCAACCCGGTGCGCAGCCGCCCGAACGCCAGTTCCGCCGCCGCGACCGCGTCCGGATACACGTCGTCGGCGCTCCCGCCCGCCGCGATGCGGCGCCAGTTCTCCAGCGCGAGGACGCGGAGCACGGCGACGATCTGCCCCGCCGCGAGGGCACCCTCGATCCCGCCGCCGAGCGCGGCGGCCAGCGCGGCCTCGCTGCGCTGCTGGTAGCCGTACATCCGGGCGACCAGGCTCGGTGTCCCGTACAGCAGCCGGTGGAAGGCGAGCACCTCCGGGTGGTCACTGAGCCCCGTGACGGGGTCGCGCCGCGCCAGCCCGTCGAGAACGTGCCCCCGCAGCGCCTGGAGCGGACTCGCGCCATCGGGGCGGCCGGTCACCACGCGGGCGGGCTCGTCCTCGTGGTCGGCGAAGCGGTGGAGCGCGAGGTCTTCCTTGGTCGGGAAGTAGCGGAAGAGGGTCGGCTTGGAGACGTCGGCGGCGGCGGCGATCTCGGCGACGGAGACGCGGTCGAAGCCGTGCGCTGTGAACAGCGCGATGGCGGTGTCGGAGATGACCTGGTGCTGGCGGCGCTTTTTGCGTTCGCGCAGGCCGAGGTCTTGGTCGTGGCGCATGTTCTCGAGGCTACGCCGGTGCTTGGTTGCGCTTACTGATGTCCTCAATCGCCGGACGGGCTTGGTTTGTCGTGGTGACGGGGGGCGGGGCCTCCGGAGGCACGTATGTCCGGACTGCATGTTTTACGTCGCGTTCAACCGGTCCAATTGATTAACGATCGCCACGCGACACAAAACACGCTCTACGTCCGGACACACGCACCTCCTCCGACCCCACCCCCCTCACGCCGGACGGGACAGTGAACGACCCCGCCCGCCCCGGGGTGGGCCAACGCCTCAACGCGGACCCGGAAGCGGAGACGACTTCCCCCCGCACCGGAGCGGGCCGGGTTTTGACGCGGGCCGGGAAGGGGGACGGGCAGGGGTCGTGTCCGGAACGTAGAGCGTGTTTTGTGTCGCATGGCGACCGTTACCCAATACGACTGGCTGAACGCGACGTAAAACATGCAGTGCAGGACACGACCCCTGACCGGCCCCCGGCAACCGACCCGCACCCGAAAACCCGGCCCGCAGCGGGCACAACCAAGCCCGTCCGGCGATTGAGGACAACACGAACCGCAACCCGGTCACCGAGAACGCGCGGCCCACCGGCCCCAGACCGCCCGTCCGGCGCTTGAGGACAACACGAACCGCAACGCGGTCACCGAGGCAACCCCTCCGCGGAGGCGGGGCGTGGTGCGGACTCCGCCTCTGTACGCGTACGGAACCAGTTCCGGTACGCGGCGGCCACCCGCCGCAGCGAAGGCTCCGGCCCCAGACCCCGCGCCCCCGCCAGCGCACGCTGGACGCGCCACGCCGTCCGGTAGAAGCGCCAGTGGTAGTCGGCCGGCGATTCCCCGTCCTGACCGGTCTCCAAGAGGTGCGCCGCCCGGATCACGTCCGTGTAGACGGACTGCGCGCGCTTGTAGGCGAGAAGCACCGGAAGGTCCTCTTCCCAGCCGTACGAGCTTCCCTTCCGGGCGCTCTCCACCGCCTGCCGCCACAGCTCCGCCATCCGTTTCTCCTCGTGCCGGTGGTAGCGCATCAGGTGGAGATGGGTCGCCAGGTCGTAGAGCGGATCGCCGATCATCGCGAGTTCCCAGTCGATGACCCACAGGTCGTCGCGCCGGTCGACGATCAGGTTCTTCCGGTGCAGGTCGCAGTGGAGCAGCGCGAACGGCCGGCTCCGCAGGCCCACCGCCCGCTTCCGGAGCCGGTCGAACGCGTCGGCGGTGACGCCCAGCTCGGCGAAGAGTCCGTGGTACGGCTCACCGTGCCCGAGGTAGACCCGCTCCTCGGTGAACTGGATCAGCCGGTCGAGGAAGCCCGTCGAGTCGCCCTCCGGTGTCCAGTCGTCCGGCGCGCAGATCCGCCGTACGGCCCGCGCCTCCAGCCCTCCCGGGTCGATGGCCACCAACTGGGCGAAGAAATAGCCCAGTTGGTCCATGTGGCGGCGCGACACGGTACGGGCCCGGAGAGGACGGCGGTCGAGCGTCCCGCCCTCGACGAAGCCCTGGATGAAGACGCCGCTGACGTCCTCGGCGATCCCCGGGATGCGGTCGACACGGCCCTGGAGCGCGGTCAGCAGCAGGTCCTCGGAGGCGAAGCACCGCCGGTCGAACCAGAGCAGCCCCGGACGCGGGACGCGGAGCTTGCCACGCTCGAACCGGGGGCTCAGGCCGCTCTCCGGCGCCAGCGGAAAGGCGTAGGCCTCGTGGTGGTGGCCCTTGAGGGGGCCCGCCACGTCCCCGTCACGGCTCAGCTCGCCCGCCTGCCGGCGGACGGCGGAAGCCGTCTCGGGTGTCATCGCTCGGGTGCCCTCGGTGCTCACGTGCTCTGGGTGAATCAGGTGCGGGTGGGACAGGTGCGGGTGGGACAGGTGCGGCTGAATCAGATGTGTCAGATGTGGGTGGGTGCGGGTCAGGTGCCGGCGAGGCTCATGTGGCTCGCGCGAATCTGGAGACCGCCTGCGGAAAGTACCCCTCCGACGGCCTCGATGGTGGGAAGTTAACGCCATCTTCACCAACTCGGATCAGCATGTCGTCCCTGATGACGCGGGAAATCGCACAAAGGGCCGAAGAGCGGCCGCCGTCAGAATGACCGCCGGGCCGAGTCAAGTTGGTCGGCCATCGCCGCCAACTCCACCAAATCGGCAGGAAGTCTGTCGATGACCTTCCGCGCGCCGGCCCCGGACAGCACCTCGCTCTTGGTCTCTCTGGTCGCGTACCCCAGAAACCGGATCCCGAGCCGCTCGGCCGCGAGGAAGTCGGCGGGGGCGTCGCCGATCATCAGGGACTCCTCCGCCACCGCGCCGGTCGACTTGAGGGCCCGCGAGAGACAGTCGGGGTTCGGCTTGAGCAGCGTGGGGTTGTACGGGCTGTGGGTGCGGCCGTGGATGTGCCGGCCGAAGGCGTCGGTGAGCCCGACGCGTTCGAGGTAACGTTCCACCGCCTCGGCCGAGTTGTTCGTCGTCACCGCGAGGGCGATGCCGGCCTCGCTCAGCGCCCGTATCAGCTTCGTGGCGTTCTCGGCCGGTTCGGCCGACGCCGTCGCGCGGACTTCCTCCTGGGTCAGCAGCCCTTCCAGGCGGGACACCAGCCGGCTGGAGGGGTAAAGCTCCCCCACCGCCCTCAGGACGATCTGCGGATCGGTGACCGGCAGGCCCGCCCGGGCCAGGACGTGCTCCCGTATCCCCGCCGGCAGGTGGGCCAGCAGCCGGCGGGCCACCTCCGGGGCCGGATGACGGCGGAAGAGACCGCAGACAGGCCCGTCGAAATCGAAGAGCACGCATCTGACCGACACCGGAACCAGCGGATCCATCGGCGCGGGCGATCCGGTCGCGTACGAGTCGTTCACGTCGCTCCGTCCGTCGGGGCGGAGGGCGGGAACCAGCACCTCCGCACCTCATCTTGCCCCCAACCACACGCGTGGGACACGCGGTTGCCGGGCGGCGCGGCGCGCGGGACGCCGTTCAGCCGGGCGCCGACTCCAGTGCGAGAGGGGTCGCGATGGTCTCCCACAGCGCGTCGAACCACGCCTGCGCCTCGGTCACGAAGGCCTTGTCCCGGTGCACCCGCGTCTCGTCCGCCTCGAAGGAGAACAGCGGTGACTTGTCGCCCAGGACGTCGTGCATCTCCACGGACCTGTGCCCGATCTCCACCTCCCGCATCGCCACGGTGTAGAAGGCGAAGAGCGCCTCGGAGTTGTTCAGGAGGTAGAGCTTCACGGGCGGGGTGAAGGGCAGCGCCCTGAACTCCACCTCGACGTCCACCCCCTGGTTCCGCATGCCCGTCAGATGGTCGCGCAGGACCGTGCCGTGCGCGTTGCGCTGCTGGAGCCAGCGCCGGTGGACGAGGTCGCCCTCCTCCGGGTGGGTGTCCTCGGTGCCGACCGAGCGGGGGAACGCCAGGTCGATGTCCCGGTTGGGCAGCAGGACCCGGACCCGCACCCCGTCCGGGGTGACGGACCGGTCCTGGACCCGCAGCCGCTGCTCCCCGATGGCCGCGGTCAGGGACTCGGCCGTCAGGCACAGCGCGTCTATCCGTACGTGGCCGGCCTCGAAGGCCGCCGTGATCCGCGGCCGCAGCGCGACCATCGTCTCCTGCGGCCGCTCGTCGGCCGCGGACTCCACGCGCCGCGCGGCGGAGCGGGCGGCGATCCTGGGCGGGGCGCCCCTGGTCACCTCGGTGAGCAGGCCGTCGTCCTGGAGGCGGCGCAGGGCCTGGCGGATGACACCGCGCTTGACCCCGAACTCTGCGACCAGGGCCATCTGGGTCGGCAGGGACCGGCCCTCTTCGAGGGCGCCCGACTCGATACGGGCGCGCAGGGTCCGCGCCACGTCCTCCGACGTCGGCGGCGGTTTGCCCGTGCCGTTCGCTGCGGCCTTCTCGGTGGTCACACCAGCACGCTACAACTTCTGCCCATCTTAAGGGAGTTGTTGGGGAAGTTGTTTATGGATCGCGCCCCGGCGGGACAACTTAGATAGTTGGCCACAAGTTGGCGACCAACTGGACACAACTCACCCCGTCCCGCCGCCTCGCCCCCGTCCGATGTCGTACGGGTGTGAACCACGCGCTTCCAGTGGCGCCCCCTCCCGCGCTCTCCCCCGCGTCCCCCCGCGCATCGCGCATCTCCGCGTTCTCCGTCGTCGAAGGAGTGACCGCCATGCCTCTGTTCGCCCTTGTCATCGCCACCTTCGGCCTCGGTCTCGAACAACTGGTGCAGTGGCGCTTCGGTCCCATGGGGATCGTCGCACTCATCCTGCTCAGCATCGGGATCAAGGCCAAGAACCCCACCTGCACCGGGATCGGCGCGGTGGTGCTCGCCCTTCTGGTCATGCAACCCGGCCTCTGACCGGCCCCGGGGCTCCGACGGGCCCCGGGGCCGGTCCCGGAAGCCGGCCCCTCAGAAGATGTCCGGGCACCAAGGGCGCCGTGGCGTGCGGAACAGTACGTCCGTCCGGGCGGCGGCGCCTGTGGTCTCCTCCGTCAGGGTGCCCAGCGCGGCCAGCGTCACCGCCGACTCGTCGCCCAGGTACAGCGCGCCCAACTCCCGTACGTCCAGCACCACGTCCGGCGACTCCGTGGTCGGCGCGCACACCGCGCCCGCCGGGGAGGCGTCCAGGCGGAAGCGGCCGGAGGCCAGGTCCGCGCTGTCCACGATCTCCAGGACCAGCGAGCCGGGCACCGCGTACGTGCGGGCCTCCAGGGCGCGTACGACGTCGAGGATCCGTACCCACAGGTAGTCGGCGTGCGTGACGACGCTCGCCGCGCGGGGGTCCGGCAGGAAACGCGTCACCAGGTCGTCCGGCGCGCGGTGGCCCGTCTTCACCGTGGTCACCCAGTCGATGGAGCAGACGTACTGCCACAGCGCGCGCTCCGCCGCCGGCGTCAGGGCGATCAGGCTCTGCACCGACGCGGTGCACAGCGGCGTCTTGGAGTCCCTCCACATGCCGTCGGCGGAGTACCTGACCAGGCCTTCCGGCTCGCCCGTGGCCGAGCGGTACACGGCGTAGTACGGCTCCGTCCGCGGCAGGACCGAGGCGTCCAGGCCCGTCTCCCTGCGCCACCAGCGCT
The DNA here is from genome assembly GCF_044744165.1 of Streptomyces sp. NPDC087420. Taxonomy (NCBI): domain Bacteria; kingdom Bacillati; phylum Actinomycetota; class Actinomycetes; order Kitasatosporales; family Streptomycetaceae; genus Streptomyces; species Streptomyces sp. NPDC087420. The sequence continues at coordinate 133,140 of NZ_JBIUXU010000017.1, forward strand.
CGTCGCGGTCGATCGCGCCCGGCTGCGTGACGCGGAACCGGTCGTGGAGTTCGGGGCCGATCTTCCGTACGTCGGCGATGTCGACCAGGTCGATCCTGCCGCCGCCGTCCGGGCCGGACCTGCGGGGGTCGAGTCCCGTACGCGCCACCTCGATCGCCCACTCGGTGATCCACGTGGCCGGACCGAAGCCGAACCGCCCGTAGATCGGGTACTCCGCCGCGATCAGCGTGGCCACCGCGTCGCCGCGCTCCTTCGCCGCCGCCAGGTCCGCGCCCATCATCCGGCCGAGCAGCCCGCGCCTGCGGTGGGTGGGGGAGACGGTCACGTTCGAGATCGCGTCGGCCGTGAGCGTGGCGCCGCCCACGAGCGTCAACTCCTGTGTGAACGACCGGAACGTGGCGACGCAGCGGCCCTCGTCGAAGGCGCCCAGTGTGCGGGTCAGGTCGGAGTTGGCCCGTCGCGACGCCACCACATCGTCCGCCGAGACGGGCGGCCGCAGGAATCCGGTGTTCAGGGCGCGGTGCCAGTCGGGGAACTCGGCTTCGGTGATGGTGCGGACCTCAAGGCTCATGGATCTCACGCTATGTCGTGCACCCGATCGGGTGCACGCGGATTTGATCGAGCACCGGGCATCGGGCACCGAGCACCGAGCATCGAGCGCCGCCGGCGGCCGCCGTCCCCCTCAGAACACCGCCCGCACCGCCCCCACCTCCACGCCCCCGCCCAGCAGCGGCGCCCGCCCGATCCGTTCCCGTACCTCCGCCGTCACCCCCAGCAGCTCCAGCGCCCGCGCCAGCACAGGCCCCAGCGCCCGTATCCCGCCGTCGTCGATCTTGAAGGCCAGCGCGCGGCCGTCCGCCAGCGCCACCGCCTGGACCGCCTCCGCGCCCATCTTGGAGAGCGCGCCCGGCACCCCCCGCATCAGCCAGGTGTCCGAGCGGCGCGTGCCCGCCACGTACTCCGGGTGCGCCCGCATCGCGTCCGCCACCCGCCGCTCCGCCGTGCCCGGGGCGGCGAGCACGAAGTGGCGGAAGGAGCGGGCGAGGCCAGTGAGGCTGATCGCCATCAGCGGGGCGCCGCAGCCGTCCGTACCGGTCGCCGCGACACGTTCGCCCGAGACCTCCTCGACCACCGTGTGGACGAGCCGTTGCAGCGGATGGTCCGGCTCCAGGTAGGTGTCGGTCGGCCAGCCGTTCAGGACGCAGGCGGCCAGCATCGCCGCGTGTTTGCCCGAGCAGTTCATGACCACCCGCTCCCGCGTCCCGCCGGCGGCGAGAAACGTTTCTGCTTCCACCTGGTCCAGCGGCAGGTCCGGCGGCGTCCGCAAATCGCCGACGCCCAGTCCGTGCTCGGCGAGCATCTTCCGTACGAGATCGACGTGGAAACCCTCGCCCGAATGACTCGCGGCGGCCAGCGCCAGCCGCTCGCCCGCCAGGTCGAGCCCCGCCCGCAGCACGGCGGCCGCCTGCATCGGCTTGTTGCTGGAGCGCGGGAAGACCGGGGCGCCGGGGTCGCCGAGCGCGAACTCCACACTGCCGTCCGCCGCGAGCAGCACCAGCGTCCCGCGGTGATGCCCCTCGGTGAATCCGGACCGTACGACCTCGGCGAGGACCGGCGGTGCCTCCTGCGGGGCGCCCGGGGGGACGGCGGGGGTGCCGCCCCCGGATACGCCCGGGGGTACGGCGGGGGTGTGAGACGTCATCGTCGGCCTTCCGTGACGGGGTACGGTACGGAACCCGCCGACGCGGCCTCGTGAGCCTCGGACCGACCGGTCCTACGTCAGCAGGTCATCCACTTGTGCTTCCCCGTCACGGTACCTGCGGGCGATCTCCCCGATACAGTCGTCCGCCGTGCGCTGGAGCTGGTGACGGCGGCGCGAGATCTGCTGCTCGTTGCGGATCAGCCGCCCCATCGCGGCGTGCAGTTCGTCGTCCGTACGGGCCTCCAGGTCCGACAGCTCGACCTCGGCGAGCGTCTCCGCCGCCAGCAGCCGGTACTCCTCGCTGCGCGGGACGGAGAGCGTCACGTGCCGGGCGGAGGAGCGGTGCCGGGAGGGCGCGTCGGCGAGGATCTCGGAGAGCCGGTCCACGACAGGTGTCCCGGGGAGCCGGTCCGCCACGGACGTCCCGGGCACGCGGTCCACGACCGGTGTCACGGGCGCGGTACGGCGGGCCAGCTCGGCCCGCAGGATGTCGATGCGCCCCTGGAGCAGCCGGCGCAGATAGCTGAGGTCGGCCTCGTCGCGCTGCGAGTCGCGGCGCAGCGCGCGCAGTTCGGGCAGGCGCAGCACGGTGAAGTCGTACGGCCGGGGGGCGGGCAGGACGCCCTCGCCGCCGGTCCGCTGGACCGGGGGCCGCCCGCCCGAGTGCCCGCCCGAGTGACCGCCGGCCTGCACCGCGCCCATGACCGGGCCCGTGACAGGACCCCCCATGACCGGACCCGCGTGTCCGCCGCCCAGCGGGCCGCCCGCCTGGCCGCCCACCGCCCTGGCCGCGGGGCTGCTGCCCGTACCGCTGGTGGTGCGGGTCCTCGGTACGGGGCCGGACGGCTGCCCGGCGCCAGATGTACTCGTCACGCGTACTCCCCATCCCTCGACCGGTGCGCGAACGCACCGCCTCCGAGCATGGTGCCACTCATGCACCTGCACGTGCGGGCACTCTGCACCCGTTCGGCCCCCGTTAGATTGGTCCTCATGCGAGCGGTGGTGCAGAGAGTCGACGGCGCGAAGGTCTCCGTGGTGACGGACGCGGGGACGGAAACCGTGGGCGAGATCATCGGTGAAGGCCTGTGTGTGCTGGTCGGAGTCACCCATGAGGACACGGCGGAGAAGGCGGGACAACTCGCCCGCAAGCTCTGGTCGCTGCGGATCCTGGAGGGCGAGAAGTCCTGTTCGGACGTGAACGCCCCGCTCCTGGTGATTTCGCAGTTCACTCTCTACGGGGACGCCCGCAAGGGACGCCGCCCGACGTGGAACGCCGCCGCGCCGGGACCGGTGGCCGAGCCGCTGGTCGACGAGGTGGTGGCGCGGCTGCGTGAGCTGGGGGCGACGGTGGAGACGGGCCGGTTCGGGGCGGACATGCGGGTCTCGCTGACGAATCACGGCCCGTTCACGGTGCAGCTGGAGATGTGAGGCGGGAGAGGTGAGGCGGGGGCCTTACCGCGCAAGCGGCGGCCTCAGACCTCCACCACCGCTTCCTGCGCCGCCGCCGTGTCCCCCGCCATCAGCTCCGCGTCCACCGGCACGTTGCGCTTGATCAGGGCCAGCGCGATCGGCCCCAGCTCGTGGTGGCGCGCCGACGTCGTGATGAAGCCCAGCGGCCGCCCCTCCGCGCCGTCCGCCGCGAGCCTGATCGGGGTGCCGTGCCCCGGCAGCAGGACCTCGCTGCCGTCCAGGTGCAGGAAGACGAGCCGCCGCGGCGGCTTCCCCAGGTTCTGGACGCGCGCCACGGTCTCCTGGCCGCGGTAGCAGCCCTTCTGGAGGTGTACGGCGCTGCCGATCCACCCCAGCTCGTGCGGGATCGTCCGGTGGTCGGTCTCGAAGCCGAGGCGCGGCCGGTGGTTCTCGACGCGCAGGGCCTCGTACGCGAGGATCCCGGCCAGCGGGCCGTGCGCGGCCGCGTAGGCCTCCAGGCCGGCGCGGGGCAGGAACAGGTCCCGGCCGTGCGCCGTCTCCCGTACGGGGGTCCCCTCGGGCACCTCGGCGATCGAACCGGCCGGCAGGTGGACGAGCGCGATGTCGTCGGTACGGTCCGCGACCTCGACCCGGTAGAAGAACTTCATCGACTCCAGGTAAGCGATGAGCGCCTCGCGGGTGCCCGGTTCGACGTGCGTCCAGGTGGTCGTGCCGTCGTCCACGAGGTAGAGGGCGTGCTCGATGTGGCCGTTCGCGGAGAGGACCAGCGCCTCGGTCGCCTCACCCGGGGCCAGCTCGCTGACGTGCTGGGTGAGCAGCAGGTGCAGCCAGGCCAGCCGGTCGTCGCCGGTGATCGCGACGATCCCGCGGTGGGAGAGGTCGACGAGTCCGGTGCCGTCCGCGAGCGCGCGCTGTTCTCGGAACAGGTCGCCGTAGTGGGCGGCGACCTCTTCGTCCGATCCTTCTGCGGCGACGGCTCCGGGCAGGAACAGCAAGGGGCTCTTCATACCGGTAAGCGTACGACTCGCTACGACTCCGTGTCCGGCGCGAGGCGGGCCGAGCAGTCGGCGCAACGCCCGAAGATCGCGAAGTGCTTCATGTCGGTCGTGAAGCCGTGGTCCTCGCGGAGTTTCCTGGTGAAGTCGGCGGCGATCGCGACGTCCGCCTCGATCACGTTCGTACAGTCCCGGCAGACCATGTGGATGTGGTGGTGGCGGTCGGCGAGGTGGTACGTCGGAGCGCCGTGTCCCAGATGGGTGTGGGAGACCAGGCCCAGCTCCTCCAGCAGCTCCAGGGTCCGGTACACGGTGGAGATGTTGACGCCGGAGGCGGTTCTGCGGACCTCGCAGAGGATGTCGTCCGGGGTCGCGTGCTCCAGGGTGTCGACGGCTTCGAGGACAAGCTGGCGCTGGGGCGTCAGCCGGTAGCCGCGCTCGCGCAGGTCGCTCTTCCAGTCGGTGCTCACCACGGGACCAGTGTAGGCGGGCGGACTCTGCTTGTGGCTGGTCCCAGCAGCCCCGTAGCCGGTAACCCGTACCAACGTGAAAAACGCGACGCCTACTTGAAGAAGGCGATGCCGTCGTCCGGCAGGTCGCCGAGATCCTTGGCCCAGGCCGCGACCTGGTCGGGGGTGACGACCTTCTTGAGGTGCGCGGACATGTACGGCCGCAGCGGCACCTCGGGCGTCGCCTTCTCGCCGACCCACATCAGGTCGCTCTTCACATAGCCGTAGAGCCGCTTGCCGCCGCTGTAGGGGCTGGCGGCGGCGGTACGGGCCACCGCGTCGGTCACCAGGTCGATCTGCGGCTTCTGATCGGCCAGCTCGCCGTACCAGATCTCCACGACACCCTGGTCGCGGACCATCACGACCTCGACCTTGCGGTCCTTGTCGATGCGCCAGAACCCGGACTCGGACTCGATGGGCCGGAGCTTGTTGCCCTCGGCGTCGAGCGCCCACGTGTGCGAGACGTACTCGACGAAGTCCCTGCCGTCGTGGCTGAACGTGACTTCCTGGCCGAAATTGGCCTTCTCGTCCCCGGGGAAGTCGAACACGCCGACGCCCTCCCAGCGGCCGAGGAGGAAGGCGAGGGGGACGAGGTCCGGGTTCAGGTCGGACGGAATCTCGATCATGAGCGGCTCAGGCGATCTGTAGAGGGCAGAGGCTGGCGGTGACAGAGGCGGTGAAGGGGCGACGGCTGCTGGGTCCGGAATCCGGACGTCAGCTCTGACCCTGGTACAGCTTCTTCACGACCAGGACGGAGAAGGCGAGCACGCCGACGCAGACCAGGACCAGCAGGGCGGTGAAGACGTCCTCAAGCACGGGGTGCTCCTCGGAGAGCGGTGGGGCGGTACGGACCGGGCCCCAGCCTAATGGGTGGTGGCCCGGTCCTCTCCCCGAGGTGGGGGGCTGCGTACGACGCTCAGCCGAGCAGCTGATTCTGGAGGATCACGGTCTGGTAGAAGGGCGCGGACGGGGCGCCGCCCTTCTCCTGGTGGAAGACCAGCGCGACGGTGTCGCCGGCCGCGATGTACGCCTGCCGGACCTGTACCCGGTTCTCGCCGTACGGCTTCGGCTCCTCGAAGACGTACGCCGTGGTCTCCGGCACGTCCGCGTTACTGGTCCAGCCCTCGTCCAGGTCGTCGATCGGGGACTCGTTCAGCGGCGTGGTGATCCCGTCTCCCGACGAGGACAGCTGCGACTGGTACGCGTCGGCGTACGCGACCGAGAGGAATCGCAGCAGATAGACACGTGAGACCGTGCCGTCCGGCATCGTCCAGCCGCGTGCCGCGATATGCCGTACGCCGTAGTCGCGCAGCGAGAGCCCGAGGTCGGAGCGGTAGTCCTTGTCGTACTCGGACAGATACCGCTCCGTGCTGACCCAGCCCCCGGCCAGCTTCTTGTCCACGACGGCCCCGTAGGGGGCGGGCAGCAGCAGTTCGCGCAGGTCCGCATAGTGGATCTCCGCGCTGTTGCCGGTGGTGAACGGACGCGGGGCCTCGGCGGGCAGCGCCGGGAGCGTGAGCTTCGGGTAGACCCACCGGCCGTCGCTCCGTGTGGCCAGCCCCGGTACGTCGCCGCGCTCCAGACCACTGATACCGAACGCGGTGCCGGCGCCGAGAGCCGCGAACGCGAGCGCGGCCGCTGTCCAGCGGGCCACGGCCCGCAGCACGGGGCGGGCCGGCCGGGGGGTGACGGGCGGCGGGAACACGATCTCTGCCGGCTGCTGGGGCACTGTCTGCTCCGGCCGCGGGGGCGCGATCTGCTCGGTCATACGTACTCCCCCGGGGCGGCGATGTGGTCGAGCTGTTCCTTCAGCAGATCCGCGACGGCGTCCTCCCTGAAGGTGGCGGGGCCGTACGCCGCGACAGTGATGAACAGGTCGCCGTCGTACGCCAGACACCGCATCGCCGAGAGCCTCTCGGCGCTGTCGTCGTCCCCTTCGGGAGCGAGCGTGCACTTGGCGTCCTTCTTGTGGCCCTTGACGACAGGGCCCTTCCCCTCGGCGTCCATGAGCCGGGACTGCTCGCTGAACGACGTCCTGACCACGGCGGGGTCGGTCAGTTGCTGAAGGGAGATCTCGACCACCAGATCGTCCGTATACGGGGTGTACGTACGCAGGGCGATGCCTTTCAGGCCCATCTTCTCGATCGACTTGTCGAAGTTCCTCCGTGCCAGGCCAGTTAGGCCCTCACCCAGGGACTTCGCCATGGCCGTCGCCTTCCGGGCCGAGAAGTGGCTGTCGTTGCCGTACTCCCCGATGTCCGGACCGAGGCGGTAGTCGTCGGGGACGGGCAACAGCTTGCGGCTGAGGTCGTTGTCCGTGCGGCCCGCTCCCGCGTGCTGAACGGGATCGGGGGCCGAGTCGCCTTGGGGCTCCTGCCACACCTCGGTGGCGGCGGTCCTGTCGGCGTTCTGGACGGTGACGCCGATGTAGCCGACGCCGCCGCCGACCGCGCCGAGGACAAGAACGGCGGGCAGTACGAACCCGAGCACGCGTCGCGCGCGACTGCGCGAGGCGACGGGGAGATCGTCGTTCACGGGCCCGTGGCTCACCGGCTCGTCGTTCACGGGCTCATGGCTCACCGGCTCGTCCTGTACGGGCTCGTCATTCACCAGCTCGTCGTTCACAGGCGCTCCAGTTGCCGCTCGGCCAGGTCGCGGATCTCCGTCGCGGCGATCGGCTTGCTGTCGAAGATGTTGATATCGACCACCACGTCGCCCCGTTGGGCGAGGGCGCGGGCGTGATGCGGCAGGAATCCGGGCTCGTGGTCGGCTTCGAACACCCAGTAGTAGCCGGCCACACTGTTCCTGATCGCCTCGCCCATCCCGCCGAGTGATTCGGAGTACGCCGTCTGATCGGCGAACAGATCCTTGGCCCCCATGTTCGGACCGGAACGGAACTGCACGAGGTCGATGTTCGTCATGTGATCCCGGGCTTGGTCCCAGGACGTCGAGGCCACCCTGCGGAAGTCGAGACCGGCCAGATAACCGAACGTGGTGCTCGGCAGATCCGCGACGCTCGTGTAGAAGGCGAGCGGCGACCAGCCGTCCGCGATGTAGTCCTGCGGCGCTTCCCGCACCCCTGGGGGCCTCCTGAGCAACAGCTTGCGCAGGTCCCCGTCCGTCCTGACCCGGCTGTCCTCCGCCTCGTACAGCGGCGTCACCTTCGTCCCCGCCGGCAGCGCCTTGGCGGGATACGCCAGGCCCTGCTGCGAGAGCGGCGGGAGCGCGGTCGGCGCCCGGTCCGCCTGGATCGTGTATCCGGTCGCCGTACCCGCGACCACACCGAGCAGCGCGGCCACGCCGACGATCAGAGTCGTACGGCCACGGCGACGCGGTGGCTTCGGTTCCAAAAGAGAGTCCCCCCACACAACCTCGTTCGCGGGTTCCATCGACCCGCGCACAGAGCTGACCTGCGAAGGGGCGGCCTGGTTGTGCGCCGGAAGATTACAGTTCGGCTCATGGAACCGGTGAGAACGGCACAGACCGCACAGAAGACCCTTGTGATCAAAGTGACAGCGGGGGCGGACGCGCCCGAGCGGTGTTCCCAGGCCTTCACCGTGGCGGCGGTCGCCGTGGCCAGTGGGGTGCGGGTCTCGCTGTGGCTGACGGGCGAGGCCGCCTGGTTCGCCCTGCCCGGCCGGGCGGCGGAGTTCGAACTGCCGCACGCCGCCCCGCTGCCTGACCTGATCGAGTCGATCCAGTCGGCGGGGGAGATCACGCTGTGCACGCAGTGCGCGGCCCGCCGTGACATCACGCAGGCCGACGTGCTGGAGGGGGTACGGATCGCCGGGGCGCAGGTGTTCGTCAGCGAGATCATGGTGGACGGGGTGCAGGCGCTCGTCTACTGACGACTGCTGACGACTGCTGACGGCGGTGCCGGTCAGCGGCGCTTCTTCGCCTTCGTGCCCAGGTCCGTCCAGGAGTCGTCGTGCCCGTCGGGCTTGTTCGGTTCGTCGTTCCTCGGTGGCTCGTCCCACCAGCGGTCGTCACGGCTCCGGCTGTTGCCGACGATCGCCGCGACGGGCGGGATGACCATGGCCACCACACACATTCCGATGGCCGCCGGGATCGACCAGATCCGCACGAACGACCAGGCGGAGACGAAGAGGACCAGGCATCCGCCCATGAGCAGGAAATAGCCGCGACGACGTCGCGTGTACATGCGTCCAGCGTACGACCGGAGGGCGCCGGGCGGGCCGGTCCGGAGGGCGCCGGGCCCCGGACGGCGCGGAGGGCCGCACCCCTTCCAGTGGCGTCCAACCCCCTGGGGCACGGCCCTCCGGCCGGTCAATCCGTTACGCGCGTCGCTCAGACCGCGATCGCGACCTCCGAGAGGCCACCCGTCTGCGCGACGACCGTGCGGTCCGCCGTGCCGCCGGGGACGAGGGCCCGTACGGTCCACGTTCCCTCGGCCGCGTAGAAGCGGAACTGTCCGGTCGCCGAGGTCGGGACCTCAGCGGTGAACTCGCCGGTCGAGTCCAGCAGGCGTACGTAACCGGTGACGGGCTGGCCGTCCTTGGTCACGGAACCCTGGATGGTGGTCTCACCGGGCTTGATCGTCGAGGCGTCGGGGCCGCCGACCTGTGCTCCACACATACGTTCAGTCCTTACAGGTCGGGACGGATTACTTGTTGGCGCCGAGCTCGATCGGCACACCGACGAGGGAGCCGTACTCGGTCCATGAGCCGTCGTAGTTCTTGACGTTCTCGACACCGAGCAGCTCGTGCAGCACGAACCACGTCAGGGCCGAGCGCTCGCCGATACGGCAGTACGCGACGGTGTCCTTGGCGAGGTCGATCTGCTCCTCGGCGTACAGCTCCTTGAGCTCGTCGTCGGAGCGGAACGTACCGTCGTCGTTGGCGTTCTTCGACCACGGGATGTTACGGGCGGTCGGGATGTGGCCCGGGCGCTGCGACTGCTCCTGGGGGAGGTGCGCGGGGGCGAGCAGCTTGCCGCTGAACTCGTCGGGCGAGCGCACGTCGACCAGGTTCTGCGTGCCGATCGCGGCGACGGCGTCGTCACGGAAGGCCCGGATGGCGGTGTTCTGGGCCTTGGCCTTGTACGAGGTCTCGGCGCGCTGCGGCACGGCCTCGACCAGGTCGCGGGAGTCCAGCTCCCACTTCTTGCGGCCACCGTCGAGGAGCTTGACGGAGTCGTGCCCGTACAGCTTGAAGTACCAGTACGCGTAGGACGCGAACCAGTTGTTGTTACCGCCGTACAGGATGACGGTGTCGTCGTTCGCGATGCCCTTGGCCGAGAGGAGCTTCTCGAAGCCCTCCTGGTCGACGAAGTCACGGCGGACCGGGTCCTGGAGGTCGGACTTCCAGTCGATCCTGACGGCGTTCTTGATGTGGTTCTTGTCGTAGGCCGAGGTGTCCTCGTCGACCTCGACGATGACAACCTTCGGGTCGTCGATGTGGGCCTCGACCCAGTCGGCGTCTACCAGGACGTCACTGCGGCTCATGCTGTTCTCCTCCGGGGCAGTTACGGCGAGATGGTGCGGGTGGTGCGAGTGGTACGGGGAGCGGCTTCCGGGCACGGGGCCGTGGAGGCCGGCGTACGAGGGCGGTGGCGGGCGCCAGGAGAGCGCACCAGAGCCGGGGAAAGCGGGAGAAACCTGAGAGAACAGGCCCGCTCAGAAAGTGCGACAGAGCATGGCGGAAACGCGGCACAGGTCCACTGCCCGCCGCTTCGTGAGGTCCGCCTGTCGCTTCATGGTTCCGATCGTAGGTACGTCAAGCCGGACATGTCACCGCCGTGTCAAATGGCGAGACGCGATCGTCCGGCATGCGAGACAAAATCGGATGACCCCAGGAATCCCGGGAAAAACGCGGGTGCTCAGTCCTCCGAGGTGGTCACATAGGCGGTGAAGGCGGTCCACGCGGCGGGAGACAGGGTGAGACCACCGACGCCGACGTCCTTGGAGTCACGGACGTGAACGGTATCGGGGCGGGTAGCGATCTCGACGCAGTTGCCGCCACCGGTTCCGCTGTAGCTGCTCTTGAACCAGTCCGATTCGACCGATGTCACAGCGCCTCTTCGCGCGAGCCGCTCACGTAGCCGGTGAACGCAGTCCACGCGGTGGGCGACAGGGTGAGACCACCGACGCCGACGTCCTTGGAGTCACGGACGTGGACGGCGTCGGGGCGGGCGGCAACCTCGACGCAGTTGTCGCCACTAGTTCCGCTGTAGCTGCTCTTGAACCAGTCGAGTTCAGCAGTACTCATAGCGCTCCTCGGAGTTGCCGCAGCAGGTTGATGGACGCGTCGGGGCTGAGAGCCTGTCCACGCATCTTCCCATAGCGCTGGAGCATCACACTGACCCGTTTTGCCTCCGTAATGAGGACGCTGCTCTCGTGGCTCTCGGCGTAGCCGATCCACCTGTTGTCCGGCGTTTCCGCCAAGTACAGCGAACCGTCGAGCCCCGCATGATCCCGCTGCCGCAGCGGCATGACCTGTAGCTCCACGTTGCGCAGACCCGCGCACTCCAACAGGTGGTCGATGAGACACCCGGTGACCTCGGCTCCGCCGGTATGCCGCTCGATCACCGCCTGCTCGACGACAAAGCTGAACGCCGTGTTCGCCTTTTCGGTCAGCATCCGCTGCCTCTCCAGGCGTGCGGCGGCCTGCGTGTCCACCTGCTCATCGGTCCACGGCGGTAACCGGCTCCCGAATACCGCCCTGGCGTACGGCTCCGGTTGCAGCAGACCCGGAATCACCCGGCACTCGTACGCGTACAGCGACACCGCCTCTTCCTCGATCCCCGCCCACTGCCGGAACCACGTCGCCAGCCCCGCCTTGCGCGTCAGGCTGCGCCCCGCCGCCTCCAGGACCCGGCCCGCCACCGGGCCCAGGACGTCGCCGGCCCGGTCGACCAGACCCCTCGGCGGGTAGCGCTTGCCCTGCTCGATCTTGGCGATGTACGGCGCCGAGTACCGCACCAGCGGTCCGAACTCCTCCTGCGTCAGGCCCGCTTCCGCGCGCAGCGCCTTCAGCACCGCGCCGAAGGTCCTGAGGCTGTCGGACGGTTCGGCCTCGCCCCTCGTCCCGCCACCGTCACCGCTGATGTCCACCATGCCGACCGCCTCCCACTCTCCCTGTCACCGACGCGCGCGCGAAACCTGAATCATCATCATTACGCAGAGTCACCCACCCAGTCCACCGAGTGAGCCGATACAAGCGGATCTGTACTGGTGGCGTACCTGGGGGCGCGGCGGCCTCATCAGCACGCTGGGGCGCATGACAGCACCGCATCCCCAAGCGTCCCTGTCCGTGGACACGTTCACGCAGCGGTTCTCCGCCACCCGGCGAGGAGCGCGCCTCGCGCGGATTCTCGCCGGGCATCAACTGGACGTCTGGGGCGTCCCATACGGCTCGGAGACCTTCGACACCATCACCCTGGTCGTCGCCGAACTGGCCGCCAACGCCGTCCGGCACGGGCGCGTCCCCGGGCGGGACTTCGCGCTGCGGCTCACGTACGACGGCGGCGAGGGCCTCGTACGGGTCGAGGTGTCCGACACCCATGACGCGCTGCCCCGGCTCTCCGTGTGGGACCCGGACGCGGACGGGGGTCGGGGGCTCCGGGTGGTCGACGCCCTTGCCGTGCGCTGGGGGACCAGTGGCCGTACCGGTCCGGGGAAGACCGTCTGGGCGGTCTGCGCGCTGGCGGACAGGGCCGGTGCCGGGCTCGCCTGACCGTTCGCCTCGTCAGCCGACGGCCGTCAACTCCCGCCCGGCGCCCGGCGGGCAGTCGCGACAGCGGCCTGGTTCAGCCGCGCGGAAGGGGCGTTCGCACGGGCCGTCGCAGGTCTGCCACGGCAGGGCGACGGCCTCCGGAGCACCCGGTGGTTCGGCCGACGAGGGCAGCTCCGTGGGGACTTCCGTGAGCCGGAAGCCCAGGATGCGGGCCGGGCGGGCCCGCAACCGATCGGGAAGGTTCACCGTCAGCGCCTCGGTGATCTGTTGCGCGTCCAGGCCCCGGCCGAGCCATTGGCCGACCGCCGGGGCGAGTTGGGAAACCTCACGTCGGGACAGGACCAATCGGCGGTCGCTGATGCGCAGCGAGGCGAGGATCAGTTCGGCCTGCGGATCAGGCTCAGCCTGCGAAGCGGCCTGCCAATCGGCCTGCGGATCAGTTTCCGGGAGCGGTGCGCCCGTCGTCGGCGGGGACGGCGGGGATGGTGGGAGCGGTGCGGCCGAAGCGGTGGGGCCGGCAGGAGGTATGGCGTTCGGGGCGGGGTCGGCAGCGACCGGCGGGCCGCCCGAGGGGGGCACGGGCGGCGGTGACGGAGCCCGGCCGGAGGCGGGACGGGAAGCGCGCGGTCGTCCCTGCCCCGGTACGTCATACGCGAACGTACGCGTGTGAACCCGGCCTCCAGGGCCACGTTCGCGGCGCCGCTCCAGATATCCGGCGGTCTCCAGTTCGCGCAGAGCGCGGGAGATGAGGATCTCGCCCTCGGTGAAGTGCTTGCACAGCGCGGCGATGGACACGGGAGCGCCGTCGGGCATCGAGAGGATGTACGCCGCGACGCCCACGGTGACCGCGCTCCCGGGGCGCTGCGCAAGGGCGTTGGCGATCACCGTGAAGTTGGCGGTGAGCCGGGTGCGCACATGCAGCACGCCGGTCGTCGGTGGTGTCGTACCGGTGGACGCGCGCCAAGGCGCGTTAGAATCCTGGGTATCCATCGGGAAGGGTTTGCTTCCTGATCGGTGAGGCTCCTGGCCAGGAGGGCTAATCCCGGCCGGGAGCCGTCTGTTTGTTTGGGGGCTGTCGGCGTGAACGTAACCGCCTGTGACCTCCGGCCGCAAGCGCGTCACCCGTCCGAGTGACGGCGGCACCTCGCCCGACCTGGGGAGGGGAGGGTGGGCGGGTCAGTTCTCTCTCACCGAGTCCTTACAGGGAGTACGCGCCCCTCCGGGACCCCGTCCACAAGGTCCCGGTGCCGCCCCGCGCGACCTGCCGCGTTTTCTCCGCCGGGCGGGCCGGTGGTCCGGCCGGTGGTCCGGCCGGTGGCCAACGGGTCGCTCAGCCGGTGAGGGCGACGTTGGTGCCCGTGCCGGAGAAGCGGAGGCCTTCCTCCGTGGCGCTGACCTTGTCGAGCGTGATGCTCGACGGGAGGCCGTCGATCTTGAGGTCGTACGAGTCGACCAGGCCCTTGATCTGGTCGTCCAGACCGGGGATCGGCAGATCGCCGACCTCGACGGCCTCGAACGTGGCGGTGTTGCCGCCCTTGAGCGCCGCCGTGCAGTAGACGGTGATGTCCTGCCCCTTGAGCGCGCCGGCCACGACGTCGGGGACGGGGATGTCCGCGCCCTCCAGGATGTCCGTCGCCGGGCCCGAGACCTTGACCTGGCCCTTGGCGGCGCGTTCGGCGCCCGCGTAGCCGATGGTCGCGCCCTTGGGCGCGGTCCTGGCGAGGTCGGCGTACGAGACGCGGGCCGAGCCGTCGGCCTGGCCGACGGTGGCGGAGGAGAAGCTGCTGTCGAACTCGACATCGCGCAGTTCCGCGCGGACGTCGGTCACCTTGACGGTCTGGCCGTCGGCGGTGGCGTCGAGGCTGCCGAGGCTGATGTCCACCTCGTCCAGCGAGGAGCCCACGACCTGGGTCAGGAAGGGGAAGCCCTTGATGGAGACCGTGGGGGTGGAGCTGAGCCCCTGGCTCGTCCTGATCTTGTCGGCGACCTGCCCCTGGGCGAAGTACACGGCGGCACGGTCCGCGGCGACGAACAGCCCTCCGAAGATCACGACGAGTATCAGCAGTATTCGCAGTGCGCGCATTGCTCGGTGTCCCCCACCCTGATGGTTCTCTGTTCGATTCCGGTCCCCCTGACGACCGTGAGCGTAACCCCGGCCGGAGGCGCTCTCGCCGGAGGGATCGACGCGGGGCGGGAGCGGACGGTTCCCGGCGGGTCCGCCGGTACGCGGGAGTTGGCCCGGCTGTACACAGCGGGCGCACAGAGGAGACACAGGTTGGGGGCCCGGAGGCCGGGGGGCGGCCCGGAGGCCGGGGGGAGCGGCGCCCGGAGGCCGGGCGGCGCTTTCCCCCGGCCGCTCAGGACAGCGCGCGGCCCAGCAGGTACACCGCCGGTGCGGCGGCGGTGAGGGGCAGCGCCACTCCGGCCGTCATGTGTACGAAGCGCGAGGGGTAGTCGTAACTCGCCGCGCGCAGACCGATCAGCGCGCACACCCCCGCCCCGAGGCCGAGCAGCGCGCCCTTCGCCCCGAGGTCCGTCAGCCCGCCCGCCACGACGCCGGCGCCGGTCGCCGCCAGCAGGGCCACCACGAGGGAGACCACCCCGGGCAGCGGCAGCGCCCGCGCGACCGTCGCCACGGCGACCGCGATCGCGCCCACGACAACGGCGTCCGGGACGGCCGCGAGATGTCCGGTGGCGAGGATGGCGAGCGCGGCGGACGCGACGGTGGCCATCAGGCCCTGCATCCGCTCGTCGGCGCCCGCGTGGCTGCGCAGTTGCAGGACGAGCGTGAGCAGCACCCAGACGCCGAGCGTGCCGAGGATCGCGGCGGGGCCGTTCTCCTTGCCGACGGTCAGCAGGACGACGTCGGAGACCAGCCCGCCGAGGAACGCGAGCGCGATGCCCTGCCGGGCCGGCCACATGCCATTGAGACGGAACCACCCGGCCGCGGTGACGGCCTGGAGCAGGACGAGCGGGACGAGCAGCGCGTACGGGCCGAGGGCGGCGCCACCGGCCAGGAGCAGCGCGAGCAGCGCGGTGAGCCCTGCGGGCTGCATGCCGGGCGGAATGATGGGCGACCGCCCCTCGGCGCGGGCGCGCTGGGCGTCGGTGATGCGGGCGTTGCCCATGGTGGTGGGCGGGCTGTACCCGTCGGCGACGGACGGGGACGCGGATGCGGCCTGGGGGCCGCCCTGCCCGAACGCGTCGAAGGCACCGGCCTGCGCGGGCGCGGCGGGCGCGGCGGGGTACCCGGCGCCACCGGTGGGGCCCCCGGCCCCGGGGTAGCCGGCGGACCCGGGCTGCCCAGCGTGCCCAGCAGGCCCGGAGTGGGCTGCGGGCCCCGTGTAACCGTTGGCCCCCGCGTGCCCCACAGATCCGGCGTGCGCCGCAGGCGCCCCGTATCCGTCCGACCCCGCGCCCTGCGCGGATGGCGCGGGAGACGCGGGCGGTGGTGCCTGTTGGCGCCTCCTGCGGCCCCGGCCTTCGAACGACGGCGGTGTCGGGTCCGGGGTCTCCGGGGGCAAGGGGTACGCGCCCTGCGGCGGCAGGTACGCCGTGTCCGCGGCGGGCTGCTGGGGCTGGACGTGCGGCTGGTACTGGGTGTCCCAGGTCTGGCCCTGCCAGGTCTGCGGCGAGGGGTCCGCCGACGCGGGACCCGCCTGCTGCGGTTCGGCCCAGCCCTCGCCCTGTCCCTGGCCGAGCCCCTCGCCCTGTCCCTGCGGGGGCGGCGCCTGGTCGTCGTACCCGGGCCGGTAGGGCTCCTGCGGGTACGGCCGGCCGTACTGGTCGTACCCCGGCCCGTACGGGTTCTGCTGATCGTCGCTCATGCTGTGCGGTTCACCCTCCTGCGAACGGCGGGAGCACCTCGACCGTGCCGCCCTCGGCAAGCCGTACGGTCTCATGCCCGCGGGTGCCCACGGGGGCGCCGTCCACCAGGAACGAGCACCGCCGGAGCACCAGGACCAGCTCGCCCGGGTGGTTCAGCCGGACGGCCTGGAGCGCTTCCGCCAGGTTGTCGGCGGTGTACGGCTCCTCCGCGACCCCCGCGGCGGCCTTCGCCGCCGCCCAGTAGCGAATCGTGCCCGCTGCCATGACGGCTCTCCCTTCGTCGGCCTCCCATGATGGACGACCCGTGAACGACGTCACACACCGCTCCACCGCCACCGGTCCCCTACTCCGGCACCAGCCACCCCGCGATACGCCCCAGCAGCGCCTCGTCCGCCGCGTTCTCCGCGTGGCCCATGCCCCGCTCCACCCACAGCTCGGCCGGGCCCGCCGAGGCCAGCATGTGCGGGTGGTCCAGCGGGAAGTACGGATCGCGGTCCCCGTGCACAAGCAGAAGTGGGGTGGGGGCGATCAGTGGGACCGCTTCGGTCGGCGAGAGCGGTACGGGATCCCAGTCCCGGTCATGGATACGGGTACGGAACCCCACGCGTCCCACGAACCGTCCGGCCGGCCGCGTCACCACCCAGTGCAGGCGGCGCATCGGAGCCGTACCCCGGTAATACCAGCGAGCGGGAGCACTGACGGAGACCACCGCGTCCGGCTTCGCTTCCGTGCGCCCCCCGTGCGGCCCCCCGTGCAGCGCCGCGTGGCGCAGCACCACCGACCCGCCCATCGAGAAGCCGACCGTGACCACCCGCGTGTGGCCGAGCGAGCGGGCCCACTCCACCGCCGCGACCACATCGAGCACCTCGCGGTCGCCGACCGTCGAGCGGCCGCCGGAGCCTCCGTGCCCGCGGAAGGAGAACGTCACCACGGCCGCCCGGCGTGCGAAGACGCGCGCCGCGCGGCGGATCGCGGGCCGTTCGAGCGACCCGGTGAAGCCGTGCGCGACCACGATCGCCGTGCCCCGGAACCCGCCATGATCCACAGTCGAATCCTGGGCGAAACCCGCTGTACACGGCTCGTACATCGCGTCAAGGGGTACCCCGTCAGCCGTCCTGAGGATCTTCCGCACGGCCCCCGGAGGGATCGGGGTATCTGATGAACTGCGGTATCGACCGTCTTCCAAGGCGCACATGTGGGCTATTCTGCTGCGAAGAGGATCCGGGCAACGTAGCCCCCGGGTCCTTTTGCGTTTCCCGATCGTTGTTACAGACAGATGTCACAGCGTGACGAACACAGCATTACGAACACCGCACGAAGAACAGCGCACCACCAGCAGTGCCGCATACGTCCTCGCAGGGACCGAGGAGGAACCGACGTAATGGGCAAGCGAACCGTGTACGACCCCAGCATCACCCCGTACGAAGCCAGGTACGAAGCCAGCTCCACCGGGGCAGGTGAGCGGCGATGAGCTCTCTGCTGCTCCTGACCAACGCCCTCCAGCCGTCGACGGAGGTGCTCCCCGCCCTCGGACTGCTGCTCCACAACGTGCGGGTCGCCCCCGCCGAAGGCCCCGCTCTCGTCGACACCCCCGGTGCCGACGTCATCCTGATCGACGGCCGCCGCGATCTCCCGCAGGTGCGCTCGCTCTGCCAGCTGCTCCGCTCCACGGGACCGGGCTGCCCGCTGCTCCTCGTCGTGACGGAGGGCGGCCTCGCGGCCGTCACCGCGGACTGGGGCATCGACGACGTCCTGCTCGACACGGCGGGTCCCGCCGAGGTCGAGGCCCGGCTGCGCCTCGCGATGGGCCGCCAGCAGATCTCCGCCGACGACTCCCCGATGGAGATCCGCAACGGCGACCTGTCGGTGGACGAGGCCACCTACAGCGCGAAGCTCAAGGGCCGGGTCCTCGACCTGACCTTCAAGGAGTTCGAGCTGCTCAAGTATCTCGCGCAGCACCCCGGCCGGGTCTTCACCCGCGCCCAGCTGCTCCAAGAGGTCTGGGGGTACGACTACTTCGGCGGTACGCGGACGGTCGACGTCCACGTACGGCGCCTGCGGGCCAAGCTCGGCCCCGAGCACGAGTCGCTGATCGGGACCGTACGCAACGTGGGTTACCGCTTCGTCACCCCGGAGAAGGTCGAACGGGCCGCCGAGGAGGCGAAGGCGAAAGCCACCGCCGCGCTCGCCGGAACCCGTACCGACGCCCGTACGGACACCGGCGCGGAGACCTCCGCCGAGGACCGTGGGGACCGTGGGGACCACCGCCAGGACCGTCGTGCCGAGGAGCCGCGGCACAACGGAACGGGCGGCGGAACGGTCAACGGGACCACCAACGGGACCACCGACGCGCGTTATGCCGAGAGGGAAGCTGCCGGACGGCCTGCCAAGAGGTAGGTCACCACGCGTAGACTGCCGCGCGTGGCCAAGGTGACGCGGGACGATGTGGCACGACTGGCGGGGACCTCGACCGCGGTCGTCAGCTATGTCATCAACAACGGACCCCGGCCGGTTGCCCCGGCCACGCGCGAGCGGGTACAAGCCGCGATCACAGAACTGGGATACCGGCCCGACCGGGTGGCGCAGGCCATGGCCTCACGGCGGACCGATCTCATAGGGATGATCGTGCCCGACGCCCGGCAGCCCTTCTTCGCGGAGATGGCGCACGCGGTCGAACAGGCCGCGGCCGAGCGCGGGAAGATGGTCCTGGTCGGCAACTCGGACTACCGCGACGAGCGTGAGGTCCACTACCTGCGGGCCTTCCTCGGCATGCGGGTGTCCGGGCTGATCCTGGTCAGCCAGGGCCCGAGCGAACGCGCGGCGGCCGAGGTCGAGGCGTGGGAGGCCCGGGTCGTCCTGCTGCACGAGCGCCCCGAGTCGCTCGACGACGTCGCCGTCGTCACGGACGACATCGGCGGCGCCCAGCTCGCCACCCGCCATCTGCTGGAGCACGGGCACCCGTACGTCGCCTGCCTCGGCGGCATGGAGGACACCCCGGCCGTCGGCGACCCGGTGGCCGACCACGTCGAGGGCTGGCGCCGGGCGATGCTGGAGGCCGGCCGCTCGGTGGAGGGCCGGCTCTTCCAGGCTCCGTACAACCGCTACGACGCCTACCAGGTCGCGCTGGGGCTGCTGGCGGGACCCGACCGGCCCCCGGCGATCTTCTGCTCCACCGACGACCAGGCGATCGGAGTGCTGCGCGCGGCCCGCGAACTGCGCCTGGACGTGCCGGGCGAGCTGGCGGTGGCGGGCTTTGACGACGTCAAGGAGGCCGGACTCACCGATCCCCCGCTGACGACGGTGTCGTCCGACCGGCCGGCGATGGCGCGGGCGGCAGTGGACCTGGTGCTGGACGAGGGGCTGCGGGTGGCGGGGTCGCGCCGGGAACGGGTGAAGCAGTTCCCGTCGGCGCTGATCGTGCGCCGGTCGTGCGGCTGCTCGTAGAGCCGTACAGCCGTACAGCCTGAGAGCCGTAGAGCCGTACGGCCTTCGGTCTTTATATCGGGCATACAGGGTTCTGTCGGGCTTCTCACAGGCTCCTCAGCCAGTTCTCATCTGTGGCCACGACAGTCATATGCATGACGAACTACTGGGGCCGCACCGGCGGCGAGGACAGCGAAGAGCACCAGCCCCAGGGAGCGTTCGGGGACCCCGCGTTCCCCCCTCCTCCCCCGTATCAGCCCAGCGTTCCCGCTCATCACGGCCACGGCGGCCATGGCGGCCACGGAGGCACCCCCGCCGCGCGCCGGCTGCGCGGTCCGGTCGGACTGCTCGCGGCGGTGGCGGTCGCGGCCGCCGTGGTCGGTGGCGGTACGGCGGGCCTCGTCGAGCACTTCTCCGGGGACAACACCACGGGCACCACCTCCACCACGGTCAGCGGGGCGAGCGTCTCGCAGAGCAGCCTCGGCACCGTGGCCGGCGTGGCCAAGGCCGTGTCCCCCGCGATCGTCGAGATCAACGCGACGTCCACGGCGGGCGAGGCGACCGGCTCCGGAGTGGTCCTCACCTCCGACGGCGAGATCGTCACCAACAACCACGTCATCGCCGACGCCTCGTCGGTCAAGGTCCAGCTCACGGACGGCAAGTCGTATACGGCGAGGGTCGTCGGCGCCGACCCCGCCAAGGACCTCGCCCTGATCAAGCTGGAGGGCGCGAGCGGCCTGAAGACGGCCACGCTCGGCGACTCCTCCCAGGTCAAGGTGGGTGACGAGGTCGTGGCGATCGGCTCGCCCGAAGGCCTGTCCGGGACGGTCACGAGCGGTATCGTCTCCGCGCTCGACCGGGACGTCACCGTACCCAAGGAGACCGACCAGAGCCAGCAGCGGCAACAGCAGGAGCAGGGCGGCGGCGGCTGGCCGTTCCAGTTCGGCGGACAGCAGTTCAACGGGGACACCGGGGACTCGACCACCACGTACAAGGCGATCCAGACCGACGCGTCCCTCAACCCGGGCAACTCCGGTGGCGCGCTGATCAACATGGAGGGACAGATCATCGGCATCAACTCGGCGATCTTCGCCTCCGGCTCCGGTACGAGCAGCGCGGAGGCGGGCAACGTGGGCCTCGGCTTCGCCATCCCCGTCGACACCGTGAAGGCCGACCTGGCGAGCCTGCGGGACGGCGGCAGCAACTGACGGCCGCACCCGTCGCACCACATACGCCACACAGACGAGGGGCCGTGCGACGCTGGTGGCAGCCACACACCAGCCTCGCCCGTCGTCCCCCGCCCCTCCTGCCGGAAGAAGCGACATGAGTCCCGCCGAAGGCGATCCCCAGCGGATCCTGATCGTCGACGACGAGCCCGCCGTGCGCGAGGCTCTCCAGCGGAGCCTCGCGTTCGACGGCTACGGGACCGAGGTCGCCGTGGACGGTTTCGACGCGCTCACCAAGGCCGCCGCGTACGCGCCCGACCTGATCGTCCTCGACATCCAGATGCCGCGCATGGACGGCCTCACCGCCGCCCGCCGCCTCCGGGCCGGCGGCTCCAAGGTCCCCATCCTGATGCTGACCGCGCGCGACACCGTCGGCGACCGGGTCACCGGCCTCGACGCGGGCGCGGACGACTACCTGGTCAAGCCCTTCGAGCTGGACGAGCTGTTCGCGCGGATCCGGGCGCTGCTGCGGCGCAGCTCGTACGCGGCGGCCACCGAGGGCGTCCCCGAGGAGGACGTCCTCGCCTTCGCCGACCTGCGGATGGACCTGACGACCCGTGAAGTCACGCGCGGCACACGGCGCGTGGAGCTGACCCGTACCGAATTCACCCTGCTGGAGATGTTCCTCGCGCACCCGAGACAGGTGCTGACCCGTGAGCAGATCCTCAAGGCCGTGTGGGGCTTCGACTTCGAGCCCAGCTCCAACTCCCTGGACGTGTACGTGATGTACCTGCGGCGCAAGACGGAGAGCGGCGGCGAACCGCGGCTGGTCCACACCGTGCGGGGGGTGGGGTACGCCCTGCGCGCCGAGATCGCCACGGGCGGTCAGGAGTGATCGCTCCGGTACGCCGGTTCCGGGCGCTGCCGATGCGCTCGCGACTGGCACTCCTGGTCGCGACGGCGGTGGCGGTCGCGGTCGCGGCGGTGGCGGCGGCCTGCTGGCTGCTGACGCGGGCGCAGTTGCAGAACGAGCTGGACAACTCGCTGCGGAACACCAGCGAGTCGCAGCTGACGGCGACCGCGACGGACGCCGTCAACAACTGCGTCAGCGGGTCCGACGCGGAGGCCACGGCCAACCCCGGTCTCGCCAACTTCCAGGTGGTCCTCGCGGACGGCCAGCGGTGTGTGGCGCGGGGCTCGGAGCCGGTCAAGGTCCACGCGTCCGACAAGGCCGTGGCGGACAGCCCGATCCGGGAGACCTCGCTCCACGACAGCACCACCGACAAGGGCGCGGCGGTACGGGTCTACACCCAGCAGGGCGTGATCCGCCTGCCCACCCCGCCCGGCGTCCAGCCCGTCCTGGCCAAGGTCGCCGTCTCCGTGTCCCGCCCCCTCAGCGAGATCGACAACACCCTCAACCGGCTCGTCCTCCTGCTCGCCGCCGTCGCCGGCGTCGGGGTGATCGGAGCGGGCGCGGCGGGGCTGTGGGTGGCGCGCGCGGGGCTGCGGCCCGTGGACGGGCTGATCGGGACGGTCGAGCACATCGCCCAGACCGAAGACCTCACCGTCCGGATCCCGGTGGAGGGCGAGGACGAGATCGCCCGGCTCTCCCAGGCCTTCAACTCCATGACGGCGGCGCTCGCCTCGTCCCGCGAACGGCAGTCGCAGCTGATCGCCGACGCGGGCCACGAGCTGCGGACGCCGCTCACCTCGCTCCGTACGAACATCGAACTCCTCGCGCGCAGCGACGAGACGGGCCGGGCGATCCCGCCGGACGACCGCAGGGCGCTGATGGCGTCCGTCAAGGCCCAGATGACCGAACTGGCGTCGCTCATCGGGGACCTCCAGGAGCTGTCCCGGCCGGACGCCACCGATCCCGGCCCGCTCCAGGTCGTCTCGCTGCACAACATCGTACAGAGCGCGCTCGAACGCGCCCGGCTGCGCGGCCCGGACCTGGCGATCGACGCGCGGCTGTCGTCCTGGTTCGTACGGGCCGAACCGGCCGCGCTGGAACGGGCGGTGGTCAACGTCCTGGACAACGCGGTGAAGTTCAGCCCACCGGGCGGGACCGTCGAGGTCGCGCTGGACGAGCAGGGCGCGCTGACCGTACGCGACCACGGCCCCGGCATCCCGGCGGAGGACCTGCCGCACGTCTTCGAACGCTTCTGGCGCTCCCCGTCGGCGCGCGCGCTGCCGGGCTCGGGTCTCGGTCTGTCGATCGTGGCCCGTACGGTCCAGCAGACGGGCGGCGACATCACGCTGCGCCCGGCGGCGGGCGGCGGGACGGTGGCGACGATCCGCATCCCGGGGGCGAAGACGCCGCCGCCCGAGATGCGGTAGGAATCCGTACCTGCTCAGCCGTTGTGGCGGAGGAGTGACTCGACCAGTCCGGGCCGGGTGGCCGGGAAGTCCAGCGGTACGATCCCCAGCCCGCGCCAGCCGGCCGCTCCCGCGCTGTCGAGCAGTGTGTGGACCTGGGGGTTGAGGCGGTCGGAGTTCCAGCGGGGCGGGAGCAGGGCCGCGGTGCTGACGTAGTTGACGAACAGCTTGCCGGGCTGCTGGACGGCCTTGCGGAAGTGCGCCTCGATCCGCGAGTACTTGGCGATGGGCTCCGCCCCGTAGTCGTCCTGGATGTCGAACAACCCGCCGTCCCCGTACCGGAGTCCGGGCAGTCCGCCGTTGTCGGCGAGCAGCACGACCCGGCCACGCGCCTCGCCGAGTGTGGGCAGCCCGTCGCCGATGCGGAAGAGGGAACGCCAGCCCTTGCCGTCGAGGTAGCTGTCGAAGATCCGCCGGAACGTCTCGTTGCTCTCCTCGGAGTACTCCTGCTTGACGCGCATGACGATGGTCTCGGAGGGGTGCGCGCGGAGGAAGTCCCGGCAGGGGGCGAGTACGTCGTCGAAGTTCAAGTTCTGGTAGTACGCGGCGTGGTGGATGGTGAACGCGCCCTCGAACGCCCGGCAGCGGATGTCGAGGAACCGGACGCCACTGGCCAACTGCTCCGCGATGCCGGTGGTTTGGCAGGCGACGTACAGACCGCCCACGCGGGCCCCGGAGTTGTGGGTGCCGGGGATGGTGAGGGACGGGAACCGGGTGGCGTCGGGAAAGCCACCCATCCAGTCCTGCGGCGCAAGGCCCGGCGCGGCCACGGCCGCACGAGCGACGCCACCACCCCCGACGAGGGCGGTACCGGACAACGCGAGAGCACCGGCGAGAAACCCGCGGCGCGTGCCAAATTGAGTGCTCATGTGGGGGGGTGCCTCCGTAGCCCGAGGAATCAGCGCAACAGCCCTGGGATTATGACGACCCCACGCCCAACTGCACAGTGGCAGAAGGAACTTGAGGCTGAGACCGAGGGGTGGTCGGGGGCGCCCGGCACCGGACAAGGCGGGGCGGCCCCACCCCACACCACACCACACAACCCGGGTGCCCCGAAGTACCCCTCGGTTTGAACCCCCACCCAACAGCCCACCCCACCCAACAGAAAGAGGCGGCAGGCCCCCAGGCCTGCCGCCCCTTCCTTCTCTTGCTCTTCTTACCCGCTTCCCCGCGTCTACCTAATGATCGTGATCCGGTTCGCCGCCGGCGGGGCCAGCGGGGCCGTCGCCGTCGAGTTCGCCGTGAGGTACGCGTTGAGCAGGTCCAGGTCGGCCGGGCCGACCAGCTTGTTCGTGCCCTGGCCCAGCGCCGCGAAGCCGTCGCCGCCGCCGCCCAGGAACTCGTTCATCGCGACCCGGTAGGTCTTCGCCGGGTCGATCGGCGCGCCGTTCAGCCGGATCGAGTCGGTGACGACCCGGGCCGCGCCCGTCTTCGTCATGTCCAGGGTGTACGTGAGGTTGTGCGACACCTGGAGGATCTTCGGCGAGGCCTCGTTCGACCCGCTGACCTGCTGCTGGAGCGCGGTGACCAGCTGGGTGCCGGTCAGGTCCAGGGCGTTCATCAGGTTGGTGAACGGCTGGACCGTGAAGGCCTCGCCGTACGTCACCACCCCGTCGCCCTCCAAGCCCGACGCCTTGTACACCAGGTCGCCCCGGATGCCGCCCGGGTTCATGAGGGCGAGCTGCGCGCCGCCCTTGTCGGGCGCCGCCATCCCGGCGAGCTGCGCGTCCGCGATGACGTCACCGAGCGGGGACTCCAGCGTCGTGGCGCCGCGGCCGTTGATGTCCGCGGAGATGTAGCCCTGCGGGGTGCCCGCGACCGGACCGGCCAGCCTGGTCCAGTCCGTGATGAGGTCGGTGAGGTCCTTGGCCTTGGGCTGGTCCCGGCTGACCACGTGGTTCGCCGACTTGACCGCCGTACGGACGATGTCGTTCGTCTTGCGGTCGTACGTGAGCGTGGTGTCCGTGTAGAGCTTGCCGAACGACGACGCCGACGTGACCAGGCGCGGCTTGCCCGCCGGGTCGGGGATCGTGCAGACGTACGCGTTGTGCGTGTGACCCGTGACCAGCGCGTCGACCTTGGGCGTGATGCCCTTCGCTATGTCGACGATCGGGCCGGAGAGCCCGCCGCCGGCGGCCGGGCTGTCACAGTCGTAGTTGTACGAGGAGGAGGCGGGCAGTCCGCCCTCGTGGATCAGCGCGACGATGGACTTGACGCCCTGCCGGTCCAGTTCCTTGGCGTACTTGTTGACCGTCTCGATCTCGTCGTGGAACTTGAGCCCTTTGACGCCCTCGGCGGTCACGACGTTCGGCGTGCCCTCCAGGGTCACACCGATGAAGCCGACCTTGACGCCGTTCTTCTTCCAGATCGTGTACGGCTTGAGGATCGGCTTGCCGGTCTTCTCCGACGTGACGTTCGCGGCGAGGTAGGGGAAGTCCGCGCCCTTGAACTTGCGCCCCTTCTCGTAGCAGCCGGCCGTCGGGTGGCAGCCGCCGTTCTGGAGGCGGGCCAGTTCGGCCGAGCCCTCGTCGAACTCGTGGTTCCCGACGCTCGTCACGTCGAGGTCGATCTTGTTGAGCGCCTCGATGGTCGGCTCGTCGTGGAAGAGCCCGGACAGCAGCGGGCTCGCGCCGACCAGGTCGCCGGCGGCGGCGGTGATGGAGTAGGGGTGGCCCTCGCGCGCGGTGCGCAGCGAGCTCGCCAGGTACTCGACACCGCCCGCGGGGA
This sequence comes from Streptomyces sp. NPDC087420, assembly GCF_044744165.1. NCBI lineage: Bacteria > Bacillati > Actinomycetota > Actinomycetes > Kitasatosporales > Streptomycetaceae > Streptomyces > Streptomyces sp. NPDC087420. Next base: position 158,994 of record NZ_JBIUXU010000017.1, read on the forward strand.
AGGTCTTGACCGTCCCGTCGGCCTGCTTCTCGTTGACGTTGGCCGCGGAGCCGGTCGGCGGCTCCAGGTTGCCGTGCAGGTCGTTGAAGGACAGCAGTTGGAGGTCCACGGTGCTCGGCTTGTGGTGACTGTGACTGCCGTGGCCGCTGTTCTTGCCGCCGTGACCTTGGGACTGGGCGTTGGCCGGCATCGCGGCGACCAGCGCGCCGACGGTCGCCAGGCCGGCGGCGGCGACGAGAACCCGCCGGGCCGCACGGTTCTTCTGCGGTGTCGCTGACATCGCTCCCCTTGTGAGTACAACATGCGAAATCTGTGGGTGATTGCGAGGCGCAGCCTACGATTTACGCGCGTAGCGCGACAGGGTTCGGGGGTTACGAGCAGGTTGCGGCTACGGGTGCCGGTGCCTCGCGCGGCATCGCCGTACCCTCGACGCATGAGTGAAGCAGCGGCCCGCGAGCCCGGCCGGCAGATCCAGACCCTTGACGCGCTCACCCCCGGGCAGGCCGAGGACGTCCTCGCCCTGCTCGCGGCGGCGGCGGCCTCGGACGCCGTGCAGGCCGTCTCCGAGCAGGGCAGGCTCCAGTTGCGCGGGGGACACCGCGAGGGCGTACGGCACTTCCTGCTCACCGTCGGCGACGAACTGGTCGGGTACGCGCAGCTGGAGGACACCGATCCGATCGAGGCGCCGGCCGCCGAGCTGGTCGTCCACCCCGAGCGCCGGGGCCGGGGGCACGGCCGCGCGCTGGGGACGGCGCTGCTGGCCGCGTCGGGCAAGCGGCTGCGGGTGTGGGCGCACGGCGGCAAGTCGGCCGCCCGGCACCTGGCCCAGGTGCTCGGCCTGTCCCTCTTCCGTGAACTGCGCCAGCTGCGGCGCCCGTTGAAGCCGCTGGACATCCCGGAGGCGGCTTTTCCCGCCGGGGTGAGCGTCCGTACGTTCGTGCCGGGGCAGGACGACTCCGCCTGGCTCGCGGTGAATTCGGCCGCTTTCGCCCACCACCCCGAGCAGGGCGGGCTGACGCAGCGGGACCTGGACGACCGGAAGGCCGAGCCGTGGTTCGACCCGGAGGGCTTCTTCCTGGCCGAGCGGGACGGCGAACTGGTCGGCTTCCACTGGACGAAGGTGCACGAAGAGGAGCGGCTCGGTGAGGTGTACGTCGTCGGCATCAGGCCCGACGCGCAGGGCGGCGGTCTCGGCAAGGCGCTGACCGCGACCGGCCTGCGGCACCTCGCGGCGGCGGGGCTGCCGACGGCGATGCTGTACGTGGACGCGGACAACACGGCGGCGGTGACGGTGTACGAGCGGCTGGGCTTCGCCACGCACGAGGTGGACCTGATGTACCGCACGGAGTCCTGACCGTACGCGGCCCTGGACAGGCCTTGAGGGGACGGTGTTTGACACCGTCCCCTCTTCTGCGGGAGGCTTTCACTACTTCCTTAGTGAAAGGGTGTTGCGCGGTGATCGAGTACCGCATCGACCGGAGGAGCGGTGTGGCCACGTACCTCCAGATCGTCCAGCAGACCAAACAGGCCCTGCGCCTGGGCCTGTTGGAACCGGGCGACAAACTGCCCACCGCCCGCGAGGTGGTGGAGGCCACCGCCGTCAATCCGAACACCGTGCTCAAGGCCTACCGCGAGCTGGAACGCGAGGGGCTGGCCGAAGGGCGGCGCGGCCTCGGCACCTTCGTCCGGGGCACCCTCGGCCGCGGCTCGGCCGACAGCGCCCTGCGGGCGGAGCTGGCCGTGTGGGTGGACCGGGCCCGCGGTGAGGGCCTGGACAGGGAGGACGTGACCGCGCTGGTCACCGCCGTGCTGGACAAGACCTTCCCGGCCGAGAGCGCCGCACAGGACAGCACCCGTACCCAACAGAACGCACCAGAGAAAACCCAGGGGGACGACGCATGACAGTGACAGCGCTGGAGGTCACGGACCTCGGCAAGGCGTACGGACGCTTCGGGAGGCGCGGCAAGCGGCACTGGGCGCTGCGGGGCTGTTCCTTCCGGCTCCCCGCCGGCCGCGTCTGCGCCCTCGTCGGCCCCAACGGCGCCGGCAAGTCCACGCTCCTCGCGGCGGCGGCCGGACTGCTCGCCCCCACCGAGGGCGGGCTCCGCGTCCTCGGCACCGATCCCGCGACCGCCCGCCCGCGCCTCGCGTACGTCGCCCAGGACAAGCCCCTCTACCCGCAGCTGACCATCGGCCAGACCCTGCGCCTGGGCCGGGAGCTCAACCCGGAGCGCTGGGACCAGGAAGCGGCCGAGCGGATCGTCGGGGGCGGCGGCCTGGACCACGGCCTGCGCGTCCGTACCCTCTCCGGCGGCCAGCGCACCCGGGTCGCCCTCGCGCTCGCCCTGGGCAAACGCCCCGACCTGCTCCTCCTGGACGAGCCGATGGCCGACCTCGACCCGCTCGCCCGCCACCAGCTGATGGGCGCGCTGCTGGGCAGCGCGGCGACCCACGGCACGACCGTGCTGATCTCCTCCCACATCCTCACGGAACTGGAGGACGCCTGCGACTACCTGCTGCTGGTCGACGGGGGCCGGATCCGGCTGGGCGGCGAGATCGAGGACATCCTGAACGCGCACACCACGGTCACGGGCCCCGCCCGGGACCTGGCCCCGCACACCGTGGTCGAGTCCCGCACGACAGGACGCGGCCTCACCGCCCTGATCAGGCCGGACGGCCCCGTGGACGCCGCGTGGGACACCCACGTCCCGTCCCTGGAGGAGCTGCTCCTCGCCCACCTGCGCTCCCCGGAAGCCCCGGCGCTGCTGACCCCGAGCGCGGAAGCGCCCATCCGTACGGAGGTGGCGGCGTGAGTACGCTCGCACCGCGCGGCCCCCTGTGGGTCGCGGCCCGACTGCACCGCAGCACCCTGTGGACGGGCGCGGGACTCCTGGTCCTGGCCGTCGCCTGGCTGCTCTACCAGCGGCTCCACTCGGTGAGCGTCATCGACGGCTTCCCGGCCACCGGCTGCTCGATCAGGATGACCACCCCCGCGTGCCACGACGCGATCCGCTCGTACTCCAACGCGCAGATGACGTTCCAGGCCTGGCTCAGCCACCTGGGGCTGTTCCTGCTCGTCCTGCCCGGCGTCGTCGGCGGGTTCGTCGCGGGCCCGGTGATCGCCCGGGAGCTGGAGTCGGGCACGTACAAACTGGCCTGGAGCCAGTCCGTCACCCCCACCCGGTGGTTCGCCTCGAAGCTGGCCGTACCGCTGGTGTGCACGGTGGCCGGCGTCTCGCTCCTCCTGGGTCTCTACCGCTGGGCGTGGACGACCGGTCCTGACGACGCCCACTACGCGGACTTCTGGTACGGCGCGTACCGGAACATCGGTCTCGGCCCCGCCGCCCTCGGATACGCCCTCCTGGGCATCGCGCTCGGCGCCCTGCTCGGACTGCTGATACGGCGGACCGTCATCGCGATGTCCGCCACCGCGCTCGCCGTCGGCGCGGTCGTCCTGGCCCTCCACGTCCAGCTGCGCCCGTACCTGTGGCCGGCCCTCACCGACACCACCCCGATCGGCCGGGCAGGCAGCGCCTGGGTGGTGCAGCAGGGCGTCATCACGGCGGGCGGCCAACGGATCACCTGGGAGGACTGCCTGGGCTACGGCCGGCGGGTCTCCCCCTGCGAGAAGCTCCCGGAAGGCGCGGTCTATTACATCGACTACCACCCCGCCTCCCACCTCTGGCCCCTCCAGCTGGTAGAAACCGGAATCGTCCTCGCCCTGGCGGCGGCAGCCGCCCTCGTCGCCTTCCGCGTCCTGCGCCGCCTCCACGCCTGACCGGCCGCCTGACCACACCCGCCCCAGGAGCACCGGAGAACACCGGAAAACACTCCCCGGGGAGCGATCGCCGCCCCCGGGGAGCCCTGTCCCGCTTCCCTGCACGTCATGTCGCCGTTACCGCCCATTCAGACGTGCTTGCGACGCTCTCCCAATGCAGCCCGCTGTACCCCCCACGCCGAACGGCAGGTTCCGCCTCGCCCCCGCGCTCTCCGACGCGCCTGTCACCCCTTCCGCGCGGAAGAATGGGGACATGAGCGAGCAGCCCGAGGTCCCGGTCCAGCACCACCAGCCGTCGGTCGGCTTCCTAGCCGCCCACCGGCCCCACACCGTCGCCGCCAACGTGTCCGATCTGGAGCCCGATCTCGACGCGGATCTCGACGCGTACGAGGAAGACAGCGACCACGACGGCGCGGAACTCCCCCAGGGGCGGTTCCTCGACCGTGAGCGCAGCTGGCTGGCCTTCAACGAACGGGTCCTGGAGCTCGCCGAGGATCCGGCGACCCCGCTCCTCGAACGGGCTAATTTCCTCGCCATTTTCGCGTCGAACCTGGACGAGTTCTTCATGGTCAGGGTCGCCGGGCTGAAACGGCGCATCGCCACCGGCGTCGCCACCCGCTCCGCGTCCGGCCTCCAGCCGCGCGAAGTGCTCGACCTGATCTGGACCCGCTCCCGCGAGCTGATGGCCCGGCACGCCGCCTGCTACCAGCAGGACATAGCCCCGGCCCTCGCCGACGAGGGAATCCACATCATCCGCTGGCCCGAGCTGACCGAGAAGGAGCAGGCGCGCCTCTTCACGCTCTTCCGCCAGCAGATCTTCCCGGTCCTCACCCCGCTCGCCGTGGACCCGGCCCACCCCTTCCCGTACATCTCAGGACTGTCGCTGAACCTGGCCGTGGTCGTACGGAACCCGGTCAGCGGCCACCGCCACTTCGCCCGGGTCAAGGTGCCGCCGCTGCTGGCCCGCTTCCTGGAGGCCTCGCCCTCGCGGTACGTCCCGCTGGAAGACGTGATCGCCGCCCACCTGGAGGAGCTGTTCCCCGGGATGGAGGTGCTGGCGCACCACATGTTCCGGGTCACCCGCAACGAGGACCTGGAGGTCGAGGAGGACGACGCCGAGAACCTCCTCAAGGCGCTGGAGAAGGAGCTGATGCGGCGCCGCTTCGGCCCGCCGGTGCGCCTGGAGGTCGAGGAGTCCATCGACCCGTACGTCATGGACCTGCTCGTCCGTGAGCTGAAGGTGCAGGACTCCGAGGTCTACCCGCTGCCCGGGCCGCTGGACCTCACCGCGCTCTTCGGGATCTCGGCGCTGGACCGGCCCGAGCTGAAGTTTCCCAAGTTCATCGCGGGCACGCACCGCGATCTCGCCGAGGTGGAGTCCGCGTCCGCGCCGGACATCTTCGCCGCCCTGCGCGAGCGCGACGTCCTGCTGCACCACCCGTACGACTCGTTCTCGACGTCCGTCCAGGCCTTCCTGGAGCAGGCCGCGGCCGACCCCGACGTCCTCGCCATCAAGCAGACGCTCTACCGGACCTCCGGCGACTCCCCGATAGTCGACGCCCTGATCGACGCGGCCGAATCGGGCAAGCAGGTCCTCGTCCTCGTCGAGATCAAGGCCCGCTTCGACGAGCAGGCCAATATCAAGTGGGCGCGCAAGCTCGAAGAGGCCGGCTGCCACGTCGTGTACGGCCTGGTCGGGCTGAAGACGCACTGCAAGCTCTCCCTGGTGGTACGGCAGGAGGGCGAGACCCTGCGCCGCTACAGCCACGTCGGCACGGGCAACTACCACCCGAAGACGGCCCGGCTGTACGAGGACCTCGGCCTGCTCACGGCCGACCCGCAGGTCGGGGCGGACCTCTCCGACCTCTTCAACCGGCTGTCCGGCTACTCCCGCAGGGAGACCTACCGGCGGCTGCTGGTCGCCCCGAAGTCCCTGCGCGACGGGCTGGTCACCCGGATCAACAAGGAGGCCGCGCACCACCGCGCGGGCCGCCCCGCCTACGTCCGTATCAAGGTCAACTCGCTGGTCGACGAAGCGATCATCGACGCCTGCTACCGGGCGTCCCAGGCCGGGGTCCCGGTCGACGTCTGGGTGCGGGGCATCTGTGCCATCCGCCCCGGGGTCCCCGGGCTCTCCGAGAACATCCGGGTCCGCTCGATCCTGGGCCGGTTCCTGGAGCACTCCCGCGTCTTCGCCTTCGGCAACGGGGGCGAGCCCGAGGTCTGGCTCGGCAGCGCGGACATGATGCACCGCAACCTCGACCGCCGTATCGAAGCGCTGGTACGGGTCACCGACCCGGCCCACCGCGCGTCCATCACCCGGCTGCTGGAGACCGGGATGTCCGACACCACCTCCTCCTGGCACCTGGGCGCGGACGGGAACTGGACCCGGCACGCCACGGACGCCGAGGGCCAGCCGTTGCGGCACGTACAGGAAATGCTCATAGACGCCCGGAGGCGCCGGCGTGCAGCACCATGAAGTCGACACCGTGCCCGGCACGGCCCTGAGCCCCGGACGGGGCACGGACCGGGCCGCGGACCGGCTGACGGCGGGCGAGATCCTGGCCGGGTACCTCCACACCCGGGCGGGTGATTTCCTGCGCAGTCTGCGGCTCTACAGCGAGAGCGGCTCGGACACCGCCGCCGCCGAACAGGCCGCGGCGGCGCTGCGCGGCTCCGCCCGGCGGATCGGCGGCAGCCTGCACACGTTCCGGCCGCTGCTCGACCCGGCCTGGGCCGATCAGCTGCGGACGGAGCTGGGCTGGCTGTCCGGCACCCTCGCCCAGGAACACGCGTGCACGGCCCGGTTGCACCGGCTCCTCACCGCGCTGGGGCGGCTCTCGGGCGCGTCCACCGTGCCCGCCGCACGGACCGCGGACCCCGGTCCGGCGGCCCGCGCGGCCGGACCGCTCACCGTCGGGGCGTCCCGCGCGGGCGCCCTGCTGGAGCGCCAGCTGACGCTCGCGCGGACCCGCTCCCACTCGGCGGCGCTCCAGGCGCTCGGCTCCTCGCGCTTCCACGCGGTGGCCGACGCCGTGGCCGTACTGGCGTCCGAGGCGCCGCTGGCGCCGCTCGCCGCCGCCCCGGCCGTCGAGGTGCTCGCGGGGCCCGGCGAGGTCACCGAGCGGCAGCTGCTGGACGCGGTGTCCGCGCTGCCGCTGGCGCGCGCGGCCCACCCGTACAACGCGGAGGCGCTGGTGCACGGGCTGGCGACGGCGTCCGAGGGCGAGGCGCAGGACGCGCCCTGGCACCAGGTGCGCCAGCTGCTGCGGCTGCACCGGTACGCCCAGGAGGTGTGGTGCGCGGCCGGCGCCCCCGACCCGGTGCTGGCGGCGGCCGGCCGGACCCTGGACCGGCACCGCGACGCGGCGGAGGCGGCGGCCGCCGCGGCGAACGCGGCGCGCACGCCCCGTATCGCCCCCGCGACGGCGTACGCCCTCGGCGTCCTGCACGCCGACCAGCGCCACGAGGTCGAGGCCTCGCGCTTCGCTTTCCAACAGGTGTGGCAAGGAGCGGGGGCGGCGGTATGAACAGCGACGGCGACCGGCACGACCTCATCCGCGCGGCGGGCTGTGTGCTGTGGCGCCGGGCCTCGTACGGCGACGGCGGTACGGAGATCTGCCTGGTCCACCGCCCCAAGTACGACGACTGGTCCCACCCCAAGGGCAAGCTCAAGCACGCCGAGGAGCCCCTGGCGGCGGCCCGGCGCGAGGTCCTGGAGGAGACGGGCCACCACTGCGCCCCGGGGGAGCGGCTGGGCACGGTCAGCTACCTGGTGAACGGGCGCCCCAAGCGGGTCGACTACTGGGCGGCCGAGGCCACCGGGGGCGCTTTCGCGCCGAACGACGAGGTCGACCGCATCCTCTGGCTCAGCCCCGCGGCGGCCCGTGGCCGGCTGACCCAGCCACGGGACCGGCTGCTGGTCGACGCGCTGCTGAACGCGTTCATCTGAGGGGCGCGCGGGGGCGCGTACGGAACGGCCGTCCCAGCCGTCTCCCGAGGGTACGAGGGGCACACCGTCACGCCCGGTGAAGCCACCCGCACCAGGCCGCCCGCCATGGTTCACCTTCCGTTCACCCTCCCCCGTCGGCGGCTTCACCTGATCTGCCTACTTTCGGCCTTACACGGTGACCGGCCCAGGGCCGCACCACCCATCACCCCGACGCACGCCGCCGTCACACAACCATCGGGCCGGCGGCTCTTGGAAGGAATCACCCGAAGTGAAGCTTTTGCGCAAGAACGGGCTGCGCGCCACCGCGCTCGGTGCCCTCGCCGTCTCCGGCGCCCTGGTTCTCACGGCGTGCGGATCGGACGACAACAGCGACGGCTCCGCCACTCCGACGGCGAAGACCACCGCCGCGTCGAACGCCGTCTGCGGCGACGCCAAGGGCCAGCTGCTCGCCTCCGGTTCGAGCGCGCAGAAGAACGCCGTGGACCTCTGGGTCAAGGGCTTCATGGCCGCCTGCCCCGACATCCAGGTCAACTACAAGTCCTCCTCCTCCGGTGAGGGCATCGTCGCCTTCAACCAGGGCACCGTCGGCTTCGCCGGTTCGGACTCGCCGCTGAAGCCCGAAGAGGTCACCGACTCCAAGAAGATCTGCACCGGCGGCCAGGGCATCGCCCTGCCGATGGTCGGCGGCCCGATCGCCATCGGCTTCCACCTGGAGGGTGTGGACAGCCTCGTCCTCGACGCCCCCACGCTGGCCAAGATCTTCGACACGAAGATCAAGAACTGGGACGACGCGGCCATCAAGGCGCTCAACCCGGGCGTGAAGCTCCCGAACAAGGCGATCCAGCCGTTCCACCGCTCCGAGGACTCCGGCACCACGCAGAACCTCGGCAAGTACCTGGCCGCCACGGCCAGCTCGGACTGGAAGTACGAGCCCGAGAAGAAGTGGCCGGCCCCCGGTGGCCAGGCCGCGTCCGGCTCCGCGGGTGTCGCCACCCAGGTCAAGCAGGTCGACGGCTCGATCGGTTACTTCGAGCTCTCGTACGCCACCTCGCAGTCCATCTCCACGGTGAAGATCGACACGGGCGCCAGCGCCCCCGTCGAGGCCACCTCGGAGAACGCGTCGAAGGCCATCGCCGCCGCCAAGGTCGCCGGCACCGGCAAGGACCTGGCGCTCGACCTCGACTACGCCACCAAGGCCGACGGTGCCTACCCGATCGTCCTGGTCACGTACGAGATCGCCTGCGACACGGGCAACAAGGCCGCCACGCTCCCCGCGGTCAAGGCCTTCCTGACCTACACGGCGGGCGACGAGGGCCAGAAGCTGCTCTCGGGCGCCGGCTACGCGCCGATCCCGGCCGAGATCAACGCCAAGGTCCGCGAGACGGTCGCCTCCCTCTCGTAGTCCTCGCTCCACAGGTGGCGGTGGCCGGCCCGGCGCACCCCTCCGGGCCGGCCACCTGCCCACCCCTCCCCATCCGGTGCACCGCCGCCAGGGGAGCCGCGCCCGCGACTCCCCCACACAGACCGGAAAGACATGGCTTCCACCACACCGATAGACACGCCACCGCCCGCCCCGCGGGTCCACCGCCCGTCGGGCACCTCCACCGGTCGCGCGGGCGACAAGATCTTCTCGGGCCTCTCGAAGGGCTCGGGCATTCTGCTGCTCGTCGTCATGGCGGCGATCGCGGGATTCCTCACGTACCGCGCCGTCATCGCCATCTCGAAGGACGAGGGCAACTTCCTCACCACCTTCGACTGGAACCCCTCGGCGAACCCGCCGGTCTTCGGTATCGCCGTCCTGCTCGTCGGTACGATCGTCAGCTCGATCATCGCGATGGCCATCGCCGTCCCGATCGCCGTCGGCATCGCGCTGTTCATCTCGCACTACGCGCCGCGCCGGCTGGCCGCGCCCCTCGCCTACGTCGTGGACCTGCTCGCCGCGGTCCCCTCGATCGTCTACGGCATCTGGGGCGCCCTCTTCCTCGTGCCGTACCTCGACGGGCTGAACCTCTGGCTCGACCACTACTTCGCCTGGACCTACCTCTTCGACCAGACGCAGCCCGGTGTCGCCAGGAACATGCTCACCGTCGGCATCCTGCTGGCGATCATGATCCTGCCGATCGTGACCAGCGTCAGCCGGGAGGTCTTCCTCCAGGTCCCGAAAATGAACGAGGAGGCCGCCCTCGCCCTGGGCGCCACCCGCTGGGAGGTCATCCGGCTGTCGGTCCTGCCCTTCGGACGCTCCGGTGTGATCTCCGCGTCGATGCTGGGACTCGGCCGCGCGCTCGGCGAGACCATCGCCGTCGCCACGGTGCTCTCCCCGAGCTACCTCATCTCGCTGCACGTGCTCGACCCGGGCGGTGGCACCTTCGCCCAGAACATCGTCGCCAAGTTCGACGAGGCCAACGAGCTGGGGCGTGACGCCCTGATCGCCTCCGGCCTGGTCCTGTTCATCCTCACCCTGCTGGTCAACGGCGCGGCCCGCCTGATCATCGCCCGCCGCAAGGAGTACTCGGGGGCCAACGCATGAGCCACGCAGCCGTACAGGAAAAGCCGGCCCCCGTGCCGCCGCAGAAGGGCCGGGGCAGCCTCACCGGCCGCTCGCTCCCCCGCTGGGCACCGGCCGGCTTCGCCGCCGCCGGGATCCTCATCGGTGTCGGCATCGGCGCCGCCGCGGGCCTCGACAGCAAGGTCCAGTGGGGCCTGATCGCCGTCGTGGCCTTCCTGGTCATCTCGTACACCGTCACCACGTCGGTCGAGAACAAGCGCCAGGCCAAGGACCGCCTCGCCACCAGCGTGGTGTGGGTGTGCTTCATCCTCGCCATCATCCCGCTGTTCTCGCTGCTCTGGATCACGGTCAGCCGCGGTGTGAAGGTGCTCAACGGGTACTTCCTGACCCACTCCATGGCCGGGGTCCCCAGCTTCGAGAAGGGTGGCGGTGTCTACCACGCCATCATCGGCACGCTGGAACAGGTCGGGATCGCCACGGTCATCGCCGTACCGCTCGGCCTGCTGACCGCCGTCTACCTGGTGGAGTACGGCAAGGGCGCGCTGGCCAAGGCGGTGACGTTCTTCGTGGACGTCATGACGGGCATCCCGTCCATCGTCGCCGGTCTGTTCATCCTGTCGATCATGCTGATCGCCGGCCTCCAGCCCGCCGGCTACCTGGGCTCGCTCGCCCTGACGATCCTGATGCTCCCCGTCGTGGTCCGTTCCACGGAGGAGATGCTCAAGCTCGTCCCGAACGAGCTGCGCGAGGCCGCGCTGGCGCTCGGCGTACCGAAGTGGCGCGTGATCCTCAAGATCGTGCTGCCGACCGCGATCGGCGGGATCACCACCGGTGTGATGCTGGCCATCGCCCGTATCGCCGGTGAGACCGCCCCGATCATCCTGCTCGTCTTCGGCAACCAGCTGATCAACTCGAACCCGTTCGAGGGTGCTCAGTCGTCGCTGCCCTTCTACATCTACGAGCAGTACAAGGTCGGCAGCGACGCGTCGTACGACCGTGCCTGGGCGGCGGCGCTGGTGCTGATCGCCTTTGTCATGATCCTCAACCTGGTGGCTCGCGGGATCGCCCGCTGGAAGGCACCGAAGACCGGCCGATGAGGCCCGCCATCCGGCTCCGCCGCGCGGGGCCTCGGCTCGGAAAGAAGCAGTGATCCACATGGCCAAGCGAATCGACGTCAGCGGGCTCTCCGCCTACTACGGCTCCCACCGGGCGATCGACGACATCTCCATGACCGTCGAGCCCCGCTCCGTGACGGCCTTCATCGGCCCGTCCGGCTGCGGCAAGTCCACCTTCCTGCGCACCCTGAACCGCATGCACGAGGTCACCCCCGGCGGCCGCGTCGAGGGCAAGGTGCTGCTGGACGACGAGAACCTGTACGCGTCGAACGTCGACCCGGTCGCCGTGCGCCGTACGGTCGGCATGGTCTTCCAGCGCCCCAACCCCTTCCCGACGATGTCGATCTTCGACAACGTCGCGGCCGGCCTGCGGCTCAACAGCAGGTACGGGAAGAAGGAGCTGGCGGACGTCGTCGAGAAGTCCCTCAAGGGCGCGAACCTCTGGAACGAGGTCAAGGACCGCCTGAACAAGCCCGGTTCCGGCCTCTCCGGCGGCCAGCAGCAGCGTCTGTGCATCGCCCGCGCGATCGCGGTCGAGCCGGAGGTCCTGCTGATGGACGAGCCGTGCTCGGCCCTCGACCCGATCTCGACGCTCGCGATCGAGGACCTGATCGGGGAGTTGAAGGAGCGCTTCACGATCGTGATCGTGACGCACAACATGCAGCAGGCGGCGCGCGTCTCGGACCGTACGGCGTTCTTCAACCTCGCGGCCGTGGGTCAGCCCGGCAAGCTCATCGAGATAGACGAGACCGAGCGGATCTTCTCCAACCCGTCCGTGCAGGCCACCGAGGACTACATCTCGGGCCGCTTCGGATAAGGCGTCCTGCGGTGCTGCATGGCGGTGCCACCGCAAGACGAAGGGCCCGCCCCCTGTCCAAGGGGGCGGGCCCATTCACGTTCCGGAAGGCGTCAGCCGAACGCCAGGTTCACGATCCAGAAGCTCACCGCGGCCACCAGCCCCGCCGCCGGCATCGTGATGAACCACCCCAGGATGATGTTCTTCGCGACACCCCACCGCACCGCGTTGACCCGCTTCGTCGCGCCGACGCCCATGATCGCCGACGTGATCACGTGTGTCGTGGAGATCGGGGCGTGAAACAGGAACGCCGAGCCGAACATGATCGACGCGCCGGTCGTCTCCGCCGCGAATCCCTGCGGCGGGTCCAGCTCGATGATCTTGCGGCCCAGCGTTCGCATGATGCGCCAGCCACCCGCGTACGTACCGAGGGACAGCATCAGCGCGCAGACAATCTTGACCCACACCGGGATCGGGTCCCCGGGGCCCTCCACATCGGCGATGACCAGGGCCATCACCACGATGCCCATCGTCTTCTGCGCGTCCTGGAGCCCGTGCCCGAGCGCCATCGCGGCCGCAGAGACGGTCTGGGCTATCCGGAAACCGCGTTTGGCCTTGTGCGGGTTCGACTTGCGGAACATCCACATGATCGCGACCATCACCAGATAGCCGACCACCAGCCCGACAACCGGCGACACGAACATCGGGATGACGATCTTCTCCAGCACCCCGGACCAGATCACCTCCGTACCGCCCGCGAGCGCGGCGCCCACCAGGCCGCCGAAGAGCGCGTGGGACGAGGAGGACGGCAGGCCGAAGTACCAGGTGACCAGGTTCCACACGATCGCGCCGACCAGCGCGGCGAAGAGGATGCCCATCCCCCGGTCGCCGTGCGGCGTGGCGATCAGGCCCTCGCTGACGGTCTTGGCGATGCCCTGCCCGAGGAACGCGCCGGCGAGGTTCATCACGGCGGCCATGGCAAGAGCCGCGCGGGGCGTCAGGGCCCGGGTGGACACCGAGGTCGCGATGGCGTTCGCGGAGTCGTGAAAACCGTTCGTGTACGTGAATCCGAGCGCGACACCGATGGTCATGATCAGGGCGAAGGTGTCCACGTGGGTCAGGACTCCTTGACCGTGATGGTCTCCACGGTGTTCGCGACGTGCTCGAACGCGTCGGCGGCCTCTTCAAGCACGTCGACGATCTGCTTGAGCTTGAGCACCTCCATCGCGTCGTACTTGCCGTTGAAGAGGTGGGCCAGCAGTTTGCGGTGGATCTGGTCGGCCTGGTTCTCCAGGCGGTTGACCTCGATCCAGTACTCGGTGAGGTTGTTCATCGTCCGTAGGTGCGGCATCGCCTCGGCGGTCAGCTCGGCGGCCCGGTTGAGGACCTCGATCTGCTGCTCGACACCCTTGGGCAGTTCCTCGATGTTGTAGAGGACGACGAGGTCGACCGCCTCCTCCATGAAGTCCATGATGTCGTCGAGCTGGGACGCGAGGTTGTAGATGTCCTCGCGGTCGAAGGGCGTGATGAAGGAGGAGTTCAGCTGGTGGAAGATCGCGTGGGTGGCGTCGTCTCCCGCGTGCTCCGCCGCCCTCATGCGCTCCGCGATCTCGGCTCTGGCGGAGGAATCCGCCCCGAGGAGTTCCATCAGGAGCTTGGAGCCCGTGACGATGTTGTCCGCGGACGCGGCGAACATGTCGTAGAAGCTCGTCTCCCTGGGGGTCAGACGAAAGCGCACCTGGGATCCTCGGGTTACATGGAATTCGGTCAGGGTGATGCTAGGCGCAACATCCGGCCACGGCTAACCGGCAATCCGTCCCAGTGTCGCCCATGAGGCATGACGCTCGGCACAGGGCCCTGCCCCAAGGCTCACGGAGGGGTACCATATACCCACGTGGGGTATATAACCCCGTATCGGACATCACACCGATCTCACATCGGACAACCCACCGGACGACCCTCCGGACATCCCTACGGCCGGACATCCCCACAGCCGGACATTCCTACAGGAGGACGCGATGACGACCACCGAGGCGGCCGGCGCCGCGACAAGCGCAGCGCCCTCCGAGCCCACCTCCACCACGGCCGGTGCGCCCGTCACCGACCACGACCGGGGGATCCACGGGTACCACCACCAGAAGGCCGAGCACCTCAAGCGGCTGCGCAGGATCGAGGGCCAGATCCGCGGCCTCCAGCGCCTGGTCGACGAGGACGTCTACTGCATCGACATACTGACCCAGGTCTCGGCCTCCACCAAGGCCCTCCAGTCCTTCGCGCTCCAGCTGCTGGAGGAGCACCTGCGGCACTGCGTGGCGGACGCGGCGGTCAAGGGCGGGGACGAGGTCGACGCGAAGGTGGCGGAGGCGACGAAGGCGATCGCCCGGCTGCTCCGTACCTGACACCGGTCCGCATTGGGTCGGGCACCTCAGTCGCGGCGGCACCCCGACCGGCCCTCCGGCTGCCGGGGCACGGCCGGGTGGGCGCGCGCCACTTTCAGCACTTCATCGATACGGTCGGAGCTGAGCCGCTCCCCGTCCGCGGCGGACGCCGCGATCATCAGCTCTCCGCACAACTCGATCTCGGCGAGGGCCACGTGGTCCTGGACGGTCGTCGTACGCAACGAAGCCACGTGCTGTCACCTCTTCCCGCGGGCGCCGACTTCCAGGGTCGTGTTCCCTCCAGCGTAAGGACCGGGACCCGCCCCGCGCATGGCACGTCCGGACCATTTCCGCCCTGGTCTTCCCCCGACGTGTCTTGATCCTCCGGGACTATGTCCCGATCTTTCCCGCGAAGATGTCGGCGGGCGGGGGCAGCTGTACGGACACCTCGGAGCCGAAGGCGTACAGCAGCGTCGTCGAGGCGACGTCGACCGTCCGGCCCTGGTTGAGGTAGCTGAACCGGTGCCTGACCTTGCGCAACCGCCCCTCGTCGTCCAGATAGGCGTCGAACGGGACGACGTCCTTGGCGAACCCTTTCGCCGCGGCGGTCAGGGCGCCGCGCGCGTACGGCGACGCCACCTTCGCGGCCTCGCCGATGTCGGTGACCCCCCGGTAGTGCCACACACGAGTCCCGGCCAGATCCTGCGAGCCGACAAAGGTCACATTCCGGGCCGCGCGCAGCAGTTCGGCGGCGGTCAGCGGATCCGTCGCCCCGCCGGTGACCAGATTCCCGTCCTCCAGCGTCGTCGCGTCGACCCTGACCCACTTGTCGGCGGGCACGCCCGCGCCCCGGTTCTTCATGTAGAGGGCTGCGGGGGCGACCAGTTCGGTGATGGGACGGTGCTCGCTCGCGCCCGCCGGGTCCTTCGGCAGGACCACCCTGAGCCGCCCGATCCGCCCGTCGTAGTTGTAGCCGCCCTCGCCCCTGATGGTCACCCGGGTCCCGCCGGCCGCCATCTCCATGGACGTACGGGCCTTGGAACTCCCCGACGCGAGCAGGACGTCGGCGGCCTCCCGCACCACCCGGGGCCCGCCGGCGGGCCGGTCGTCGGCCGCGGCTCCCACCTCACCGGAACACCCGGTCGCGGCGACGACACCCGCCACGGCGCCCGCCATGGTCACGGCGGCGAACGCCGCTCCCCTGCGTGCCTGCTGCTGCGCCACCATCGCCCGCCAACCCCCAACGCCTTACCGCCGCTTGTCCGAAGCCCGTTCCCACCCGCATAACGACGCGCTGCGTTGCCCGTCACGCCAGTACGGTGGAGGGGTGTGCGAGCAAGACCCTTCTGGTCCCCCCACCACCTCCCCCCACGCCACCTCGACCGTGGAACGCGGCTCGTTCTGCCTGGCCCGCTGCACCTGCGGCTGGTCGGGCCCGGCACGGCGCTCACGCGACCGGGCCAGGACGGACGCGCAGTCCCACCAGCCGGCGGACTGACCTCACCCGGCATCACTTGACCGACCCGATCACTTGACCGACCCGGTCTCCTGATCGACCCGGTCTCCTGATCGACCCGACCTCCTGATTGACCTGACCTCTTGGGGGAAAACGCACCCGAGTCGCGGAACCCGGTGGCCTCTACAACCGTCCCGTTCAGCGGGACGCCTTCCACGCGATCCCGGGGTCACCCTCAGGAGGACGTCAGATGGAACGGCGCACACTGCTCACGGCCGCGGCCGCCCTGGCCACCGCGGGTGTCACGGCCGCCTGTTCCGGCGGCGGTACGTCACCGGCGGGCGCCGGAGGCCCCGGTACGAACGGAAGCGGGTCACCGGGCGGGTCAGGGCCGGCCGGTGCCAAAACCACCACCAGCAAGCCCGCCCCCGGCGCGCCCAGCTGGAGCGCGCTCGCGAAGGGGCTCGACGGAGATCTCGTACGGCCCGGCGACGCGTCCTACGCGACCGCGCGCCAGCTCTACAACACCCGCTTCGACAGCCTGAAGCCCGCGGCCGTCGCCTATGTGGCCGGCGAGGACGACATCAAGGAGTGCCTCGCCTTCGCCCGTACCCATCACACCCCCGTCTCCATCCGCAGCGGAGGCCACTCCTACGCGGGCTGGTCCAGCGGCAACGGCCGGCTGGTCATCGACATCTCGAAGCTCGACTCGCTCCAGCACGCCGCCTCGGACGGCGTGATCGGCGCCGGTGCCCGGCTGGCGGACGTCTACCGGACCCTCGCCGCCCGGGGCCGTACAATCCCCGCCGGATCCTGCCCGACCGTCGGCGTCTCCGGTCTGACCCTCGGCGGCGGACACGGCGTCGCGGCCCGCGCGTACGGCCTGACCTGCGACAGCCTCACGTCCGCCACGATCATCACGGCGGCCGGCAAGCGGCTCACCGCCGACGCCGAGCAGAACAAGGACCTCTTCTGGGCGCTGCGCGGCGCCGGGAACGGCAACTTCGGAGTGGTCACCGAACTGCGCTTCCGTACG
Organism: Streptomyces sp. NPDC087420; assembly: GCF_044744165.1. Lineage (NCBI taxonomy): Bacteria > Bacillati > Actinomycetota > Actinomycetes > Kitasatosporales > Streptomycetaceae > Streptomyces > Streptomyces sp. NPDC087420. The sequence goes on from NZ_JBIUXU010000017.1 coordinate 176,014, forward strand.
CATCCGGCACCCGCGACCGTCGCCGCCTTCGTGAGCTGGCCGTGGTCGAAGGCCGAGACCCTGCTCGACGCCTGGCAGAAGTGGGGCCCCGACCAGCCCGACGAGATCTGGTCCGCCCTCCACCTCGCCGCGGGCCCCGGCGGCGGCAACCCGACCATCTCGCTGTCCGCGTTCTCCCTGGGCACCGAGTCGGATCTCAAGAACGCCCTCGACCGGCTGGCCGACGGCCCGGGCGGCCCCGGCCCCGCCAGCTCGTTCTCGACCCGGCGCCGGGGGTACGAGGAGGCGATGCTCGTGTACGCGGGCTGCTCGGGCTACACCGAGGCGCAGTGCCACCTGCCGGGCACCACGCCGGGGCGCGACAAGAACGGCGCGCTCCAGCGGGAGACGTACGCGGCCGCCTCCGACTTCTACGACCGCGCGCTCTCGCCGGCCGGGCTGCGGGCCCTGGTCTCCGCCACGGAAGCCTTCACCAAGATCTCGGTCGCCCAGGGCGGAGGCGGCGGTTCCATAGCGCTGACCGCGCTCGGCGGGGCGATCAACCGGGTGAGCCCGCTCTCGACGGCGTTTGTGCACCGGCGCTCGCGGGTGCTGGCGCAGTACATCGGGGCCTGGCAGCCGGGGACCGCCGGCACGGCCCAGCAGGCGTGGCTGAAAAACACCCATGCGTCGATGCGGCGGTACGCGTCGGGCGCGGCGTACCAGAACTACATCGACCCGACGCTGACGGACTGGCGGAAGGCCTACTACGGCCAGGCGGCGGACAAGCTGGCGCGGCTGAAGGGGACGTACGACCCGGGACGGCTGTTCGACTTCCCGCAGGCGCTGTAGCCGGGCCCCTGCCCGACCGCCTTCGCGGCGGGCAGGCCTACGTTCCGTCATGGACACCTCCTAGGACAGGCTCTAGTGTCCTGAGTCGGTAATTCGTCGGCAGTACGAGGCGAGGGATTCGAGGATCTGGTCGGCGGTCTTGGTCCAGATGAACGGCTTGGGGTCTT
>NZ_JBIUXU010000018.1:0-2616 GCF_044744165.1 Streptomyces sp. NPDC087420
GGTTGATAGGCCAGATGTGGAAGACCGGTAACGGTCGAAGCTGACTGGTACTAATAGGCCGAGGGCTTGTCCTCAGTTGCTCGCGTCCACTGTGTAGTTCCCGGGTTGCGAACTGTCGCACCGGTTGAACTAGCGTCTTTTACTCAATTGAAGAGTGTGCTTGTTCGCTAGAGCCCGATAGGGTTTCGGTGGTCACAGCGTGAGGGAAACGCCCGGTTACATTCCGAACCCGGAAGCTAAGCCTCACAGCGCCGATGGTACTGCAGGGGGGACCCTGTGGGAGAGTAGGACGCCGCCGAACAATCTTTCAAGGACCCTTGGTCCAGCGTTCATGCTGGACCAAGGGTCCTTTTTGTTTTTCCCCACACTTCTTTCCGGCGCGCGTCCGAAGGTCGGCCGCGCGAGAATTACTGCGGTACCCGCAGACAGGAGCCACCGATGTCCCCCAATTCCTCCGACGACCGACCTGAGCGCGAGCCACGTCGCAGCAGGGACAGCGGTGGCGACCGGGGCGGGTTCCGTGGCGGCCGTCCCGCAGGTGCGGGCGGGGCCGGCGCGTCCGGCGGTGGTCGCTCCGGTACGGGTGGCAGGCCCAGCACGGGCGGCCGGCCGAGCACCGGTGGCAGGCCCAACACCGGTGGCGGGGCCCCTCGCCGCGACGACCGTGGTGGTCGGCCCACCGGTGGTGGCAGCGGCAGCAGCAGTGGCGGCTTCCAGCGGCGTGACGACCGGCCTTCGGGTCCTCGTCGTGACGACCGTGGCGAAGGCAGGCCCTCCTTCCGTGGCGACCGGCGTGACGACCGCCCGAGCGGTCCGCGCCGCGACGACCGGCCGGCCGGCAGCGGTCCGCGCCGGGATGACGACCGTGGTGGCCGTCCCAGCGGTTCCGGTGGCTTCGGCGGCGGTCGGCCCAGCACGGGTGGTGGCCCCGCCCGTCGTGACGACCGTGGTGGCCGGCCCACCGGTGGTGGGACGGGCGGCGGTTACCAGCGTCGTGACGACCGGCCGGGCGGCAGCGGCCCCCGACGGGACGACGACCGTGGCGGGCGTCCCACCGGTGGTGGGACGAGTGGCGGCTATCAGCGTCGTGACGACCGGCCGAGTGGCGGTGGCCCCCGGCGCGACGATCGTTCGAGTGCCCCCCGTCGTGACAGCAACGACCGTCCTCCCTTCAAGCGGGACGACAACCGGGGCGGTGGCGGCGGCTTCCAGCGTCGTGACGACCGTCCCAGCACGCCCCGGCGCGACGACGACCGGCCCGCGTTCCGGCGCGACGACCGTCGTGACGAGCGCCCCAGCACCCCTCGCCGTGACGACGACCGGTCCGGTTTCCGTCGTGACGACCGGCCCAGCGGTGGCCCCCGTCGTGACGACAGCCGTGGTGGCCGGCCCACCGGTGGTGGGACGGGCGGCGGTTACCAGCGTCGTGACGACCGGCCGGCCGGCAGTGGCCCCCGGCGGGACAATGAGCGCGGCAACGACCGCGGCAACGACCGTGGTGGCCGTCCCGCGTCCGGCGGCGCTGGGTACGCCCGCCGTGACGACCGGGGCGGGCGCCCCAGCGGCGGCTACGGCAGCCGGGACGGCGAGCGCGGGACCGGCTACGCGCGGCGCGACGAGCGCGAGCGCGACCGGGAGCCCATCAAGCGGCTGCCGATCCCCGACGAGATCACTGGTCAGGAGGTCGACAAGAGCGTGCGGCAGGAGCTGATGAGCCTGCCCAAGACGCTCGCCGACGACGTCGCCAGGAACCTCGTCATGGTCGCCCAGCTGATCGACGACGACCCGGAGCAGGCGTACGCCTACTCCCGTATCGCCCTGCGGCTCGCGTCCCGGGTCGCGGCCGTCCGCGAGGCGGCCGGCTTCGCCGCGTACGCCACCCAGAAGTACGCGGAGGCGCTCGCCGAGTTCCGGGCCGCGAAGCGGATGACCGGGAACGTCGACCTGTGGCCCGTCATGGCGGACTGCGAGCGCGGCCTCGGCCGTCCGGAGCGCGCGATGGCGATGGCCGGAGAGCCCGAGGTGGCGAAGCTCGACAAGGCCGGTCAGGTCGAGATGCGGATGGTCGCGGCCGGAGCGCGGCGTGACATGGGCCAGATCGAGGCCGCCATCGTCACGTTGCAGGGCCCCGAGCTGGCGTCCCACTCCGTACAGCCGTGGACCGCGCGCCTTCGCTACGCCTACGCCGACGCCCTGCTGTCGGCCGGGCGCGAGGACGAGGCGCGCGAGTGGTTCGGCAAGACCGTCGAGGCGGACAAGGACGCCGCGACGGACGCCTCGGACCGTCTCGCCGAGTTGGACGGAGTCGAGTTCGTTGACGCCCTGGCCGATGACGAGGACGACGAGGTCGACGAGGTCGACAACGAGGCGGAGGGCAACGACCTGCCCGAGGTCGCGGACGACCTTGACGACGATGACGACGAGGACGAGGACGAGGACGAGGACGAGGACGAGGACAACAACACCAAGCACTGAGCTGTGAGGCGAGTGGGGGGGCCCCCCCCCCCGGGGGCCCCCCCCCCCCGGTTTTAGTTTTAGGCCCGCGGCCGGCGCCGCCCGGCCACCCCCGGCGCCCGGGGGGGGGCCGGCGGCGGCCGCCAGCGGCGCCCCCGGGGC
>NZ_JBIUXU010000018.1:2626-41124 GCF_044744165.1 Streptomyces sp. NPDC087420
CAGCTCGTCGCCCCCGCTCCCCGGGCGGCCCTTGGCCGGCCCGCCCCGTCGCACCACACCAACAACCCCAACCTGTGGGCGGTGCGGGGGGGGGGCCCCCCCCGGGGGGGGGCCCCCCCCACTCGCCTTTTTTCGTTTCAGCCGAGCGTCAGGCTCCGCAGGACAAGCCCGGTCGCCGGCTTGGGGCCGAGCGACGTCGACTTGCGCGGCATCGTGACCCCTTGGCGCGCCAGATCCCGTACGACCTCCTCGCGCACCGGATGCATCAGCACCGCCGTCCCCCCGACCCGTTCGGCCTGGGTGACGGCCGCCGCCGTGTCGTGCAGATAGGCGATGTGCTCGGGCGCGTCCGGGATCCGCCAGAGGTGGTCGAGCAGCGCGGCGTGCAGGACCGTCGCGTCCAGTTCCCGCCAGGCGGCGGGCTGTTCCGCCGGTACCGTACGGGCCAGCAGGCCCTTGTCCGGGCGGTCCACCAGGTGGAAGCGGCCGTCCCCGGCCAGCAGGAACGCGTTGCTCTCGGACGCGGCCTCCGCCAGCTCGGCCAGAGCCTCCGTCAGCGGGACGTCGAGCGTGCGGACCCGGAACGCGTCCCCGAGCGCGTCGAGGGCCCGCGCGACCGGGAGCCGGTGCAGCAGCCGGTGGATGGCGCGGACCTGGAGGGGGTAGCGGGCCGTGTCGATCAGCAGGACGAGCCCGAAGTCCCAGGGACTGCCCGCCGGATGCTCGGTGCGCAGCCGCAGGTACGTCGCCCAGCGGTGGTGCCCGTCGGCGATGAGGGCCTGGTGGCGCGCGAGGTCGGTCCGGATCTCGGCGAGGTCGGCGGGGTCCGTGACGGACCACAGGCGGTGGGCGAAGCCGTCCTCCGTGGTGGTCGCGAGGAGCGGCGGCCGGGTGAGGGTGCGTCCGATGACCGCGCTCGTGCCCGTCGTGTCCGCTCCCGTGGTGGCGGTGGCGTCGTCGGACCGGTACGTCAGGAGCAGCGGTTCGAGGTTCGTCGCCGTCGTCCGCATCAGGGCCGCCCGGTCCTCCACCACGTCCGGCATCACGTCCTCGTGCGGCAGGACGATCCCGTCGGCCGGCACGGACAGCTCCAGCGCCCCGATGACCCCGCGTTGCAGCAGATCGCCCTTGCGCTGCTCGTAGACGTACAGGGCGGGTTCCGGATCGGCGGCGAGGATGCCCTCCGCCAGCCACGCGGCGAGTGTCCGCGCCGCCTGCCGGTGCCTCTCCCCGGCGGTGGCGGCCTGCGGCAGGATCAGCCGGACGATGTTGTACGGGTCCGCCGACTCCAGGTGGTGGAGTCCGTCGGGCCTGATGACCACGTCGTACGGCGGGGAGGTCACGGCGGACAGGCTGCCCACCCGCTCGGGGACGTAGCGGAGTCCGCGGATGGGGATCAGGCGCAGACCTCTGTTCTCGTCCGGCGGACCCGTGGTGTTCATCCGTGCATCGTATGTGGGGTACGGGATGAGCGATGATCGGGGGAGATGTCCCGAGCGAGGAGCGGAAGACTCGATGAGCGAGCAGCAGCAGAGCACGACCAGGCCCCGCGGCAGTACGACACCGCTGAACGAGGCGTACGACACGGCTCTGCTCGATCTCGACGGGGTGGTGTACACGGGCGGGGAGGCCATCGCGCACGCGGTGGACGCGCTGGGTACGGCCCGGGACGCGGGGATGCGTCTGGCGTACGTCACCAACAACGCCCTGCGTCCCCCGGACGCCGTCGCCGCGCACCTGACGGAGTTGGGGGTGCCGGCCGATGCCGCCGATGTGATCACCTCGGCGCAGGCGGTCGCCCGGCTGATCGCCGAGCAGGTGCCCGAGGGTTCCAAGGTGCTGGTCATCGGGGGTGAGGGGCTGCGGGTCGCGCTGCGCGAACGCGGCCTCGAACCGGTCGAGTCGGCCGACGACGGGCCGGTCGCGGTGGCGCAGGGGTACGGAGGGCCGGACCTGGCCTGGGGGCGGTTCGCGGAGGCCGGTTACGCCATCGCGCGGGGTGTGCCGTGGTTCGCCTCCAACACGGATCTGACGATTCCGAGCGCACGGGGCATCGCGCCGGGCAACGGCGCGGCCGTCGAGGTCGTGCGGATCGCGACGGGCGCGGAGCCGCGGGTCGCGGGGAAGCCGCTGCCTCCGATGCACCGCGAGACGATCCTCCGTACGGGGGCGAAGCGGCCGTTGGTGGTCGGGGACCGGCTGGACACGGACATCGAGGGCGCGTTCAACGGCGGGGTGGACTCGCTGCTCGTTCTGACCGGGGTGACGGACGCGGCGCGGCTGCTCGCGGCGGAGCCCGCGCACCGGCCGACGTATGTGGACGCGGATCTGCGGGGGTTGCTGACCGGGCAGCCCGAAGTCGCCGAGGCGGACGGCGGGTTCGGCTGCGGGGGATGGACGGCGTCCGTGCGGGGCGGTGAGCTGGCGCTCGCGGGGGACGGCGGGGCGATGGACGGGCTGCGGGCGCTGTGCGCGGCGGCGTGGACCCACGCGGGCGACGGGGCGGCCGAGTTGGACGCGGGCAAGGCGCTGGCCAAGCTCGCTCTGTAGGCCGGGGGCAGGGATGTGGCGGGGGTACGGGCCCGGCGGTGCCGGCCCGTACCCTCAGGCGTCCTCGTCGGCCTGGAGCAGCTGGTCCTCGGACGTCCCGCGCCGCCAGTAGCCGGTGAACTTCACCGCCCCGCGGTCGAATCCGCGTTCCGCGACGAGGTGGCGCCGTACCGCCTTCACCGTCGCCGACTCGCCGGCGACCCACGCGTACGGCGTGCCCGGCGGCAGCACGGCGGCGCGGATCGCGTCGGCGGTGGTGGGGGAGTCGCCGTGCGCGTCCCGTACCAGCCAGGTGATCTCGGCGTCGGCCTTGGTGGGGAGGTCCTGGCGGTCCTCCCGGTCGTGGAAGTCGATCCAGACGCGGGCCGGGATGCCGGGGGCCAGTGATTCGAGGATGCCGGCGAGGGCCGGGAGGGCGGAGCCGTCGCCGGTGAGCAGGATCCAGTCGGCGGACTCGGGCGGGCGGAAGTCGTAGCCGAGGTTGTCCTCCTCCACCGGGGCGAGGACGCCGAGCCGGGCGCCGGGGACCGCCGTACCGGCCCAGCGCGCGGCGGGCCCGGCAGCCGGATCGTCCGGTCCGCCGTGCAGTGCGAAGTCGATGACCAGCTCGGACGGTTCGCGGCGCAGTTCGCGGACGGTGTACGTCCGCATGATGCCGCGGACGTCCGGGTCGAGCGCGCGCCAGTTCCCGTACCAGTCGTCCGAGTCCGTCTCCATGGGCGGCATGACGGGCCTGTCCTGACCGGGGTGCGGCAGGAAGAGCTTGACGCGCTGGTCGCGGCCGGCCGTGGCCGTGGCGGCCAGGGTGGCGCCGCCGAGGACAACACGGAGCATGCCGGGGGTGATCCGCTCGGTGCGGACCACATGGACCTCGAAGTACCGGTACGGGACGTGGGAGACGGTGCTCATACGGTGCCCTTCCTCGACGCTTTGCGAGGGTAGGCTAACCTAACCACGTGTTGGTCGACAGTCCCCCCGAACAGAGCCGGGCCCAGAGCCGGGCGCCCCTGGCGCGGCGGCCGGACGCCTCCGGCCCCCGCTCCCGGCGCGGCCCGCGCGCGGCCGGGCTGCTGGTCTCCGTGGGTGTCCTGCTGCTGGTCTGCGTGGCGAGCATCGCGATCGGCGCCAAGTCCGTCCCCCTGGGGGACGTGTGGCACGGGCTGTTCCATGACACCGGCACCGGGAACGACGTGATCGTCGCGGACGTACGGCTGCCCCGGACCGTCCTCGGCGTGCTCGTCGGGGCCGCCCTGGGCCTCTCCGGGGCCGTGATGCAGGGCCTGACCCGCAACCCGCTCGCGGAGCCGGGCCTGTTGGGCGTGAACGCGGGGGCGTCCGCCGCCGTCGTCTCCGCCATCAGCTTCCTCGGCGTCACCTCGGTCACCGGCTACGTGTGGTTCGCCTTCCTCGGCGCGGGGGTCGTCTCGGCGGCCGTGTACGTCCTCGGCGGCACCCGGGGCGCCACGCCCGTGCGTCTCGCGCTCGCGGGCACCGCCGCGACGGCCGCGCTCTACGGCTACGTCAACGCCGTCCAGTTGCTCGACTCGGCGGCGCTCGACCGGCTGCGGTTCTGGACCGTCGGCTCGCTCGCGTCGGCCGACCCGGCGACCGTCGGCAAGGTGTGGCCGTTCATCGCCGCCGGGGTGGCGGTGGCCGCGCTGATCGCCCGGCCGCTCAACGCCATGGAGCTGGGCGACGATACCGCCCGCGCGCTCGGCGCGCACCTGACCCGGACCCGTGTCCTCGCCATGCTCTCCGTCACACTGCTCTGCGGGGCCGCGACCGCCGCGTGCGGGCCGATCGTCTTCGTCGGGCTGATGGTGCCGCACCTCGTACGCGCCCTCACCGGCCCCGACATGCGGTGGATCCTGCCGTACGCGGCCGTCCTGTCGCCCGTCCTGCTGCTCGGCGCGGACGTGCTCGGCCGGGTGGTTGCCCGGCCCTCGGAACTCCAGGCCGGGATCGTCACCGCGCTGGTCGGCGGGCCCGTCTTCATCCATCTCGTACGGCGCAAGAGGATGGCCCGGCTGTGACCGCGTTCTCCCGGGAGAAGGCCCCCGGGCCGGCGGAGGCGGCCCCCGCGAGCCGTGCGGTCCGTGGAGTGCGGGCGATACGGACGCCCGGCGGGCTGTCCGTACGGTTCGACCGCCGGGCCACCCTCGTCGTCCTGCTGCTCACCGCCGCCGCGCTGGCCACCGCCGTGGTGCTCATCGGCCACGGCGACTACCCCATGTCCCCCCGTGACGTTGTCGCCACCCTGCTCGGGAACGGCACGCCCGCCCAGGAGTTCATCGTCCGGGAGGTGCGGCTGCCGCGCGTTCTGGTGGGGCTGCTGGTCGGCGCGGCCCTCGGCATCGGCGGCGCCGTCTTCCAGTCCGTCACCCGCAACCCGCTCGGCAGCCCCGACGTCATCGGCTTCGGGCAGGGCGCGACCGTCGGCGCGCTGAGCGTGATCGTCCTCCTCCACGGTGGGGCGGTCGCCGTCGCGGGCGGTGCGATCGTCGGCGGGACGGTGACCGGGGTCGCGGTCTACCTGCTGGCCTGGAAGCGCGGGGTGCACGGCTACCGGCTGGTGCTCGTCGGGATCGGCGCCGCCGCCATGCTCACCGCCGCCAACCAGTATCTGGTCACCAAGGCCGACCTGGTCGACGCGACCCGGGCCGTCCTGTGGATGACCGGCTCCCTCGACGGCCGGGACTGGGCACAGGTGTGGCCGCTGCTCGCCCTCTGTGCCGTCTTCGTCCCGCTGATCCTCGGCTACGGACGGCCGCTGCGGATGCTGGAGATGGGAGACGACGCGGCGTACGCGCTCGGGGTACGGGTCGAGCGCACCCGGCTGGTCCTGATGGGCTCGGCCGTGGTGCTGGTCGCCGCGGCGACCGCCGCCGCCGGGCCCATCTCCTTCGTGGCGCTCAGCGCGCCCCAGCTCGTCCGCCGGCTCACCCGCTCACCCGGCCCCCGGCTGGGCCCGGCCGCCGTGATGGGCGCGGTCCTGCTGCTCGTCGCGGACCTGCTGGCCACTTCGGCGTTCGGGGACCGGCAGCTGCCCGTCGGGGTGGTGACGGGAGTGCTCGGCGGCTGCTATCTGCTGTGGCTGCTGGTCACCGAGCGCAGGGCGGGGCGCGTGTGAACGACGGCCGTTCATGAAGGAGGCCCGACGACCCGTACGTACGTACCAGAACCCCGTCCCCAGGAGCAGGAGCACGACCATGCAGCGCCTCACCGCGGAAGCCGTGACCCTCGGCTACGACCGGCGGGTCATCGCCCGCGACCTGTCCGTGGCGATCCCCGACCACTCCTTCACCGTGATCGTCGGACCGAACGCCTGCGGCAAGTCGACCCTGCTGCGCGCGCTCTCCCGGATGCTGAGGCCCACCCGGGGACAGGTCCTGCTGGACGGTACGGCCATCCACGCGATGCCCGCCAAGAAGGTGGCCAGGATCCTCGGGCTGCTGCCGCAGTCCTCCCTCGCGCCCGACGGCATCACCGTCGCCGACCTCGTGGCGCGCGGCCGTTACCCGCACCAGGGCCCGCTGCGCCAGTGGTCGCCGGACGACGAGCGGATCGTCGGGGAGTCGATGGTGTCGACCGGCGTCGCGGACCTGGCGGGGCGCTATGTCGACGAACTGTCCGGCGGGCAGCGCCAGCGCGTCTGGATCGCGATGGCGCTCGCCCAGCGGACCCCGCTGCTGCTGCTCGACGAGCCCACCACGTTCCTGGACATCCAGCACCAGATCGATGTGCTCGACCTCTGCGCCGAGTTGCACGAGACGGGCGGCCGCACGCTGGTCGCCGTCCTGCACGACCTCAACCACGCGGCCCGCTACGCCACCCATCTCATCGCGATGCGCGACGGGGAGGTCGTGGCGCAGGGGCCGCCGGCGGAGATCGTCACCGCGGCCCTGGTGGAGCGGGTGTTCGGGCTGCGCTGCCAGGTGATCGAGGACCCGGAGACGGGCACCCCACTGGTCGTCCCGGCGAGCCGGGAGCGCCGGGCGCCGGCGGTCAGAGCAGCGCGCGCAGGCGCAGCAGGTCCCGGAAGCCCGCCTCCAGCCTGACCCGTCCCGACGCCCACGCGCGCGCGAAGTGCAGCTCGCCGTCGACCAGCGCCACCAGGTCGTCCCCCGTCATCGCCAGGCGGATCTGCGCCTTGTCGGGCGGGGGCCCCGGCACGCTGTCCCTCACCTCGATCCGGCCGCCCACCAGCTCGCCCCGGAACGTGAGGTCCAGATCGGTGATGTGGCAGCTCAGGGAACGGTCGAAGCCGGCCGCGGTACGGATGTCCCCGTCCGCGCCCGCCAGATTGTCCGAGAGCTTCTCGAGTGCGCCGCGGCACTCCTCCTTCGTCGCCATCGTGAGCGACGGTACCTCAGGGCTTCGGGGTAGCGTCTGGGCATGAACGACTCCGCGGCGGACACGCGCGACCCCCCGGCGGCCCCCGCCGGTTCCGACTCCGGGCGGGACCCCGGCGCCCCGGCGCCCGTGCCACCGCCCGCCTTCGAGCCGGCCGCCCCCCGGCCGCTCGGCGTGGAACGGGTGCCGACCGGCGACCCCGCCGCGGACGAGCTGCTCACGCGGCTGGCCGACGCCGACCACCTCCCCGCCGACGGGCACCAGGAGGTGTACGAGGATGTGCACCGGGGGCTGCGCGACGCGCTGACCGCGCTCGACGCACGCCCGGCCCCGCAGGGACCCCCGGCGCCCCCGGCGACCCCTCACGCGTACGACCACAGGAGCTGAACCGAACGTGGCAGGACTGGCACGCCGCCGTCTCGATGCCGAACTGGTACGCCGCAAACTCGCCCGCTCCCGCGAGCACGCGAGCCAGCTGATCGCCGCGGGGAGGGTGAGGGTCGGCGGTACCACCGCGACCAAGCCCGCCACCCAGGTGGAGACCAGCGCCGCCGTGGTCGTCACCGAGGACGACGGCGACCCCGACTACGTGTCGCGCGGCGGGCACAAACTCGCGGGCGCGCTCGCCGCGTTCACCCCCCTCGGCCTCATCGTCGAGGGCCGCAGGGCCCTGGACGCGGGCGCCTCCACGGGCGGCTTCACGGACGTCCTGCTGCGGGCCGGGGCCGGCCACGTCGTCGCGGTCGACGTCGGATACGGACAACTCGCCTGGTCGCTCAGGGGCGATGAACGGGTCACCGTCAAGGACCGTACGAATGTCCGGGAGTTGACGCTCGACCAGATCGGAGGTGAGCCCGTGGACCTGATCGTGGGTGACCTCTCGTTCATCCCGCTCGGCCTCGTGCTGCCCGCGATGGTGCGCTGCGCCGCGCCCGGCGCGGACCTCGTCCTGATGGTCAAACCGCAGTTCGAGATCGGCAAGGAGCGGCTGGGCAACGGAGGTGTCGTCCGCAGCCCCGAGCTGCGCGCGGAGACCGTACGGGCCGTGGCCGGGCGGGCCGCGGCGCTGGGCCTCGGGGTGCGGGGCGTCACCGCCAGTCCGCTGCCCGGGCCCTCCGGGAACGTCGAGTACTTTCTGTGGCTCCACGCCGGAGCGCCCGAACTCGATCCGGCGGACGTCGACCGTGCAGTGGCGGAGGGACCCCGTTGACCACGAACACCACGTTGACCGCGAACACCACGTTGCCCATGGACACCACGTTGCCCATGAACACCCCCGAGACCGCGCACACCCCCGAGACCGTGAACACCACCGAGACCGTGAACACCACCGACGAGGCACGTACCGTCTTCCTCCTCGCGCACACCGGCAGACCCGCGGCCATCCGCAGCGCGGAGCTGGTCGTGACCGGGCTGCTGCGCAACGGCATCGGGGTACGGGTGCTGGCGGGCGAGGCGGTCGACCTGCCGCTGCCGTCGTCCGTGCAGACGGTTCCCGAGGCCACCCCCGGTGTCCTCGAAGGCTGTGAGCTGCTGATCGTGCTCGGCGGCGACGGCACCCTGCTGCGCGGCGCCGCGTTCGCCCGCGCCTCCGGGGTGCCGATGCTCGGGGTGAACCTCGGCCGGGTCGGATTCCTCGCCGAGGCGGAGCGCGACGACCTGGACAAGGTGGTCGCCCGGGTCGTCAGCCGCGACTACGAGGTCGAGGAGCGGATGACGATAGACGTCGTCGTGCACAGCAACGGCGACGTCGTCCACCGCGACTGGGCCCTCAACGAGGCCGCCGTCCAGAAGGTGTCGCCCGAACGGATGCTGGAGGTCGTCCTGGAGATCGACGGCCGCCCGGTCACCGGCTTCGGCTGCGACGGCATCATCTGCGCCACCCCCACCGGCTCGACGGCGTACGCCTTCTCGGCCGGCGGGCCCGTGGTGTGGCCCGAGGTGGAGGCGCTGCTGATGGTGCCGATCAGCGCCCACGCGCTGTTCGCGAAGCCGCTGGTCACCTCGCCGACCACGGTCCTGGCGGTGGAGGTGCAGCCGAACACCCCCAACGGGGTCCTGTGGTGCGACGGGCGCAGGACCGTCGAGCTGCCGCCGGGCGCGCGGGTGGAGGTGCGGCGCGGGGCCGTGCCCGTACGGCTGGCCCGGCTTCACCACGCTTCCTTCACGGACCGGCTGGTGGCCAAGTTCGCGCTGCCGGTCTCCGGCTGGCGCGGGGCGCCGCACTGAGCCGTACCGGCAGGCGTGCGCAGGTCAGGGCGGGTGCCTGAGGTACGGAGAGGGCCGCGCGGCCAGTCGTACGGAAGGCCGGACACCGTACGTCCGTGCGAATGAGGGGTGGGGTCCGTCGCACGGCGGTCCCCGGACCTCGTATGGTCATGACCGTGTTGGAGGAGATGCGGATACGGTCGCTCGGGGTCATCGACGACGCGGTCGTCGAGCTGTCGCCCGGCTTCACGGCGGTGACCGGTGAGACCGGCGCGGGCAAGACCATGGTCGTCACCAGCCTCGGGCTGCTGCTCGGCGGACGGGCCGACGCCGCCCTGGTGCGGATCGGCGCGAAGGCGGCGGTCGTCGAGGGGCGGATCACGCTGTCCCCGGGCGATCCGGCGGCGGTACGGGCCGAGGAGGCCGGTGCCGAGCTGGACGACGGCGCGCTGCTCATCAGCAGGACCGTCTCGGCCGAGGGGCGCTCGCGCGCCCACATCGGCGGGCGTTCCGTGCCGGTGGGGGTGCTGGCCGAACTGGCGGACGACCTCGTCGCCGTACACGGCCAGACCGACCAGCAGGGGCTTCTGCGGCCCGCGCGGCAGCGGCAGGCCCTCGACCGGTACGCGGGCGGGACGGTCACGGACCCGCACGCGAAGTACGCGGCGGCCTACCGCAGGCTGCGGGCGGTCGCCACCGAGGTGGACGAACTGACCACCCGCGCCAGGGAACGGGCGCAGGAGGCGGACCTGCTGCGCTTTGGCCTGGCGGAGGTCGCCGGGGTGGAGCCGCTGCCGGGCGAGGACGTCGAACTCGCCGCGGAGGCCGAGCGGCTCGGCCACGCCGAGGCGCTGGCCTCGGCCGCGTCCGTCGCCCACGCGGCTCTCGCGGGCAACCCCGAGGACCCGGAGGCCGTGGACGCGACGACGCTCGTCGGGGGCGCGGGGCGGACCCTGGACGCCGTACGGGCGCACGATCCGGCCCTCGCCGGGCTCGCCGAGCGGATGGGGGAGATCTCCATCCTGCTGGCGGACGTGGCCGGGGAACTGGCCGGATACGCCGACAACCTGGACGCCGATCCGCTGCGGCTGGCCGCCGTGGAGGAGCGCCGGGCGTCCCTCACCTCGCTGACCCGCAAGTACGGCGTGTACGGCAAAGACATCGACGGTGTCCTCGTCTGGGTCGAGGAGAGCACCGCGCGCCTGGCCGAACTGGAGGGCGACGACGAGCGGATCGGCGAGCTGACGGCGGAGCGGGACGCGCTGCGCGCCGAACTGTCCGGTCTCGCCCAGGCGTTGACCGACGCCAGGTCGGCGGCGGCGGCGCTCTTCGCGGAGGCCGTCACGGCGGAGCTGGCCTCGCTGGCCATGCCCCACGCGCGGGTGTCGTTCGACATCCGGCAGACGGAGGCGGCCGACGAGACGTCCGGCATCGAGGTCGGCGGCCGGTCGGTCGTGTACGGCCCGCACGGCGTCGACGAGGTCGAACTGCTCCTGGCCCCGCACCCGGGCGCCCAGCCCCGGCCGATCGCCAAGGGCGCGTCGGGCGGTGAGCTGTCCCGCGTGATGCTCGCCGTGGAGGTGGTCTTCGCGGGCTCCGACCCGGTGCCGACGTACCTCTTCGACGAGGTCGACGCGGGGGTCGGCGGCAAGGCGGCGGTCGAGGTGGGCCGCAGGCTGGCCAAACTCGCCCAGTCCGCGCAGGTGGTGGTGGTCACCCACCTTCCCCAGGTCGCGGCGTTCGCCGACCGTCAGCTGCTGGTCGAGAAGACCAACGACGGCTCGGTGACCCGCTCGGGCGTGACGGTCCTGGAAGGCGAGGACCGGGTACGGGAGTTGTCGCGGATGCTCGCGGGGCAGGAGGACTCGGAGACGGCCCGCGCCCACGCCGAGGAACTCCTCGCCACGGCCCGCGCCGACGGCCCCGGCTGACCTCCCTCTCCGTATGTCACCCGGGTGGGTGAACCTGGAGGGGGAGTTGAGGCGGCGGACACACGAACGACGCTTCCGCGGTGTCGGAACGTGCGTACGGACTGGCATCCTTGACGTACCCCCGATCCCGACCCAGGAGCCTTGGCCACGTGACACCACTGCGTACGGTCCAGGTGCTCGGCGGCGGCAGCGCGGGCAGCAGTGCGCACGTCCGCTCCCTGGCGGCCGGACTGGTCGCCAGGGGAGTGTGCGTGACCGTGTGCGCCCCCGCCGATCTGGAGCGCTCGTACGACTTCGGCGGCGCCGGGGCCCACCACGTACCCGTACCGAGGCGCGGGGACCCGGCCGCGGTCGCCGCGCTGCGGGCGGCGTGCGCGGGAGCGGACGTGGTGCACGCGCACGGACTGCACGCCGCCGCGCGGACCGCGCTCGCGCTGGGCGGGCAGCGGGTGCCGCTCGTGGTCACCTGGCACACCCGCTCGCAGGGCGAGGGCGCGCGCGGGTCACTGACGCGGCTGCTGGAGCGACGGGTCGTCAGGACGGCGGCGGTGGTGCTCGGCACCTCCTCGGAGCTGGTCGACCAGGCCCGGCGGCGCGGGGCGCGGGACGCCCGGCTCGCCCCGCTGGCGGTGCCGGCCGCGCGCCCGCTCCCCGACGGGCCCCGGAACAAGGCCCGCGCCGAATTCGGCGCGGCCGACCGCCCGTTGCTGATGGCCGTCGGCGCGCTCGTCCCGCATCAGGGGTACGACACCCTGCTCGACGCGGCCGCCGCGTGGCGCGGCCTCGACCCCGTCCCGCTGCTGGTCGTCGCGGGCGAGGGCCGGGAGCGGGCGCGGCTCCAGCGCCGAATCGACGGCGCGGACCTGCCCGTCCGGCTGGTCGGCCGCCGGGACGACGTGGGCGAACTCCTCGACGCCGCCGACCTGGTGCTGCTCTCCAGCCGCTGGGAGGCCCGCTCCGTCCTCGCGCAGGAGACGCTGCGCCTCGGCGTCCCCCTCGTCGCCACGGCGGTCGGCGGCAACCCCGATCTGGTGGGCGACGCGGCGGAGTTGGTGCCGTACGGCGACTCGGTGGCGCTCTCGGCGGCGGTGGTACGGCTCCTCGGCGACGCGGACCGCAGGAAGGAACTCGCCGCCGCGGGCCGGGCGCAGGCGGCGACGTGGCCGACGGAGGAGGATTCGATCGCTCAGATGCTCAGCGTCTACGACGAGTTGACGCAGCCGCGACGCGTTCGCTGATCAGGGAAGTCCGGCCCGTCCGGCGATGGAGGACACCGCCGGTGGGCGAAACGATTCATGGCGCGTGACGCCGGGCACGCAGCGCCAGGCTGAGGGCCAGGACCGTCTGCGGGTCGTCCAGGTCCGTGCCCAGCAGCTCCGCGATCCGCGCCAGCCGGTTGTAGAGCGTCTGGCGGTTCAGATGCAGCTCGCGGGCCGTCTCCGCCTTGCGGCCCGCGTGCGCCAGGAAGACCTCCAGGGTGGGCAGCAGGGCCGGCCGCGCGGTCCTGTCGTGCGCGCGGAGCGGGCCGATCGCGCGGTCCACGAAGGCCGCCAGATCCGGATGGTCCCGCAGCCGCCACAGCAGCAGGTCGATGTCCAGGCGGCGGGCGTCGTACCACGGCAGGTCGGTGAGGCCCTGCGCGGCCGTCGCGGTCTCCGCCGCGTGCCGCAGCCCCGCGCTCGCCGCCGCCCAGTTGCCCGGGACCCCGACCACCACGACCGGCGGCTGCGCCCCCGGCCGCTCCAGGCCCGCGCGCTCCACACCGGCCCGCAGCGCCGTCGCGACCCGGTCAGCCACCGCCGTACGCTCACCGTCGGAGCGCAGCCCCAGCAGCAGCGGCACCCGGCCCTCCACCGGGCGCACCCCCAGCAGGACCGGCACGCCCACGGACGACAGCTCCTCCAGTACGGCTCTCGCCAGCAGCGCCCAGTTGCCGGACGGCGACAGCTCCGAGGCCAGCCGCATCACCACGGGGAGCAGCGGCCCGTCGCCCGGCCTGAAGCCCAGCACCTTCGCCTGCGCGGGCGCGTCCTCGGCGCGGATCCGGCCCTCGGCGAGATCCGTCAGGAAGTCGCCGCGCCCCCGCGCCGCCAGCTCCTCCTCCTGGCGGGCCTGCATCAGCACCACCGCCAGGATGCCCGCCGCACGCTCGGCCGCCATCCGGTGCACCGGCAGCAGTGGCGCCGACACGGCGGGCAGGACCAGCCGGGCCCGTACCGCGCCGGAACCGTGCCCGCCGCCCGGGACGTCCACCAGCACGGCGCCCGCGGGCGGCCCCGCCGCGCGGGCCGCGCGCTGCCCGCGCAGCCCTTCCCAGATCTGGAGCGGATCGGCGGCGGCCGGTGCCGAGGCGGGCCCGGCCGCCGGGGCCGCCGCGTAGAGCAGCTGTCCCTCCGCCGTCTCCAGGAAGACGGGATTGGCCGCGAAGTCGGCGAGGATCCGCAGCACCTGCGGCACCCCGCCGCCGTCGAGCAGCGCCTCCGTACAGCGCCGGTGGACCTCCTCGGCCCGCCGCAGCAGCGCGTAGTGCCCGTTGACGATCTCGGTGTGCACCTCTTCGGTCACCGTCACGAAGGGCACCTCGCGGTGGAGCTGGACCAGCGGCAGCCCGGCCGCCCCCGCCGTCTCCACGAGCGTGGCGGGCAGCCGGTCGAACCTCGGCCCCAGCTCGACCACGAGCGCCGCGATCCCGCGCTCGGCGAGCCTGCGCACGAAGGCCCGCTGCTCGGCGGGGCGGGTGCCGAGGCCCAGTCCTGTGGTGAGGAGCAGCTCGCCGCCCTTGAGGAGCGAGGCGATGTTCGGGACCTCCCCGGCGTGCACCCAGCGCACCGTACGGTTCAGCCGGTCCGCGCCCGCGACGACCTCGGGCAGCCCGGCGCGGAGTCCTGGCAGCTCAAGCGCGCGCTGCACGGTGATCCCGTCCTGGCTCTCCATAGAAGCGGAGGCTACCTGTACCGGTACGTTCCGGTCACCGCCCGCCCGTACGGAGGTCCGGTCGGCCCGCACCGGATCCGGTCCGCCCGCACGGGCGGGGCCCCGCCCGGAAGGACGGGGCCCCACCCGCGTGCGGTGTCGCTCAGCCCCCGTACGCGCCCGACGCCGTCAGCCGCAGGGCCGTGTCGATCAGCGGCACATGGCTGAACGCCTGCGGGAAGTTGCCGACCTGGCGCTTGAGGCGCGGGTCCCACTCCTCCGCCAGCAGGCCCAGGTCGTTGCGCAGGTCCAGCAGCTTCTCGAAGAGCTTGCGGGCCTCGTCGACCCGGCCGATCATCGCGAGATCGTCGGCGAGCCAGAACGAGCACGCCAGGAACGCGCCCTCGTCACCCTCCAGGCCGTCCACGCCCGCCTGGGCGCCGGCGGTCGGGTAGCGCATGATGAAGCCGTCCTCCGTGGAGAGCTCCCGCTGGATCGCCTCGATCGTGCCGATGACACGCTTGTCGTCCGGCGGCAGGAAGCCCATCTGCGGGATCAGCAGCAGCGACGCGTCCAGCTCCTTGGAGCCGTACGACTGCGTGAAGGTGTTCCGCTCCTTGTCGTACCCCTTCTCGCAGACATCGTGGTGGATGTCGTCCCGCAGCTCGCGCCAGCGCTCCAGCGGCCCGTCCGCGTCCCCGGACTCGATGAGCTTGATCGTGCGGTCGACCGCGACCCACGCCATCACCTTCGAGTGCACGAAGTGCCGGCGCGGCCCGCGGACCTCCCAGATGCCCTCGTCCGGCTGGTCCCAGTGCTTCTCCAGGTAGCGGATCAGCTTCAACTGGAGCAGCGAGGCGTAGTCGTTGCGGGCCAGGCCCGTCATGTGCGCCAGGTGCAGCGCCTCGGTGACCTCGCCGTACACGTCGAGCTGGAGCTGGTGCGCGGCGCCGTTGCCGACCCGGACCGGGCCCGAACGCTCGTACCCCGGCAGCCAGTCCAGCTCCGCCTCGCCCAACTCCCGCTCACCGGCGATGCCGTACATGATCTGGAGGTTCTCCGGGTCGCCCGCGACGGCCCGCAGCAGCCACTCGCGCCAGGCGCGGGCCTCCTCGCGGTAGCCGGTGCGCAGCAGCGAGGAGAGCGTGATCGCGGCGTCGCGCAGCCAGGTGTAGCGGTAGTCCCAGTTCCGGACGCCGCCGATCTCCTCCGGCAGGGAGGTCGTCGGGGCGGCGACGATGCCGCCCGTCGGCGCGTACGTCAGGGCCTTGAGGGTGATCAGCGAGCGGACCACTGCCTCCCTGTAAGGGCCGTGATACGTACAGTGGTCGACCCATTCACGCCAAAAATCGGATGTGGCCTCCAGCGAGCCCTCGGGGTCGGGCAGCGCGGGCGGCTCCTTGTGCGAGGGCTGCCAGCTGATCGTGAAGGCGACGCGGTCGCCGGGCGCCACGGTGAAGTCGGAGTACGTCGTGAGGTCCTTGCCGTACGTCTCCGTCTCGGTGTCCAGCCAGACCGAGTCGGGGCCCGCGACGGCGACCGTGCGGTTGTCGACCTTGTGGACCCACGGGGTCACCCGGCCGTAGCTGAACCGCATGCGCAGGGCGGAGCGCATGGGCACCCGGCCGCTGACGCCCTCCACGATCCGGATGAGCTGCGGGGCGCCGTCACGGGGCGGCATGAAGTCCGTCACGCGGACCGTGCCGCGCGGCGTGTCCCACTCCGATTCCAGGATCAGCGAGTCGCCGCGGTAGTGGCGCCGCGCGGCCCTCGGGGGCACCGAACCCGCGGGATAGGCGGGTCCGAGCCGCCAGAAGCCGTGCTCGTCCGTACCGAGCAGGGCCGCGAACACGGCGTGTGAGTCGAAGCGGGGCAGGCACAGCCAGTCGACTGTGCCGTCCCGGCAGACCAGGGCGGCGGTCTGCATGTCTCCGATGAGTGCGTAATCCTCGATGCGCCCGGCCACGTGCATCTCCAGTCGAACGGCCACGTTCGCCCCTAAGGGCGATAACTGCGGTCTAAGGGTCGTTGACGAGCATGTTTTCCGGGAACACGGGCGGGGTGGTGCCGTTTGCCGGCCTGCATCGGCAGCGAATGTCCGAGCAGGATACGACGCACCTCGGAGTTCCGCGCCACGCTCCCGGCAACATGGGTCCGCCGAACGGGTGAGCCAAGGGTGACGCGGCGGGAATCCCGGGGAATCCGGCGGGACCCGGGGGGTGCGGCGGCCGGCGCCGTGTGGCCGGAACCAGCCTCCCTTCGGCGCTGATACCCTGGTAGCCCGTGGACCGGTGGACTCCCTTGCTAAGCAATGAGGCCCCGAACCCGCAGCGACGGTGGCCTCCCGGAGATTTCCTCCCCGAGACTCTCAGGGCCCGGCACCGGCACGCACCTCAGACCGCGACCACGGGAGCCCCGTCTTGGCCATGCCGAACCGATCCTCGACACCCTCGACGACCAAGCACATCTTCGTCACCGGGGGTGTCGCGTCCTCCCTCGGCAAGGGCCTGACCGCCTCCAGTCTGGGTGCGCTGCTCAAGGCGCGCGGCCTGCGGGTCACCATGCAGAAGCTCGATCCGTACCTGAACGTCGACCCCGGCACGATGAACCCGTTCCAGCACGGCGAGGTGTTCGTCACCAACGACGGTGCCGAGACCGACCTGGACATCGGCCACTACGAGCGCTTCCTCGACGTCGACCTCGACGGCTCGGCCAACGTCACCACCGGCCAGGTCTACTCGACGGTCATCGCCAAGGAGCGGCGCGGCGAGTACCTGGGCGACACGGTCCAGGTCATCCCGCACATCACCAACGAGATCAAGCACCGCATCCGGCGGATGGCGACCGACGACGTCGACGTCGTGATCACCGAGGTCGGCGGCACGGTCGGCGACATCGAGTCCCAGCCTTTCCTGGAGACCGTGCGCCAGGTGCGCCACGAGGTCGGCCGCGACAACGTGTTCGTGGTCCACATCTCCCTGCTGCCGTACATCGGCCCGTCCGGCGAGCTGAAGACCAAGCCGACCCAGCACTCGGTGGCCGCGCTGCGGAGCATCGGCATCCAGCCCGACGCGATCGTGCTGCGCGCCGACCGGGACGTGCCGCTGTCCATCAAGCGCAAGATCTCGCTGATGTGCGACGTGGACGAGGACGCCGTCGTCGCCGCGATCGACGCCAAGTCGATCTACGACATCCCGAAGGTCCTGCACACCGAGGGCCTGGACGCCTACGTCGTACGGAAGCTGGACCTGCCGTTCCGCGACGTGGACTGGACGGTCTGGGACGACCTGCTGGACCGCGTCCACAACCCCGACCACGAGGTCACGGTCGCGCTGGTCGGCAAGTACATCGACCTCCCCGACGCGTACCTGTCGGTGACCGAGGCGATCCGCGCGGGCGGCTTCGCCAACCGGGCGCGCGTCACGGTCAAGTGGGTCACCTCGGACGACTGCAAGACCCTGGCGGGCGCCGCGCGGCAGCTGGAGGACGTGGACGGGATCCTGATCCCCGGCGGCTTCGGCGAGCGGGGCGTGACCGGCAAGGTCGGCGCGATCCGGTACGCCCGAGAGAACAAGGTGCCGCTGCTGGGCCTGTGCCTGGGCCTCCAGTGCATCGTGATCGAGGCGGCGCGCAACGTCGCGGAGATCCCGGACGCCAACTCCACCGAGTTCGACTCCGGTACGGCCCACCCGGTGATCTCCACGATGGAGGAGCAGCTCGCGTACGTGGAAGGCGCCGGGGACCTCGGCGGCACGATGCGGCTCGGCCTCTACCCGGCGAAGCTCGCCGAGGGTTCCATCGTGCGCGAGGTGCACGCCGGTGAGCCGTACGTCGAGGAACGGCACCGCCACCGCTACGAGGTCAACAACGCGTACCGCGCGGAGCTGGAGAAGAAGGCCGGCCTGGTCTTCTCCGGTACGTCCCCGGACAACAAGCTCGTCGAGTACGTCGAGTACCCCCGCGAGGTGCACCCGTACCTCGTGGCGACCCAGGCGCACCCCGAGCTGCGGTCCCGCCCGACCCGGCCGCACCCGCTGTTCGCGGGCCTGGTGAAGGCCGCGGTGGAGCGCCGTGCGGCGCAGCTGCGGGACAACTGACGCTCCTGCTGTTAGCGATACGGTAGGCACCGGGGTGCGGGTCCTTCGGGACCGGCGCCCCGGTTTCCGCTGGTGCGCTGCTGTGTGGGAGGACGTTTCATGACCATCGAGGACGCTCCGGAAGAGTGGCGGGTCACCGCGACCACGATCCCCTTCCGCGGCAACAAGACCAGCGTCCGTACGGATGATGTGGTCATGCCCGACGGCGCGACCGTGTCCCGCGACTACCAGGTGCACCCCGGGTCCGTGGCGATCCTCGCGCTGGACGACGACGGCCGGGTGGTGGTGCTGCGCCAGTACCGGCACCCCGTACGCCACAAGCTCTGGGAGATCCCGGCCGGCCTGCTCGACGTACCGGGCGAGAATCCGCTGCACGCGGCGCAGCGGGAGCTGTACGAGGAGGCGTACGTCAAGGCCGGGGACTGGCGGGTGCTGACGGACGTCTACCCCTCTCCCGGCGGCTCCGACGAGGCGGTACGGATCTTCCTCGCCCGGGACCTGTCGGAGGCGGGGGGCGCGCGCTTCGAGGTCGCCGAGGAGGAGGCGGACATGGAGCTGGCGCGGGTGGAACTCGCCGACCTGGTGCGGGGAGTGATCAGGGGCGAACTGCACAACACGTGCCTCGCGGTGGGGGTGCTGGCGCTCGCGGCGGTGCTGGCGGGGGACGGCGTCGAGGCGCTGCGCCCGGCGGAGGCGCCGTGGCCGGCGCGGCCGTTCACGTCCTGAGCCGTCAGGTCCGCTGCCTCCGGTCTGAAGAAATGCTGATCCGATTGGGGGACTTGTCCGCCCTGCCTCACCCGGTCGGTCGCAGAGAGTGAACTACGCTCGAATTTCGCCCGCGCGGAGACCCGCCGGGCTCGGCTCGTGCGCAGGCGGACGGAGCGTGGCCCGTGACGGATCAGGCGGTGGACATGGACGCCCTGGGCGGCTCCGCCGCCTCGGACGCGGGGACCGACGGGACGCCGAACACGCAGGGCACGCCGGGCGGGCGGGACGAGCGGGCGGGTGGCGCCGGTGGCGGCCGAGGGAAAAGCGCGAAGGCCGCGAAGACCGCGAAGGCCGCGAAGACCGTAGACAACGGAAAGTCCGCCAAGGGCGCGAAGAGCGGCAAGAGACGCCCGCGCGCGGCGAAGAAGGCGGTTGGCGCGACGGAGCCGGCCGGGGAAGACGTGGGCACGGCGGTGGCGGGTGGGGTGGACGTGACGGAGTCCGACGAGACGCGGCCGCCGTTGCCGGTCGGTACGGGGCCGGTGCCGGTGCCGCCGGAGCCGGCTCCATCGCCCGCCGCGGAGGAGGCGGTGACCGCGACCACCGCGGACCGCGCGGCCGGCTTTTGTCCTCAATCGCCGGACGGGCTTGAGTTTGCCCGCCCCGGGTCGGCTTCCGCGCGCGGGTCGTCGCCGGCGGCTGCGCCTTCGGACGTGGCGCCAGGTCAGGTGCTGACCAAGACCTCAGGCACGATGCCGGGCACGGGCTCGGTGTCCGGCGCGGGGGGCCGTGGGACGTTGACGCCGGAGTCCGGCAGTCCCTCGGGCGGCGGCGAGGAGACGCTCCGTCCCCAGGGCGAGCACATGCCCGGCGTCGTGGATTCCGCCTCGCCGCCCGCCGGGCACCCGGCCGCCGTCGCCGGGCGAGGTGTTGACGGGATGGCCTACGTGTCGCCCGACGGGCCCGACGGCGTGGAGGCCGCGCTGTCCCCCGAATCCGGAGCCCCCGGCGACCCCCGCATCGATCCCGGGCTCGACACCCCGCCCGGGACCCCGCACGAGCCCCCGGGAGACGGCGACGGGGGGGCCTCGTTCTTCGGGCGGGCCCGTGAGATCAAGGCGCTGCGCGAGGACATCGAGCGCGCCGGACTCAACACGATCTCCGGCCGCAAGGAACCCCGCGCCCGCGTCCTGCTCATCGCCGGGCGCCCCGGGTCAGGACGCACCGCCCTCGCCCACGAGATCGCCCGCCGCCTCGCGGACCGCTACCCCGACGGAGTCGTACGGGCCCGGCTCACCGAGACCGGCGGCGGCGCCGTCCCCACCGAGGCCACCGCCCGCGAGATCCTCACCACGTTCGGCGTCGCAGGACCGCCCGGCGCGGGCGAGGACCAGCTGTCCGAGATGGTCCGCGAGGCCCTGGCCGTCCGGCGCGTCCTGCTGCTCCTCGACGACGCCGTCGACGCCGAGCAGGTCGACCCCCTCGTGCCCGACAACCCGGACTGCCTCGTCGTCGCCGTCGCGCAGGGCCCCCTCACCGGCATCCCCGACGTCCGGCCCTGCACCCTCGGCGGGATGGACGTGAAGGCCGCCGTCGACCTGCTGGCCCGGTACACCGGAGCTGTACGGATCACCGTCGACCCGCAGGCCGCCGAGGCCCTCGTGGAGGAGTGCGGCGGCCAGCCCGCCGCGCTCGTCCTGGCCGGCGGCTGGCTCGCCGCCCGCCCCACCGCGTCCGTCGCCGACGTGGCCGCGCAGCTGCGCGCCCTGCCCGACGATCCCGGCCGCCCCGTGGGCGACCGCCCGCTCGCCCGCGTCTTCGGGCTCGTGTACGCGACCCTCGCCCCCTCCACCGCCCGCACACTGCGCCTGCTCGCCCTCGCGCCCACCGGCATGACCGACGCGCACACCACCTCCGCGCTGGCCGGCTGCTCCGTCACGGACGCCCGTACGACCCTGGACGGCTTCGTGGCCGTCGGGATGCTGCGGCACGCCGGCGACCCGGCGGGGGAGCTGTACGAGGTGCCCGCCTGCCTCGTGCCCCTGCTGCGCGACCGCCTCGCCCACGACCGGCCCGGCGAACTCCAGCTCGCCCGCGCGCGGATGCTGGAGCGGACCGTACGGCTGCTCCAGTCCTGCCGCGCCGTCACCGAAGCCGAGGGCTCCGCGGCCCGCAGGAAACTGTCCGAACTGCCCCGGGCCCTGCGCTTCCCGAACGCCGCCGCCGCCGACGACTGGCTGCGCACCCGGCTCCCCGCGCTGATCGCCTCCGCCCGCCTCGCCGTCGCCGACGGCGAGCTGGACACCCTGGCGCGCCGACTGGTCGCCGCCCTGGTCAGGGCGCTGGCGGCGCACCGCGGCACGGAGGCCGCCGCCCCCGAGCTGTACGGGCTGCACCACCTCGTCCTCGACATCGCGCGGCGGCGCGGGCTGCACCGGGAGCAGGCCGCCGCGCTGCTCAACATCGGCGACCTCGACGCCAGGACCGGCCGTACGCATGACGCCCTGGCCCGCTACCGGGCCGCCCTCGACGCCGGACGGGCCGCGAACGACCACTACGCCACCGGCCGCGCGATGGAATCCGTAGGCGGTGCCCACCAGGACCTGGAGGACTGGCAGCGGGCCGCCGACTGGTACGGCAGGGCGCTCGCCCAGCGGATCGGCCGGGGCGAGCGGGCCGACGAGGCACGGCTGTACGGCCGTCTCGGCGCGGTCCACACCTACGCGGGCCGGTACGGCGAGGCGCTGCGCGACTGGCGCGCCGCCGCCGCGGGCCACCGCCGCCTGGGCGATCTCACCGGCCAGGCGCGGGCGTTGAGCGAGGCCGCCCGGGTACAGGAGTACGCGGGCCGCCCGTATGAGTCGCTGCGCACCTGCGAGGAGGCGGTGGGCTGGGCGCGCCTCGCCGGGGACGTACGGCTGGAGGCGGCGTTGCAGCTCAGGCTGGCCGACACCCTCGACCGGGTCGGCGACCCGACCGCCGCCCGGCTGCACCGGGCCGTCGCCGACCGGCTCCTTGGAACGGAGGAAGGCGGTTCTGCCTACGAAATCCGCAGCACCTCGGCAATGGAATAATGCTTTGCAAGGCTAGACAGGGGGAAGTCCTTCATTAGACTGGGTTCGCCGCATCCACTCGCGGCGTACCCTCCCCTGAGCCAAGGACCGTGATCGACGTGCTGGTCGGTATCCCCCGCGAGGTCAAGAACAACGAGTTCCGCGTGGCCATCACCCCCGCCGGTGTGCACGAACTGGTGCGCCACGGCCACCAGGTCGTCGTCGAGCGGGAGGCCGGCGCCGGCTCCTCGATCACGGACGGCGAGTTCACCGCCGCCGGCGCCCGGATCCTGGCCACGGCCGACGAGGTCTGGGCCGCCGCCGACCTGGTGCTGAAGGTCAAGGAGCCGATCGCCGAGGAGTACCACCGGCTGCGCAAGGACCAGACGCTCTTCACCTACCTGCACCTCGCCGCGTCCCGCTCCTGCACCGACGCCCTGCTGGACTCCGGCATCACCGCCATCGCGTACGAGACGGTCGAGACCGCGAACCGCGCCCTCCCGCTGCTCGCCCCGATGTCCGAGGTCGCGGGCCGGCTGGCGCCCCAGGTCGGCGCGTACCACCTGATGCGCTCGGCCGGCGGGCGCGGTGTCCTGCCGGGCGGCGTGCCCGGTACGGCCCCGGGCCGCGCCGTGGTCATCGGCGGCGGGGTCTCCGGGTGGAACGCCACCCAGATCGCCGTCGGCATGGGCTTCCACGTGACGCTCCTCGACCGGGACATCAACAAGCTCCGCGAGGCGGACCGGATCTTCGGCACCAAGGTCCAGACCATCGTGTCCAACACGTACGAACTGGAGCGCGCGGTCGTCGACGCGGACCTCGTCGTGGGGGCCGTTCTGATCCCCGGCGCCAAGGCGCCGAAACTGGTCACCAACGCGCTCGTCGCCCGGATGAAGCCCGGAAGTGTACTTGTCGACATTGCAATCGATCAGGGCGGCTGCTTCGAGGATTCGCACCCGACGACCCACGCCGACCCGACCTTCCGCGTCCACGACTCGGTCTTCTACTGCGTCGCCAACATGCCCGGCGCGGTGCCCAACACGTCGACCTTCGCGCTCACCAACGCCACGCTCCCGTACATCGTGGAACTGGCCGACCGGGGCTGGGCGGAGGCGCTGCGGCGCGATCCGGCGCTCGCGAAGGGACTCAACACCCACGGGGGTCAGGTGGTTTACCGCGAGGTCGCGGACGCCCATGGGCTGAATCACGCCGAATTGAGCGCGGTTCTCGGCTGACTCGTCAACACGATTCGTCAACATCGCGACACCGGCCGGATCTTGCCCCCCGAGGTCCGGCCGGCCGCGTGCCCGGGCGCGCTCGAACGCCGGGTCAACTCGCGGGGAACGTAACTCTTTAACCGATTCGCGCACCCGTGAAACGTGTGGCACCTGCTGTGGTGAGAGGCCTGTGCGCCCTTGACAGAGAGGTGTTCGGTCGCCGACACATCGGGCCGGGTCCGGCGGATTGTGTTGCTGCGGACCGGTGACACGCCATAGAGTCGCCCATCGTCGGCATGGTGCCACGCTGACCTATCGATAAGTTTCCTGGTCACGTCCAAGGAGGTAAGACGACTTGTGAATGAGTCGACATTTACTCCCGGGGGTGGTCAGCCAGGGATGCCTGCGAGGGGCGGGAGCCCGTCGTCCGGGCTGGAGGCTGTCGGCTCCGTCGCTGTCCGCACCTTCGCCACCCACCAGCACACGACAGCCCACCAGATGATGGACGGCCACCACGTGAACGCCATGGCCGGCAACGAGGGCGGGCGAGAGTCCAGCCCATTCGCCGACTACAACGAAGTGCCCGAGGGGCACTTCTACGACCCCGACGCCGAGTACGAGCCCGACCCCGAGTACGCGGCCACCCTCGCACCCGACGCTGCCCGCCAGCGCCGCGAGCGGATCGGCCCCACCGGGCGTCCCCTGCCGTACTTCCCGATCCCAGGCCCGCTGACGGACCACGGCCCCGCGACGATCATCGCGATGTGCAACCAGAAGGGCGGCGTGGGCAAGACCACGTCGACCATCAACCTGGGTGCCGCGCTCGCGGAGTACGGCCGGCGCGTCCTGCTCGTCGACTTCGACCCGCAGGGAGCCCTGTCGGTCGGTCTCGGCGTGAATCCGATGGAGCTCGACCTCACCGTCTACAACCTGCTCATGGAGCGGGGGATGGCGGCCGACGAGGTCCTCCTGAAGACGGCGGTCCCCAACATGGACCTGCTGCCGAGCAACATCGACCTCTCCGCCGCGGAAGTGCAGCTGGTGAGCGAGGTGGCGCGCGAGTCGACGCTCCAGCGGGCCCTCAAGCCCCTGCTGCCCGACTACGACTACATCGTGATCGACTGCCAGCCGTCGCTCGGTCTGCTGACCGTGAACGCGCTGACCGCCGCGCACAAGGTGATCGTCCCGCTGGAGTGCGAGTTCTTCGCGCTGCGCGGGGTGGCCCTGCTGACGGAGACCATCGAGAAGGTCCAGGAGCGGCTCAACCCCGACCTGGAGCTCGACGGCATCCTCGCCACGATGTACGACTCCCGTACGGTGCACAGCCGCGAGGTCCTCGCACGGGTTGTCGAGGCCTTCGACGAGCACGTCTACCACACGGTGATCGGGCGGACCGTGCGCTTCCCGGAGACCACGGTCGCCGGTGAACCGATCACCACGTACGCCTCGAACTCCGTGGGTGCCGCCGCGTATCGCCAGCTCGCCAGGGAGGTGCTCGCCCGGTGTCACGCCGAGTGAGTCTGCCCGGGGCCGACGAGCTGTTCCGTACGACCGGGGGCATGGCGCTCCAGTCGTCGTCGCCCGCGGAGCGGGAGCGCCGGCGCAACGCCTCCAACGGCGAGGCACGGGTGCCGAATCCGGCGGGTCCGCCGGGGGAGGGCGACCCGGCGGACGGGACGCCGCCCGGCGCGGGCTCCCCGGCCTCCCCGGCCGCGGAGGAGCACTCGGCCACCGAGCGCGACTCGGCGGAGTCGTCCCGCAGCCGTACGGGCGGGGCCGACACGGACCAGTCGGGCCCCGTGAAGAACCGGCGGCCCCAGGAGGCGCAGGGCGGCCAGCAGCGGCGCAGGGGGCGCGGCGCGAACCGCCGTCCCAGCGGCCGTGAACGGCACGACGAGAAGATCACGGTCTATGTCTCGGCCGAGGAACTGATGGACCTGGAGCACGCGCGCCTGGTGCTGCGCGGCGAGCACGGGCTCGCCGTGGACCGCGGGCGGATCGTCCGCGAGGCGGTCGCGGTGGTCCTGGCGGACCTCGAATCGCGGGGCGACGCGAGCATCCTCGTACGGCGCCTGCGCGGGCGCTGAGGATAGCCTGCCGGGGCCGCGCCACCTCCGCCCTCGCCCCCAGGACCCCGATGCCCCCGCCTCCCGACACGACCCGCCCCCCGCGCCGAGCGCTGGGCCGCGGCCCGGGAGCGACGCCGACCCCACCTGTGGAGCCCCCGCCCGAACCGGCACCGGAACCGCCCCCTCCCGCGTTGGCGGGCGACGCCCCGGAGCGCGCGCCCGTCCACCTGCCCGGTCCCGCGCAGGGCGACCAGGACCCCACCCCCTCGGACCACCCGCCGCCCGCCGAGCCGGCCGGGGCGCCGGCCCCGCCGACCGTGGCGCGGCCCACGGACGACGGGCAGGGCGTGGTGGAGGTCACAGCTTCGCCCGACGCGGGCGCGGAGGTGGTGGACGACGGCCGGTTCACCGTGCGGCTGGTCAACTTCGAGGGGCCCTTCGACCTGCTCCTCCAGTTGATCTCCAAGCACAAGATGGACGTGACCGAGGTCGCGCTCTCCAAGGTCACCGACGAGTTCATGGTGCACATCCGCGCCATGGGGCCCGACTGGGACCTCGACCAGACCACCGAGTTCCTCGTCGTCGCCGCGACGCTGCTCGATCTCAAGGCCGCCCGGCTGCTGCCCGCCGCGCAGGTGGAGGACGAGGCCGACCTCGCGCTGCTCGAAGCGCGGGACCTGCTCTTCGCGCGGCTGCTCCAGTACCGCGCGTACAAGCGCATCGCCGAGATCTTCAACGCCCGCCTCGACGACGAGAGCCGCCGCTACCCCCGTACCGTCGGACTGGAACCCCACCACGCCGAGCTGCTCCCCGAGGTGGTCATCAGCATCGGCCCCGAGGGGTTCGCGCGGCTCGCGGTCAAGGCCATGCAGCCCAAGCCGAGGCCGCAGGTGTACATCGACCACATCCACGCGCCGCTGGTCTCCGTACGGGAGCAGGCCGGCCTGGTCGTCGCGCTGCTCCGGGAGCGGGGCGAGCTGAGCTTCCAGGCCCTCACCGAGGACGCCGCCGACACCCTCACCGTCGTCGCCCGCTTCCTCGCCCTGCTGGAGCTGTACCGGGAGCGGGCCGTCGCGCTGGAGCAGGAGGAGGCCCTCGGGACCCTCATGGTGCGCTGGACCGGCGGCGACCAGGACGCGGCGCCGGCCGTGACCGACGAATTCGACCAGGAACACACGAGCGGCGAGGAGCGGGCATGAGCGAGCAGCAGCGGAGCACGGTCGCGGAGCTCGGCCTCAAGCCCGCCCTGGAGGCGGTCCTCATGGTCGTGGACGAACCCGTCTCCGAGGGGCATCTCGCCAAGATCCTCGACCGCCCCCGCCGGGCCGTCGCCGACGCCCTGCGCGAGCTGGCCGACGAGTACACCGTCCAGCGGCGGGGCTTCGAGCTGCGGACGGTCGCCGGCGGCTGGCGGTTCTACTCGCGCCCGGAGTACGCGGAGGCCGTCGAGGGCTTCGTCCTGGACGGCCAGCACGCCCGGCTGACCCAGGCCGCCCTGGAGACCCTCGCGGTGGTCGCGTACCGCCAGCCGGTGAGCAGATCGAGGGTCTCGGCCGTACGGGGAGTGAACTGTGACGGGGTCATGCGGACCCTCCTCCAGCGCGGGCTCGTCGAGGAGGCGGGCGCGGAACCCGAAACAGGTGCGATCCTGTACAGGACGACGAACTACTTTTTGGAGCGGATGGGCCTGCGCGGCCTGGACGAGCTTCCGGAGCTCGCGCCCTTCCTCCCCGAGGCGGACGCGATCGAGGCCGAGACCCTTGAAGGTGTCCCGTCGTTCGATCCGGACGCACCGTACGCCCCGGAAACTCACGCAGACGACAAGACGGAAATTTGATGCGAAGCGGTAACAGCAACAGCGGAAGCGGCAACCGGAACAGCGGGAGTGGGAGCGGGAGCGGCGCGAACCGGAACGGCGGCGGGGCCAGGAGCGGCGGCGCCGCCGGCGGCCGTGGCGGCGGCGCGGGCGGCGGCCGGAGCACCGGCGGCGCCCGTGGCGGCGGCGTCGGCCGGGACGGCAGCCGCGGCGGCAGCACCCCCCGTACCAGCGGAAGCGGCTGGAGCAGCGGTGGCGGCGGCCGGGACGGCGGCGCGGGCCGCGGCGCCAGGGACGACCGGGGCCGCGACGACCGCGCGCGGGACGACCGCCCCAGGGACGACCGCGCCCCCGGCGCCGGCCGCGACGAGGAGCAGAAGCGCCTGTCCCGCCCCCGCCCCGAGGAGCGCCGGTACGACGTCGGCCGCTCCGGGGCCACCGGCGGCGCCGGCGCCACGGGCGCCCCGCGCGGTGCCCGTGGCGCGGCGGCGCGCGGCGGCGCCAAGGGCGGCCCCAAGCCCTCCCAGACCCCTCCGCGCGCCCGCAGGGGCCCCGGCGGCCAGGCCCGCCCCCGTGAGCTGGACGCGAAGATCGAGCAGCGCAACCGCGACCGGTACGCGGACAAGCCCGAGATCAGGACGCCCCGCACGAACCCGGGCGCCGAGCAGGAGGGCGAGCGCCTCCAGAAGGTCCTCGCCCGCGCCGGCATGGGTTCGCGCCGCGCCTGCGAGGAGCTGATCGAGCAGTCGCGTGTCGAGGTCAACGGCGAGATCGTCCTCGAACAGGGCAAGCGCGTGGACGTGGACCGCGACGAGATCAAGGTCGACGGGCTGACCGTCGCCACCCAGTCGCACCTCTTCTTCGCGCTGAACAAGCCCGCCGGTGTGGTCTCCACGATGGAGGACCCGGACGGCCGCCAGTCCCTCGGCGACTACGTCACCAACCGCGAGACCCGCCTCTTCCACGTCGGCCGGCTCGACACGGAGACCGAGGGCATCATCCTGCTCACCAACCACGGTGAGCTGGCCCACCGCCTCACCCACCCCCGGTACGGCGTGAAGAAGATCTACCTCGCCGCCATCCAGGGCCCGCTCCCGCGCGACCTGGGCAAGCGGCTCAAGGACGGCATCCTGCTGGAGGACGGCTACGCGAAGGCCGACCACTTCCGGGTCGTCGAGAACACCGGCAAGAACTACCTGGTCGAGGTCACCCTCCACGAGGGCCGCAAGCACATCGTCCGCCGCATGCTCGCCGAGGCCGGCTTCCCGGTCGACCGGCTCGTCCGGACGTCCTTCGGCCCGATCCCGCTGGGCGACCAGAAGTCCGGCTGGCTGCGCCGCCTCACCAACACGGAGGTCGGCATGTTGATGAAGGAAGTGGGGCTGTAAGCGGTCGAAGTGGGGCTGTGAGCAGCCCCTGGGGCGCCTGACCTGCCCCGGGTCCTTTGGGACCCGCCTCCGTGCCCCCGTACGGAAGAACGACGGAAGAAAAGCCCGCGGCCGCCCCGGCCGCGGGCTTTTTCCCTTGTGGGGCACGCCTGTTCGCCTTTATAGTCAACATGACCATTAAGGAGGCGGGCGTGAGTCTCGCGTACATCCTCGATCCCTTGCAGCGACCCCTGGTGACCGTGCTGGACACCCCGGTGAGCTGGACCGAGGTGCTCGGCTTCGGCAGCGGTGCGCTCTGCGTGTGGCTCGTCGCCCGTCAGCACGTGGCCAATTGGCCGGTCGGCATCGCCAACAACCTGTTCTTCGTCGTGCTGTTCCTCCAAACGGGCCTCTACGCCGACATGGCGTTGCAGGCCGTCTTCATCACCCTCGCCGCGTACGGCTGGTGGATCTGGACCCACGGGGGTGGCCCGGACTCACCCACGCTCGCGGTGCGGCGTACGACCCGCACCGAATGGGGCGTGCTCTGCGCGGCGGGGGTGGTGGGGACACTCGGCCTGACGTTCCTGCTCGGCCGCGCCACCGACTCGACCGTGCCCTTCTGGGACGCGCTCACCACGTCCCTCTCGCTGATGGCGACCTACGGGCAGTGCCGCAAGCTGCTGGAGTCGTGGTGGCTGTGGATCGCGGCGGACGTCGTCTACATCCCGCTCTACGCCCACAAGGACCTCTACCTGACCTCGCTGCTGTACGTCGGCTTCCTGGCCCTGTGCGTCGCCGGACTGCGCAACTGGTCCCGGGACGCGGCCCGTTCACCGGACCGCCGCCCCCTGGTGGTGAGCGCCGGATGAGCGGGTACGGACACGGCCTGGTGCTCGGCAAGTTCTATCCGCCGCACGCGGGCCACCACCATCTCGTACGGACCGCGCGCGACCGCTGCGCGGACCTCACCGTGCTCGTCTGCGCGTCCTCCGCGGAGTCGCTGTCCCTCGCCGACCGGGTCGCGTGGATGCGCGAAGTCCACCCGGACGTACGGGTGGTGGGCGCCGTCGACGACACCCCGATGGACGTGAACGACCCGGCCGTCTGGGACGCGCACATGGCCGTCTTCCGGGCGGCGGTGCCCGGCCGGGTGGACGTGGTCTTCACCTCCGAGGCGTACGGGGAGGAGCTGGGCCGGCGGTTCGGCGCCGCATCCGTGTGCGTCGACCCCGGCCGTACGGTCTTCCCCGTCTCCGGGACGGCCGTGCGCGAGGACCCGGCCGCCTGCTGGGACTTCCTGGAGCCGCCCGTACGGGCCGCGCTCGCCCGCCGGGTCGTGGTGCTCGGGGCCGAGTCCACCGGCACCACCACGCTCGCCCGCGCCCTCGCCGCGCACTACCGCGCGCGGGGCGGGGTGTGGGCGCGGACCGGCTGCGTACCGGAGTACGGCCGGGAGTTCAGCGAGCGCAGACTCGCCGCGCTGCGGGCGCGGGAGCCCCGGGCGCGGTGGGAGGACGTCGAATTCACCACGGACGACTTCCCGTTGATCGCCCGGCGGCAGGACGAGGCCGAGGAGAGCGCGGCGCGGGCCGGGTCGCCGGTGCTGTTCTGCGACACGGACGCGTTCGCCACCACCGTCTGGCACGAGCGGTACGTGGGCGGCCGCAACCCGCTCGTCGAGGAGATCGCCGGCCGGACGCGACGCCACCTGTGGCTGCTCACCGGACACGAGGACGTGCCGTTCGAGGACGACGGGCTGCGGGACGGCGAGGAGCTGCGCCCGTGGATGACCGACCGGTTCCGCGCCGAACTGACGCGTACCGGACGGGACTTCATCGAGCTGACCGGACCGCACGAGAAGCGGCTCGACACGGCGGTGGCGGCGGTGGACGCGCTGCTCGACGGGGGCCGGCACTTCGCGCCGCCGCTGCCGGAGCGACGATGAACACGCCCCGCGTCCCCGACGGGTACGACCCCTCCGCCTTCACGCCGTTCGCGGTCACCGTCGATCTCGCCGTCTTCACCGTCCGCCACCACCACCTCCACGTCCTGCTCGTGGAGCGCGGCCTGGAGCCCTACCTGGGCGCCTGGGCGCTGCCCGGCGGGTTCGTCCTGCCCAGGGAGTCCGCCGGGCAGGCCGCCCGCCGCGAACTCGCCGAGGAGACAGGGCTGTCGGAGCACACCGCGGGCGCGCTCCACCTGGAGCAGCTGCGGACCTACAGCGACCCCGACCGCGACCCGAGGATGCGGGTCGTGTCCGTGGCGTACGCGGCGCTCGTCCCCGATCTGCCCGAGCCGCGCGGCGGCGGCGACGCGGCGCTCGCGCGGTGGACGGACCTGTCACAGGTCCTGCGGCCGGGCCCCCCGCGTGGCGCCGGGCCGTCGCCCACCGACCCGCCGGCCTCCCCGTCGCCCGCCCCCGGGGGCCTCGTACCGCTCGCCTTCGACCACGGCGACATCGTCGCCGACGCCTACGACCGGATCGGCGCCAAGCTCGAATACAGCTGTCTCGCCACGGCGTTCTGCCCGCCGGAGTTCACGCTCGGGGAGCTGCGGCAGGTGTACGAGACCGTCTGGGGCGTGGAGCTGGACGGCCCCAACTTCCGGCGCAAGGTTCTCGCGACCCCGGGCTTCGTCCAGGCGGTCGACGGGCCCCCGCGCCGCACCGGCGGCCGGGGGAAACCCGCCGCGCTGTACCGCGCGGGCGCCGCCACCACTCTGCATCCACCTCTCCTGCGACCGGAAGGACGGACCGCGTGATCTCCACCAGGATCCTCACCAAACAAGCCGCCACAGGATCGCTGACCGGGCTCGCGATCGGCGACGCCCTCGGCTTCCCGACCGAGTTCAACGACGTACCGTCCATCCTCGCCAAGTGCGGCCCCTGGCGGGAGATGGACCTGCCGAGGCCGGCGATCGTCACCGACGACACCCAGATGACCCTCGCCCTCGCCCGGGGCATACGCACCGCGACGGACCGCGGTGTCCTCGGCCCGCTGCGCCTCGTGCGGCCGGTGCGCGAGGAGTTCGTCGACTGGTACCACTCGCCGGACAACAACCGCGCCCCCGGCCGTACGTGCATGAAGGCCTGCATGCTCCTCGACAGCGACCGGCCCTGGCAGGCGGCGAGCCAGACCGGCTCGAAGGGCTGCGGGGCGAACATGAGGGTCGCGCCGGTCGGCCTCGTCCCCTTCCTCAGCGACGAACAGCGTTCGGGGGCCGCCCAGTTGCAGGCGGCCCTCACCCACGGCCACCCCACCGCGCTCGCCGCGTCCGACCTCACGGCGCGGGCGGTGTACCTGATGGCGCGGGGCGGCGAGCCGACGGGACTGATCGGCCAGCTGCGTTCGTACGCGTACGAGAACCGCGGCCGCTACCGCCACCAGTGGCTCGGCGACCTGTGGATGTACGCGCAGGACCCCAGCCCGGAGCACTTCGCCGAACGCGGCTGGGACGAGTGCCTGACGGCCCTGGAACGCGTCCAGGACGCTCTGCGCGCTCCCTCCCCGGAGACCGACCCCTGTCTGGCCACCGGAGACGGCTGGGTCGCCGAGGAGGCCCTCGCCACCGCGCTGCTCTGCTTCCTGCTCTTCCCGGAGGACCCGGTCACCGCGGTCCGCAGAGCCGCCTGCACCCGCGGCGACTCCGACTCGATCGCCTGCCTGACAGGAGCCTTCGCGGGCGCCCACCTCGGCGCGGGCGCCTGGCCCAAGGAATGGGCCGAACGCATCGAGTACCGCAGTGACCTGCTGTCCCTGGGAGCGCTCTGGGACGCTTGACCCATGCACGCACACACGACCACGCGCGGCGCGACCCCACGGGACAGCTCCCCGCGGCGCACCCCGTCCGAGCACCACCTCCGCGAGGCCGGCCTGCCGGTCACCGATCTCGCCCCCGTCCTCGCGGAGGAGACCGACCCCCTGCTGTTCGCC
Source organism: Streptomyces sp. NPDC087420 (assembly GCF_044744165.1). Taxonomy (NCBI): domain Bacteria; kingdom Bacillati; phylum Actinomycetota; class Actinomycetes; order Kitasatosporales; family Streptomycetaceae; genus Streptomyces; species Streptomyces sp. NPDC087420. The sequence goes on from NZ_JBIUXU010000018.1 coordinate 34,844, forward strand.
ACGGTGTCGGGGGCGCACCTCTACGGATTCCCCTCCCGCGACTCCGACATCGACCTGCGCGGTGTCCATGTCCTGCCGGTGGAGGCGCTCATAGGACTGGACGAACCGGACGAGACCCGGACCCGGATGTGGGTCAGGGACGGGGTGGAGATGGACCTCGTCACCCACGATCTGCGCAAGTTCGCCCGGCTGATGCTGCGGCGCAACGGCTACGTCCTGGAGCAGCTCCTGTCGCCCCTGGTCGTGCACACCACCGACGCCCACGCCCAACTTGCCTCGCTGGTCCCCGGCCTTCTGACCGCCCATCACGCCCATCACTACGCGGGGTTCGCGACCACGCAGTGGCGGCTCTTCGAGCGGACGGGGGAGTTGAAGCCGCTGCTCTACACCTTCCGTGCCCTGCTGACCGGGGTCCGCCTGATGCGCGGCGGCGGGATCGAGGCCCATCTGCCCACGCTGCTAGGCGAGGTGGCCGCGCCGGCGTACCTGCCGGACCTGATCGCCGCGAAGGCCGAGGCCGAACACGGCACGGACGGCGTCCCGGCCCGGGACCGGCTGGAGAAGGACGTGGAAGCGCTCCGTACGGTCCTGGAGGACGCCAGGGCGGGCACCTCGCTACCCGAGACGGCCGGGGCCGCCGCCCGTGACGCGCTGCACGCCCTTGTCGTCCGGGTGCGGCTCGGGGCGTAGTGCCGACGCGCGGCGGGTGCGGATCAGGAAGTCCTCTATCCGGGCGTGGTCGGGTTCCGGCGGGAGGGGGGAGTGCGCCGCCGCGTCGTCCGCCTCCGCCGCCAGGCGGGTCATCCGGCGTTCGACCTCCGGCCAGGGCACCTCGCCCCGCTTGACCGCGAGCAGGGGGTCGCGGTCCGTGCCGACGTCGAGGACCAGGCGGCCCGTACGGAGGAGGTCACCGCAGAGCGCGAGGAGCCGCAGCAGGTGCATGGCGTGTTTCCAGCGCGGGACGCCGTGCTGTCGGACGTCCGCCTCCAGCTTCCCGCGCTGGCCCACCGCGTACCGTACGAAGGTCGCGTGGGTCTGCCGGGAGAGGAACGCCCCGCGCAGGGAGAGCAGTTCGCGGCCGGTGTCGTCCAGGCGCTCGACCAGCGGCGAGTGCAGGCACTCCAGCACATTGGGGTTGGCGCGCAGCGCCAGCGCGCAGAAGCGCTCCAGCTCCCAGGAGAACTGCTCCTCGGCCGGGCCCTCGACATGCGTCGGCGGCTTCTCGAAGCCCCAGAACAGCGCGGTCGGCGCCAGGAACACCCCGCGCACGTCGGTGTCGCTGCCCTCCGTCGCCAGGCCGAACGCCCGCGATCCCATCACGCAGGAGTAGACGGTGTGGTCACGTACGAGAGCGTCGGGCGTGAGGCGCGTGAGGCGCGGGAGGGGAGCGTCGGGCGTCATGCGCGAGAAGGGTACGGGACCCCTCCGCGCATCCCGCGAGACGCCCGCCTCGGCCACCCTCCACCGCCCGGTTTAACCTGGAAGTCGCATTCGGTCACTGAGGAGGACGCCGTGGCGGTACGAGCGGTACGGGGCGCCGTCCAGCTGGAGCGGGACGAGTCGGAGCACATGGGCGACCAGGTCACGCAGTTGCTCACGGCGATGCTGGAGCGCAACGCGATCGCCCACGACGACCTGATCAGCATCTGGTTCACCGCCACCCCCGACCTGCACAGCGACTTCCCGGCCGCCGCGGCCCGGGGGCTCGGTATCGTCGACGTGCCCCTCATATGTGCCCAGGAGCTGGACATCGCCGGCGCCATGCCGCGCGTCGTCCGCATACTGGCCCATATCGAGTCCGACCTCCCCCGCTCCCGGATCGCGCACGTCTACCTCGGCGCCGCGGCAGCCCTTCGCAAGGACATCGCCCAGTGAGAACCGCCGTTGTCATCGGAACCGGCCTGATCGGCACCTCCGCGGCCCTCGTCCTCGCCTCGCGCGGGGTCACCGTGCACCTGACCGACCACGACACCACCAGGTCCCGTACGGCCGCGGCCCTCGGCGCGGGCACCGACCGGGCGCCCGACGGGCCCGTCGACCTCGCCCTCGTCGCCGTACCGCCCGCGCACGTGGCCGCCACCCTCGCCGAGGCGATGCGCGGCGGGATCGCCCGCGGCTACCTCGACGTGGCCAGCGTCAAGGGCGGCCCCCGGCGCGAGCTGGAGGCGCTCGGTCTTGACCTCAGCGCGTACCTCGGCACGCATCCCATGGCCGGCAAGGAGCGCTCGGGCCCGCTGGCCGCGACCGCCGACCTGTTCGAGGGCCGCCCCTGGGTGCTGACCCCGACCCGGGACACCGACACCGAGGTGCTCAACCTCGCCCTGGAGCTGGTCGCGCTCTGCCGCGCCGTCCCGGTGGTCATGGACGCCGACGCCCACGACCGGGCGGTCGCCCTCGTCTCGCACACCCCCCAGCTGATCTCGTCCATGGTGGCCGCCCGGCTCGCGGACGCCGACGAGACGGCCGTACGCCTCTGCGGCCAGGGAATCCGCGACGTGACCCGTATCGCCGCCTCCGACCCCGCGATGTGGGTCGACATCCTCAGCGCCAACCCCGGCCCCGTCGCGGACGTGCTGGCCGGGATCGCCGCCGACCTCGACGAGACCGTCGGGGCGCTGCGGTCGCTCCAGTCCGCCGACGAGGACAAGCGCCGCGAGGGCGCGGCCGGGGTCGAGGACGTCCTGCGCCGGGGCAACGCGGGCCGGGTCAGGGTGCCGGGCAAGCACGGCACCGCCCCCGCCGCCTACGAGGTCGTGGCGGTGCTGATCAGCGACAAGCCGGGCGAGCTGGCCCGTATCTTCGCGGACGCCGGCCGGGCCGGGGTCAACGTGGAGGACGTCAGGATCGAGCACGCGACCGGCCAGCAGGCGGGCCGGGTGCAGCTGATGGTGGAGCCCTCGGCGGCCCCGCTGCTCACCGAGGCCCTGCGGGAACGCGGCTGGTCGATCCGGCAGTAGTACGGCCTGGTCGATCCGCCGGCAGGACGGGCCGTGGGCCGGGTGGAGTACGGCCCGGGGCCGGGCGGTGGACGCCGTCCCGCGGGGGCCGCCGCCGAACGAGTGCATTTGTGGTGCCGAGTACTCGGTAACCTTGTACGAGGGCGTATCGACGTCCCGCGTGCCCGCACGCCGCTCCCACCCGTGAACCAGGAAGGTGTCCGCCTCCGTGGAAACCGCAGCATCCGTCGCCCGGACCGCCCCGGCCGCTGTGATCGTCGCCATCGACGGGCCCTCCGGCACGGGCAAGTCGAGCACGTCCAAGTCCGTGGCCTCCCACCTCGGGCTCAGCTACCTGGACACCGGGGCCCAGTACCGGGCCATGACCTGGTGGATGATCAACAACGGCATCGACGTCTCCGACGCCGTCGCCGTCGCGGACGCCGCGGGCAAGCCCGTGATCGTGTCCGGTACGGACCCGGCCGCCCCGACGATCACCGTCGACGGCGAGGACGCCTCGGGCCCGATCCGTACGCAGGACGTCACCGCCAAGGTGAGCGCGGTCAGCGCGGTCCCTGAGGTACGGTCCGTCGTCACCGCGCTCCAGCGCGCCATCGCCGCCGCGGCCACGAAGGGCATCGTGGTCGAGGGCCGTGACATCGGTACGACCGTGCTGCCGGACGCCGACGTCAAGATCTTCCTCACCGCCTCCCCGGAGGCCCGCGCGGCCCGCCGCAGCGGTGAGCTGAAGGGCAGGGAGGCGGTCGACGTCTCCGTCACCAGGGAAGCGCTGATCAGGCGGGACACGGCCGACTCCAGCCGGAAGACGTCCCCGCTCGCGAAGGCGGCCGACGCGGTCGAGGTGGACACCACGGAGCTGAGCCTCCAGCAGGTCGTCGAGTGCGTCGTGACCCTGGTCGAGGAGAAGCGGGCCGTCAGGTGAGCGCCCCGCCCGCACCGGGCGCACGTCCCGCGAACCGGTCGGGCAGGGCCCCGTCCGAGGCGGGCGCCGCCGTGGGCAGGGGCATCGGCACGGTCCTGATGTACGGCCTGTGGAAGCCGCGGGTCCTGGGCGCCTGGCGGGTCCCCGCGCGGGGCCCGGCGATCCTCGCCGTCAACCACTCGCACAACGTCGACGGTCCGATGCTGATGGGCACCGCGCCCCGCGCGGTGCACTTCCTGATCAAGAAGGAAGCGTTCGTCGGCCCGCTGGACCCGTTCCTGCGGGGCATCGGGCAGGTGAAGGTGGACCGCACGGTCGCCGACCGGGCCGCGATCACCGACGCGCTGGACGTGCTCGCCAACGGCGGGGTGCTCGGGATATTTCCCGAGGGCACCAGAGGTGAGGGCGATTTTGCGTCTCTGCGCGCCGGGCTCGCCTATTTCGCCGTACGGTCGGGAGCACCGATCGTGCCGGTGGCGGTCCTGGGAAGCACGGAGAGCCGGGGACGGTTGATACGGGCACTGCCCCCGCTCCGCAGCCGGGTCGACGTCGTCTTCGGCGACGCCTTCGCGGCGGGTGACGGCAGCGGCAGGCGGACCCGCAAGGCGCTGGACGAGGCCACCGTACGGATCCAGGAGCGGCTGACCGCCCACCTGGCGGACGCCAGGCGGCTGACCGGACGCCAGGCGTCCGGACCGCTGTAGGAGCGTAAGAGCGCGCGAGTCATTTCAGTAGTGCGCCGCATGCTGCGGCGCACCGATCACGATGGATGAACGAGGTACGGACTTCATGAACGACCAGATCGACTCCGGGGAAGCGAACGGAGAGCTTGGCGACGCCGAGTACGCGGAGTTCATGGAGATCGCCGCACACGAGGGCTTCGACCCCGAGGAGGTGGAGGGTGCGATCGGTGAGGCCGGTCACGGCCCCCTGCCGATCCTCGCCGTCGTCGGACGCCCGAATGTCGGCAAGTCGACCCTCGTGAACCGCATCATCGGCCGCCGTGAGGCGGTGGTCGAGGACAAGCCGGGGGTCACCCGCGACCGGGTGACCTACGAGGCCGAGTGGGCGGGCCGCCGTTTCAAGATCGTCGACACCGGCGGCTGGGAGCAGGACGTCCTCGGCATCGACGCCTCCGTCGCGGCCCAGGCCGAGTACGCCATCGAGGCCGCCGACGCGGTGGTCTTCGTGGTGGACTCCACGGTCGGCGCCACCGACACCGACGAGGCCGTCGTACGGCTGCTGCGCAAGGCGGGCAAGCCCGTCGTGCTCTGCGCCAACAAGGTCGACGGGCTGAGCGGCGAGGCCGACGCGACCGCGCTGTGGTCCCTCGGGCTCGGCGAACCCCACCCCGTCTCCTCCCTGCACGGCCGCGGTACGGGCGACATGCTCGACGCGGTCCTCGAAGCGCTGCCGGACGCCCCGGCCCAGACCTTCGGGCTCGCCCTCGGCGGCCCCCGCCGCATCGCCCTCATCGGCCGCCCGAATGTCGGCAAGTCGTCCTTGCTGAACCGGGTCGCCAAGGAGGACCGGGTCGTCGTCAACGAGGTCGCGGGCACCACCCGTGACCCGGTGGACGAGCTGATCGAGCTGGGCGGCACGGTCTGGAAGTTCATCGACACCGCCGGCATCCGCCGCCGCGTCCACCTCCAGGCGGGCGCCGACTACTACGCGTCCCTGCGTACCGCCGCCGCCGTCGAGAAGGCCGAGGTCGCGGTCATCCTGATCGACACGACCGAGTCGATCAGCGTCCAGGACCAGCGCATCGTCACGATGGCCGTCGAGGCGGGCCGCGCCATCGTCATCGCGTACAACAAGTGGGACACCCTGGACGAGGACCGCCGCTACTACCTCGAACGGGAGATCGAGACCGAGCTGGCGCAGGTCGCGTGGGCGCCCCGGGTGAACGTCTCGGCCCTCACCGGCCGGCACATGGAGAAGCTGGTCCCCGCCATCGAGACGGCGCTGGCCGGCTGGGAGACCCGGATCCCGACGGGACGCCTGAACGCGTTCCTCGGTGAGCTGGTCGCCGGGCACCCGCACCCGGTCCGTGGCGGCAAGCAGCCCCGGATCCTGTTCGGGACGCAGGCCGGCGCGAAGCCGCCGCGCTTCGTGCTCTTCGCCTCCGGCTTCATCGAGGCGGGCTACCGCCGCTTCGTGGAGCGCCGCCTGCGCGAGGAGTTCGGCTTCGCGGGCACGCCGATCCACATCTCCGTACGGGTGCGCGAGAAGCGCGGCCGCAAGAAGTAGCCCGGCCCAGGGCACGGGAAAGCCGGAAGCTGTGGGGTGGGGGGGGGGGGGGGGGGGCGCGCGCCCCCCCCCCCCCCCGCCGGTTGGGTTTGGGGGGCCGGGGTTGGGGGGGGCCCCGCCCCCGGGGGCCCGCCCCGGCCCCCGGGGGGGGC
>NZ_JBIUXU010000018.1:41134-160666 GCF_044744165.1 Streptomyces sp. NPDC087420
CCCACTGGCCGGGGGGGGGCCCCTCCCCGGCCGCCCCAACCACGCCCCCCGCCCCGGGCGGGGGGGGGGGGGGGGGGGGGGGGGGGGGGGGGGGGGGGCCCCCCCCCCCACCCCACAGCTTCCGGCCTTTTCTTTGAGCGTCCCCGGTCTTTGAGTGTCCCCGGCCTCAGTGTCCCCGGCGCGGACCCGGTGGCAGGGCCGCCGGGGTGTGCCGCCCGCCCGGCTGGCGCGGGTCGCGCTGCCACGACCCCACGTACGGCGTGTGGCCGTGGCCGCCGCCGTACCCGCTGTGCGACGACGCGTGCAGTCCGGTGCCGAAGGCGGTGAAGCCCAGGTTCTCCTCGTTGCTCCGGTCCCCGGGCAGGGCCCGGAAGGACCGGCGGAACTCGGAGTACAGCGCGTCGTAGATGGGCGTCATGGAGTAGCCGTCCGCGACGTCCTGCGCGGGGCGCATCGAAGGGATCTGGCTCTGGTACTGCGGGCGTGGGGGGTCGTATGCGTGCACATATGTGCCAACGACCCCGGTGTCGGTCGGATGCGGGGTGCCCGGCGAATTCGCCGCTCGCGGGGGTTCTGTGAGCCGGACGGCCGGGCGCGCGGCCGTGGTCACGTGCCCGCCAGCGGCATCGCGGCCGCGACCAGCCGGCCGTTGGCCGCCGCCTTCTCCAGGGCCTCGCGCAGCAGGTCCTCGCGGGGCTGCTGGCCGATGGAGCCGACCGGCGCGGCGAAGACGAGGACGGTACTGGACCGGTTGGCCGCCGCCCGCCAGCCCTCGGTGACCTGGAGGGGCTGGTGCGCCTGCCACCAGGCGACGGAACCGCTGCCGCCGGTGCCCGGCTGGAGCACGGCGTGCAGCTGGCCCATGGCGAGCAGGACGGACCAGCCGGGCAGGAGGGTGGGCAGTGTCTCCAGGTCGGAGACGTGCCGGAAGCCCTGCTCGGCGAGGAGCGGCAGGAACTCGTCGGTGCTGCCGGCCGCGCCGGGCCGGGCGATCGGGGCGGTCGGTTCGACCACCAGCGCCGGGTGGAGATCGCCCTCGATCAGCACCAGGCCGCTGGTCACACCCAGAACGGCCTGGTCGCCGCCGGCCGCGCCGGGCTGCGCCGATTCGCCGCCGGTGATGGACCGGACGGCGCCCTGGAGCTGGTCCTCGGCGACCTGGACGACCTGGGAGGGGATGCAGGTGGCGTGGGCGAAGGCGAGGACGGCGGTCTCCTCGCCGACGAACAGCACAGTGCTGGTCCGCTCCTGTTCGGAGTCGCCGGGAGTGCGGCAGGACGTGCAGTCGTAACTGCCCGGGGAGTTGTCGCCGGCCAGCAGCCGGTCGGCTTCTTCGTCGCCGATCTCGGCGCGTACGTCCTCGCTGACATCGAGCATGCGCGGCACGGGTGGCTCCTCGAACTCGGTGCGTGGGCCGGGCTGTTCCCGGCTCGTAAAGAAGACAACGGGTGAGCGTGGCCCGGGTCACGCGGATCGGGGAACGGAAATCGAACCATCGGCACAGCGGGTGACCGACCGGCCGGAATCAGTCACCGCGTCCAACGCCTGGCGAGGACGGGCAAGTTGGCCCGGTGTCCCCGGTGGGACGGTCGCCACGTCGACGGATCGATTCGGCGCGTGCGGTGACCGGGTTGTCGTGGTCGACAAATCGGGAAGTCGCTGATCGGAAGAGGTGGCCGGAAAACGCCGGGTCTTTTCGGCACCGAACGCTCCATTCGAGCGTCTAACGGACCGAGCCGGTACGACCGGGACGACCAGGGGGACCCACCCACGTATGCGCCTTTCCTTCCTGCTCCACAACGCCTATGCCGTCGGCGGGACGATCCGGACGACGTTCACGCTCGCCGCCACGCTGGCCGAGCGGCACGAGGTCGAGATCGTCTCGGTCTTCCGGCACCGGGACGAGCCGGCCCTGGGCGCCCCCGCCGGGGTCGAGCTGCGGCACCTGGTCGACCTGCGGCCCGGCAGCCCCGGGTACGACGGTGAGGCCGGGGAGCACGGGCGCGCCAGGATCTTCCCGGCGGGCGACAGCAGGTACCGCCAGTACAGCGCCCTCACGGACCACCGGATCGGCGCCCACCTGCGGTCTCTGGAGGCGGACGTCGTCATCGGCACCCGCCCCGGGCTCAACGTCCACCTCGCCCGGCAGGCGCGCCGGGGTCCGGTCCGGATCGGCCAGGAACACCTGAGCCTCGACACCCACGCGGGCCGCCTGCGCCGCGAGATCCGCCACCGCTACCGGCTGCTCGACGCCGTCACCACCGTCACCGAGGCCGACTCCCGCGCCTACCGGACCGGGCTGCGGCTGCCCGGCGTACGGATCATGGCGATCCCCAACAGCGTGCCCGCGCCCACCGTCGCCCCCGCCGACTGCACCGGCAAATGGGTCGTCGCGGCCGGCCGGCTCACCAAGGTCAAGCGGTACGACCTGCTGGTACGGGCCTTCGCCCGGGTGGTGGAGGTCCGCCCCGACTGGCGCCTGCGGATCTACGGCGGCGGCGACGCGTCCGGCAACGAGAAGGACACGCTGCGCGCGCTGGTCGAGGAGCACGGCCTGCACGACCACGTCCTGCTGATGGGCTCCGCCAACCCGCTGGAGGCGGAGTGGGTCAAGGGATCCGTCGCCGCCGTCACCTCCAGCCGCGAGTCCTTCGGCATGACCATCGTCGAGGCGATGCGCTGCGGCGTCCCGGTCGTCGCGACCGACTGCCCGCACGGGCCCGCCGAGATCATCGAGGACGGCGTGGACGGGCGGCTGGTGCGCAACGGGGACCTGGACGCGATCTCCGGCGCGCTGCTCGCCCTGATCCAGGACGACGCGCTGCGCGGACGCGCCGGCCGGGCGGCGCTCGCCGCCTCCGCCCGGTTCGACCCCGCGCTGATCGCCACCCGCCACGAGGCGCTCTTCACCGAGCTGGCCAAGGGTTCGCGCGGCAGGCTGCACGACTCACTGCACCGGGGCCGGGGCGCCGTACTGGCCGGCACGCACTCCGCGCGCAACCTCGCCGTCGACGTGATCCGGAAGGGCAGGACCCCATGAGCGGGCAGAACGGACGGAGAGGGGCGGCGGAACGGGTCGCCGACTGCATCGCCGACTCCGCGGGAGGCATCACCTTCGACCTCGCGGGAGCCGCCGGGCCCGCCCCGGTGCTCGTCCTGCGCCGGCGCGACGGCGCCCCCGAGGACGGCACCGACCATGAGGTACGGCTGCCGCTGACCGGAGGCGGCGGGGACGCGCCGGGGGCGGGCGCGAGACCGGCGCTGCGGGCCGTGCTGCCCAGCACGGTGCATCTGGCCGAGGGGTACTGGGACGTCAGGACGGGAGCCGACGGCGAACACGCCGTACGCCCCGGGGTCAGGGACGTACGGGCGCTCGTGGACCGGATCCCCGGGTCCGACCGGGTCGCCGCCCGGATCCCGTACCCGACGGGCGACGGGCGCCTCGCCGTCCGCAGCTGGGTCCGCACCCCGCACGCCGAGGCCGGCGCGATCCGCTGCGAGCGGGGCGCGATGACGGTCGGGGGAGTGCTGTACGGCGCCGAGGCGCGGCCCGGCGCGGTGGCGGAGGCGCGACTGCGCGGCGGCGGCCGGGTCCACCGGGTCCCGGTCACCGGCCGGGGCACGTCCTTCGCCTTCACCCTGCCGTACGCCCTCCTGACCGACGTGCCGGTCGGGCGACGGCAGCGGTGGGACCTGTGGCTGCGGCCCGCGCCGGACGCGGCCGGCATCCGGATCTCCCGCATCCTGGACGACATCTGGGACAAGCGGAACATCCTCGTCTACCCACGCTTCGTCGGCCCGGGCCCGGAGACCTGGTCGGCCGCGCCCTGCTACGCGGCCGACAACGGACTCTGCGTACGACTGGAGCCCGCGCCGGACATGCCCTAGGGGCGCCCCAGCCGCGCCGCAGGGTCGAGAAGAAGGCCCGGACGTCCGCCACCAGCAGGTCGGGGACCTCCAGCGCGGCGAAGTGGCCGCCCCGTTCGAACTCCGACCAGTGGGTGAGGGGGTGGCCCGGCTCCGCGTACGCGCGGATCGCGATGTCCTCGCCGAAGTTCGCGACGCCCGTGGGCACCAGGGAGTTCTTCGGCGGGCCCCACAGGCCGCCGTGCGCGTTCTCCCAGTACATCCGCGCCGAGGAGCCGGCCGTGCCGGTCAGCCAGTACAGCGTCACGTTGGTCAGCAGGGTGTCCCGGTCGATCGCGTCCTCGGACAGAGGCTTGCGGACAGGAACGGTCCGCGACTCCTGGGAGACTGGCCCCATGCTGGACACCTCGGCGCGGCTCCTGCGCCTGCTCTCCCTGCTCCAGGCCCACCGCGCCTGGTCCGGCGCCGATCTCGCGGACCGGCTCGGCATCACGCCACGCACGGTGCGGCGCGACGTCGAGCGGCTGCGTGAGCTGGGCTATCCGGTGAACGCGAGCCCGGGCACGGGCGGTGGCTACCAGCTGGGCGCGGGCGCCGAGCTGCCGCCGCTGCTCCTGGACGACGAGGAGGCCGTCGCGGTCGCCGTCGGCCTGCGCACCGCCGCCGGGCAGGGCATCGAGGGCATCGGCGAGACGTCCGTACGCGCCCTGGCCAAGCTGGAACAGGTGCTGCCGGACCGGCTGCGCCGCCGGGTGAGCGCCCTCAACGCCTTCACTGTCCCCCTGCTGCGCGGCAGCCGGGGCACGCCGGTCGACCCGGCCGTGCTCACCGAGCTGGCCAACGCCTGCCGGGACAGCGAGCGGCTGCGCATCGCGTACCGGGACCACAACGGCGCCGACACCCGCCGCACGGTGGAACCGCACCGGCTGGTGTGCACCGAGCACCGCTGGTACCTGGTGGCGTGGGACACCGACCGGGCGGACTGGCGCACGTTCCGGGTGGACCGGATCACCCCCAAGCCGCCGCACGGGCCCCGCTTTCCCCCGCGCGAGGCGCCCGCCGAGGACCTGGCCGCCTATGTCTCGCGCGGCGTCTCGACCCGGGTCTACGCGGCCGAGGCGGTGATCAGGCTCCCCGTCTCCGCCGAGGAGGCGGCGCGGTCCGTGTCGCCCTCCACGGGCGTCCTGGAGGCCGTCGACGCGCACAGCTGCCTGCTGCGCACCGGCGCCGGGAGCATGGAGGTGATGGCCTTCCACGTGCTGTCGGTGGGCCTGGACTTCGAGGTGGTGGAGCCGCCGGAGCTGGTCGACCACATCAGGGCCCTGCGGGACCGGCTGTCGCGGGCCCTGCCCGGCACTGACGCGGCACTTACTTGAGACCGAAGTGACCGAAAACGAACGGGTCGGCCGTGTCCACCGTCGGGGGATCGTGCAAGGGAATCGTGAATTCCGCATGGTCCGACAATTCTCCGCCGCCCTTGCGGGGACGGCGGCGGCGCGAATTTGATAAGGGTGAATTTATGTGATCTTAGGGGGCGTGGAATTACTCCGGAGTGTCGAATCGGAGGGCCGAACGAGTGAAGTCGGGGCGTTGCGCCAGGAGGCGTGATCCTGTGACACAAGTGTGACGGCGGACCGGCGGGAAGGGCCCGTGTCCGGCGATTGCCCGGCTTCCTTCCTCGCCCGGGGGCGCCTACCGTGAGTGGCATGGCACCCACACCGACCCCCCAGGACCCGCCCTCCGACGACCTCGGTCCGTACGTGGGCCTCGACGCCGACGACGCCGGGAACCGGGCCCGGCGGCGGGGCTGGACAACGGTCCGGGCCCTGCCGCCGGGCGCGATCATCACGATGGAGTACGTGGTGGGGCGCCTCAATTTCGAGGTCGAGCACAACCGGGTGGTGCGCTGCTGGCGCGGCTGAAACGCCGTCCCCGCCGGCGTTTCCCCCGCCGCCCCCCGCCGTCCCCGCTCCCGCCCCGCGAGCACGGAAAAGGCCCCCGGCCATGGGCCGGGGGCCTTCCATGTCCTGAAAGCCCCTCCGGGGGCGTCCTGGGCGGCCGCTCAGCCGCCCGTCACCGGCCGCGAGCGCGGCGGACGGCGGCTGCCGGCCGGGGTGATGGGCGTACGTTCCGAGCGGACCGCGTGCGGACGCGGCTGCGTGAGCTGCGACGGGGGCCGCCCCGCTCCCGTCCGCCCGGGGTGACCGGCACCGATCGGTTCGCGCGGCGCGTCGTCGTCCTCGGGGTGACCGGCCCGCACCGGGGCCGGCCGGGGCCCGCCCGCGGCGACCGGGGCCGACGCCGCGAGCCTCCTGCGGGCGCGCAGCCGGTCCAGGACGGAGTCCCGTACGGCGAGGATCGCGCGCTCCATGCGGCCGATCATCGGCTCGCACCACGGCAGGGCGAGCAGGATCAGCAGCCCTGCCGCCCAGCCCAGCAGCACGTCGCTCAGCCAGTGCGTACCCAGGTAGACGGTGGTCGCGCCGACCCCCAGGGCCACCATGGACGACGTGATCGACAGATACCGCCTGGCCCGGGGCGTACTGGCCAGATAGGCCAGGATTCCCCAGGTCACGACGGCGTTGGCGGTGTGTCCCGAAGGAAATATATCGCCGCCCGCGAAGAGCTCCGCGGAGCCGATCTGGGTCGCGTAGTGGGGGCCGAGCCGCCCGAGGCCGATCTTGACCGCCCCGACGGTGATGTTGAGCAGCAGCAGGGCGGTGCCCAGGGCCAGCAGGGGCCGCACCGTGTGCTGGCGCCAGGAGCGCCACCCGAGCCAGGCCGCGATCATCACGGCCGTGGGGCCGCGCTGCCCGAGCACCACGAAGTAGTCGAGGAAGGCGTGGAGTCCCGGCCACTGCTGGTACGGCCGGAACAGCATGACCTTCCAGTCGAGGGTCACCAGCCAGGAATCGGCGAGCACGGCGACGACGATGGCGAGATAGAACGCCAACGTTCCGCCGAGGAGAGCCTTGCGGGTGCGACTCATCCGCGGGATCTCTATCTTCGGCGGCTCCGGCTCCCGATCCAGGCGGGCAAAGATGTTGGTGCGCACGTAATCGACGTTACAGCGAGTGAGTGACCGAACAGGGCGATCAGGTCTCTTTGTGATGACGATGTGATGTGGAGTATGTCTCAGGTCACGGTTTATCCGGCCCGGTTCCCGAAATCCACAGGACCCCGAACCCTATTAATCGGCATGGCGTTCGCGGAACTGTCTTTGTGCGGAACAGAATGAGTTCACCGGGACGCCGTGTGGAATTTCCCCGCCGCTTGCGGAAGCCCCGGCCGCGACGGAGGCGGCCGGTGTGGCGCACACCACACCGGATGGTCCGAACCGTGAGACCTGCACCACGTGACATGCGCGTTCCCTCGCGTACTGTGGCGGATCACCCGCGCGTCGATGCGGGGTCGCTGCGGGGTCGCCCGGAAGGTCTGGGGTCCCGGTCGGCCCTCCGAGTGCGGGGGACGCATCGGGAGGTACTCAGATGACCGGGACCACCACGGCCGCGGCACGGTCGCGCGCCGCCGTCGGCGGCGCCAACCGCTGGGTCGTCCTGGTCGTCCTCTGCGTCAGCCTGCTGCTGGTCGCGCTGGACGCGACCGTGCTGCACGTGGCCGTCCCCTCCGTCACCGAGGACCTGAACCCCAGCGGCGTCCAGCTGCTCTGGATCGTGGACGCCTACCCGCTGGTCTGCGCCGCGCTGCTGATCCTCTTCGGCACCCTCGGCGACCGCATCGGGCGCCGGCGCGTGCTGCTGCTCGGGTACGGGCTCTTCGCGGCCGCCTCCGCCGTCGCCGCCTTCGCGGGCTCGCCCATGGTGCTGATCGGGGCGCGCGCCCTGCTCGGCGTCGGCGGCGCGATGATCATGCCGGCGACCCTCTCCATCCTCCGCGCGGTCTTCCCCGACCGGCGGGAGCGGGCGGTGGCCATCGGGGTGTGGACGGCGGTCGCCGCCGTGGGCGCCGCAGTGGGCCCCGTCCTCGGCGGCTTCCTGGTCGAGCACTTCTGGTGGGGCTCGGTCTTCCTGATCAACCTGCCGCTGCTGGCGGTCATCCTGCCGCTCGGCCGCGTGGTGCTCCCCGAGTCCAGGGGCAGCTCCGACGGCCCCTGGGACGTGCTCGGCGCGCTCATGGCGGCGGCGGGCGTGCTCGGCCTGGTCTTCGGCGTGAAGCGCCTCGGCGCCGGGGAGGGCCCGCTCGGCCCCACGACCCTCGTCCCGCTCTGCGTCGGCGCCGCCCTGCTGGTCCTCTTCGTACGGAGGCAGCGCCGCCGGGCCAACCCGCTGATCGACATGCGGATGTTCGCCAGGCCCACGTTCTCCGTCTCCATCGGCTGCATCGTCCTCGCGATGCTGGCGCTGGTCGGCCTGGAGCTGATCGCCGTCCAGTACCTCCAGCTGGTGCTGGGGCTCAGCCCGCTGGAGACCGGGCTGCGGCTGCTGCCGCTCACCTTCGCCGCGATGGCCGCGGGCGCCACGGGATCGCTCACCCTGCGCCGGGTCGGGCCGCGCCGGATGGTGTCGTGGGGCTTCGTCCTCACCGCCGCCGCCGTGCTGCTGCTCGTGATGATGGGCCAGCACGACCGGCCGGGACTGCTGACCGCCGCGTTCGTCCTGCTCGGCTTCGGGGTGCAGTCCACGCTGTTCGGCGCGTACGAGTCGATGCTCAGCGAGGCCCCCGCCGAACAGGCGGGCGGGGCCGCCGCCATCGGCGAGACGTCGTACCAGCTCGGCGCGGGCATGGGGATCGCCCTGCTCGGCAGCGTGATGAACGCGTCCTACGCGCCCGCCCTGTCGTCCGTGAAGGGCGTCCGCACGTCCGACTCCACGGCCGCCTCCCAGTCCCTCGGCGAGGCCTACCAGGTCGCCAACCGGCTGGGCGGACCGGCCGGGGACTCCCTGCGGAGCGCCGCCCGCCACGCCTACGTACACGGCCTCCATGTCACGCTGCTGGTCAGCGCGGGCCTGCTGCTGCTCGGCGCGCTGGCCGCGCTGCGGCTGCCCCGGATCATGGAATGCCCGGCGCCGGGCCCGGCGGAGACCGCCGCCGCGGGGGCGCCGGAGCCGGTGGGCGTGATACCGGAACAGCGGGCGCAGGAGCGTCACGTACCGGACCTCCGCAAAGCGGCCCCCCGCGCGTCGGCCGACCGGGCGAGGCCACCGGACAAACAGCCGGCCTCGTCACGTCAGCGGCCCGCCCTGGTGCCCCGCGGCCCGTCCGGCTGACACCGGCCCCCGCCGCCGGCGCGTCCCGCGGGCGTTGCGGTCGCCGCACCGGGGCCGTAACGTCTGCGCCGAGCCGTAACTAACACTGCTAGTTTGAGCCGCGCGAGCCGCCGGAGGCAGCCCCTCATGCCCGTCCCTTCCTTCGACCCCGGTGATCCGCTCGGCCTCGACGACCTCCTCGAACCGGAGGACCTGGCGATCCGGGACACCGTCCGCGCCTGGGCGGCCGACCGGGTCCTGCCGCACATCGCCGAGTGGTACGAGAACGGCGAACTGCCCGTCCTGCGCGAACTGGCCAGGGAACTCGGCGGGCTGGGCGCGCTCGGCATGTCCCTGACCGGATACGGCTGCGCGGGCGCCACCGCCGTCCAGTACGGGCTCGCCTGCCTGGAGCTGGAGGCCGCCGACTCCGGCATCCGCTCCCTCGTCTCCGTCCAGGGCTCCCTCGCGATGTACGCGATCCACCGCCACGGCTCCGAGGAGCAGAAGCGGCGCTGGCTCCCCGGCATGGCGGCCGGCGAGCTGATCGGCTGCTTCGGCCTCACCGAGCCCGACCACGGCTCCGACCCGGCCGGGATGCGCACCCGCGCGCGCCGGGACGGCACCGACTGGGTCCTCGACGGCCGCAAGATGTGGATCACCAACGGCTCGGTGGCCGACGTCGCGGTCGTCTGGGCCCAGACCAGCGATCAGCCGGACGGGGTACGGGGCTTTCTCGTGCCGGCCGGCACCCCCGGTTTCTCCGCCCCGGAAATCACCCATAAGTGGTCGCTGCGAGCCTCGGTCACCAGCGAACTGGTCCTCGACGGGGTGAGGCTGCCGGCCGACGCCGTCCTCCCGGAGGTCTCGGGACTGCGCGGACCGCTCAGCTGTCTGAACCACGCGCGGTACGGAATCGTCTGGGGCGCCATGGGGGCCGCGCGCGCCAGCTTCGAGTCGGCGCTGGAGTACGCGAGGACGCGGGAGCAGTTCGGCCGGCCGATCGGCGGGTTCCAGCTCACCCAGGCCAAGCTCGCCGACATGGCCCTCGAACTCCACAAGGGCATCCTGCTCGCCCACCATCTGGGGCGGCGGATGGACGCCGGCCGGCTCCGCCCGGAACAGGTCAGCTTCGGGAAGCTGAACAACGTACGGGAGGCCCTCGAGATCTGCCGCACCGCGCGCACGATCCTCGGCGCCAACGGGATCTCGCTCGCCTACCCGGTCATGCGGCACGCGACGAACCTGGAGTCGGTCCTCACCTACGAGGGCACGGTCGAGATGCACCAGTTGGTCCTGGGCAAGGCGCTCACCGGTCTCGACGCCTTCCGGTGATCCGGGAGATTCCCGGATGAAACCGGACGGACCGGTGCGCGCCCCGCTCAGCTCTGGTTGAAGAAGCCGTCCTGCGCGCGGCCCGTGGGGTCACCGCTGACGATCTCGGTGTCGGCGGGGGTCAGCAGGAAGACCCGGGTGGCCACGCGCTCGATCGAGCCGCGCAGCCCGAAGGCCAGTCCCGCGGCGAAGTCCACGACCCGCTTGGCGTCGGAGGGCTCCATGGCGGTGAGGTTCATGATGACCGGGGTGCCGGCCCGGAAGAGCTCGCCGATGTGCCGGGCGTCCCGGAAGCCGTCCGGGGAGACCGTGGCGATCCTGCGGTCCTCATGGACGGCCTCGGAAGCGACCCGCGCCCGGGGGTCGGTCTTCCAGGTGTCGTCGCTCTCCGCACCCTCGGCGTACTCGTCGTCGTAGTAACGCTCGTCGTTGTCCTCGACGAGGCCCAGCCAAGCACTCGCCTTGCGCACCGATCCCATGGACGCCTCCTCTCACCGCGGTCACTAGTGGTTCCGCACTCCCTATGGTCGACCATGATGCGGATTCCGCGCCAAGGGGATAGCCGCCGCACAGGGCATTCGTGACGGTACTGGTGCAGAAGATGTGGCGGTTCGTCAAGGTTCCTCCTGCGTACGGGCCCTGAGGTCGTACAAAATATGACGTTCCGGCCAGATGGGTGACGCGGGGGTCGTACGGGTGAACGGTGTAGTCGATACGATGCCCTCCGCACAGACGAACGACTCCGGGGGGACCGTCGTGTTCGGGATCGTCAGACCATGCGGGCACCGCCTCACCGACGGCCTCAAGGCCGAGTGGACGGCCCATCTCTGCGGACTGTGCCTGGCACTTCGCTCCGGCCACGGGCAGCTGTCCCGGGTCGTCACCAACTACGACGGCCTGATCGTCTCGGTCCTGACGGAGGCTCAGTCAGCGCCCGCCCCCGGCCACCGGCGCACCGCGGGCCCCTGTCCGCTGCGCGGCATGCGGACCGCACCGGTCGCCCGGGGAGAGGGCGCGCGCCTGGCCGCCGCCGTCTCGCTCGTCCTGGCCTCGGCGAAGGTACGGGACCACGTGGCCGACGGGGACGGGCTGTTGAAGCGCCGGCCGCTCGCCGCCGCGGCGCGCAGGGTCGCCACCGGCTGGGACCGGGCGGGCGCCCGTACCGGCGCGGCGCTGGGATTCGACACGTCCGTCCTGGTCGACGCCGTCGACCGGCAGGCGGGGATCGAGGCCCTCGCCGGTCCCGGCACCGCGCTGACGGCCGTCACCGAGCCGACCGAGACGGCGACGGGCGCCGCCTTCGCGCACACCGCCGTGCTGGCGGGCCGGCCCGGGAACCGCGCGCCGCTGACCGAGGCGGGACGGCTCTTCGGACGGCTCGCGCATCTGCTGGACGCCGTGGAGGACCAGGAGACTGACGCCGCGTCGGGAGCCTGGAACCCGCTGACCGCGACCGGCACGCCCCGGGCGGAGGCCCGGCGGCTCGCCGACGACGCCGTGCACGGCATCCGTCTCGCACTGCGGGACGCGGAGTTCACCGACGGCCGGCTCGCGCACGTGCTGCTCGCCCACGAACTGCGGGTGTCGGTGGACCGGGCGTTCGGTACGACGGCGTGCGCGCACGCCGGGCACGGCGGCGCCCCGGCGGGGCACCTGCCGGGAACACCCCCGCGGGCACCGGGGACGCCGGGCATGCCGCAGACCCCGCAGGGGCCGCACGTCGAGCCGCCCCGGCCCGGACCGCGCGGATTCCTGGCCGGCTGCGCGGCCTTCGCCGCCCTGTGCTGCACGTGCCGGATGTGCTGCGCGGAGAGCTACGAGGGCCCGTGGTCACGCAAGAAGCGCGAGGGCTGCTGCCAGAGCTGCGACTGCGACGGGAACTGCTGCGACTGTGACGGCGGTTGCTGTGACTGCTGCGGATGCTGCGATTGCAGCTGCTGACCGTGGCGGGACGGCCGTGCGGGGAGACGGGACGGAGAGAGAGCCGGAGGCGGAGGCGGGAAGGGGGGAGCGAGGGGGGTGACGCGTGGAGCGGCGCTTGTGAAGGCACGCGGGAGACGGCGGGTGAGCGCCGGTGGTACGGAGGCCGTGCAGGGCGTCAGCTCAACAGGACGAGGACCACACTCGACCGAAGTCGATGTGGGAGCGGGTGACCAGCCACTGCTGCGCATACATGTGCCAAGTGGAACAGGCATCCGTTTCCCCGTCAACCGAGTGACCCGGGACGCCCGGAGTATGGACAAGCTTGACAGCGGACGGTACACACCGCTTAGCCTCTGAGCCACAAGCGGATCGTGCTGAGGGGCTCGGTCCGCCCGCGTTTTCCGTGAAGGCACATCCCGTGTTCGATCTCTGTATCCACGGAGCCTTCGCATGCCTGTGTCCTCGGATCCCACCCGCACCCCCGTCCTTGCGCGCCTCACCCGGTCCGTCGTCGTGGTCGGCGCGGGCCCGCGCGGCACGGGATTCCTGGAACGGTTCGCCGCCAACGCGCCCGCCCTGTACGACGGCCGCCCCCTCGACATCCACCTGGTCGACCCGTTCCCGCCGGGTGGTGGCCGGATATGGCGCCGCGAGCAGTCGCCGCTCCTCTGGATGAACTCGATGGCCGCCGACGTCACCATGTTCACCGACGACTCGGTGCGGCTCGGCGGTCCCGTCACCGAGGGGCCCGCGCTCCACGAGTGGGCGCGGAACGTCGCGGACGGGACCGCCGACCTCTCCGAGGAGACCGCGCGCGCCGATCCGGGACTGCGCGCCGAGATCACCGCCCTGAGCGACCAGGCCTTTCCCAGCAGACGGGCGCAGAGCGCCTATCTGAGCTGGGTGTACGAGCGGACCGTGGCCGCCCTGCCGCCGGGCGTCACCCTGCACCGGCACCCGACGCGCGCCCTGCGCGTCAGCGGTCCGCGCGGCGGGAGACAGCGGGTCTGGCTGGAGGACCGTACGGAACCGCTGCTCGCCGACCTGGTGGTCCTGACCCTCGGCCACCTCGACGCGGAACCGGAGCCCGAGCACGTGGAGCTGGCGGGGTTCGCCCGGCGGCACGGGCTGACGCACGTGCCGCCCGACTTCACCGCCGACAGCGACCTGTCGGCCCTGCCCGCCGGCGAGCCCGTGATCGTGCGCGGCTTCGGCCTCGCCTTCGTGGACCTCATGGTGCTGCTCACCGAGGGCCGGGGAGGGCGCTACTCCGTGGCCCCGGGCAGCCCGCGAGAGGGCGTCGGCGAGGAGCTGGTCTACCACCCCTCGGGGCGGGAGCCGGTGCTGTACGTGGGATCGCGGCGCGGTGTCCCGTACCACTCCAAGATCGGGTACGGCCTGAGCGGCGAGAGACCGCCACTGCCGCGCTTCCTCGGGCCCGAGCAGATCGACGAGCTGCTCCGCGGGCGCCGGCCGCTCGACTTCCGGCGCGACGTCCGGCCCCTGGTCGACAAGGAGCTGGGCTTCGCCCACTACCACCGGCTCTTCACCGCCCACCCCGAGCGCACCCGCATGGCCTGGACGGACTTCGAGGAGAAGTACGCCGCCGCGGCACCCGGCAGCCCGGAGCTGGACGCGCTCACCGCCGCCGCCGTGCCCGACCCCGCCGACCGGCTCGACCTCGGCCTCCTCGACCGTCCGCTGGCCGGCGTGCGCTTCGCGTCGCACGAGGCGCTCCAGGACGGCCTGCGCGACTACATCACCGCCGACCTGACCCGCCGGCACGACCCGTCCCACAGCGCCGACCTCGCCGTCTTCCTCGGACTGTTCTCCGTCTACGGACAGTTGACCCGGCTCGGCGACCTCGGGGACATGGGAGGCCAGTGGCACGGCTTCTTCAGCTACGTTGCCTCCGGGCCGCCGGGACCCCGGCTGCGCCAGCTCCTCGCCCTCTCACGGGCCGGGATCGTCCGCTTCCTCGGCGCCGACACGACGGTCGAGGCCGACGAGCGGAAGGGACTCTTCCGGGCGGGTGGCGCGTCCGTACCGGGGCACTACGTGGAAGCGCGCGCCCTGGTGGAGGCCCGGCTCCCCGACCCGGCGCCCGAGCGCACGCGCAGTCCGCTGCTGCGGGCGCTGTACGAGGAGGGGGCCGCCGCCACCTCCGCCGGGCTCGTCAAGGTCGACCCCGACGACGGGCGGCTCGTCGAGAGCGACGGGCGCCCGCATCCGCGCCGCTTCGCCCTCGGCCCGTACACCACCGCCCGGTCCAGCGGCGCCTTCACCCGGCCCCGCACCGGCGGCCCCGCCTTCCGGCAGAACGACGACGTGGCCCGCGCCGTACTGACCTTCCTCCGGGATCCCGCCGGCCATCAGGACCCCGGGGACGAGACCCGTACCGACCGTCCCCGTGTTGTGTCCGACTCCTGAACCGAACCTGAGAGGCCCGACATTGTCCGCCATCCGACCCCTGCATCTCGCCGCCGAGATCGGCGGTCCGCCGCGGTACGACGCCGCCGACTACGTCGACCTCGCCCGGCTCGCCGAGCGGGGCGCCCTCGACTTCGTCACCCTCCAGGACTCGTTCACCCGGCCAGGACTCGACGCGCTCGCCGTGCTGTCCCGGGTCGCCCCGGCCACCGAGCGGATCGGGCTGGTGGCGACGGTCACCACCACCCACACCGAGCCGTTCCACGTCTCCTCCGCCGTAGCCACCCTGGACTGGGTGAGCCGGGGCCGGGCCGGCTGGGTGGTCGACGTGTCGACCACGCCCGCGCAGGCCCGGCTCTTCGGCCGCCGCCACGCGGCCCCCGCCGAGGCCCTGTGGCGGGAGGCGGGCGAGGTCGCCGAGGTGGCGGCGCGGCTGTGGGACAGCTGGGAGGACGACGCCGAGATCCGCGACACGTCGACAGGGCGCTTCGTCGACCGCGCCAAGCTCCACCATGTCGACTTCGAGGGGACCACGTTCACCGTCCGAGGCCCGGCGATCGTGCCGAGGCCCCCGCAGGGCCACCCCGTCACCGTCGTGGACGCCGCCGGCGAGCACAGCGAGGACATCGCCGCGCGCCACGCGGACGTCGTCCTCATCCGGGCCACCCGCCCCGAGGAGGCGGCGGGGATCCGCGAGCGGCTCCGCGCCCGCGCCGCCGCCCACGGCCGGCGCCCCGACGCCCTGCGGGTGCTCGCGGCCCTCACGGTCAACCTCGGCGACGGCGAACGCCCGGCGGAACCGGGGCTGGAGAGCGCGCCCCGTACCACCGGCGGCGCCGGCGGCCCGTACTACCGGGGCGGCCCCGTCGACCTCGCCGAACTGATCGCGGCCTGGCACCGGGGCGGCGCCGTCGACGGCTTCCACGTCGCGCCCGCCGAGCCGGCCCGCGACCTCGAACGGCTGGTCAACGGTACGGTCGCGCTGCTCCAGCACCGCAGCCGGTTCCGCACCTTCTACCCGGGCGGCACGCTGCGCGAGCACCTGGGCCTGACCCGCCCCGCCAACCGGTACACCCACGCCGGGGGAGCGTCATGACCGCCGACACCCCCGCCGACACCCCCGCCGCCCCTTCCGGCCGCAGGACCCTCCACCTCGCCGCCCACTTCCCCGGCGTCAACAGCACCACCGTCTGGGCCGACCCCCGCGCCGAGTCGCAGATCGAGTTCTCCTCCTTCGAGCGGCTCGCCCGCACCGCCGAGCGGGGCCTGTTCGACTTCTTCTTCCTCGCCGAGGGGCTGCGACTGCGCGAGCACAAAGGCCTGATCCACGACCTGGACGTCGTCGGCCGGCCCGAATCGATCACCGTGCTCAACGCCCTCGCCGCCGTCACCGACCGGCTCGGCCTCGCCGCGACCGTGAACGCCACCTTCAACGAGCCGTTCGAACTCGCCCGCAGGCTCGCCACCCTCGACCGGCTCAGCGAGGGCCGCGCCGCCTGGAACGTGGTGACCTCCTCCGACGCCTTCACCGGGGAGAACTTCCGGCGCGGCGGCTACCTCGACCGCGCCGACCGCTACACCCGGGCCGCCGAGTTCGTCGCCACCGCCCGGGAACTGTGGGACTCCTGGACCCCGGCCACACCCGGCTCCCCGTACGGCGTCCCGCGCTCCTTCGCCCACACCGGTCAACACTTCGAGATCGAGGGCGAGTTCACCGTCCCCCGCTCCCCGCAGGGCCACCCCGTCGTCATCCAGGCCGGTGACTCCGAGGAGGGCAGGGAGTTCGCGGCCTCCACCGCAGACGTCGTCTTCAGCCGCCACAGCACCCTGGAGGCGGGCCGGGCCTTCTACGCCGACACCAAGGCCCGGCTGGCGCGGTACGGCAGACGGGCCGGCGACCTGAAGATCATGCCGGGCGTGACCTACGTCCTCGGCGACACCGACGCCGAGGCCCAGGAGCGCGCCGCCGAGATCCGCCGCCGGCAGGTCTCCCCGCAGAACGCCCTCCTCGCCGCGGAACGCGTCTGGGGCCGCGACCTCTCCGCGTACGACCCCGAGGGACCCCTCCCGGACACCGACCCGGACCCCGCCGCCGTCATCGGCCAGGGCCGGGTGACGGACGGCGACCCGCTCGCGGTCGCCGCGCGCTGGCGCGCCCTGTCCGAGGCCAAGGGGCTGTCCATCCGGGGGACGGTCATCGAGACCACCGCCAGGCAGTCCTTCATCGGCACCCCCCTGACCGTCGCCGAGGCGCTCGACAGCTTCGTCCAGCAGGAGGCGGCGGACGGTTTCATCCTCATCCCCCATCTCACCCCGGGCGGCCTGGACGACTTCGTCGACCGGGTCGTACCGCTGCTCCAGGAACGCGGTGTCTTCCGTACGGAGTACGCGGGGACCACGTTGCGGTCCCATCTGGGGCTTCCCGACCCCGTCTGGAAAGGCTGATCAGCATGACCACCGACACGCCCGGCGCACCCGGCACAGCGACCGACACCGACCCCGCCCAGGAGTGGAAGCACTGGCACGAACAGCGCGTCTTCGCCGTCTCCGCGCCGTACGGACCGCTCTCCCTCACCGGTACCCACTGGCTCACCGACTTCCCCGAGGGCCGCCTGCCCGCCGTACCGGGCGTGTGGCGCGCGGACGGCGACGAGGTGGTGCTCACCGCCGGGGACGGCGACGGGCTCACCGCCGACGGCGTACCGCTGACCGGTGAGATCCGGCTGACGGCCGACACCAGGGCGTTCGAGGACTCCAGGATTGCGGCCGGGGCGCGCCGGCTGGTCGTGCTGCGCCGCGAAGGCCTGTGGGCGGTACGCGACTTCGACCCAGGATCCCCGGCCCGGCGGTCGTTCCTGGGCATCGAGGCGGTTCCGTACGACAGCGACTGGGCGCTGACCGGGCACTTCCGGCCGTACGAGAGCCGTACGATCCTGCTGCCGAACGCGGACGGGCGCGAGCGGGACTTCACCCTCGGCGGTGAGGTCTCCTTCACGGTGGACGGGACGGACCACACCTTCCAGGCCGCCGTGGAGCCCGACGGCTCCCTGTGGGTCGTCTTCGCCGACACGACCAGCGGGACGGACAGCTTCCGGTTCCGCTTCCTGCGGCCGCCGGCCCCGGACGCGGACGGCACGGTGAGCGTCGACCTCAACCGGGCGGTGCTGCCGCCCTGCGCCTTCGCGGATCACTTCCTGTGCCCGTTCCCCCCGCCCGGCAACCGGCTCCCGATCGCGGTCCCGGCCGGCGAACGGCGGCTCGTGACCGGCTGATCCGGCACTTCCGGCCCTCCGGCACCACCCGTCGCGGCGGTCCGGAGGGCGCTCTTGCGCGGGGGAGTCGGCGGCCTCGATACTCCCCAAAGTGTTTGCCGGGGAGACGCCTGTCCGGGACCCGGACGGGCGCCCCGGCTGCGCCTCACGGGCCGGGCACCCCACCGCCGGGCCCCCGATTCCCCCCGGAGGAACGACACGTGAGGATCAAGCGCACCAACCCCCCAGGCTCACAGGCGAGAAGGACCCGGCTGTTCGCCGTCACCGCCGGACTGGCGGCCGCCGTGGCACTCGCGATACCGGCCGCCGGAGCGAGCGCACAGGACCGGGCCACCGTCTTCGGCGCCCAGCAGCTCACCGCCGCGAACGACGCCGTCCTCACCGCCGACGTGGCGGGCACCGCCTGGTACACCGACCCGGCCGGCGGCGAACTGGTCGTCACGGCCGACAGCACGGTCTCCGCGACCGAGATCCGGTCGATCCGGCGGGCGGCCGGGGCCAACGCCGGCGCGCTGCGCATCGAACGCACCCCGGGCACGCTCTCCCGCTTCATATCCGGTGGTGACGCCGTCTACGCCCCCAGCTGGCGCTGCTCCGTGGGATTCAACGTCCGCAGCGGCTCCACCTACTACTTCCTGACGGCGGGCCACTGCACGGAGGGCTACCCGCCCTGGTACGCGGACCCGGCGCACACCATCAGCATCGGCCCCACGGTGGGCTCCAGCTTCCCGGGCAACGACTACGGCCTCGTCCGGTACGACAACCCCGCCGTGACCCACCCGGGCACGGTCGGCAGCGTCGACATCACCGGCGCGGCCAACGCCACGGTCGGCATGTCCGTCACGCGCCTCGGTTCCACCACCGGGACCCACAGCGGCACGGTGACGGGCCTGAACGCCACGGTCAACTACGGCGGAGGCGACATCGTCTCGGGCCTGATCCGTACCAACGTCTGCGCGGAGCCGGGCGACAGCGGCGGCCCGCTCCACTCGGCCGGCCGCGCCATCGGGCTGACGTCGGGCGGCAGCGGCAACTGCACCTCCGGCGGCACCACGTACTTCCAGCCGGTCACGGAGGCGCTGAGCGCCTACGGCGTCAGCGTCTACTGACGGCGGCCCGGCGCCCGGTGAGCCCCTGTCCCGACCGGACGGGGGCTCACCTCTGCGAGAATGCCGGGTGGTCGGTGGTACGGAACGGGGGGCCGCGGGCAGTGAAAAGCATCGGAGTGACCGGTCACCGGGACATCCCCGCGGCGGCCAGATCACACATCAGGGCCGCCATCCTGGCCGTGCTCCGTGCCCACTCGGGCTCGCTGGAGGCCCTCTCCAGCCTGGCCGCCGGCGCGGACCAGCTCTTCGCGGACCTCGCGCTCGACCGGGGCGCGGAACTGACCGTCGTCATCCCCAGCGGGGACTACGAGGACGGCTTCGACGACCCCGAGGAACTGGCCCGCTACCGGCACCTCAAGGACCGGGCCACCCTGGAGGTCAGGATGGAGTTCCCGCACTCCACGGACGAGGCCTACTACGCGGCGGGCGCGTACATCGCCGACCACTGCGACCGGCTGCTGGCGGTGTGGGACGGCCGCCCGGCCCGCGGCCTCGGCGGGACGGGCGACATCGTGCGGTACGCGCGTGAGCGCGGGAAGCCGGTGACGGTGATCTGGTGCGACGGGGTGGAGCGGGCCTGACCGCCCGGCCGCGTGTGCCTTGAACTTCCCGCGCCTCAACTCCGATGCCGTACCAGCCAGTCCGTGTGCTGGGGCGAGACGATCCGCTCGGTCTCGTACACGGCGTTCGCCCACTGCGCCTCGGTGACCATCGTCGCCATCGCCGTGTGCATCGCCGCCAGGTCGTCCTCCACCAACGAGTGTGCGGAGATGAGCGGTTGATGCCGCCGGATCTCGTTCCACGCCAGACAGGCCGCCGCGGACGCCGACAGCAGCCCCAGTACGGCGGAGGATCCGGTGACGGAGAAGGTGCGCAGCACGGCCAGGAAGAGCGCCAGCAGGGTGAGGAGGGTGATGGTCACCCCCCAGAGGGTGGTGGCGTGACGGGAGATCACCGTGCGCCGGTGGTACCAGTTGCGCTGCTCGATGAGCCGGTCCCTGACGTACGTTTCCTTGCGGGCGCTGAACGCCTTGTCGCGCAGCATCTGCATGGGGGGAGTGATGAGTTGAGCCGCTCCCGCCGGGGCCGCGTCCCCGTCCCGCGGATCCTCCCAGCCGACTTTTTTGAGTTCCCTCAGGCCCGCCTCCATCCGGGTGGTGAAGAGTCCCGCCGGATCCTCGGCCCCGGAATCGAAGGGGGCCCCGTGCACCGCGTACCGCCAGGACATCGACTTGATGAACTCGGCCGCCGAGCGGTTGAGTTGCCAATGCGACTTTGCTCGGTGCCCGGCGGACCTGAGGGTGAATAGGAGTACGCCCGCGTACGCCAACGCGCTGAGCGCGCCCACGAGTTGGAACGTGTCCCCGAGCTTCCCCTCCCACGGCAGCGCGGCCAGCGCGGCGGCCAGGACCAGCAGCACCAGCTGGCTGCGGTTGGCGTTGACCGCCTGCCGCTGGCGCGTGATGGCGATCGCGTCCGCGTAGTGGAAGAGAACCGGCAGATCAGCGTTTCGGAAGACCATACTGTGCAGTGGTCCGCGTAACTCGGCCATGCGCGCCCCCGTCTGCTGTTGTGTTGTCACTCGTTCAGCTGAATGGCGCCTTCCGCACCGCGTCGCGAATTCCTGACAACGCTTTTGTCTCGGCCGCCCGTGCCGAGTTGCTGTACGAGTTCTGAAGAGTAAAGTCGAGCCGCTGACACTGCAACGGTGCCGTGTCTCCTGTTCGCACCTGATGATCAAGGACGGCCGTCGTGACCTTTCAGACCTCTGTCACCTTCGCTCCTGCGAAGAAGAACCGAGTCCCCCTCGCGGAGATCGACGTACGCGACGCCGAGGTCGCCAAGAAGCTCAACCGGGTGCTTCCCATGCCCACCGGCCGTGTCGCGCGCGTTTCGAGCTTCAACTCGGCCCTCTAGACTGGCGGAATGACTGGACCCCTGGTCCCATTCCGCGAGATCGTCTTAAAGGTCCACAGCCGGTGCGATCTCGCTTGTGACCATTGCTACATCTATGAACACGCCGATCAGAGCTGGCGCACCCGCCCCAAGGTGATCTCTGACGAGGCGATCTCCTGGACGGCTCTGCGACTGGCAGAGCACGCCAAGACTCATGCCCTGCCCTCCGTGTCAGTGATCCTGCACGGAGGGGAGCCTCTGCTGGCGGGTCCCGCCCGGCTGCGGCAGGTCTGCGCCGAGCTGACCGCGGCTCTCGAGGGAATCGCTGCCCTCGATCTGCGCATCCACACCAACGGGCTCCAACTTTCTCCCCGTTATCTCGATCTGTTCGACGAATTCGACGTCCGGGTGGGTATCTCCCTGGACGGCGACCGGACGGCCAACGACCGGCACCGCCGCTACGCGGACGGCCGCAGCAGCCACCCCCAGGTACTCAAGGCCGTCGCCCTGCTCCACGAGGAGCGCTACCGCCATCTCGACCTCGGGCTGCTCTGCACGATCGACGCGGCCAACGACCCGCTCGCGGTGTACGACGCGCTCGCCGCCCTCGATCCGCCGCGCATCGACTTCCTGCTCCCGCACGCCACCTGGGACGAGCCCCCGCCGCGCCCCGACGGCTCGCCCACCGCGTACGCCGACTGGCTGCTCGCCGTCTTCGACCGCTGGCAGGAGCAGGGCCGGCCCATGCCGGTACGGCTCTTCGAGTCGGTGCTCTCCACTCTCGGCGGCGGCCCCAGCCTCACCGAATCCCTGGGACTGGCCCCCACCGACCTGGTCGTCGTGGAGACGGACGGCACGCTGGAACAGGTCGACTCGCTCAAGAGCGCCTACGACGGCGCGGCGGCCACCGGGTTCGACGTCTTCTCCCACACCTTCGACGAGGTCGCCGGCCACCCCGGCGTACGGACCCGTCAGCTGGGCCTCGCCGGGGTGAGCGAGACCTGCCGGCAGTGCCCGGTCGTCCGCTCCTGCGGCGGAGGCCTCTACACCCACCGCTACAGCTCCGGCGCCCCGTCCGGGCCCGGGGCGGGACCCGCCGGATTCGACCGGACCTCGGTCTACTGCGCGGACCTCGAAGCCCTGATCCGCGGCATCGAGTCCCGTACGGCCGCCGCGACCACCTCGCCCGCCGTCACGGACACCGGGGAACTGCTCGCCGCCCAGCTGGACCTGACCCGCTCGCTCCTCGCGGAGCTGCACTCCGAACTGGCCGGCCGGGGCGGCGCGTCCTGGCAGGAGGCCTGGGAGCTGGCCGGGGTGGTCGAGGGGTGCTCCGACGGACTGGACGAGCTGCTCGCCCACCCGTACACCCGCCCCTGGCTGGTCGACTCCGTCGCGGCCCTGCGCGAGGAGCGCCCCGAGGCACCGGGCACCGCGCGCCGCCTGGCGGCCTATGTCGCCGCCGCCGTGATCCGCGGCGGCCTGGACGTGCCCGTCCGGGTCGCCCACCGGGACGGCGCCCTGCACCTCCCGACGCTCGGGGTGCTGCGCCTGGACGACGGGGCGGGTCTGCACGGCGCGGGTCTGCACGGCGGGGGACCGTACAGCGGAGGACCGTACGGCACGGGACCGTACGGCGCCGGCTCGTACGGGGAGGCCGAGGTGCGTGTCACGGAGAAGGGCTTCCTGGTGCGCGCCGGCGCGGTGGAGCGGCTGGTCGTACGGCCCGAGGAGGCCACCCCCTACTGGCGGCCCGTGCGCCGGCTCGGCCGGGACGGCGCCCCCGACCTCGCCCTCGACGACCTCGACCCGTACCGCGACCGCTTCGGCGCACCCGTCCACCCGGGGCTCGGGGACGCGGAGGCCGCGGGCTGGAGCGCCCGGCTGGCGGCGGCCTGGCGGCTGCTTCGGGACGCCGTACCGGACCAGGCGGCGGAGGCGGCGGGGACGCTGTCCACGCTGACGCCGCTGCTGTCGGCGGACACGGGAGCGGTGAGTGGCCCGCCCGGCTACGGAGCCCTGGGCGTCCCCGTCCACGGGGACGCCGGGGAGCTGGCGCTCGCGCTCCTGCGGGGCTTCCGCGCGGCGAAGCTGCGGGCGCTCACCGAGGTCGCCGACCTGTACGCGCCGGACGGCGGCCGGAGCCGCCGGGCGCCCTGGCGGGAGGCGCCGGTCCCGGTGTCGGAGCTGCTGGCGGGGGCGTACGAACGGGTCGGGCTCGCGGCGTACGACAGCTCCTACCGGGACCACGCCCGCCGGGCGCTGGGCACGCTGGAGGACACGGACGAACTCACGGTCAGCGGGAAGAGCCTGCTGGCCGCCCTGTGGAAAGAGGTCGACCATGCCTGACGCGACGGACGAGGCGACGGCGAGTACGGCGGGCGGGGCGGCGGCCGACCCGGAGGGCCGGGCCGCCACCGTGGCCGCGCTGGTGGCCGAGCTGCGGGCCCTGGGGGTCACGGACGGGACGATCCTCCTCGTCCACGCCTCCCTCGGCTCCACCGGCCTCGACGCCGACACCCTGCGCACCGCCCTGCTGACGGCCGTGGGCGGCGAGGGCACCCTGGTCGTGCCCGCCTTCACGGAGGAGAACTCCGACACCTCCTCGGCCCATCTGGCCCGTATCCGGGGGAAGACACGCCGGGAGGCGGCCGCCTTCCGGGAGCGGATGCCCGCCTTCGACGCGGCGACCACGCCCTCCACGGGGATGGGCCGGCTGGCCGAGTCCGTACGCACCCATCCGGCCGCGGTGCGCAGCGCCCATCCGCAGACCTCTTTCGCGGCCGTGGGACGCCAGGCGCGGGAATTGCTGGCCTCGCATCCCCTGCACAGTCATCTGGGCGAGGACTCCCCGCTGGGCGCCCTGGCCGCGTCCGGTGCGCGGGTTCTGATGATCAATGTGGGATTCGGCGTCTGCACCGCGTTCCATCTCGCGGAATACCGCGCCGGTGCGCCGACGCGTTCCTATCGCTGTGTGGTGAAAGGCCCTGACGGGATCGCGCGGTGGGTGGAATATGAGGATGTCACCCTCGACGACAGCGATTTTGAGTCCGTGGGCGCTTCGTTCCCCTGGGGTATGGAACAGAAGGGACAACTGGGAGGAACATCCGCCAGGCTGTTCCCGATCAAAGACGCGGTGGATCACGCGGAGTCGTGGATGACCGAAAAGCGGCGTTGATTGACCGAACGTCAAGGGGAGGGAGCGGGCTCCGCTCCGGAATGATGAGTTCGCCAAGACACAGGACGGGGGTCGTGTGCAGGCGTCACCACAGCAGCGAGCGGCTGACCATCGGCCGTATTTCTTTCTGAGTTACGCACACACACCGAGGGACGGGGCGGGAGGGCCCGACCCGGACATGTGGGTCGAGCGGCTCTTCCGGGATCTGTGCGGCCATGTGCTGGCCATGACCGACCTGCCGGCGGGTGCGCCGCCGGGCTTCATCGACCGGGAGATACGCTCCGGCGAGGGCTGGTCGGAACGGCTCGGCGAAGTCCTCTCCACCTGCCGGGTGTTCGTGCCGCTGTTCTCGCCGCGCTACTTCGCCAGCGAGATGTGCGGCAAGGAGTGGTACGCGTTCGCGCAGCGTGTCATCTACCAGCAGGCGAAGAGCAACAACCCGTCGGACGCGATCGTGCCGGCCCTCTGGGTGCCGGTGCCACCGCAGCAACTCCCCGGTCCCGCCGAGCGGTTGCAGTTCAACCACCGTGACTTCGGGGACCGTTACGTCACCGACGGGCTCTACGGGCTGATCAAGCTCCGGATATTCGCCGAGGAGTACGAGCGGGCGGTCTACGAACTCGCCAAACGCATCGTCAGTGTCGCCGATACCGCGGCCGTCGGCCCCGGCCGGCCCCTCGACTACCGCCAGGTGCCCAGCGCGTTCGGGGCCAACGGCGGTCCGCGCCCCATGCAGGTCACCGTGGCCGCGCCCACCCACCACGACCTGCCCGAGGGGCGGACCCCGCACTACTACGGCGGTACGGCCCAGGACTGGAATCCCTACCACCCCGACTCCGTCAGGCCGTTGGCGTACGTCGCACGGGATCTGGTGCGCTCGCTCAACTACCAGGCGGACATCATGTCGTTCGACGACGTCGCCGTACCGCACGACGGCAAACAGGCGCCCACCCGGCCGGAGATCCTGCTGGTCGACCGGTGGGCCCTGCACGACGAGGAACAGCGCGAGCGGCTCGCCGCGTTCGACGCCGAACACCGGCCCTGGGTGAGCGTCGTCGTGCCGTGGAACCGCGAGGACCAGCAGAGCAGGGCGGCCGAGACGGAGCTGAGCGAACAGCTGGAGCGGACCATGCCCAGGAAGATGGGCCAGGGCCGCACCGCCTGCCGGGCCGCCGCCAAGGGCGTGCCCAGCATGGAGGCGTTCGGCCAGATCCTGCCGCAGGTCGTCGAGGCCGCCGCCCAGCAGTACCTGAGACACGCGGCGGTCTACCCGCCGGCCGGCGGCAGCCACACCGAACGGCCGCGCCTGCGCGGCCCGATGGCCGCCGAGTACGCGACGACGTACTACTTGCCCGAGACGCACGACCTGGCGCCCGATGCGGAGGACACGGATGACAGAACGTCGTGACGGACGCATCGTCACCTTCTACTCGTACAAGGGAGGTACGGGCCGGACGATGGCCCTGGCCAATACCGCCTGGATTCTCGCCGCGAACGGAAAGCGTGTCCTGGCGGTCGACTGGGACCTGGAGGCACCCGGCCTGCACCGGTTCTTCCACCCCTTCCTCGACCCCTCCACCCTCGGTGCCACCACCGGGGTCATCGACCTGATCACCGAGTACGCGTGGGCCGCGACCAGCCCCGTCGAGCGGTCCGACGACTGGCACCGCGACTACGCGCGTATCCAGCCGCACGCCGTCTCCCTCACCCCGGAGAACCTGGGCTGGGAGTTCCCGGCCGGCGGCACGCTCGACTTCGTCTCCGCCGGGAAGCAGAACCGCGAGTACTCCGCGACGGTCTCCACCTTCGACTGGGACAACTTCTACGACCGGCTCGGCGGCGGCCACTTCTTCGACGCGCTGCGCGACGACATGAAGGCCAACTACGACTACGTCCTCATCGACAGCAGGACCGGTCTGAGCGACATCGCCGACATCTGCACCGTCCACCTGCCCGACGCCCTCGTCGACTGCTTCACCCTCAGCGACCAGTCCATCGACGGCGCCGCGGCCGTCGCCCGCCAGATCGACGAGCGCTACGGCGGCCGGGGCATCAAGATCTTCCCCGTGCCGATGCGCATCGACGAGGGCGAGAAGGAGAAGGCCGACGCCGGACGCGCCCTGGCCCGGCTCAAGTTCGACCGGTTCCCCGGCGGGCTCTCCGGGGAGGAACTCACCGCCTACTGGGGCGCGGTGGAGATTCCGTACCGCCCCTACTACGCCTACGAGGAGACCCTCGCGACCTTCGGCGACGAGGCCGGGCTGAGCAACTCGCTGCTCTCCGCCTTCGAGCGGGTCACCGCCTATGTCACCGAGGGCGCCGTCACCGCGATGCCCCCCGTCGGGGAGGAGGCGAGGCTGCGCATCAGGGACGCCTTCACCCGCCGCCGCCCCTCGCTGCCCGCCGACCTCTTCCTCAGCTATGTGGCCGAGAATCGGATGTGGGCCGACTGGGTCGAATCGGTGCTCACCCGGGCCGGGTTCCGGGTCGTGCCCCGGGACGTCTCCGCCGATCCGGCCGCCGCGGGGACCGGCAAGGGCGCGGCCGCGACCGCCACGGCCGCCGAGACGGCGGCCCGTACCGTCGTGCTGCTGTCCACCGCCTACCTCAAGTCCGCCCGCGCCGTGGAGGTGTGGACCCGCGCCGCGTCCGAGGACCCCGGCGGCGGCCGGCGGCAGCTGGTGCCGCTGCGGGTCGGGGACGTACGGCTCACCACGCCGTACATCGACCGCAACCCCGTCGACCTCTACCGGCTGGACGAAGTCCACGCCACCACCGCCCTGTTACGAGCGCTGGAGCGGCCCGTCCAGCTCACCGACGCGGTCGCGCCGGGCCCGCGCTTCCCCGGCACCGTCCCCAAGATCTGGAACGCGCCCGCCCGCAACCCCGGCTTCACCGGGCGCTCCCTCGTGCTGGAGCGGATGCGCGACCAACTGGGCGGCGGCATGGCCGTGGTGCTGCCCCAGCCGCAGACCCTGTACGGACTCGGCGGCATCGGCAAGACGCAGGTCGCCCTGGAGTACGTGCACCGCTTCATGGCCGACTACGACCTGGTCTGGTGGATCTCCTCCGAGCAGGTCGCGGACGTGGTGGCCGGCCTCGCCGAACTGGCCGTACGGCTCGGGGCCCAGGGCGGCGAGGACATGGCGGCCGCCTCGCAGGAGGCCGTCGACCTGCTGCGGCGCGGCGTACCGTCCTCGCGCTGGCTGCTGGTCTTCGACAACGCCGACGACCCCGAACTCCTCAAGCGCTTCTTCCCGTCGGGCGGTCCCGGCCACGTGCTGGTGACCTCGCGCAATCAGACCTGGTCGCAGTACGGCGACGCGCTGCCCGTCGACGTCTTCCTGCGGGAGGAGTCCGTCGAACACCTCCAGCGGCGCGCGCCCGGGCTGAGCGCCGTGGACGCCGACAAGGTCGCCACCGCCGTCGGGGACCTGCCCCTCGCCGTCGAACAGGCCGCCGCCTGGATCGCGGAGACCGCCACCCCCGTCGCGGACTACCTGGAGCAACTGGCCCAGCAGGCACCCAGCGTGCTGGCGCTCAACCAGCCCGCCGGCTACCCGGAACCGGTCGCCGCCACCTGGAACATCTCCATCCAGCGGCTCAAGGAACGCTCGCCCGCGGCGGTACGGCTGCTCCAGCTCTGCGCCTTCTTCGCCCCCGAGCCGATCTCCGCGAACCTCCTCTACAGCAAGGAGATGATCGAGGCGCTCAAGCCGTACGACGCCTCGCTCCAGGAGACGCTGGTCCTCGGCCGGGTCATCCGGGAGATCGGCCGGTTCGCGCTGGCCAAGGTCGACCAGGTCGGCAACAGCATCCAGGTGCACCGGCTGGTCCAGGCGATCATCAAGGCCCAGCTCACCGAGGAGGAGCAGCAGGACGCCCGGCACGCCGTGCACCGGATCCTGGCGGGCGCCAGGCCCGACGACGACGAGCCGATCGACAACCCCGGCACCTGGGAGCGGTTCAATACCATCTGGCCGCACCTCGTGCCGTCGGACGCCGCCCGGTGCAGGAAGCCGGAGACCCGCCGGCTGATGATCGACCGCGTGCGCTACCTCTGGAAGCGCGGCGACCTGCCCGCCGCCTTCGAACTCGCCAACGACCTGCGGGACGTGTGGCGGGAGAAGCTCGGCAACGACGATCTCCAATACCTCTACCTGCGGTTCCACCTCTCCAACATCCTGCGCTCGCAGGGCCGTTACGTGGAGGCGCGGGAGCTGGACGAGGAGACCCTGGCGCGCCAGCGCGTGGTGCTGGGGGCGTCCCACCCGCACACGTACATGACCACCAGCGGACTCGCCATGGACCTGGGCACGCTCGGCGAGTACGGCAAGGCGATGGAGCTGGCGACGGAGGCGCACGAAGGGTTCAGCTCGATCTTCCACGAGTCGCACCCCCGGACGCTCGCCGCCGCCAACAACCTCGCCCTGAACCTGCGGATGGTCGGATACTTCTCCCGTGCGCGGGAGTTGGACCAGGACGTCTTCGACCGGCGTACCGAGGTGCTGGGCCCGGTGCACCCGTACACCCTCTCCTCCGCCGCCAGCCTCGGGCGGGACCTGCGGGAGATCGGCCGGTACGAGGACTCGGCGGCGCTGCTCAGCCGGACGTACGCGACGCTCAAGGAGCAGATGGGGCAGGCGTTCCCGGGCACGCTCGTCGCGGCCAAGAGCCTGGCCGTGTCGCTGCGCAGGGCGGGCCGCCTGGAGGACGCGCGGCGGCTGACCACGGCCACCCGCAACCGCTACCGCGCCAAGTACGGCACGGAGGTCAATCCGGACTCGCTGGCCTGCGACCTGAACCTGGCCGCCGACCACTTCTCGGCCGGGGAGCCGGTGGCGGCCAGGGACCTGGCGCAGGAGGTCGTGGACCAGTACATGAAGGTGCCGGGGGAGCGGCACCCGTACACTCTCGCCGCGATCAACAACCTCGGGATCTACCACTGGGGTTGCGGGGCACCCGAGCTGGCGGAACAACTGCTCCAGGGCGCTCTGCGGGCCATGCGGGAGGTGCTGGGGGACGAACACCCGCACACGCTCTTCTGCACGGTCAACCTCGCCAACGCCAAGGCGGACCTGGGGGAGTTGGAGGAGGCGCTGGCCATCGAGCGGGCCGCTGTCGCCGGGTTGCGCGAGGCGCTGGGCGCGCACCACCCCGAGATGCTCGCCGTCGTCTCCAACCTCTGTGTGACGCTGGGGTCCTTGGGCCGCAAGGACGAGGCGGCGCCGATCCGCGCGGAGACGGTGGAGGAGCTGACCCAGCTGCTCGGCGAGGACCACGCGCTGACCCGGCTGGCGCGGGACGAGCGCAGGGTGCACCGCGACCTGGAGCCCCTGGTGGTGTAGCCGTCTCCTTCCGGGTGCCGGACGGGCTCGGGCCGGCACCCGGGAGCGCGGGGGAGCTTCGGTGGTCGCCAGGATTGGGCTTGGCGCTGGCCCAGCACGAACAGAACGAACCCGAGGAGCTTTCGGAATCAACCTTTGGCTGACCGGAGGGCGGACGTTGAACGCGATCCCGGCATGGAGGCGCTGACCCCTGCCTACCGCCCCACCGCCGGGTCGAAGCGGTCCCAGGCGCGGTGGTGTGCCAGCAGTTCGGTGACGCCGTCCAGTACCGCCGTGGGGTCGGTGGCGGTGGTCACCACGCCGGGGGCGTCGGGTGCGATGCCGGCGGTTTCCAGGGCGTCGGCCCCGTCCGCCCACGCGCCCAGTGCCTTGCCGTGCCGGTACGCCTCCGTGATCAGCAGAAGGACCCGAGGGTCGATCCCGGCGGCCACCGCCAGGTCGTCGTCGACCTTGGCGTCGCGGGCACCGCTCGCGTCGGCGCCGGGGGCCGGTGCGCCGGCGAGGAGGATGGCGTCGAACTCGGTGGAGCGGGCGGTGGCGAACGTGCGCTGCACGGTGACGGGTTCGCCGTCCTGGTCGAGCTTCCCGCCGGTCGGGGCGATGACCAGCGGGACCATGCCGGCGTCCAACACCGCCCGGCGGACCGCCCGTACGCCGGACAGATCCTGGTCGCCGGCGGTGACGATGCCGATGATCCGGCCGTCGCTCGGCCACCTGCCGCCCAGCTGTGACAGGGCGGGGCTGGGCTGCGGCTCGGTCAAGGGTACGGTCGCCCCCGGCGCCGGCAGACCCAGTCCGGCGGCGACCTGCTCGCACAGCTCGCCGTCGATGTTGGCGAGGACGAGCAGGGCCCGTTCCTTGATCGTCTGCTCCCAGCACTTGTTCAGTTCGAAGGTGTACGCGGCCACGATGTGCTCGCGCTCCGTGGGCGTCACGCTGAGCCAGAACAGCCGGGCCTGGCTGAAGTGGTCGTCGAACGACGCCGGCGCCTCGCGGACCTTGCGGGACGCCGGCACCTCGACCGGTACCTCGATGTAGGCACCGGTGTCGGCGCCGGCCAGGAACGGGCAGCCACCGTCGAGGGAGTTCGGCCGGTAGGGTGCCACACCGCTGTGGACGGCGCTCTGGTGCATGCCGTCGCGCAGCATGTCGTTGACCGGCGCGTGGGTGCGGTTGACCGGCAGCTGGCCGAAGTTGGGTCCGCCCAGCCGGCTGATCTGGGTGTCGAGGTAGGAGAACAGGCGGCCCTGGAGCAGCGGGTCGTTGGTGACGTCGATGCCGGGCACCAGGTGGCCGACGTGGAAGGCGACCTGTTCGGTCTCGGCGAAGTAGTTCGACGGGTTCGCGTTGAGCGTCATCAGACCGATCGGCTGGATCGGCGCGAGCTCCTCGGGCACGAACTTGGTCGGGTCCAGCAGATCGATGCCCTCGAACATCTGGTCGTCGGTGTCGGGGAAGGTCTGCACTCCCAGTTCCCACTGGGGGAACGCGCCGGCCTCGATCGCGTCGGCCAGGTCCCGGCGGTGGAAGTCCGGGTCGACGCCCGCGGTGATCTGCGCCTCCTCCCAGACCAGCGAGTGGACGCCCAGCTTCGGCTTCCAGTGGAACTTCACCAGCGTGCCGGCGCCCTCGGCGTTCTCCAGCCGGAAGGTGTGGACGCCGAAGCCCTCCATCATGCGGTAGGACCGCGGGATGCCCCGGTCCGACATGTTCCACAGCGTGTGGTGGGTGGCCTCGGTGTGCAGGGTGACGAAGTCCCAGAACGTGTCGTGCGCACTCTGGGCCTGCGGGATCTCGCGGTCGGGGTGCGGCTTGCCGGCATGGATCACGTCGGGGAACTTGATCGCGTCCTGGATGAAGAAGACCGGGATGTTGTTGCCGACCAGGTCGAAGACGCCCTCGGAGGTGTAGAACTTCGTCGCGAAGCCCCGGGTGTCGCGAACGGTGTCGGCAGAACCGCGTGAGCCGAGCACGGTGGAGAAGCGGACGAACACCGGCGTCTCGACGTCCTTCGCGAGGAACGCGGCCTTGCTGATCCCCGACGCGGTGCCGTAGCCCTGGAAGACGCCGTGTGCGGCGGCGCCCCGGGCGTGCACCACCCGCTCGGGGATGCGCTCGTGGTCGAAGTGGGTGATCTTCTCCCGCAGGTGGTGGTCCTGCAACAGCACCGGTCCGCGCGGGCCGGCCTTGAGCGAGTGATCGGTGTCGTACAGCCGGGCGCCCTGCGCGGTCGTCAGCCGCTCTCCGCCCTGCGCCACCTTCTTCGGCGGGACTCCGGTCTCCTGCCCGGTCGGGCTGTACGTGTCAGGCCCGCGCTGGTCGGACTTGGGCGGCAGCGGACCGGCCGGCTCGGTCGGCTCGTCCAGCGGCGGCGGCACGGGTCCCGGCGCACCCGGGATCTCGTTGCCGGGCCGGACGGCGTCCTGCACCTTCTCGGCCACCTTGTCGGCGACAGCCGTCACGGGGTTCTTCTTCGCGTTCACTGCGTTCCGATCGTTGAGGGAGGGGGCGGAGTGACACCGTCGGAGGTCTGGGGCCAGTGGGGTCCGCAGGAGCCGGGTACCCCCTTCCGGCGTCGTGACGCGACAGCGCACCCGCTCGACGGACGGATTCACCCGATCGGTGTCCCCGACAGTCACTGTTCACGGCTGTTCACCGCTGCTGACAGCGGCCCTCACCGTGAGCCGGACGTCGCACGGGCGAGCGTGGGCGCGAACCGTGCGGAGGGGAAGACACCCTCTGGGCTTCAGCGAGTCCGACCGGGGGCGAGCCGAAGCCTCTCAGTGCGCCTGCGGCGCCCGTACCTCCACCGTGCCGTCGTCGGCCGTGCGGGTCTCGAACGAGGGCTGTGGCGAGGTGGCGGGACCGCGCACGTTCCAGCCGTCCGAGAGCCGGAAGACGCTGCCGTGCCAGGGGCACGTGACGCAGCCGTCGGCGAGTGTCCCCTGCGAAAGCGGGCCGGAGTCGTGACTGCACCGGTCGGCCAGGACGTTGATGTGCCCCCCCGCCTCACGCACCACCAGCAGGGCCACCTCACCCACGAGCCGGCGTACCGCCTCACCGACGGGGAACTCCTCCATCCGCCCCAGGGTCTGCCAGCCCGGGTCCATCACATGCGACACCGGCTCCGCCTTGTTGGCACCGGCGGCCTGCCGATAGGCGAGGTGCCCGCCCAACGCTCCCCCGAGGCCCAGCGCTCCGAGGCCGGCGAGACCGAGCGCCCGGCCGAGCACGGGCCGGCGACGGCCACGGGCCACCCAGGACGCCGTGTACAGGCCGATGGCCGCGCCGTTCGCCAGCGCGTGCACCAGTCCGACACGACCCTGTTCCTCGTGCTGCTCCGCCCAGTCCACCCATCCCGCCAGGGCGGCCGGGAGGGCCGACACCACGCCGAGCCCCACCAGAAGACGTGCGTGACGGCCCCCACCGGGCACGGCGTCCAGCACGGCGGCCGACAGCCAGGAGCCCGTCGGGATCTGGACCAGGATCGGATGGAGAGGGTGTCCCAACGGCCTGCCGTGCAGTACGTCCCGGGAGCGGCCCAGGGGCAGCGCGTGCACCAGCCGTCGCATCCCGGTGATCAGCGGGTCCAGCTTTTCGAGGTGGCCGAGGCGGTCCACGGACGCGAGCAGGGCCGTCTCGGCCCGCCTGACCGTCTCGTCCGCCCGTTCCACACGAGCGGTGGCAGGGGCCGGCTTCGATGTGCGCATGGACAAGGAGTTGCCGATGTCGCTGTTTTTGAAACAAGTGGCGCGGCTGTCCGAACGGGTCACACCGATGGCGCCGGTCCTCCGGTCCCTCACAGACTGAAGCCCCGGAGCGAATGCCTCCGACTCGCCGGCCACGGGAGGCGACGGACCATGGCACACCCTTCCGGCGGCGACGCGGCGAACGGCGGCGAAGGTCCCCGCCGCACCACGGCGGCGGCCAAGGGACCCATGAACCTGCGCATGGAGTCCTGGCGCGGGGCGTTGAAACGTACCGTCAGGGAATTCAAGGAAGACAACCTCAGCGACTGGGCCGCCGCCCTCACCTACTACGGGGTTCTTTCCCTCTTCCCGGCGCTCCTGGCACTCGTGTCCATCGTGGGGCTGCTGGGCAGCTCGGACATCCAGTCGCTGATCGACAACGTCGGGAAACTCGCGCCCGGGTCGGTCCGTGACCTCCTGGACCGTGCGCTGACGCAGATCCAGAACGGCCGGACCGAGGCCGGGGTGGGTCTCGCGGTCGGGATCGTCCTCCTGGCGGCCGTCGCGATCGGGGTGGTGTTCACCGGTTCGCTGGCACGCGAGACGGGGCGTGTCCTGGGGGTGGGGAACACCGGCGTCACCGTGTGGAACTACGCCAAATGGCCCGTGATGGTCGTGCTGTTCAGCCTGGTGATCGCTGTGCTGTACTGGTTCGCTCCCAACGTCCGGCGCGGCTTCCGGTGGATCACCGTCGGCAGCGTCCTCGCGGTCCTCCTGTGGATTCTCGCCTCCGCCGCGTTCGCCGCGTACGTGGCGAACTTCGGCAGCTACAACAAGACCTACGGCAGCCTCGCCGCGATCATCATCTTTCTCGTCTGGCTGTGGATCTCCAACATCGCCCTGCTCCTGGGCCTCCAGTGCAACGCCGAACTCGAACGGGGACGCGCCATCGAGGCCGGGCACCCTCCCGACGAGGAGCCGTACTCCGAGCCGGGCGACACGCGGAAACTCTGACAGGCGCCCGTACTCATTCGCCGACGAGCGGTCCGGCGCGGAGCCGGGACAGGATGCGCGACAGGAGACGTGAGACGTGCGTCTGGGAGATGCCGACCCGCCCGTACGTGAAGGATCCACGCACCGGCGACCGTACGACCACCCCGGCTTCTCGCCGGAAGCCGGACGGTACTCATGATCACGCGGAGTGCTCACGGAACCGCGGAACCTGGACGGGACCAGTGTGAGGCGGGCGCGGCGGTCAGTCGTTGAGCAGCCAGGTGAGGGTACGGGGCAGGGCGTGCAGCGCGGCGAAGTGCGCGGCGGCCGGCTCCAGCACGGTGGTGACGTCCGGGATGCGCTCCGCCAGCCAGCGGGTGTGACCGACCGGTGAGAAGACGTCCTTCTCGCCGTGCCACAGCAGCACAGGCCCCTGGATGTCGGCGGGGTCGAAGCCCCACGGGCTGCAGAAGGCGAGCGCGTCGTCGATCCAGCCGTACGCCGAAGTCCTCAGCGCCTCCTGGTAGTTCCGCAGCAGCATCGTCCTGACACCGATGTCGGAGACCACCCTACGGTCGGAGTCGGTCAGCTCCCTGCGCAGATCGTCCAGCAGCCGCACCGGGTCCTTCCTGATCGCGTCGGCGCGCGGGGTGAGCCGGGCCGCCACCCCGTCCGGGTCCACGGACGCGGTGGTGTACTCCAGGACGTTCGAGGCGGCCATGCCCTCGAACCAGTCGAGCCCGGCCGCGTCCCGCGGCGCGAGGGTGACCAGCGCGGCGGTACGGGTCACCCGGTCGGGCAGCAGCGCGGCGCAGGCCAGCGCGTGCGGAGCGCCGCCCGAGCGGCCCACCACGGCGAACCGCTCCAGGCCCAGGGCGTCGGCGATCGTCGTCACGTCCTGGGCCACGTCGGCGACGCTGCGCCCCTGGAGCCGGTCGGAATCCCCGTACCCCGGACGGTCGTAGGCGATCAGCTGCATCCCCCGCTGGTACAGGACCAGGCCGCGGGGGGCGGGGCCCAGTCTGCTGCCCGGCGTGCCGTGCAGCAGGAAGATCGGTCTGCCGTGCGGGTCGCCCAATCGCTCCACCATCAGATGCCGCCCGTCCGCCCCGCGCACGCGACGTCGCAACCCCCGCCCCTTCCTCGTGTACAAGCACCGTGTTCCTGCATTCCCCGCCGG
The DNA here is from genome assembly GCF_044744165.1 of Streptomyces sp. NPDC087420. Taxonomy (NCBI): domain Bacteria; kingdom Bacillati; phylum Actinomycetota; class Actinomycetes; order Kitasatosporales; family Streptomycetaceae; genus Streptomyces; species Streptomyces sp. NPDC087420. The sequence continues at coordinate 76,562 of NZ_JBIUXU010000018.1, forward strand.
TGTGCTGATCACCCCTCAGGGCGGGCGGCGAGGCCGGTTCACGCCGTTTGTCCCGGGGCAGCCGTGGGGCTCCTGGGACGGATGGGAGGAGTGAGGGTCGGTTTCAGGACAGGACTAGTCCTCACCCCCTGCTGCTCCGCTGGTCGCACCGGGTGTTCGCAGATGGAACCGTTCCTGTCCCGCCCCGGATGGCCGAGAGGCCCGGGGCCGTTCGGCTGGCGGTGAGCGCGTCCTGAACTCGACCTTGTGTGCTACTCGCCGGTCTCGGAATAGTGGGCGCCTCATCCCCGTGCCAGGACACCCCACATGTTCCGGCACGGTTCCCCCCACAGGAGGTCGATGGTGCAGCACCGGCGCATTTCGAAGAAGCGGGCGACGCTGGCAGGTGGTGCGGTGGTCGCGTTGGTGGCGGCCGGCCTTACCTTCCAGACTGCGAACGCCAGTGAAGGAACGGCTCCTCCCGCCCTGAAGTCGCTGACGGCGGCGGCGGCCGGAAATCTCGCCTCGACGCTCGACGACAGCCTGGGCGGCGACACGGCCGGCTCGTACTACGACGCCTCGACCAAGGCGTTGGTGGTGAACGTGGTCGACGAGCAGGCGGCCGAGACGGTCCGCGAGGCCGGCGGCCGGGCCAGACTGGTCGAGAACACCCTGGGCGAGCTCAAGGACGCGTCGCGCACCCTCGCCGACCGGGCGGCCCTCCCCGGCACGTCCTGGGCGGTCGACCCGGTGACCAACAAGCTCGCCGTCACGGCCGACAGCACGGTCGTGGGCGCCGCCTGGGACCGGCTCGGCGGTGTGGTGAAGGACCTGGGAGGCAAGGCGGAACTTTCCAAGGTGGCGGGGGAGTTCCAGCCCTTCGTGGCCGGCGGTGACGCGATCACGGGCAGCGGCGGACGCTGCTCGCTCGGCTTCAACGTGGTCAAGGACGGCCAGCCGTTCTTCCTGACGGCGGGGCACTGCACGGAGGCCATCCAGACCTGGTCCGACGCGCAGGGCACCCAGATCGGGACCAACGCGGGTTCCAGCTTCCCGGACAACGACTACGGCCTGGTGAAGTACGCCGCCGGGGTCGCCCACCCCAGCGAGGTCGATCTCTACAACGGCACCGCGCAGGCGATCACCGGGGCGGGCGCGGCGACGGTCGGGCAGCAGGTGACCCGGAGCGGCTCCACCACCCAGGTGCACAGCGGCCAGGTCACCGGGCTCGACGCCACCGTGAACTACGGCAACGGCGACATCGTCAACGGGCTCATCCGGACCACGGTCTGCGCGGAGCCGGGCGACAGCGGCGGCTCGCTGTTCGCGGGCTCCACCGCGCTCGGGCTGACCTCGGGCGGCAGCGGCGACTGCACGGCGGGCGGGACGACGTTCTTCCAGCCGGTGCCGGAGGCGCTCGCCGCGTTCGGGGCGCAGATCGGCTGACCCGCGTCACCTCTGAGCATCACCTCTGACCGGCCTCACGCGCCGGACGGGCCCGGATCGGACCCGTCCGGCGCGTGAGCCGTTCCCGGGCCGGTGGTGGCGGGCTCCCCGCCCGGCGGCCGGCCGTCGCCGGCCGTTCCGCTCCGCCCGCCCTTCCCGCCCTTCCCGCGCAGCGAGGACATGACCAGCAGGAGCAGGGTGCCCCCGACCGCCCAGGCGGAGAGCACGATCAGCCGCACGGCGATCGCGTTGCCGTGGAAGTACGCGATCGAGCGGGCGACCCAGGTGGCGGAGCCCGGCGGCAGCGCGGGCCCGATCGAGCGCCAGAAGTCCGGCAGCAGCGGGATCGGTACGGCCCCGCCCGCGCTCGGGTTGCCCGCGACGACGATCAGCAGGATCGCCGCGCCGATGCCGACGATGCCGAAGACCGACTGGAGGGCCAGGGTGGCCGCGCCGACCGCGAAGACGGTGAGCGCGCCGAGTCCCCACAGCCCGAACAGGCTGCCCGGCAGCGCCGACAGGATCGGCCCGGTGATCACCGCGCCGAGCAGGCCGCCGACGATCGCGTACACCGCCGTCACGAGCAGCCGGATCGTCGCCCTGCCGCGGTTGGCCGGCCGCGCCCCGGCGCTGATCGCGAGGGCACCCGCGCACAGGTAGCCGCCGACACACCAGCCGACGACCAGGTAGAACGAGGACAGGCCGTGGGCGTCGTGCGGGGAGGCGGGCGCGACGTCGTCCAGCCGGAGGCCCCGCCGCTGCCGCTGTTCGATCTGGTCGAAGACGCTCACCACGACGCTGGTCTCGGTGGACCCCTGCCCCGAGGCGACCAGCAGGGTGTCGGTGGTGCCCCGGGTGTCGATGATCAGCGCGGCGTCGATGTCGCGGTTCAGCATCTGGTGGCGCGCGGTCCCCTCGTCGGGGAGCGTGCGCGGGGAGAGCGGCTTGCCCGGCAGCTGCCCCAGCTCGGCCGCCAGCTGTCCGGCGAGCTGCCCCGGGGCGACGACGGCGACCTTCACGTCCGTGGGCTTCGGACTGTGCAGCGCCCCCACGTAGGACGCGATGAAGAGCAGCTGCAACCCCAGCACCCCGACGATGAGCAGCGCGGCCCTCGGGGTGACCGCCGTCTTCACCTCGTCCAGGAAAGTCATGCCCCCACGGTCCGGGGCCGGGGGTATCCCCGCAGGTGGGAGGGGGCCGAATGGTCGAGGGAACGCTAATCGTACGCACGTTCGAAACTTGGTCTATGGTGGGGACGGGGGAGGTGAGAACGGTGAGAACGGACGGAGCCAGGAGGTGCGGATGCCCAGGTTCACGCATCTGCGTACCGTCTCCGGGTTCTCCCTGCGGTACGGGGCCTCGCACCCGGAGCGGCTGGCCGAGCGCGCGGCCGCGCGGGACATGGACGCCCTCGCGCTGACCGACCGCGACACCCTCGCGGGCACGGTCCGCTTCGCCAAGGCGTGCGCCGAGGAGGGGATCCGTCCGCTGTTCGGGGTGGAGCTGGCGGTGGGCGAGCGGGGGGCCGAGGGGGCCCGTACGGCGGCGCGATCCGGCGTCGGCGAGCGGGCCCGTACGGGAGGCTCCGGCGGGGTTCGTACGGCGGATTCCGGCGTCGGCGAGCGGGCCCGTACGGCAGGATCCGGCGGCGCCGCCCGCCGGCGGGTGCCCGTGCGGGGCGGTGCCTTCGTGGACGAGTCCGCGCCCCGCGCGGTTTTCCTCGCCCGGGACGGTGCGACCGGCTGGGCGGACCTGTGCCGCCTCGTCTCCACCGCGCACGCCGCCGGGGAGGGCAGCCCCCTGCTGCCCTGGCAGGACAACCACGGCGACGGGCTGACCGTGCTCCTCGGCCCCGGCTCCGAGACCGGCCGGGCCCTCGCGGCGGGACGCCCCGACCGGGCCGCGCGCCTCCTCGCGCCCTGGCGGGAGGTCTACGGGGACGCGCTGCGCCTGGAGGTCGTGCACCACGGCCGTACGGGCACAGGACCGGGATCGCTGCGGCACGCCGCCCGCACGCTCGGGTTCGCCACCGAGCAGGGGGTACGGGCCGTGCTCAGCAACGCCGTGCGCTACGCCGACCCCGGGCAGGGGCCGGTCGCCGACGTGCTCGACTCGGCCCGCAGGCTCATGCCCATCGACCCGCGCGGCGTCCTCGACAGCGGGGAGCGCTGGCTCAAGGAGCCGGACGCGATGGTCCGTACCGCCGAACTGGTCGCCGAGGCCGCCGGATTCCGGCGGGACATCGCGCACCGGCTGCTCGCCCTGACCGAGGAGACCGCCGCGAGCTGTGTGGTCGACCCCGAGGACGACCTGGGCATCGGCACCGTCCACTTCCCCGAGCCCCGGCTGGTCGGCGCGGACCGCCGCAGCGCCGCGCGGGTCCTGCGCTCACGCGCCGCCGCCGGGATGGTGCTGCGCGGCTACGACCGGCGCGACAATCACCGGGAGTACTGGGACCGGATGGACGGCGAGCTGCGCACGATCGACCAACTCGGCTTCGCCTCCTACTTCCTGACGGTGGCTCAGGTCGTGGACGACGTGAAGGGGATGGGGGTCAGGGTCGCCGCGCGGGGCTCCGGCGCGGGGTCCCTGGTCAACCATCTGCTGGGCATCGCCCACGCGGACCCGGTCGCGCACGGCCTGCTGATGGAACGTTTCCTCTCCACTCGCAGGCAGCCGCCCAGGCAGCCCACCGGATGGCGTGAGCTGGAGCTCCCCGACATCGACATCGACGTCGAGTCCGCGCGGCGGCTGGAGGTCTACCGCGCGATCCTCGACCGGTTCGGCCCCGAGCGGGTCGCGGCCGTCGCCATGCCGGAGACGTACCGGGTGCGTCATGCCGTACGGGACGTGGGCGCGGCCCTCTCCATGGACCCCGCCGACATCGACCGGATCGCCAAGTCCTTCCCGCACATCCGGGCCAGGGACGCCCGCGCCGCGATGGAGGAACTGCCCGAACTGCGCGCGCTGGCCGGGGAGTCGGAGCGGGGCGGCGCGAAGTACGGCCGGCTGTGGGACCTGGTGGAGGCGCTCGACGCGCTGCCGCGCGGGATCGCCATGCACCCGTGCGGGGTGCTGCTCTCGGACGCCTCGCTGCTGCGCCGTACCCCGGTGGTGCCGACCAGTGGCGAGCACTTCCCCATGGCCCAGTTCGACAAGGAGGACGTCGAACGGCTGGGGCTGCTCAAACTCGACGTCCTGGGCGTACGGATGCAGTCGGCGATGGCGCACGCCGTCACGGAGATCGCGCGCGCCACGGGCGAGGAGCTGGACCTGGACGATCCGGCACAGGTGCCGGAGGGCGACCCGGAGACGTACCGGCTGATCCGCTCCGCCGAGACCCTGGGCTGCTTCCAGATCGAGTCGCCGGGACAGCGCGATCTGGTCGGCCGGCTCCAGCCCGCGACCTTCCACGACCTGGTGGTCGACATCTCGCTCTTCCGGCCAGGACCGGTGGCGGCCGACATGGTGCGCCCGTTCATCGAGGCCAGACACGGCCGGGCGCCCGTCCGTTACCCCCACGCCGACCTGGAGAAGGCGTTGAGCGAGACGTACGGGGTGGTCGTCTTCCACGAACAGATCATCCGGATGGTGGACATCATGACGGGCTGCGGCAAGGAGGAGGCGGACAAGGTGCGGAGAGGACTGTCCGACCCCACGTCGCAGGGCCGGATCCGGGTCTGGTTCGAGCGGCTGACGCGGGAGCGGGGGTACGCGCCCGACGTGATCGCGCGTACCTGGGAGATCATCGAGGCGTTCGGCTCGTACGGCTTCTGCAAGGCGCACGCGGTCGCGTTCGCCGTACCGACCTACCAGTCGGCGTGGCTCAAGGCGCACCACCCGGCCGCCTTCTACGCCGGGCTGCTCACCCATGACCCGGGGATGTATCCGAAGAGGCTGCTGCTGGCGGACGCGCGGCGGCGGGGGGTGCCGGTACTGCCGCTGGACGTGAACCGGTCGGCCGTCACCCATCGAATCGAACTGGTGTCTGGTAGAGGGTCTGATGGGGAGTCCCGGCCGTCCGGCGGGGACTCCCGGCCGGGGACCTGGGGGCTGCGGCTGGCGCTCTCCGACGTCCATGGCATCAGCGAGGCGGAGACGGCACGGATCGAGGCGGGGCAGCCGTACTCCTCGCTGCTGGACTTCTGGCAGCGGGCCAGGCCGGGCCGCCCGGTGGCCGAACGGCTCGCGCAGGTGGGCGCGTTGGACGCCTTCGGCGCCAACCGCCGGGATCTGCTGCTGCACCTGTCCGAACTGCACGGAGCGCAGCGGAGGGTGGGCTCCCGCGGTGACCAACTCCCGCTCGGCGGAGGGCAGCGGACCGCTCCCGTCGGACTGCCCGACCTGGGCGACGCGGAGCGTCTCAGCGCCGAGTTGGGCGTGCTCGGCATGGACGCCTCCCGTCATCTGATGGGGGACCACTACGCGTTCCTCAAGGAACTGGGCGCGATCTCGGCCAAACGGCTGCGGGACGTGCCCCACGGCAGGACCGTCCTGGTGGCGGGGGCCAAGGTGGCGACCCAGACCCCGCCGATCCGCTCCGGGAAGCGGGTCATCTTCACGACGCTGGACGACGGGACGGGCCTGGTGGACCTGGCCTTCTTCGACGACAGCCACGAGGCGTGCGCGCACACGGTGTTCCACTCCTGGCTGCTGCTGGTACGGGGGGTGGTGCAGCGGCGCGGGGCGCGGAGCCTGAGCGTGGTCGGGGCGGCGGCGTGGAACCTGGCGGAGCTGGTGGAGCTGCGGAAGGAGGGCGGCCTGGAGGCGGTCGCGGCGGCGCTGGACGCGCAGGCGCCGGCTTCTTCGCCTTCTTCGCCTCCTTCGCACGGCTCGCCTTCTTCGTCCGACTCGGCTTCGGTACCGGCCTCTTCGGCCGCCGCCGCCCCGTCCGGGGACAACGGCCGGCGGATCAAGATGTCCACCGGTTACGAGATGAACCCGTGGTCCGACCTCCGGCCGCCCGGCGAAGGCCTGCCCACCGGGCGGAAGTTGTGGCACTCCAGCCCGGGGAGCGCGGGATGATCCTCTGTGTACGCCTGCCCCGCGACGCCGAGCCGGCCCTGCCCGCGCTGCTCGGGCTGATCGAGGACATCAGCCCGGTCGTCCAGGTGCTGCCACCCGGCTCCGCGCTGGTCGATGTGCGCGGCGCCGAGCGGTACTTCGGCCTCGACGCGGCCGGGATCGCCGCCGTCCTGCGGGTGCGGGCGCTCGCGCACCTCGGCACCGGCTGTGTGATCGGGGTGGCCGCCACCCCCATGCTGGCCCGGATGGCCGCGGACGAGGCCGCGCCGGGGACGACGTTCGTCGTGCCCGACGACGAGCGCGCGGTCGAGCGGTTCCTGGCGCCGGGACCGGTCGGCGCGCTGCCCGGGATCGGTACGGCGACGGCCCGGACGCTGCGGTCGTACGGCCTCGACACCATCGGCGCGGCCGCCGCCGTACCGCTCTCGACACTCCAGCGGATCATCGGGGTGCGCCTGGGGCGCGAGGTGTACGAGAAGGCGCACGGCATCGACCGTACGCCGGTTGTCCCGAACGCCGCCGCGCGCTCGATCGCGGCCGAACGGACCTTCCCGCTGGACGAGTTGCACCAGGAGCGGCAGCGGCGCGCGCTGCTCTCGATCACGGAGGAGCTGGGAGTCGGGATGCGGGGGGCGGGCCAGGTGTGCGGTGCCCTGACCCTCACCGTGCGGTACGCGGACCGGTCCACGACCGTCCGTACCCGCGCGCTGCGTGAGCCGACCGCACACTCCGCGGCGCTCGCCGGAGCCGTATACCGGATCCATGGGTCGCTCGGACTGCAACGGGCGCGGGTGCGGGCTCTTTCCGTACGGGCCGAGGGGCTGATCCCGGCCGGCCGGGCCGCCCGGCAGCTGACGTTCGACCCGGCCGACGACCGGGCGCGGCGGATCGAGGCGGTGGCCGACCTGGTCCGGGCGAAGTTCGGGGCCGGAGTGTTGCTGCCGGGATCGCTGGCCGCGTGAGGTTAACGTGAAGCACGTCACATTTTACTGACGCGTAACTTCCCTTCTGCTTTCTACTCGTGCGTAACTTGCGGGAGAACAGCCAACCTTGTGGTCCGGGCCATGTGGGCTGACAGTCATCGCCATTTCCCTTGAGCCGCAAGGAGATCGCCCGATGCTGCCCTGGAACGACCCGAACAGACGGTCGTGGACGCGTGTGCCGGTGCTGCTGGCCGCGCTGCTGACCGCACTGACGATCACCGTGACCCCGGCCGCCGCGACCACGATCGACACCCCCACGCGCGTCACCGCTTCCGCCGCCTCCGTTTCCGCTCCCCCCGCCCCCGCCTCCGCATCCGCCGTGAGCAGTGGGTGGAACAACTACTCCTGCAAACCCTCGACTGCGCACCCCCGTCCGGTTGTCCTCGTCCACGGCACCTTCGGGAACGCCGTCGACAACTGGCTCGGCCTCGCGCCCTACCTGGTCGACCGGGGTTACTGCGTCTTCTCGCTCGACTACGGCCAACTCCCCGGCGTGCCGCTGTTCTACGGCCTCGGCCCCATCGACGCCTCCGCCGCGCAGCTCGCCACGTACGTCGACAAGGTCCTCGCCGCGACGGGCGCCCCCGAGGCGGACCTCGTCGGGCACTCGCAGGGCGGGATGATGCCGCGCCACTACCTGAAGTTCCTGGGCGGGGCGGCGAAGGTGAACGCCCTGGTCGGGATCGCCCCCGACAACCACGGCACCACACTGCTCGGGCTCACCCGCCTCCTGCCGTACTTCCCCGGCGCGCAGGACCTGTTGACCGAGACGACACCGGGGCTCGCCGACCAGGTGGCCGGATCCCCCTTCCTGACCCGGCTCAACGAGGGCGGTGACACCGTCCCGGGTGTGCGCTACACCGTCATCGCCACGCGGTACGACCAGGTGGTCACGCCGTACCGCTCCCAGTTCCTGACCGGTCCCGGTGTGCGCAACGTGCTGCTCCAGGACCTGTGCCCGGTCGACCTCTCCGACCATGTGGCGATCGGGATCCTCGACCGGGTCGCCTTCCACGAGGTGGCCAACGCGCTGGACCCGGGCCGGGCGACCCCGACCACCTGCGCGTCGGCGATCGGCTGACCCGCGCCACGCCGGGCCCGTGCCGGGTTTCGTAACTCGTTGTGATGAAGGGCCGTTTGATTACGGTTGGTGAGCGGCCAGGAGCAGCATTCTTCCCCTCGGCGGACGCACCCCGTGTCCGCGTTCCGACGGAAGGACACCCCCATGCTGCGTATTCTGGCCGGCTCCCTCGCCACGGTCGCCGCTCTCGGCATCGGCCTGACCAGCCCCGCGACCGCCACGACGACGGCTAAGACCGCTTCGACGGCGGCCGTGCCCACGGTCGCGGCTCCGGTTCCGGTGGCGGGGCTGTCGTGTGACGGGGACACGTACAAGTGCACGGCGGATCTGAAGTTCGGTGACGGTCGGTGGAAGGCGCGTTGGGACGCGTCGGTGTTCCACCAGGCGCCGGGCTCGGCGGAGCGGAGTGCGGCGGCGGTCGCGGCTCCGGTTCCGGTGGCGGGGCTGTCGTGTGACGGGGACACGTACAAGTGCACGGCGGATCTGAAGTTCGGTGACGGTCGGTGGAAGGCGCGTTGGGACGCGTCGGTGTTCCACCAGGCGCCGGGCTCGATGGAGCGGAGTGCGGCGGCGCTCGCCGCTCCGGTCCCGGTGACCGGTCTGACGTGTGACGGCGACACCGGCGCGTGTACGGCGGATCTGAAGTTCGGTGACGGCGGCTGGCGGGGGGGTGGGGGCGCCACCATGTCCCCCGCGGCGTTGCGGGTATCCCGTCCGCCCCGGGCCGCCGGGCCCGCCCCGGGGGGGGCCCCGGTGTGACGAGCGCTCGTCACACCGGGGCCCACCGCTGTCCGCGTGGGGTCAGCGGCCGTGGCGCCCGGAGGGTACGGCCCTGCGGCGGACCGTGCCGAACATCACCGCGGCGCCGATGGCCAGCGCCGCCGTGCCACCGATCGCGAAGTACGGGGTGGCGCCGTCGGCGCCGGTCTCGGCGAGGTTCTCCTCGGTGCCGGTGGGCTGCGCGCCGGCCGCGGCGGCGGTGTCGGTGCCGGCGTCGGTGGCGGTGGCGTCGGGGGCCTGTCCGGCCGGGGCGGCGGCGTTCTTGGCCTCGGGGTAGTTGGCGTCGTCGTCGCCCTCCGCCTCGGCCGCCGGCTTCTCCGCGGCGGCCGTGTCCGTACCCGCGCCGTTTCCGCTGCCGGGGCCGGTGGAGGCGTCGTTGTCGCCGTGCCCGTTGTGCTCGATGGTCGACTTGTCCGCGCCGTCGGCGACTTCCTGCTCGGTGGGCGCGGACGGGGCCGGTACGGCGCCGTCGACCGTGCCGTTGTCCTTCCCGAAGACCACGTCGGAGCAGGTGTAGAAGGCCTCGGGGCTGTCCGAGCGCTGCCAGATCGAGTAGATCAGGTGACGGCCGGTCTTCTTCGGGACGATCCCCGTGAACACGTAGTCACCGTTCACCAGCTTCGGGTCGGTGACCTTGAGGAAGGGCTTCGCCTCCAGGTCCGACCACGTGAGCGGCTTGGCCGGGTCGTACCCGTCCTTCGTGACGTACAGCTCGAAGGAACCCCGGTGCGGCGCGGTGCCCTTGTAGCGGAAGGTGCGGTTGCCCGCCGTCATCGGGGACGACGGCCAGTCGGCGCGCGCCAGGTCGAGCCCCTTGAACTTGTCGTTGCCCGCGCTGCACAGCTTGCCGTCCGGGATCAACTGCTGGTGCTTCCCGGCCGCGTTGGCGATGTTGACGCCGTTCCAGTCGTACAGCGCCTGGGTGCCACCGACCGCCACCGCCGCCTTGCACGCCTCCGACTTGGGGCTCTCGGGACCCTCCGCGTAGCACGCGGCCACCCGGCTGACCGGGTCCGTCATCGAACCGTGCGCGGCGGCCGGGCCGGCGGCGAGAGCGGCCAGCGCGAGGGGAGCGACGCCCAGGACGACGATCCCGGTGGCGGTACGACGAACGGTCATGAAGTGGTTCTCCTTCTGAGCGGCACCAGCTGCGAGAGCTGTACAGGCGAACAGTCCGGAGCGGGAGGCACCCGGGAACAAGGCAACCTCCCGATGCCCCACCCCCCGGTCCCGACCCCGCTCCGGCGCTCAGCAAACTAGCCGCTCCCGACCCCCGAATCCGCCGTCACCAGGGGGCGGAGCCGATCCTTATGTCTCTGTTAAGGAAGACCTAAGAAGCCCCTGAGGAAACCACCGCGCCGGCTCCGCCACACCGCACCGCACCTCAGCCGATCCACCGGTAGCGCCGCTCCGGCCGCCCCGTACCGCCGTACTTGAGCGTCACCCGCGCCCGTCCCGTGTCCGCGAAATACTCCAGGTAGCGCCGGGCGCTCACCCGGGACAGGGCGCCCGCGTCCGCGCACTCCGTCGCCGACAACCCGTCCGGGTACTCACGCAACGTACGTTCCACCAGGTCCGCCGTATGGGCGGCCAGCCCCTTCGGCAGCTCCCTGCTCCCCGGCGGCCGGGTGCCGAAGATCTGGTCGACGTCCTCCTGGCGCGCCTCGCCCAGCCCCGCCAGCCGGGTCCGCAGCGCCGCCACGTGCCGCAGCTGCTCCTGGAGGGCGGTCTGGTTGAACGGCTTGATCAGATAGTGCAGCGCTCCGGTCCGCAGCGCGGCCCGGATCACCCCCGCGTCCCTGGCCGCCGTGATGAACAGCGCGTCGGCCACCGCCCGGCCCGTGTCCCGCTCCTCCGCCGCCCGCAGCTCGCGCAGCACGCTGATGCCGTCCATGTCCGGCAGGTAGATGTCGAGCAGGACCACGTCGGGGCGCAGCGCCTCGGCGGCGCGCAGCGCGTCGGCGCCGTTGTGCGCCACCCCGACGACCGTGAAGCCGTCCATCGCCGACACAAAACGGCTGTGCAGCTTCGCGACCATGAAGTCGTCGTCCACCACCAGCACTTTCATCACGCCGTCACCGTAGGGCGCGACCACAACGACCACAACGTCCGTTGATTCCGGAAGAGAGACAGGTTGTTAACACGCGGGCAACATGTGGGCCACTTCACAGTTTTCCGAGGGAAATCCGAAAGGAAATCCGAAAGGCGGCACACGTGCGACTCCGCACTCCCCTCGCCCTGCTCGGGTCGGCACTGCTGGTGCTGGTGGGGCCGCCCCTGCTCAGCGCGGGCAGCGGCGACGACACCGGCACACAGATCCCCGGCCTGCGTTTCATGGTCCCCAACACGCCCGGCGGCGGGTACGACATCACGGCACGCACCCTGGCGAAGAACGCCGAGGACGCGGAGCTGACCCACAACATCGAGGTGTTCAACCTGCCGGGCGCCGGTGGCACCGTGGGCCTCACCCGGCTCGTCGGGGAGCACGGCAACGGCAAGCTCGCCATGTCCATGGGCCTCGGCGTCGTCGGCGCCGTCCACACCAACAAGTCCCCCAAGACGCTCGCCGACACCACTCCGATCGCCCGGATCACGGAGGAGTCGGACATCGTCGTGGTCGGCAAGAACTCCCCGTACCGCACCATCGCCGACCTGCTCACCGCCTGGAAGAAGAACCCCGCCAAGGTGCCGGTCGGCGGCGGTTCCTCGCCCGGCGGGCCCGACCACCTCGCCCCCATGCTGATGGCGAAGGCCGCGGGCATCGCGCCCAAGACCGTCAACTACATTCCCTTCGACGGCGGCGGGGAACTGCTCGCCTCCATCCTCGGCGACAAGGTCGCCTTCGGCGTCTCGGGCCTCGGGGAGTACCTCGACCAGATCAAGGCCGGTGAGCTGCGGCTCCTCGCCGTCACAGGACCGGAACGGATACCGGGCCTGGACGCCCCCACCCTGCGCGAGGCGGGCCTCGACACCGACTTCACCAACTGGCGCGGCATCGTCGCACCGCCCGGCCTCTCCGACGCCGAGAACGCCAAACTCCTCACCTTCGTCAAGAAACTGCACGACTCGCCCGAGTGGCGCGAGTCCCTCAAGAAGAACGGCTGGGACGACGCCTTCCTCACCGGCGACGCGTTCGGCGACTTCCTCGCCGCCGAGGACCGCCGGGTGGACTCCGTCCTCAAGGAGCTGGGACTGTGACCACACCGACCGAATCCACCGCCACCTCCCCCGCGACACCCGCCGGCGGGCCCGGCGCGCGCCGCACCTGGCTGCGTGAGCACTCCGAGATCGGTGTCGGCGTCCTGCTGCTCGCCCTCGGCGTCCTCGTCCTCACCGACGCCCTCACCATGGACGTCGAGATCACCCAGCGCGGCCCCGTCGGCCCCAAGACCGTCCCGATCGTGGTCGGTGTCGGCCTGGTCGTCGTCGCCGTCCTGCTCACCCTCGACGTCCTGCGCGGCGGCCGGGGCGAGGCGGAGGGCGGCGAGGACATCGACCTGAGCGAACCGGCCGACTGGCGTACGGTCCTGCTCCTCGCCGGAGTCTTCCTCGGCAACGCCGTCCTCATCGGCCCCCTCGGCTTCCCGATATCCGGCGCCCTGCTCTTCTGGGGCTCGGCGTACGCGCTCGGCAGCCGCCACCTCGACCGCGACCCGCTGATCGCCGCGAGCCTCTCCCTCGTCACCTACTTCGTCTTCGACAACCTGCTCGGTGTCCCCCTCCCCGGTGGCCCGCTGATGGGGGTGCTGTAAAAAACATGGACTCCCTCAACTCCCTGATGGACGGGTTCGGTACGGCTCTCACGCCGATGAACCTGCTCTGGGCCGCGATCGGCGTGCTGCTCGGCACGGCGATCGGCGTCCTGCCCGGCATCGGCCCGGCGATGGCCGTCGCCCTGCTGCTCCCGGTCACCTACGGACTCGAACCCACCGGCGCGTTCATCATGTTCGCCGGGATCTACTACGGCGCGATGTTCGGCGGCTCCACCACCTCGATCCTGCTCAACACCCCCGGCGAGAGCGCGGCCGTCGTCGCGGCGATCGAGGGCAACCCGATGGCCAAGGCGGGACGCGGCGCGCAGGCGCTCGCGGCCGCCGCCGGCGGGCACTTCGCCGGTGGCATGATCGGTACGATCCTGCTCGTCGTCCTCGCCCCGACCGTCGCCTCCCTCGCGGTGGACATCGGCGCCCCCGACTACTTCGCGATCATGGTGCTGGCGTTCATCGCCGTCACGTCCGTCCTGGGCTCGTCCCGGATCCGCGGACTCGCCTCGCTGCTCATCGGCCTCACCCTCGGCCTCGTCGGCCTGGACCAGATGACCGGCCAGCAGCGCCTCACCTTCGGCTCGCTCCAACTCGCCGACGGCATCGACGTGGTGATCGTCGCGGTCGGCCTCTTCGCGATCGGCGAGGCCCTGTGGGTCGCCGCCCACCTGCGCCGCTCCTCGGGCGAGGCCATCCCGGTCGGCCGCCCCTGGCTCGGCAAGGAGGACGTACGGCGCACCTGGAAGCCCTGGCTGCGCGGGCCGCTCATCGGCTTCCCGTTCGGCGCGATCCCGGCCGGCGGCGCGGAGATCCCGACCTTCCTCTCGTACGTCACCGAGAAGCGGCTTTCCAAGCACAAGGACCAGTTCGGCAAGGGCGCCATCGAGGGCGTCGCGGGCCCCGAGTCGGCGGCCTCGGCCTCGGCCGCCGGGACCCTCGTCTCGATGCTCACCCTCGGCCTGCCCACCACGGCCGTCGCCGCCGTGATGCTCGCCGCCTTCCAGCAGTACGGCATCCAGCCGGGACCGCTCCTCTTCGAACGCGAACCCGACCTGGTCTGGGGCCTGATCGCCTCGCTCTTCGTCGGCATGGTGCTGCTGCTCGCGCTCAACCTGCCGCTCGCGCCGGTCTGGGCGAAGCTGCTGCGCATCCCCAGGCCCTACCTCTACGCGGGGATCCTCTTCTTCGCGGCCGTCGGCGCGTACGCGGTCGGCGGGGAGGCGCTGGACCTGGTGATCCTGCTGATCATCGGTCTGATCGGGTTCGGGATGCGGCGGTACGGGCTGCCCGTGCTGCCGGCCGTCATCGGGGTGATCCTCGGCCCGGCGGCGGAACAACAGCTGCGGCGCGCGCTCCAGATCAGTGACGGGAGTGTGAGCGGCCTCGTCAACACACCCTTCTCGGTCACCGTGTACGCGGTGGTGGTCCTGTTGCTGGTGTGGCCCCTGGTGAGCAAGCTGATCGCCCGCGGGCGGGGGCGTGGCGAGTCCACGCCATAGCCGTCCACGTGGGCCGGAAGCCGGCCACCGCCCGCCGTCGTCCGGGGGCGCCGAGGGACTCCCCGAGGCGCCCGACGACACACAGCGTGGCCGAAAACCGCTCAACTCGGGCATGCGCCACGGAAAAGGTGACCGCGGGTGACCGTGAATGGGCTCCCGCTGTCAGTGGTGGCTGGCACCATCGGAACATGACCTCGATCGACTGGGACGCTCTCGCAGACTCCTTCGACCAGGAGCCGGACCACGGGCTGCTGGACTCCGCCGTCCGGATGGCCTGGGCCGAGCGCATGCGTGACTGGCTGCCCCGGGAGCCCTCCCAGGTCCTCGACCTCGGATGCGGTACGGGCACGCTGGCCCTGCTCGCCGCCGAGCAGGGCCACCGCGTGACCGGTGTCGACCTCTCGCCCGCCATGGCCGGGCAGGCGAGGGCCAAGCTCGCCGGGCGGGACGCCGAGATCCTGGTGGGGGACGCGACGAGGCCGCCGGTGGGGGAGCGGACCTTCGACGTGATCCTCGCCCGGCACGTGCTGTGGCTCCTGCCGGACCCGGGCGAGGTGCTGCGCCACTGGGCGTCCCTGCTCAGGCCGGGCGGCAGGTTCGTGCTGATCGAGGGGGTCTGGTCCGGTACGGGACTGGCCCCGGCCCGGCTCATGGAGGCGCTGGCCCCGCTCACCGAGCGGGTCCACTACGAACGCCTGTCCGCCGACCACGAGCTGTGGGGCCGGCCCGTCGACGACGAGCGGTACGTCCTGGTGGCGCAGGCCGCCCGGCCCGGGCGTCACACCGAGGTGGTCGACGTCCATCTGATCCTGCGCAGGGGCGACGAGGTGCTGCTGGCCCGCCGCTCCGGCACGGGGTACGGGGACGGGCTGCTCAACGGCCCCTCCGGGCACGTCGAGGCGGGCGAGGACGTCAGGGCGGCCATGATCCGCGAGGCGGACGAGGAGATCGGCGTCGAGCTGGCGCCCGACGACCTGAAGGTCGCCCTGGTCATGCAGCACCGGGGCCCCGGCGGCGGCGCCCGGATCGGCTGGTTCTTCGAGGCGGAGTACGGCCGGGGAGGAGAGCCGTACAACAGAGAGCCGCAGAAGTGTTCCGGCCTCTCCTGGCACCCTCTCGCCGACCTCCCGGACGACATGGTCGCGTACTGCCGTGCGGGGCTGGAGGCCTATCGGGCCGGCGAGCGGTTCCTCATCCACCGGCACGAGGACCACGACCCGATCGTGTACGCCCCCGACGGTCCGGCCCGGGCCGTCCCGCTGCCCGCCACCACCGGCGGCGTTCTCCACCACATAGAGCTGTGGGTCCCCGACCTGCCGTCCGCCGAGGCGCGCTGGGGCTGGCTGCTCGGCGAGCTGGGCTATGCCCCGTACCGCCGCTGGGAGCACGGACGCAGCTTCCGCCGGGCCGACACGTACGTGGTGATCGAGCAGTCGCCCGGCATGCTGCCCGGAGCCCACGACCGCCGCGCACCGGGGCTCAACCACCTCGCGTTCCACGCGGCGGACCGGACCGCGCTCGACGCCCTGGTGGCCAGGGCGCCGGAGCACGGCTGGACGCTGCTGTACGGAGACCGCCACCCGTTCGCGGGCGGGGAGGACCACTACGCGGCCTACCTGGAGGACCCCGCCGGGTACGAGGTGGAGCTGGTGGCGGAGGCCACGCCCGTCGTACGGCTCTGACGGCCGGGCGCCCACGTGCTCGGTACGGCCCCGGACGTCAGCCGAGCGTCCGGACGTACCGGACCTCGCTCGCGCAGATCTCGTAGCCGAACCACTTGTTGACCGCCAGCATCGGGCCGTTGTCCCCGTCGTTGGCGGTGAACGCGTCCGTGTACCCCGCCGCGCGGGCGCGCCGCAGGGAGTCGGACTTGGCGAGCTTGGCCAGGCCCCGGCCCCGGAACGCGCGCCGGGTCCCGGTCATACCGGTGGCGTAGGTGGTCAGCCCGTCCGTCACCACCACCGTGAACGCGGCGACCTGGCCGTCCGCCGTCACCACCACCGTCGACAGCCCGCGGTCGAGCGTCGGATCGTTCCAGGTGTGGTGAAGCCAGTCCTCGTAGTCGTCCAACTCGGCGCTGATGTCGCTCGGCACGTCGGACGTCGACTCCGCGTCCGCCTCGAACAGCGAGCGGGGGTTGTCCGCGAAGTCCGCGGCCGTGCCCAGGGTGAGGCCCGGCGGCAGCGGCGGCGGTTCCGGCAGAGCGGCCCCGGCCAGGTCGAGTCGCTGGAAGTGTGAGCCGCGCGAGGGCCGGTAGCCACAGCGCCCGGCGAAGGCGCGGGACGACGGCTCGTCGATCACCCAGGCGTACACACTGGTCGCCCCTTCGGCGGCCAGGTGCTCCTCGGCCGTGCGGAGCAGCAGCGACCCGGCGCCCCGGCCCCGCCGGTCCGGATGGACGACCGGCGTGACGGACGACTGACCGGGATCACTGCTGTCGTACGCGATGCCCACATGGGCCGTGCCGATGATCACCCCTTCCTCCTCGGCGACCAACAGCCGGTACTTCTTCGCCGGGTTGGCGGTGGCCACCCCGAACAGGATCAACTCCTCGGTCACCACCTGGTGGGGAACGCAGACGCGCCGCAGGGCGGTCACGGCCTCGGCGTCCTCGGTACGGAAATCACGGACGAGCACAGTCATGGGGCGGCACGTTACGGGGACGGGGCGGCGGATCGCCTCTCCTTTTTCCCGCCCTCGGGGGAGAATCGGACCGTGACCCTGAAGATCGTGATCGACCCGGCCGCCGCGACGGCTCCGTACGAGCAGCTGCGTACCCAGATCTCGGCGAAGGCCCGCTCGGGCGCGCTGCCCGTGGGGTACCGGCTGCCGACCGTGCGGGGACTCGCCGAACAGCTGGGGCTGGCGGCCAACACCGTCGCCAAGGCGTACCGGGCGCTGGAGGGCGACGGGGTGATCGAGACCCGGGGGAGGAACGGCACGTTTGTGGCCGCCGCCGGGGACGCGGCCGAGCGCGAGGCGGCCGCCGCCGCCCAGGCGTACGCGGAACGTGCCCAGCGCCTCGGGCTCAGCAGGGACGCGGCGCTGGGAGCCGCGGAGGACGCGGTACGGGCCGCGTACGCGAAGTGAGCGGCCGGCGGCCCAGGGCGTCCGCTCAGAGGTAGAGGCCCGCGTCCGAACCCGCGTGCTGGGCCGGGACCGACGCCGGGCCGCTGCCCCGCCGCATCGCGTACAGCTCCGCCAGCGTCGCCCCCTCCCGGCCGACCGCCGACTCCCGCTCGCCGTCCTCCGGACCCAGCCAGGCCAGCGCCTCCGCCCGCGTCAGCGAACCGACCTCGATCCTCGCCATGCACCGCCCCGGCCTGACCACCGCCGGGTGCAGCCGCTCCAGATCCTCGTTGGTCGTCACCCCCACCAGAACGTTCCTGCCCTGCCCGAGCAGCCCGTCGGTGAGGTTCAGCAGCCGCGACAGCGCCTGGCCGGCGGTGTGCTTGGCCTCGCCCCGGATCAGTTCGTCGCAGTCCTCCAGGAGGAGCAGCCGCCAGCGCCCCTTCGCCGAGCCGTCGTCCTCCCCGATGGCGATGTCCATCAGGTACCCGACGTCGTTGAAGAGCCGCTCCGGGTCCAGGACGCAGTCCACCTGGCACCAGTCGCGCCACGAGCGGGCCAGCGTGCGCAGCGCGGAGGTCTTGCCCGTGCCGGGCGGCCCGTGCAGCAGGAGCAGCCGCCCCGCGATGTCGTCCGGGGTCACCTTCATCAGCCGGTCCATCGCCTCGGCCACCGGCGCGGTGTAGTTGGGCCTGACCTCGTCCCAGGTCCCGGCGGCGATCTGGCGGGTGGTGCGGTGCGGGCCGCGCCGGGGCGACACGTACCAGAAGCCCATCGTCACGTTCTCGGGCTGTGGTTCCGGTTCGTCCTGGGCGCCGTCGGTCGTCTGCTGGTGGATCTTCTCGGCGAGTTCGGCGCTGAGGGCGGTCACCGTCACGTCCGCGCCCCGGTTCCAGCGGGACACCAGCAGCGTCCAGCCGTCGCCCTCGGCCAGGGTGGCGCTGCGGTCGTCGTCCTTGGCGCGGCGCAGGATCGTCGCGCCGGGCGGCAGCAGGGGCGCGCCCGACTTGACCCGGTCGATCGTCGAACTGTGCGAGAACGGCTGCTCGCCCGTCGCGAAGCGACCGAGGAACAGCGCGTCGACCACGTCCGACGGCGAGTCGCTGTCATCGACGTTGAGCCGGATCGGCAGTGCGTCCTGAGGCTTGGCAGACATGTCGCCCATGATCCGGCACACCAAGGCCCGGCGCACGGTGTTTTGCCCCGTGGCGGGTGCGCGGGTGCCTGGGGCCTGGGTGCCTGGGTGCCTGAATGCCTAGGTGCGCGATGGCGCGGTGGCGCGGTGGCGCCCGCGCACCCGCCTCCGGTCAGCCGCGGCCCGTGCCCGCCACCCGGCGTGCGGCGGCGCGGGTCCTGCGGACGACCGCGTACCCCTTGGTCAGGGCCCGGTCCCTCGCGAAGTTCCGGCCGAGCGACCGGCCCTCGACCAGACGTGCGAACTCCGCCATGCCGGTGGAGCGCCGGACGGTGACCCGCTCCAGCGCGTACGGGCCCTGTCGCGGCCGGGCGAGCGCGTTGCCCACGGCCAGCGACTGGGCGAACCCGGCCTCGCGGACCGTACGGCGGACCCGGCGGCTGGAGTAGCCGTACGGATACGCGAAGGAGACCGGCGGCGCGCCGCCCAGCCGGCCGCCGATGACCTCCCGGCAGTGGAGCGCCTCGAACCGCAGGCGCTCCGGGGCGAGTTGGTCCAGCTGGGGGTGGGTGTGGCTGTGGCCGCCGATCTCGGTGCCGGCCGCCGCCAACTCCCGTACCTGCGCCCAGTCGAGCATGGTGTCGAGCGCGCCGCCGGTGTGGTCGGGCCCGCGCAGCCACCCGGTCGTCAGGAACACGGTGGCGGCGAAGCCGTGCGCGGTGAGGACGGGGAGGGCGTGGCGGTGCACGCCCTCGTAGCCGTCGTCGAAGGTGATCAGCACGGGGCGCGGAGGCAGCGCACGGCCGGTGCGCCAGGCGTGGGCGAGCGCCGCCGTGGTGACCGGGGTGAACCCGCGCGCGTCGAGCAACTCCATCTGTTCCGCGAAGGCTTCGGGGGAGACGGACAGGGCGTGGGTGGCGTCGGCGGGCCGGTGCGCCACGGCGTGGTACATCAGGATCGGCACGGACTCACGCGCGTCCGGGACCGCACCCGCCGGACCTGCCCCCGCATCATCCGCGTCCCCTGAACCCGCCGGACCCGCCGGACCCGCCGGACCCGCCGGACCCGCCGCACGGGGCCGGTCCGGCGGGTCCGTTGGTTCCTCCGTCACGCGGCGGCTCCCCTGGGGCTGCCGAGGCGCCCCGTCCTCTCGATCGGGCCCGACGAGAACGTGGCCCTGCCCCCGCGCGCCCGGTAACTGCCCAGCAGGTAGCCGCCCGCCGCCGCCGACACGCCGACCACGATCGCGCCGGCCCGCCCCAGGCCGCCGGGCCGGCCCCGTACCGTGTCGCGCAGCCCCCGTACCACTCCGGCGGGCAGCACCCGGCTGGTGTAGCGCCGTTCGGACTCAAGTCCCTTGCCCGCGCCGACACTTCGGGCCACCAGGGCCTTCGAGAGACCCTCGGCGTAGGCGCGGGTACGGAAGTACCCGAACCGCTCCCGCGCCTCGGGGACCTTGTGGCGGATCAGTGCCCGGTCGTCGATCAGCAGCACCGCGTCCGGTACGGCCTTGGCGAGCCGGATGCACAACTCCGTCTCCTCGCACCCCAGGGGCCGCTTGTCGCCGTCGCGGCCGATACCGGTCGCGAACCCCCCGGCGGCCTCGAACGCCGACCGCCGGAAGGACGCGTTCCCGCCCAGGACGTTGCGGACCCGGGCCTTGCCCCCGGGCAGACCCCGGTACGTACACCCGACGACCCAGTCGAACTCCTCGGGGAACCACACCGGCCTGTGGCCCGACGCCCAGGCGGGCAGCGTGCGCCCGCCGACCGCCAGCACCCGTGGATCGTCGTACGACTCGTCGAAGAACCGCAGCCAGTCGCGCCCGGCCACGGCGTCGTCGTCCAGGAACGCCACGATCTCGCCGCGGGCGGCGGCGATCCCGGTGTTGCGGCCCGCGGAGAGACCGCGGACGCCCGCGTTGGCGAGCACCCGCACCTCCCCGCGCGCCGCGAACTCCCCGTACTCCACGCGGAGTCGCTCCAGCAGCGCGGGGTGGTGATCGACCACGACGAGGATCTCCAGAGCCGGCAGCGACTGGTGCCGTACGGAGTCCACCGCCGCGAGGATGTCCTCCCAGCGGTCCTCGGTGTAGACGCAGATCACCACCGAGAACGGCCGGTGGTGGTGACGGTGGTGAGGGCGAGGGAGCTGATGGTGACGGCCGGTCAAGACACCTCTCCCCGCAGCGCCGTGATCCGAAGTCCCACCGGCCGCCGCCGCGTGGCCCGCGGGACGCCCTTCTCCTGGAGGATCACCTTGAGGACACGGAGTCCGTCCCTGACGGCCCGCAGATTGCTGACCCCGTGGATGCGGTCGTACTCGTGGCTCGGGATCTCCTGCACCTTCAACCCGGCCTGCACGACCCGGATGTTCATCAGTGTCTCGACCTCGAAGCCCGTGCAGTCGAGGGTGATGTCGTCCAGGCAGCGCCGCCAGAACGCGTTATAGCCGTAGCAGAGATCGGTGTACCGCGCGCCGAACTTGGCGTTGACGACGGCGCACAGGGCACGGTTGCCGAGCCGGCGGATCGGCGTCATGTCGTCCGTGCCACCGCCGTTGGCGAACCGCGAGCCCTTGGCGAAGTCGGCCCCCGAGACCAGCGCGGAGACGTAGGACACGATCTCGTTGCCGTCGGCCGAGCCGTCCGCGTCGATCATGACGATGATGTCCCCCGTGCAGGCGGCGAACCCGCTGATCAGCGCGTCCCCCTTGCCCGTGCCGCGCTGGGTGACGACCTTGACGTCCGGCCGCAGTTCCCGGGCCACCTGGACGGTGTTGTCGGTCGATCTGCCGTCCACCAGGACCACTTCGTGAATCCAGTCGGGCAGCGTCTTGAAGACGTACGGAAGGTTCTCCGCCTCGTTCATGGCCGGGATGACGACGCTCACGGGCGGAGCGATCGCCAGATGGAGTGAGACCGGGCGGTACGGACGCGCTGTTCGATGGGACCCGTTCCTGACGGCGAGCGTCTGCGCGGAACTGGCTGAATTCCGCGACCGCGCCGTTAACGGATCTTCGCCCGGCACGGCCGGGCGCACAAAAGAGCTCACGAGTCTGTTTCCCTCTCGTCCGGTGGACCGCCCACCCCCGGGCGGTCCGGCTGTGTTTCCGGTTCGAAAGGGGGGTTCTCACCCCCGGCGACAACAAGACCCCTGCCATGACGGCACGGATCTCCCTGGCGCATGGGTGAGTTGAAGAACTGGCCGCGCGGCACGCGACTCGGCACTAAGTGCGGTCACCGAGCACGGCACCCCCCTACCGCGCCCCGCCCCGGGAGCCATCGCGACGCTTGAGCCCTCCCCAGGATGCCGCTTTGCGTGATGGACCGACGCGGGTGGTCGTAAGACGGTATTGAGGGCGGGGACGGTATGGCAAGGGCTAGAACGTGCCGTAATGTTCTTGACATGGACACTTCCAGTGAGGGGTGGGGCCTGGTACCAAAGGAGAGGCAGAAATCCTGCTAAAGGGAGGTTCCATGAAACTGTCCCGAATCGCGGCATTCTCGTCCGCGTTATTCCTGGGAGCCGTGCTCGCTCTCACCGGAGCGGCCTCGGCCCAGGCCGCTCCGCCGGCCGCCGCCACCGACTACGTGGCGCTGGGCGACTCCTACTCCTCCGGACTCGGCGCCGGCGCCTACGACTCCGCCGCCGGCGACTGCAAGCGCACCGCCCGCGCGTACCCGGCCCTCTGGGCGGCCGCGCATTCACCCGCCACGTTCGCGTTCACCGCTTGCTCGGGCGCTCGTACGGGTGACGTCACCGCGAATCAGCTGACCCCCCTCAACACCTCCACCGACCTCGTGAGCATCACCATCGGCGGCAACGACGCCGGCTTCGCGGACGTCATGACGACCTGCGTCCTCCAGTCGGAGTCCACCTGCCTCAACCGGGTCGCCCAGGCCCGCGCGTTCGTCGACAGCACCCTGCCCGCCAACCTCGACCGCGTCTACACGGCGATCACGGCCAGAGCCCCCTCGGCGAGAGTGGTCGTGCTCGGCTACCCCCGCTTCTACCAGCTGAGCGGCTCCTGCGTCGCCGGCCTCTCCGAGAGGGAGCGCTCCGCGATCAACAGCGCCTCCGACTACCTGAACGACGCGACCGCCAAGCGGGCGGCCGACCACGGCTTCACCTTCGCCGGGGTCGCGTCGGCCTTCCAGGGGCACGAGATCTGCTCGGGCTCCTCGTGGCTGCACAGCGTGAACCTGCTCAACATCGGCGAGTCCTACCACCCGACCGCGGCCGGCCAGTCCGGTGGCTACCTCCCGGTCTTCACCTCGGCCGCGTAAGGCGCGCGAGGCGCCGTACCACCGCGCGAAGAGGCCCTGGACGCCCAGGGCCTCTTCGTGTCAGGTCAGCGACATTCAGCGCCAGTTGGTGCGCCGGTCAACCATCGACCCCGGGGTGAACTGTCCAACTCGCCCTGAATTAGGATGGATCAGCCAAGGGGAGTCAACCCCCTTGTGCGTGTGGTGAATCCTGAAGACGGGATACACGAGTGTCAGTAGGGGACGATAGGGTTAACCTGCCCGGGTCGGGTGCCCTCGTACGGGTGGGGAGTGACATGAAACAGATAACGGTCCACAGCAGGGCGCGAGTCCCTGCGATCACCTGCGGAACCAGCGCGACCAGTTCGCGCCTCGACCGCCATCTCTCGGTGCTCGGCGGTCCCGCCGTGCCCCAGCGGGAGACGGCCGAGGCGACTCTGCTGATGCGTGAACTGACCTCGCGTGACCGGACGGAGACCCAGAAGAGCAGAAGTGCGCGCGTCTCGCTCTTCGCGCCGCTGCGGCGTCTGCGCCGCTCTCTCTTCGGCAGCCGCGGCTGATCCCTACCGCCCCGCTCCTTCCGTACCACCCTCGGTGACCTGGCCGGTGGACCCACTCCCCGCCACCGGTCGGCTCACTCCCCGCTGTTCGCGTACCGCCGTACCGTCAGCGGTACGAAGACCACGAGCAGCGCCAGCGACCAGAGCAGGGAACCGGCGACCGGATGGGCCGTCGGCCAGGCCGCGTCCGCGGCCGGCACCGCGTTGCCGAAGAGATCGCGTACGGCCCCCGCGATCGCGCTGATCGGATTCCACTCCGCGACCGTCCGCAGCCAGCCCGGCAGCCCCTCCGTCGGGATGTACGCGCTGGACAGCAGCGGCAGAACGAACGTGACCGCGCCCAACTGCCCCGCCACCTCCTCGTTCCGGAGGACCAGCCCGAGGTACGTGCCCACCCACGCCGTCGCGAAGCGGAAGAGCAGCAGCACCCCGAAGGCCCCGAGCGCGGCCGGCACACCCCCCTCCAGGCGCCAGCCCACCGCCAGCCCCACGAGCATCAGCGGCACGATCCCGGCGGCGGTCGTGAGCAGGTCGGCCGCGGTCTGGCCGAGCGGTACGGCGGCCCGGCTCATCGGCAGGGTCCGGAACCGGTCCATGACCCCGCGCTGCGCGTCCTGGGACGCCTGGAACATCCCGGTCATGAGGCCGCCCGCGGCGGTCGCCGCCAGCAACCCCGGCAGGAGGAAGGCGCGGTACTCCCGCCCCGGCGTCGCGAGCGCGCTGCCGAAGACGTAACCGAAGAACAGCAGCATGTTGATGGGCATGGTCTGGGTGAGGAGCACCACGCCCGGCGCGCGCCTGATGCGCCGGAGGTGGCGGCCCAGGACGGCTCCGCTGTCGTACGCGAGCGTGCTCGCACGGCGCGCTCCTTCGTCGTACGCGACGTCGTGCGCGGCGGTGCTCATACGGCGTGCTCCTTCCCGGCCCGGCGCTCGGCGCGCGGGTCGCTGGTGGGGGTGAGAGGGGCCGGTTCGGCGGCGAGGGGACCCGTACGGCCGGTCAGGCGCAGGAAGGCCTCGTCCAGCGTCGGGGGCCGCAGGCTCGCGTCGACCACCGGCACCCCGGCCGCGTCCAGTTCGCGGACGATCCGGGGCAGGGTCAGCGCGGGGTCGGCGGCCACGGCGCCGACGGCCCGGCGCGTCCGGTCGAGCACCGGCTCGGCGCCGGTCAGCCGGTCGAGGACGGCCGCCGCGGCGACCAGCGCGGTCTCCGCCGCCCCGTACTCGTCGCCGGGCCCCTCCTCGGCGACGATGACCTCCGCGTACGAGCCGATGAGCGCCTTGAGCGAGGCCGGGGTGCCGCGGTGGGCCGCCCGGCCCTCGTCGATCAGCACGATGCTGTCCGCGAGCCGGTCCGCCTCCTCCAGGTACTGCGTGGTGAGCAGGACGGTGGTGCCCCGGTCCGCCAGGTCGCGGACGGCGTGCCAGATCTGGTTCCTGCTGTGCGGGTCGAGTCCGGTGGTCGGCTCGTCCAGGAACAGCACCCGCGGGCGGGTCAGCAGGCCGGCCGCCAGGTCGAGCCGCCTGCGCATGCCCCCCGAGTAGGTCCGTACGGTCCGGTCGGCGGCGTCCGCCAGCTCGAAGCGCTCCAGGAGTTCGTCGGCGCGGGCGCGGCCCGCCCCGCCCCGGACGCCGAGCAGCCGCGCGAAGAGCCGGAGGTTCTCCCGGCCCGTCAGATCGCCGTCGACCGAGGCGTACTGCCCCGCGACCCCGATGGCCCTTCGCACCGCTCCCGGCTCCCGGCGGATGTCGTGCCCGGTGATCCGCGCGCTCCCGGCGTCGGCGCGGGTGAGCGTCGTCAACACCCGTACCGCCGTGGTCTTGCCCGCGCCGTTCGGCCCGAGCACCCCGCAGACCGTGCCCTCGGGCACGGCCAGATCCAGGCCTCTCAGGGCGTGGACATCGCCGTAACGCTTCTCCAGACCTTCACTAAGTACAGCGTACGTAGTTGTCATAGGCCCACCATAGCAAACTACGTACGCCGTACGTAACTACGATGGTGGGCGAGGTGATGATCGATGGCGGGGCGACCTGCTGAACCCGAAGTGATCTGGACCCGCCCCGAGCGGGCGGGACGCGGCCCCCGGCCGGCGTTCAGCCGCGCCGACATCGCGGCGGCGGCGGTGAAGCTCGCCGACGAGGGCGGCATCGCGGCCGTCTCCATGCGCCATGTGGCGGCCGAGCTGGGCTGCGGCACGATGTCGCTCTACAACTACGTGCCGCGCAAGGAGGATCTGTACGAGCTGATGTTCGACGCGGCGGCGGGGGAGTTCCCGCTGCCGGAGAAACCCTCCGGCGACTGGCGGGCCGACACGGCGGCGCTCGCGCACCGGGGGCGCGCGATGATGCACCGCCATCCCTGGATGTCGACCGTGATGTCCTCGAACTACGGCTTCACCCCGAACGGGCTGCTGTACCTCGAATTCAGCCTGGCCTGCCTCGATCCGCTCGACCTGCCCCCCGGCGAGAAGATGGAGCTGATCTCGATGATCAGCGGGGTGGTCACCACCTTCGTCGCCCACGAACTCCAGACGGCGGAGCGCAACCGCACGCTGCCGTGGACGGCGGAACAGGAACAGGCGGTCCGCATGGCGTACTTGGGGCGTGAGATCGCCTCCGGCCGCTTCCCGCGCCTGGCGGCGCTGATGACGTCGGCGTCCGAACCGGTGGACCTGGACGCGGTGTTCGAGCGGGCGCTGGGCCGGGTCCTGGACTCGTTCGGCGGGCCGGCGCGCGAGGGTCGTGACGGCTGATGGACAGTTCCGCGGACGATGTGACCGACATCGACCCGCGGTTGCTGGTTGCCGCCTCCGACGAGGTCTGACGGCCGCCAGGGTCCTGGACAGGCACCATCCCCACGCGTCTAGATCAGGGCGAACTGGCCCTCCGGGCCCTCTTCGTGGTGGTCCAGTACGGACGCGGGGCGGCGCGCCGCCGCCGGGACCGGGAGGACGCCCGCCTCGTACAGCTCGTCGCGCGTGAGTGTGGGGCCGGTGAGCAGCCGGTCGGTGAGCAATTGCTCCCGGCGCGGTTCCAGTTCGGCGAGGAGTGCCAGTACGGTGATCAGGTCGAGCAGCTCCGAGGTCCACTCCCGCCGCCAGCCCGGCGGCCGGATCGCCGCCAGCGTGCCGGGCTCGGGTGCTTCGCCGGGGCCGGTCCGCCGCTCGAACCACAGCTCCAGGATCCGTACGCCCCCCACCACGAAGTCCCACGCCCCGGCGGGCACCGGCGCGATGCGGCCCGTACCGAGAGACAGCGCCTCCTCCGCCGGGTCGTACGCGAGGGACCCGGGCCGGTCGGGGACCGTGGCGCGTACGTAGGGCCGGCGGCCGCCGGGCAGCCGGTGCCGTACGCCGCCGTGCGCGCCGCGCAGCTGGATTCCGGTCATCAGCCGACCCAGCTCCACCCCGGCGGACCAGACGCCTGGGTCGGCGGCGAGGGGCACCACCGGTCCGCGCGGCGAGGGGACGGCCGCCGCGACCGCCCAGGCCAGCACCTCTTCCGGGGTGACCTCCTGGCCGTGGCGCGCGGACAGCAGGGCGGTCAGGCCCGGAGTCACGTTGGGCTCCAGGCCGCCGGGCCTGCGGTGGAGCGGGCGGATCCGGCCGGGGCGCCCGGCGGGCGACGTGCCGTCCGGGAGCAGGGCGCTGACCAGCAGCGCGGGCCCGGCCGCCCCGGGGACGTACCCCTGCTCCACGGCGAAGACCTGGTGGGCGTCGGCGACCCGCCACAGCTCGGGGCGGGCCGCGTCGATCAGCCGGTGGTCGGGCAGGAGCCACTGCTCGTCGAACGGGCCGTGGAGCACCCGCAGCGGCTCGGGGCAGCGCCCCGGCTCCCGCGCGAACCGCCCCGTGCCCGCGGCCTGTCCGGGCAGCGCGGGGACGGCGCTGTGCGGGGTACGGGCCCGGGTCGGCCCGAACAGGGCCTCCTGCTCGGCCCCTCCGGCCCGTACGAGCCGGTCCCAGCGGGCGGTGAGCGAGGCCGCGTCCGGGGCGAGGACCCAGGACCTGCCGAGCCGCAGCGGGGCCGTGGACCACGGCATGAGGTCGCTCAGCAGGGGCGCGTCCGACGGCACGCGGTCGCCGTCCCCGCCGGCCCGTGTCGATGCCATCGCGGCCCTCCCCGTCGCCTCTGCCTCCCTCTGCACCGCCCGCGGCATCGTAACGCCGTGCCCCCGGCGGCCGGACGGGGCTGCCGGGGACGTCCCACGATCGGGGAGCGGCCGCCTTGGCCCCCGCCTTGCCCCCCGCCTTGGCCCCCGCCTTGCCCCCCGCCTTGCTCCCCGCCGTGCCCCCGCCGTGCTAGCCGTCCGTCTCCACCGTCACCGAGAAAGCGAACCGGTCGCCCCGGTAACGGATCCGGGCCACGTCGACCACCCGCCCCCGTTCGTCGTACGTCACACCCGTGTAGTGCAGGATCGGGCTGAGCAGCGGCACCCGCAGCAGCTCCGCCGTCGCCGGATCGGCCAGCCGCGCCTCCACG
Organism: Streptomyces sp. NPDC087420; assembly: GCF_044744165.1. NCBI lineage: Bacteria > Bacillati > Actinomycetota > Actinomycetes > Kitasatosporales > Streptomycetaceae > Streptomyces > Streptomyces sp. NPDC087420. The sequence goes on from NZ_JBIUXU010000018.1 coordinate 104,631, forward strand.
GTGTCGGTGACCCGGCTGATCCGTACGCCCGCCATGTCCCGCAGGACCTTCGTCATCGGCCGGCTCACCAGATCGCCGACGTCGATACCGGCCGCGACGTCCGGACGGACCGCGTTCTCCGCCCAGTTGACCGGCTCACCGCTCTCCGCGTCGCGGCGCAGCCGCCGGTACGTCATCACCTCGTCCAACTCCGGGAAGAACTCGGCGAGTTCACCCGGCACCGGAGCGGGACCGTGGCCGAGGACCGTCGTCAGCTCGCCCGACTGCTGCGCCACGATGGCGTCGATCGAGCCGAGCAGCCTGCGCGGCGCGCCCCGCCGCGCCCCCGGCTCGATGAAGGTGCCGCGCCGCCGGTGCCGGCTGATCAGGCCCTCCTCCTCCAGCTCCTTGAGGGCCTGACGCATCGTCAGAACACTGACCCCGTAGTGACCCGCGAGCTGCTCCTCCGTCGGCAGCCGCAGCGGGTCGTCGGGGCGGCGGCCCAGTATGGAGGCGCGCAGCGACTGCGAGACCTGGTACCAGAGCGGCAGTTTCCGGTTCAGGACCAGCGAGTCGGGGGCGAAGGCGGTCACGGTTCAACTCCGTATCAGGGCCTGAAGTGGCGCTCAAGACCCTCCCACACCCGGTCGTAGCCGGGCTGGAGGTGGTCGGCCCCGGCCGCCTGGGCGGTAGTGGTCACCGGCCACCGGGTCTCGAACATGAAGGCCAGCCCGTCGTCGATCCGCTGCGGCCGCAGCTCCGCCGCGCTCGCGCGGTCGAACGTCTCCCGGTCGGGCCCGTGCGCCGACATCATGTTGTGCAGGGACCCGCCGCCGGGCACGAACCCGCCCCTGCCCGCCGTCTTCGCGTCGTACGCGCCCTCGATCAGGCCCATGTACTCGCTCATCACGTTGCGGTGGAAGTACGGCGGCCGGAACGTGTCCTCGCCGACCAGCCAGCGCGGCGCGAACACCACGAAGTCGACGCCCGCCAGCCCCGGGGTGTCCGACGGCGAGGTCAGCACCGTGAAGATCGACGGGTCGGGGTGGTCGTAGCTGATGGACCCGATGACGTTGAAGCGCCGCAGGTCGTAGACGTACGGCACATGGTTGCCGTGCCAGGCCACCACGTCGAGCGGCGAGTGGTCGTATGTCGCCGACCAGAGATTTCCGCAGAACTTGTTGACCACCTCCACCGGCCGCCCGACGTCCTCGTACGCGGCCACCGGCGCGAGGAAGTCCCGTGCGTTGGCGAGGCCGTTGGCGCCGATCGGGCCGAGGTCGGGGAGCACGAAGGGTCGGCCGTAGTTCTCGCAGACGTACCCGCGTGCCGTCTCGTCGAGCAGCTCGACCCGGAAGCGGACCCCGCGCGGGACGAGGGCGACTTCGCCGGGGCGGGCGGCGAGCAGGCCCAGTTCGGTACGGATCAGCAGTCCGCCGCGCTCCGGGACGATCAGCAGCTCACCGTCGGAGTCGCTGAACACCCGGTCGGTCATGGGCGCGTTGGCGGCGTAGAGGTGGATCGCCATACCCGTGCGTCGCGTCGCGTCGCCGTTGCCACCCAGCGTCCAGAGGCCGGCGAGGAAGTCCGTACCGGGAGCCGGGTCGGGCAGGGGGTCCCAGCGCAGCCGGTTGGGATCGGGGACGGTCTCGGTGAAGGGCGCGCCACGCAGCCCGCCGTTGCCGGTCCGCCGGAACGGCGGGTGCGCGGCCGAGGGGCGGATGCGGTAGAGCCAGGAGCGCCTGTTGTGGGCGCGCGGCTCGGTGAAGGCGCTGCCGCTCAGCTGTTCCGCGTAGAGCCCGAGCGGGGCGCGCTGCGGCGCGTTGCGTCCGTGCGGGAGCGCGCCCGGCACGGCCTCCGAACTGTGCTCGTTGCCGAAACCGGGGGAGTGGGTCAGATCCTCGGCCGTCTTCCGCGCCTGTTCGATGCGGTGTCCGGTGCCGTCCTCGGTGCGGTCCTCGGTGCTGTCCTCGACGCCGTCCTCGATGCCGCTCATCGTCCGCTCCCGTGCTCGACCGGGGAGTCCATGGGTCCGCGCCCCTGGAATCCTATGGTCAACCGTAGGATTGTGGGGGCGGCACGTCAACGGGGACGCGCGGCATGATGGAGTACGTGCCCCACGACCGTACGAACGCGAACCGCGCCCCGGAGGCCGACGCCGACGGGGGGAGCGCGGGCGGCGGGAGTACGGGCGCCGGGGGCGCGGATGGCGGGAGCGCGGGAGGCGCGGGGGCGGCCGGCACGGGGGCGGGAGGCGCGGGCGCGGGCGCCACGGGTGCGGGCGGCAGGCTGCGCAGGGCGCCCGTGCAGCGGCGCAGCGCGGAGCGGCTCACCCGGATCCTCGACGCCTGCGCCGCCCTCCTCGACGAAGCGGGCTACGAACAGCTCACGACCCGCGCCGTGGCCTCCCGCGCGGGCGTCCCCATAGGCTCCGTCTACCGCTTCTTCGACAACAAGCGCGCCCTGGTCGACGCCCTGGCGCGGCGCAATCTGGACCGCTACGCCGAGCGGGTCACGGACCGGTTCGCCGCCCTGGAGGCCGGGGACTGGCGGGGCGCGGTCGACGTGGTGCTGGACGAGTACCTCGCCATGAAACGTACGGTGCCGGGCTTCGGGTCCGTCGACTTCGGGGCCGACCTGGCGCCGACCGCGCCGGGCCGCGGGCGGGGGGCCGCCGGCAAGAACGCCAACCAGCAGGTCGCGGGCCGGCTCACCGTCCTGCTCGCAGGCCACCTCGGACGCGGCCCCGACGCGTCCCTGCACCGCACGGTCCTGGTCGCGGTCGAGGCGGCCGACGCGCTGCTCCAGCTGGCGTTCCGCACGGATGCCGCGGGGGACCCGGGAATCGTCGCGGAGACGCGGACGCTTCTCCGCGCGTATCTCGCTGGGGCGCTCGATTGACGCCGTTGTCCGTTGCGGTTCGTGTTGTCCTCAATCGCCGGACGGGCGTTCTGGGGCCGGTGGGCCGCGCGTCTTGGTGACCGCGTTGCGGTCCGTGTTGTCCTCAATCGCCGGACGGGCTTGATTTTGCCCGCTGCGGCCCGGCTTTTCGACCGCGGGCCGGTTGCCGGGGGCCGGTCAGGGGTCGTGTCCTGCACTGCATGTTTTACGTCGCGTTCAGCAACTCCGAATTACGTGACGATCGCCACGCGACACAAAACACGCTCTACGTTCCGGACACGACCCCTGCCCGTCCCCCTTCCAGGCCCGCGTCAAGACACATCCAGCCCGTCCGGCGTTTGAGGACATCAGTGACCCGCACCCGGCACCGGGCGGACGCCACACCCAAGCCCGTCCGGCGATTGAGGACATCAGTAAGCCGCGCCCCCGCCCCGGGCAGACGCACAAACCGACCCCCGGTTCCGCGCGTTTCGGCTACGCCTCACGGCCGGATACCGTCCACCGCATCCACCGTATTGCTTCCGCGTTGTGCCGGTCCCTGTCCCACGGCCGGCACGCCCCGCACCGCAAACGCCCCAGGTCCGGGGCCACTTCAGGGCCCCCACGCCCCGTCGGCCGCCCCGGGCGCGACCTTCGCGCGAGTCATTCCCTGACCGCGAGTAGTCGGCTAGTTTCAGGCGTCGCAGCCGCTCCACCTCCTCTTCCGGGCGGAACCATCATGAGTCGCGCCATTTCTCTGCACAGGGTCAGCAAGGTGTACGGACGGGGCACCCGCGCCGTCGACCGCTTCTCGCTCGACATCGCGCCCGGCGAGTTCGTCGTGCTCCTCGGGCCCTCCGGCTGCGGCAAGTCCACCGTGCTCCGCATGATCGCCGGTCTGGAGGACATCAGCGAGGGCGACCTGCTGCTCGACGGCGAGCGCGCCAACCACGTGCCGCCGCGCGAACGCGGCATGGCCATGGTGTTCCAGAACTTCGCGCTCTACCCGCGCATGACCAACCGCGACAACATCGGCTTCCCGTTGCGCCTGGAGAACCCCCGCGAGGACAGCTCCGCACGGGTCGAGGCGACGGCCAGGATGCTCGGCATCGAGAGCATCCTGGACCGCTACCCGAGCCAGCTCTCCGGCGGCGAGCGCCAGCGGGTCGCGATGGGCCGGGCCATCTCCCGGCGGCCCTCCGCGTTCCTGATGGACGAGCCGCTGTCCAACCTCGACGCCAAGCTCCGCAACCACCTGCGCGCCGAGATCGCCCGGCTGACCGCCGATCTCGGCGTCACCACCGTCTATGTGACGCACGATCAGGCCGAGGCGATGTCCCTCGGCGACCGCGTCGCCGTGATGCGCGGCGGGGTCCTCCAACAGGTCAGCGCGCCACGCGAGGTGTACGCCCTGCCGGAGAACGTGTTTGTCGCCGCCTTCATCGGCACCCCCCGGATCAACCTGCTCCAAGGCGTGGTCTACGCCCCGTTGGACGGGCGCATGTCGATCGACCTCGGCCGCCAGCGCCTCCCTCTGCCCGAACCGCTCAGCCAGGAGCATCAGTTGCTCCGGATCCAGCAGGGTCGGCAGGTCATCGTCGGACTGCGCTCCGAGGCGGTCCGTATCGCACCGCCGAGCCAGGCCCGGCCCGGGGAGGTCGCGCTGAGCGGCATTGTCGAGCACATGGAGTACCAGGGACACGAGGCGCTGGTGCACCTCAACACCGGCTCCCGGGCCGCGGTGGTCACCGATCTCGAATCACCGAGGCCCCGGACCGGCCCGCGCCGTCGCAGGAACGGCGGTTCCGGTGTGCTGGAACGCCTGCGGGAGCGTACGGCGGGACGGCGGGGCGGCCAGGGCGCGGGGAGCGGTAATGGGGACGGCACCAGCGCCGGCAGCGGCCGCCTGAACGGCCACGGCGACGTACACCCCACCGGCCAGGAGAACGGCCGAGCCGGCGCCCCCGCCGGCGGCGGCCACGTCAGCGGGCCGGTCGTCGTGCTCGACGACCCGGGGAGCGACGCACCCTCCTCCCCGCAGGAGCGCTCCGCCCTCGCGGCCGGCGACCTCGTCGTGCGGACCGGCCCCGACCTGCGGCTGAGGACCGGCGCGCAGGTCCCCCTCCTCGTCGACCTCGCCCATCTCTACGTCTTCGACCACCACGGCCGCCGGATCTGCCCGGCGCCCCGGGACCTGCCGGGCCTCGACGGCTGAGCATGCGGCCGGAGTCCGGTCGTCGCGGGCGACCCCCGGCCCCTCCCGCACCACTGTGGGCAGCGACACCCTGGCGCCTTAAAACTAACGCCGCTAGTTTGGGCGGGACGCCGACGCGCACGCGTACCGAGGCGCCGACTCGGCAGGCCCGGAGGGAATCACCATGAAGGCACACGACGGCATGTACATCCGGGGACAGTGGCGGCCCGCCGCGGGGACGGACACGATCGCCGTCGTGAACCCCACGGACGAACAGGTCATCGCCACGGTCCCGGCCGGTACGGCGGAGGACATCGACGCGGCCGTCCGCGCCGCGCGGGCCGCCCTGCCCGCGTGGGCCGCCACCCCGCCCGCCGAGCGCGCGGCCGGGATCGCCGCGCTGGCGGCGGTCATGACGGCACGCCGGGACGAGATCGCCGAGACCGTCACCGCCGAGCTGGGCTCGACCGTCACCTTCGCCCGGCGCGTCCAGGCGGGACTGCCGATACGGGTCATGGAGTCGTACGCCGAACTCGCCGCCACCCACGCCTTCGAGACGACGGTCGGCAACTCCACCGTGTTCCAGGAGCCGGTGGGGGTCGTCGGCGCGATCACCCCCTGGAACTACCCGCTGCACCAGATCGTCGCGAAGGTCGCCCCCGCGCTCGCCGCGGGCTGCACGATCGTGGTCAAGCCCGCCGAGGACACCCCGCTCACCGCACAGCTCTTCGCCGACCTGGTCGACGAAGCGGGCCTGCCCGCGGGGGTGTTCAACCTGGTGACCGGTCTCGGCCCGGTCGCGGGCCAGGCGCTCGCCGAGCACCCGGACGTCGACCTGATCTCCTTCACCGGCTCCACCGCCGTCGGCCGCCGGATCGGCGCGGCGGCGGGCGCCGCCGTGAAACGGGTCGCCCTGGAGCTGGGTGGCAAGTCCGCCAACGTCGTCCTGCCGAGCGCCGACCTCGCCAAGGCCGTCACCGTCGGTGTCGCCAACGTCATGTCCAACTCCGGCCAGACGTGCAGCGCCTGGACGCGGATCCTGGTCCACACCGACCAGTACGACGAGGCCGTGGAGCTGGCGAGGACCGCGGCGGCCACCCACGTGGCGGGCGACCCGCGCGACGACACGAGCCACCTCGGCCCCCTCGTCAACGCCACCCAACAGGCGCGCGTACGGGGGTACATCGAGGCGGGCATCGCGGCCGGCGCCCGGGTGGTCGCGGGCGGCCCCCAATCCCCCTACGACACCGGCTACTTCGTCGCGCCGACCGTCTTCGCCGACGTCACCCCGGACATGTCCATCGCCCAGGAGGAGATCTTCGGCCCCGTCGTCTCCCTGCTGCGGTACGAGGACGAGGAGGACGCCCTCCGTATAGCCAACGGCACCGTCTACGGCCTCGCGGGCGCGGTCTGGGCCGGCGACGACGCCGAGGCCACCGCCTTCGCCCGCCGCATGGACACCGGCCAAGTCCACATCAACGGCGGCCGTTTCAACCCGCTCGCGCCCTTCGGCGGCTACAAGCAGTCGGGCGTGGGCCGCGAGTTCGGGGTGCACGGGCTCGCCGAGTACCTCCAGACCAAGTCCCTCCAGTTCTGAGCCGGGAGACCGCCCTCGTGGTACGCGCCGCTGTCCTGTCCGCCGTCGGAGCCCCGCTGGAGATCACCGGGATCGAGCTGCCCGAGCCCGGTCCCGGCCGGGTACGGATCCGGCTCGCCGCCGCCGGGGTCTGCCACTCCGACCTGTCCCTGTCCGACGGCACGATGCGGATACCGCTGCCGGCCGTCCTCGGCCACGAGGGCGCGGGCACGGTGATCTCCGTCGGCGAGGGCGTCACCCATGTCGCCCCCGGTGACGGGGTGGTCCTCAACTGGGCGCCGTCCTGCGGGATGTGCCACGCCTGCGAGATCGGCGAGGTCTGGCTCTGCTCCGACGCGCTCGCGGGCGCGGGCGGGCTGCACGCCCGTGCCGCCGACGGCCGGGACCTCCATCCGGGCCTGAACGTGGGCGCGTTCGCCGAGGAGACCGTCGTCGCCGCGAACTGCGTCCTGCCGCTCCCGGACGGCATCCCGCTCACCGACGCGGCCCTGCTCGGCTGCGCGGTCCTCACCGGATACGGCGCGGTCCACCACTCCGCCCGGGTACGCGCGGGCGAGTCGGTCGCCGTCTTCGGCGTCGGCGGCGTCGGCCTGGCCGCCCTCCAGGCGGCGCGCATCGCCGGGGCCTCGACGATCGTGGCCGTCGATGTCTCCCCGGAGAAGGAGGAGTTGGCCCGGGCCGCCGGGGCGACGGAGTACGTCGTCGCCTCCGCCACCACCGCCAAGGACATCCGCCGCCTCACCGGCGGCCGGGGCGCCGACGTGGCCGTCGAGTGTGTCGGCCGCGCCGTCACGATCCGTACGGCCTGGGACTCCACCCGGCGCGGCGGCCGTACCACGGTGGTCGGCATCGGCGGCAAGGACCAGCACGTCACCTTCCACGCACTGGAGTTGTTCCACTGGGGCCGTACGCTCTCCGGCTGCGTATACGGCAACAGCGACCCGGCGAAGGACCTGCCGGTCCTGGCCGACCACATCCGCGCGGGCCGCTTCGACCTGGGCGCACTGGTCACGGAACGGATCACCCTGGACGACGTCCCGGCAGCTCTGGCCGCGATGCCGGCGGGCCGCGGCGGCCGGGCCCTGGTCGTGTTCTAGGGCGGGTCCGCGAGGAGGTCGTAGTCCACCGGCGTGCGGGGCCGTGCGCGTGTCCGCGAAGGGCGGGTTGTCTGCCGTCGATCGACGTACGTACGTGGGCCAGTCCGCCCCCACGGCGAGCGCGCGTGCGAGGCGTCGCGGGCCGGCCGCCACTCGCGCGGACGGCCCGGACGTAAGTGGTCGGTCCGACCACACGGTGACGTACGGTGCCAGGCGTCGCAGCTTCCTGAAGATCCGCAGGACACGCCCCACGGCGTGTCCTGCGGCGCCGGGCCTGCGGCGCCGGGCCTGCGGCGCCGGGCCTGCGGCGCCGGGCCTGCGGCGCCGGGCCTGCGGCGCCGGGCCTGCGGCGCCGCCGCGTTTTTCAGACTGGGCGGGTACGTTAAGTAGGCGCTTTTGGTCCTCCGCCCTGCGAGCGCACGCGCCAGGCGCCGCACGCCCCGCCGCGCGGACGGACGGCCCACTTCGCGGACCAGCCCTAGGCCGCCCGGCCAGTCGTCGGCGGCGGGGTCGGAGTCGAATCCGCGCCGAGGCGCGTCCGGCGGGAGCGGGAGACCGCCACGCCCGCCAGGCACAGCGCGCCGCCCGCGAGGGTCAGCGGGCCGGGGACCTCGTCCAGGGCCAGCCAGGCCATCAGGACGACCAGCGCGGGGACCGCGTACGTCGTCGCGCCCATCCGTCCCGCCGTCGTGCGCGCCAGCGCGTACGCCCAGGTCGTGAAGGCCAGGGCGGTCGGGAAGACGCCGAGGTAGAGCATGTTGAGCGTCGCCGACAGCGGCGCGTCCGCGGCCTGCCCGATCAGCTGTCCCGCGAAGGGCAGGCAGGCCACCGCGCCGATCAGGCAGCCGAACGTTGTCGCCTGGAGCGCGCTCGCGTGCGCCAGGACCGGCTTCTGGGCCACCACCCCGCCCGCGTACGCCATCGCCGCCAGCACGCACAGCGCCACCCCGAGCACCGACGCGTGTCCCTCGCCCGACATGGAGAGGCCCACTGCCACCGCGCCCGCGAACGACACCGCCATCCCGGCCAGCAGACGCGGCGGGAGGGACTCGCCGAGCAGCTTCCCGCCGAGCAGGGCGATGAGGATCGGGCCGATGTTCACCACCATCGCGGCCGTGCCCGCGTCGACCTCCTGCTCACCCCAGTTGAGCACCACCATGTAGACGCCGAACCACAGCACCCCCGACACGGCGATCCCGCGCCAGGCGGCCCGGGGCGGCAGCCCCTCGCGTCGTACCGCACACACCAGCCCCAGCACCAGCGCCCCCGCGAGCAGCCGGCCGAGCGCCAGCGCCCCCGGCGAGTACGCGGAACCGGCGCTGCGGATCGACACGAAGGCCGACGCCCAGAGCACCACCGTGACCCCTGCGGCGGCGAGAGGCAGCCAACGTGTGGGCGGGGAAGCGGTTGTGGCGGACGGAGACGCCGGTATCGCCACCGGCTCGGCCTTCGCGGGGTTCGTCATGCCGAGAACGTACGCCCAGCGCCCCGCCCTCCTCACCGCGATATCGCCTCGTACTGCACCGACAGCCCGTCGATCAGCGCCCGCACCCCCGTCTCGAACGCTCCCTCGTCCACCTGCTCCTGCCGCTCCGCGAGCAGATGCGCCTGCCCCAGATGCGGATAGTCGGCCGGGTCGTACGCCGTCGCGTCGTCCACGAACCCCCGGGCGAACGAGCCCAGCGCCGAGCCGGTGATGAAGTACCGCATCAGCGCGCCGATGTACGTGGCCTGGGCCGCCGGCCAGCCCGCCCGGACCATCGCGCCGAACACCGCGTCGGCCACCCGCAGTCCGGCCGGCCGCCGCCCCGGACCGCGCGCCAGCACCGGCACGATGTGCGGGTGGTCGGTGAGGGCGGCCCGGTAGGAGACGGCCCAGTCGTGCAGCGCCGTACGCCAGTCGCGGCTGTCGCTCTCGTCGAACATCGACAGGTCGACCTGCGCGCTGACCGCGTCCGCGACGGCTTCGAGGATCTCGTCCTTGGTACGGAAGTGGTTGTAGAGGGAAGGACCGCTCACCCCCAGCTCCGCCGCGAGCCGCCGCGTGGAGACCGCCTCCAGCCCCTCCGCGTCCACGAGCGCGCTCGCCGCCCCGACGATGAGTTCTCTGCTGAGGAGGGGCTTGCGCGGTCTGGCCATGGCACTCATAGTAGGCGTGACAACAGGAAACTAGCAGTGCTAATTAAGGCAGTGTCCACTAAGGGGGTGTCCACCGTGAATCTTGAGCTGAGCGAGGAGCAGGAGGCGGCGCGCAAGCTCGCCGAGGACTTCGTCGACCGGGAGATCACCCCCTTCGTCGTCGACTGGGACCGGGACGAGAGCGTCGACCGGGCGATCGTCGGCAAGCTCGGCGCGCTGGGCTTCCTGGGGCTGACGATTCCCGAGGAGTACGGCGGCTCGGGCGGCGACCACGTCACGTACTGCCTGGTCACCGAGGAGCTGGGACGCGGCGACTCCTCGGTGCGCGGCATCGTCTCCGTCTCGCTGGGGCTGGTGGCCAAGACCGTCGCCGCCTGGGGCGACGAGGAGCAGAAGCGGGCCTGGCTGCCCCGGCTCACCTCGGGCGAGGCCCTCGGCTGCTTCGGGCTGACGGAGCCCGGCACCGGCTCCGACGCGGGAAACCTCACGACGAAGGCCGTACGGGACGGGGGCGACAGCGGCGACTGGGTCATCAGCGGCTCCAAGATGTTCATCACCAATGGCACCTGGGCCGACGTCGTCCTGCTCTTCGCGCGCACCAACCACACCCCCGGCCACCGGGGGATCTCCGCCTTCCTCGTACCGGCCGACAGCCCCGGCCTGACCCGCCGCACCCTGCACGGCAAGCTCGGCCTGCGCGGCCAGCCCACGGCCGAACTGGTCCTGGAGGACGTCCGGGTCCCGGCCGGCGCGCTGCTGGGCCCCGAGGGCAAGGGCTTCTCCGTCGCGATGTCCGCGCTCGCCAAGGGCCGCATGTCGGTCGCCGCCGGCTGTGTCGGCATCGCGCGGGCGGCGCTGGAGGCGGCCGTCGGATACGCGGGGGAGCGCGAGCAGTTCGGCAAGCCCATCGCCCACCACCAGCTGGTGCAGGAACTCATCAGCGACATCGCGGTCGACGTGGACGCGGCGCGGCTGCTGACCTGGCGGGTCGCCGATCTCATCGACCGGGGCCGGGAGTTCGCGACGGCCGCCTCCCAGGCGAAGCTGTTCGCGTCCGAGGCCGCCGTACGGTCCGCCAACAACGCCCTCCAGGTCTTCGGCGGTTATGGCTACATCGACGAGTACCCGGTCGGCAAACTGCTGCGCGACGCACGGGTGATGACCCTCTACGAGGGCACCAGCCAGATCCAGAAACTGATCATCGGCCGCGCGCTGACGGGAGTTTCGGCGTTCTAGAGCCTTTCCGGGCCGGAGCCTTTCCGAGCCGCGCCGGCTCACTACGGTCCGGGCCGGGCCGGCTCACTACGGTCCGGGCCGGGCCGGCTCACTATGGTCCGGGCCGGGCCGGCTGAGTACGGTCTGAGTACGGCAGCGGATGTGGCGACCACCTCCGCACACGGATGCTGTCCCCATGACCGACACACCCGTCAAGCAGCAGAACACCGGCGCCTACTACGGACAGGCCGTCCTCTCGTTCGGCCTCGCGCTCGCCGCCATCTCCATCGGCATCTACCGGCTCGACGCCAACGCGTGGGTACGGGGCTTCCTCGCCATCGCGGTCCTCTACCTCACGACCTCGGCCTTCACCCTCGCCAAGGTGATCAGGGACCGCCAGGAGGCGGGCCAGATCGTCAGCCGCGTCGACCAGGCCAGGCTGGAGAAGATCCTCGCGGACCACGACCCCTTCCAGAAGCTCTAAGCGCTTGCTCACCCTCACGGTAGGGTGACCCTTCTGCCGACTCGAAGGGATGAGCGATGCGTACGGTGGAGCACGCGGGCGACGGTGAGAACGCGCCCTGGGGCGAGGTCGCCCCGGAAGCGGCCAGGAGGCTGATGGTCGCCGCCGTCGAGGCGTTCGCCGAGCGTGGCTACCACGCGACCACCACCCGCGACATCGCGAGCCGCGCCGGGATGAGCCCGGCCGCGCTCTACATCCACTTCAAGACCAAGGAAGAGCTGCTCCACCGGATCAGCAGGATCGGCCACGACCGGGCGCTGGCCCTGCTCACCGAAGCGGCCGACGGCGGCGGCACGGCGACCCAGCGGCTGGACGACGTAGTGCGCCGCTTCGTCCGCTGGCACGCCGAGCGGCACACGACGGCGCGGGTCGTGCAGTACGAGCTGGACGCGCTCGCCCCCGAGCACCGCGCGGAGATCGTGGAGCTGCGGCGGCGCAGCGACGCCGTGGTGCGCCGCATCCTGACCGACGGGGTACGGGACGGGGAGTTCGACGTCCCCGACGTACCGGGCACCACCCTCGCCGTCCTGTCCCTCTGCATCGACGTGGCGCGCTGGTTCAACGTGGCGGGCCGCCGTACGGCCGACGAGGTCGGCGCGCTCTACGCCGACCTCGTGCTGCGGATGGTCACGGCCCAGAAGCGGTGAGTCCCGGTTTCCGGTCCCCACCCGCCAGGAGCAGGCGGCGGGGCCGGTGCCGCCCTGCGACGGCACCGGCCCCGCCCCGGGATCAGGACACCAGACGGCTGACCAACTGGCCGCGCACGCGCGCCGGCAGGTCGGGGGCGAAGCGCTTCAGGTAGTGGTCGAGGTGGGTGTCGTCGGTGAGCAGGAACGGCAGGTCGAAGAGGAGGAGCTTCCGTACCGCCAGCAGCGGCACGGGGGCCCGGAGCGGGCGGAAGGCGGTGTTCCAGAGCCCCGGCTCGTCGCACACCGGATGGAACTGCCCGATCATCAGGCCATCGGCCACGAACTCGTCCTTGGCCTTGCGCTGGAGTTCGTCCAGCTCGGCCGAGTCGGAGCGGTCGAAGCGCGGTAACACCAGCAGCAGGGTGAGCAGTTCGCGGCTGTCGTCGTCCAGGTCCGCCGAGATCCGCTCGTGCCACGCGCGGAGAGAGCCGACAGCTTCGGACAGGTCTCCGTCCTGTCCGTCGGCCGGCACCGCCAGGTGGAACAGCCCCTTGCGCAGCGACGGCTGGGTGTACGGGCACACCGGGCCGCCGCGGCCCAGCTCGGGATGGCCGGAGACCAGGAAGTCCCCGCTCCAGTCGAGGACTTCGCGCAGGTACGGCAGGTGCCGGGCGGGCACCTCGCCCCGCGCCACCTCGGCCGCCGACCACACGTGGATGCGCTCGTCGCCGCTCACCGGGACTCCCGTCACTTCGGCGCCGCTCACCGGGATTCCCCTCACCTCGGCGCCGCTCACCTGGGGTCCCGCCACATCGGTCGCAGGGACGGGCCGCCGTCCGGGAGCACGATGTCCTCGCCCAGCCGGCTGAAGCCCGTCGCCCGGCACGACGCCTCTCCGCCCGGTGAACTCGTCTCGGCGTAGGTCCCGTACCCGTCCCGGTCGGCGCGTGCGAGCAACTCGGCCAGCAGCGCGGAGAGCAGCCCGCGCCGCCGGTGCGCACCGCGTACGGCGGCGAACGACGCGTAGTAGTGGTCGGGCTCGGCCGGGTGGCGCTCGGCCTGGAGGCGGACGATGGTCCCCAGCGCCGCCGCGTGGTCACCCAGGGCGGCGCCGAACCGTGCGGCGAGTTCGTCCTCCCGCCGGTCCACCTCCCGCGAGGCGCCCGGAGGCAGGAACAGGACGACGGCGTTGCCGCAGGGGGAGACGGCCACCCCGTCGTAGTCGTGCGAGATCTCGACGAAGACCTTGAAGAGGCCGGGCAGCAGTTCGGCCCGGCGCGCGTCGTCCGCGACGATCCAGCGGGTCAGCGGATCGTCGTGGAAGGCCTCGGCCATCAGTGCGGCCAGAGCGTCCGTATCGGACCTGGCGGGTCGGCGCAGGACACCGCGCGGCGGACGTTCGATCGTGGACAACGGATTCCCTCCGGAAGGCGTTGCGGGGGCCGGGACTACTGCTCGTGGCCGCTGACCGCGAGCCGCTCCACCCGGGCGTGCAGGTGGTCGAGGTAGTGCTCGGCCTCCGGCTTGATCAGGACACTGCGCATCACCCGTGCCGTATCGGCGTCGCGGACGATCCGCGGATGCCGGCGTACGAACGCCTCGGCGTCCGTACGCAGCACGCTCAGGAAGACCGGCTCCTCGGGAGCGGTCATGCCGTCTCGCAGGAGACGGGCGGACGCTGCGTCCACGGCGGACAGCGTGGCCGGCCGGGTCGCGGGAAAGTACGTGACGATGTCCAGGTCGGGCCGCTGGTAGAGCTCCAGGGCCGGCGAGTCCTCGATCAGGTCCGCCCACCGCAGGGCCGCGCGGCGGTCGGCCGCGAGGATCGCCCCGAACCCGTCCGGGGTCAGCGGGAGCAGCTGGAGCGTCAGCCACAGGCCGGCCGCCGCGGCGCCCGCCCGCGAGCACTCCAGGCTGATCTCGCCCAGGTGCAGCTCGGCCTCGGTGAAGTAGGTGTACGACGAGTCGTGCGCGAAGTGCCGTCCGGCCCGCGGGTCGGCGAACAGCACCGCGCCGCATCCGTAGGGCTGGAGGCCGTGCTTGTGCGGGTCGACCACCACCGAGTCGCACGCGGAGATCGCCTGCCACGGCCGGGGGTCGATGCCACCGGGCCAGGAGCCGGTCCCGTCGGGCGGGGTGCCGGTCCCGTCGGGCGGGGTGCCGGACCCGTCGCGCCGCGGACCGGTACCGCCGGCCGTGTCCGACCGGCCGAGCAGGGCGTAGAAACCGCCGTACGCCGCGTCCACGTGTACCCGCGCTCCGTACCGCCGGGCCAGCGGGAGGACCTCGTGGACGGGGTCGACCGTGCCCAGACCGGTGGTGCCGGTCGTCACCACGACCGTGCCGACCCGGCCCGTACGCAACAGGGTCTCCAGCGCGTCGAGATCGATCCGGCCGTGCGCGTCGACCCCGACCCGATGCCCCTCCACACCCAGCACGCGGCACATCCGCTCATGCGTGTAGTGGCACTCCGAGCTGTACGCGACCCCCCGGTCCGGGTGCAGAAGGCGGGCCACGTAGAGCGCTTCGAGGTTCGCGATCGTCCCACTGGTCGTCAGATGTCCCACGTGCGCGGGCAGTCCGAACATCCCGGCCAGCGCGGCGACACACTCGCGCTCCATCTCCGTGGTGGCCGGGCCGCCCTCGGCCGCGTGGTTGTTGGGGTTGAAGAGCATCGCCGTGAGGTAGCCGACCACGGCCGCCGGGTGGGGCGGCTTCACCATCTGACCCGCGTAACGGGGGTGGAAGAACGGGTAGTTGTCGTCCATCCGCTTGGCGAAACGCCCGAACGCCTCACCGAAGGCGACGTCGTCCACCTGATGGGCGGCATGCGGCTCGAACGGCCCGAACCGCTCGCCGAACCGGTCGGCCACATCCACCGCGCGCGGTAACCAGTAGCGCAGATCCACGGTCAGCTCTCCCCCGCACCCGACTCGGACGTACGACCTGCCGTACGGCCGCGCCGTACGCAGGAGTACGTATACGCGCGCGCCCGCAAGCACGGCGCAATGCCGCGGCGGCCGCCTCGGCCGGTCGTCTTGCGCCCGCCGGACGTACCAGGAGCAGGAGAGCCGGAAGGAGTAGCGCCGGAAGGAGTGGCGCTAGAAGTAGTAGCGCGACACCGACTCCGCCACGCAGACCGGCTTCGTACCGCCCTCGCGCTCGACGGTGACCAGGGCGGTCAGCTGTACGCCGCCGCCCGCCTCCTCGACGCTCTGGAGCACGGCCGAGGCGCGCAGCCGCGAGCCGACCGGCACGGGGGCGGGGAACCTGACCTTGTTGGTGCCGTAGTTGACGCCCATGGTCACGTTCTCGACGGCGATGATCTGCGGTACGAATACCGGGAGCAGCGACAGCGTCAGGTAGCCGTGCGCGATCGTCGTGCCGAAGGGACCGGCCGCCGCGCGCTCCGGGTCCACGTGGATCCACTGGTGGTCGCCGGTGGCGTCGGCGAAGAGGTCGATCCGCTTCTGGTCGATCTCCAGCCAGTCGCTGTGCCCCAGCCGCTCGCCGACGCCGGCGCGCAGCTCCTCGGCGGAGGTGAAGATCCTCGGCTCAGCCATGTCCCTGTGCCTGCCTCTCGAAGTGTCCGGGTGTCTGGCTCTCGACGTGTCCCGGCCCCGTGTCCTGCCCTGCGCCCCGTGGTGTCTAAGCGCTTGCTCAGCATGGGCGGCCGGAAGTGCTCCTGTCAACGCGACCACGCACGCGGACAGTAGGCTCCGAGGGGTGCCGCAGATTCCGGAGAAGATCCATGAACTCACCGTCGGTCAGCTGTCCGCGCGCAGTGGCGCCGCCGTGTCGGCCCTGCACTTCTACGAGGCCAAAGGCCTGATCACCAGCCGCAGGACCAGCGGCAACCAGCGCCGCTACAGCAGGGACGCGCTGCGCCGGGTGGCGTTCGTCCGGGCCGCCCAGCGGGTCGGCATCCCGCTGGCCACGATCAGGGACGCCCTGTCGGAGCTGCCGGAGGAGCGCACCCCCAACCGCGAGGACTGGGCGCGCCTCTCGGAGACCTGGCGCTCCGAGCTGGACCGGCGCATCCAGCAGCTCGGCCGGCTCCGTGACCATCTGACGGACTGCATCGGCTGTGGCTGTCTCTCCCTGGAGACCTGCGTGCTCTCCAACCCGGACGACGTCTTCGGCGACCGGATGACCGGCTCCCGCCTCCTGCCGGGCCGGCTCCCGCCACCCGGGAGCGAGGACGGCCCCACACCCCGGCAGGGCGCGGGGCCGTCTGCTCACTAGTACGGGAGACGGGTCGCTCGTACTCCCGTACGCGAGACGGGTCACTCGTACTCCGTACCGCCCTTGCGGGTCAGATAGGCCGGGCTGACGGCCTTGGCCATCGCCCGGCCGCCGACCACCGGGCTGAAGCGCTCCGTCACCGGACGGATCACCACGCCCTCCCTCAGGTGCAGTGACCGCCCGGAGACCGTCTCGCGTCCGGACGCCGCCTCCAGCACCTTCTCGATCGCGTACGGACCCTCGTACAGCGTGGGCACGAGGGGCAGTTCACCGGTCAGCAGCTCCGCCGGCGACAGCCAGACGACCTGCCCGCCGATCTCCGCCGAGATGTCGAACACCGCGTACCCCAGCGTCGTACCGCGACCGTCCGCGCCGTACGGCAGGTCCTGCACGCCCGCTCCGTACACCTCGCCGAAGACACCGACCCGGCTCGCGCCGAGCTTCTCGGCGAGCCGGGCGGCGACCGCCGGGACGTCATGGGCCCGTACCGCGCGCCAGTACAGATTGCGCGGGTCCTCCTTGAGCGCCAGCCCCTTCGCGCCGAAGCCCTTGGAGGCGACCTGGACCCGGCCGCCGTCGGCCGTGTACGTCAGCAGGCAGGCCGTGCCGTGCAGCTTCTCCGTCAGGATCACCGGCTCGCCCGGCGCGAAGACGTCCGGGTAGCGCTGGATGTTCTCGATGTCGACCCAGGGCAGCAGGTCCGGCGCACGCTCCACCTCGCCGTCCATCGTGGGAGGGACGGGCGGCACCCACTTGGTGACGGAGAGCAGCCCGGCGAAGTCCGTGCCGTCCGCGGCCGCCGCCGCCAGGTCGGTGTCCGCCAGCGCGCGCGGCCGGCACACGATTCCCTGAGACAGCTCGCCGCGCAGCCGCACCGCCTTCACCCGGTCCGCCGCGCGTCCCGCCAGCCTGCCGGTGAGCCCCAGCTCCTCGATCAGCCCGGCGGGCAGGACGGCCTGCTCGGGGATGTAGAGCGCGATGTCACCGGTGCGGTACGCGCCTTTGGCGACCACCGCGCGGTACAGGCCCACCTGGGCCAGCTCCAGCGCGTCCGCGTTCGGATGCGCGTGGATGATCAGTGTCTCGGCGGTGACACGCAGCGTCGACATGGCACTTCCCCCTCGTGCGTACGGCAGTGACCGGTTCCGCCGCCCACTGTGCGGGCGCGGGCCACCGCCGGGCCACCGGATAAGCGCGCCCGGCACCGGGATCCGGTACCGGGCACCTCGCCGATGCCGCGGGGGCGCGGGGGGTCACGCCGCCGAGGCCAGTTCCTTGAGGCGGGCCTTCTTGGCGCGGGCCAGGGTCTCGGTCGTGAGAACGGGCTGCGGCACGACGATGCCGCAGCCCCGGCAGACCGGTCCTGACCAGGGCTCGTTCGAGAGGTCGGGCTGCCAGACGATGCCGCGCTCCGCGCAGACCGGGCAGGCCGTTCCCGGCCCCGACTCCAGTCCGGCGATCAGCCGGCGCAGCACCTCGGCGAGCGACTGCGACGGGTGGACCGCCGGGTTGTCGCACCGGGCCACACCGTTGCCGCCCCAGGTCCGCCGGTGCCAGTCGTCGAAGCTCCCGGGCCGCCGCAGCCCGTCGTGCTTCTCCCGCTTGCGCCGTTCCGCGAATTCTCCCTCGTACGCGAGCCACACGGCCCGCGCCTCTTCCAGTTCGTCCAGCGCGGCCACCAGCCGCGCCGGGTCCGGCGCCCGGTCCTCGGGGCCGATGCCGTGCCGCGCGCACAGATGGTCCCAGGTTGCCCGGTGCCCGTAAGGGGCGAACCGTTCCAGGCACTTGCGCAGTGAATACCGTCGCAAGGCCAGATCGCACCCCGGGTCACGCACCAGTCTCGCAAGACTCCGGAATTTGGCCATGCATGCCACCTCCGTCGCTGATACCTCGGCGTTGAGGAATGGACGTACGCCTGCCCCGTTCGGATCCATCAAAAAACAACTGGCTGGAACGAAACTCCCATAACGCCTTCTATCGAGCAATGTTCGAGGCGGATTCACAGAAAACTCTCACGCGCGGCCGGGAAAAGGTGACTGGTGTTCATCTTACTGATCGCTCCTACCGGCAGTAACGTCCGGCGCATCGGCCTCTCCGAGGAGCCCTCATGCGACGACGCACCGGAAGACTCACGAGCGCCAGAACAGCCCGAACGGCCACCAGATCCCTCCCCGCCAGGACCCTCTCCACGACCGCCCTCGCCGCCGCCGCGGTGTTCGCGCTCGGTGCCGCCCTGCTCTCCCCACCGCCCCGGGCCGCCGCGGCCGACCCCGACTCCGTCCCCGTGGCCGCCGCTGTCGCCGATCACTGCGCCGGCCAGTGCGACGACCTCCTGCCGCCCGGCGAGAACGGCAACGCCACTCTCGCCGAGATCCTCGGCAACATCGTGTTCGGCACCCATCCCGCCCACAGCTCCGACCAGCTGGCCCGGTACGACGCGCTGGTGGCCGGCCGCAACACCCTCACCGACTCGACCCTCACCACGTTCTTCAACGACGCTTCCTTCGGCGTCCCGGCCAACCAGGTCGAGTCCGTGACCACCCCGCGCCCCGACGTCACGATCACCCGCGACAAGCAGACCGGCGTGCCCCACATCAAGGGCACCACCCGCTACGGCACCGAGTTCGGCGCCGGTTTCGCGGCGGGCCAGGACCGGCTCTGGATGATGGACCTCTTCCGTCACATCGGCCGGGGCGAGCTGACCTCCTTCGCCGGCGGCGCCCTCGCCAACCAGGGCCTGGAGCAGCAGTTCTGGCCCTCGGCCCCGTACACGGAAGCCGACCTCCAGGCCCAGGTCGACCGCATCAGGACCACCGAGGGCGAACGCGGCGAGCTGGCCATGGCCGACGCGCAGGCGTATGTCGACGGCATCAACGCCTACCGCCAGAAGGCCAAGGACGGCCGCTACTTCCCCGGTGAGTACGTCCTCACCGGGAAGATCGACTCGATCACCAACGTCGGCGAGATCCAGCCCTTCAAGATCACCGACCTGATCTCCATCGCGTCGGTCGTCGGCGGCCAGTTCGGCGGCGGCGGAGGCGGCGAGGTCCAGGCCGCGCTCTCCCTCCTCGCCTCCCAGCAGAAGTACGGCGTGGCCGAGGGCACCGAGATCTGGGAGTCCTTCCGCCAGCGCGACGACCCCGAGGCCGTCCTCACCGTCCACGAGGGCGAGAGCTTCCCGTACGCGCGGAAACCCGCGCAGCCACGCGGCACCGCCCTGCCCGACCGCGGCTCCGTCCAGACCGAACCGCTCGTGTACGACAGGACCGGCTCGGCCGTCACCCGGGCCAAGGCCCCGGTGAGCGCCCCGAAGAAACTCAAGCCCGCGCAGGGCATCTTCGACGACGGAGTCGTGCCGCCCGGCTCGCTCGACCCGAAACGCGGGATGTCCAACGCCCTCCTGGTCTCCGGCGCCCACACCGCGAGCGGCAATCCCGTCGCCGTGTTCGGCCCGCAAACCGGCTACTTCGCGCCACAGCTCATGATGCTCCAGGAGCTCCAGGGCCCCGGCATCAGCGCCCGGGGCGTCGCCTTCGCCGGGGTCGGGATGTACGTGCAGATGGGCCGCGGCCAGGACTACGCGTGGAGCGCCACCTCGGCGGCCCAGGACATCACCGACACGTACGCGATCGAGCTGTGCAGTCCGGACGGCTCCCCGGCCACCAAGGCCTCCACGCACTACCTCTACCGCTCCGTCTGCACCCCGATGGAGAAGATGGAGCGCACCAACTCCTGGAAGCCGTCGGTGGCCGACTCCACCGCCGCGGGCTCGTACCGGCTCCAGGTCTGGCGGACGAAGTACGGCCTGGTCACGCACCGCGCCACGATCGGCGGCAAGCCCGTCGCGTACACCTCGCTGCGCACCACCTACCGCCACGAGGCCGACTCGATCATCGGCTTCCAGATGCTCAACGACCCCGCGCACACGACGGACGCCGCGTCCTTCCAGGAGGCCGCGCACCGCATCGGCTACGCCTTCAACTGGTTCTACGCGGACTCCCGCACCGCCGCGTTCTACAACAGCGGCCTGAACCCGGTCCGCGCGGCCGGTGTCGACGCCGCGCTGCCCGTCAGGGCGGAGCCCGCGTACGAATGGCAGGACTACGACCCCGGGTTCAACACCGCCGCGTACACCCCGCCCGCCCAGCATCCGCAGTCCACCGGGCAGGACTACTACGTCTCGTGGAACAACCGGCAGGCCAAGGACTACAACACCGCCGCCTTCGGCTTCGGCGCCGTCCACCGGGGCGATCTGCTCGACGGCCGGGTGAAGAAGCTGGTCGCGACCGGGGGAGTGACCCGCGCCTCGCTCACCCGGGCGATGGCCGACGCCGCGCTGACCGACCTGCGCGGGGAACAGGTGCTGCCCGAACTGCTCAAGGTGATCAGGTCCGCCGCCGTCACCGATCCCCAGCTGAACACCGCCGTGCAGCAGCTCGACGCGTGGCGGGCGGCCGGGTCCGAGCGCCGGGAGACCTCCCAGGGGTCGCACACCTACACCCATGCCGCCGCCGTGCGGATCATGGACGCGTGGTGGCCCCGGCTGGTCGAGGCGGAGTTCAAGCCGGGCCTCGGTGACGAGCTGTACGGCGCGTTCACCGACTCGCTGCCCATCGACGAGTCACCGGCCGCCTCCCACGGGCCGACGGGCGCGCACGGGGGATCCGCCTTCCAGTACGGCTGGTGGGGTTACGTCGACAAGGACCTGAGGCAGGTCCTCGGCGACCCGGTACAGGCCCCCTCGCCCCGTACGTACTGCGGGAACGGAACGCTGAGCGGCTGCCGCGACACGCTGCTGACCACCCTCAAGGCGGCCGTGGCGGTGCCCGCCTCCCAGGTCTACCCGGGGGACGACAGCTGCGGCGCGGGTGACCAGTGGTGCTCGGACGCGATCATCCACCGGGCGCTGGGCGGGATCACCCATCCCACGATCAGCTGGCAGAACAGGCCGACCTACCAGCAGGTGGTGGAGTTCCCCACGCACCGCTGAGCACGACTGGGACCGGTGCGGGAACGTGCCCGGCAGGCTGTGCGACAGCCTGCCGGGCGACCGTACCGTCCGGTGTCTTCCACGGCCCGCTCTTCCCCCGCACATACCGACTGGTTAGTCTGCTGAGGTCGACGCAGAGGTCGGCACCGCCCCACGGCAGGACGGCCGGAAGGCCCGGAAGGCAGGTCCCATGAGTTCGGTGCAGGGTGCGCGCGTGGTGGTCACGGGAGCCGGCGGGGGAATCGGCGCCGCCCTCGCCCGCAGATTCGCCGCCGAAGGGGCGAAAGTTGTCGTGAACGACCTCGACGCGGACAAGGCCACCGCGATCGCCGACGACATCGGCGCCCTCGCCGTGCCCGGTGACGCCTCCCTGGTCGTGGAGGCCGCCCGCGAGGCCCTCGGCGGGAGCGTCGACATCTACTGCGCCAACGCGGGCCTGGGCTCGGCCGGCGACGGGCTGGCCGGGGACGAGGTGTGGGCGGACGCCTGGGACGTCAACGTCATGGCGCACGTCCGGGCGGGCCGCGCGCTGCTGCCCGACTGGCTGGAGCGGGGCAGCGGCCGGTTCGTCTCGACGGTCTCGGCCGCCGGACTGCTCACGATGATCGGCGCGGCGCCGTACAGCGCCACCAAACACGCGGCGCTGGCCTACGCGGAATGGCTCTCCCTGACCTACCGCCACCGCGGCCTAAAGGTCCACGCCATCTGCCCGCAGGGTGTCCGTACGGACATGCTCACCGCCGCGGGGAGCGCCGGCGAACTGGTGCTCGCCCCCGGCGCCGTCGAGCCGGAGGCGGTCGCCGACGCCCTGTTCACCGCCATGGCCGAGGACCGGTTCCTGGTCCTCCCGCACCCCGAGGTCGCGGGCTACTCCCAGGCGCGCGCCACCGACCCCGACCGCTGGCTGGCCGGGATGAACCGCGTCCAGCGCGCCTGGGAAGAGGTGGCGGAATGACGGCGTCCGGCTATGCGGCGAAGCCCTGGCTCCACCTGCTGACCGAGGCCCAGCGCGCCCCCGTACACCCGCCGGCCTCCGTGGTGCACGCGCTGCGCACCGCCGTGGCCCGCACCCCGGAACACACCGCGCTCGCCTACTTCGACGGCGGGCTCGACTACCGCGAGACGGACGCGCTCTCCGACTCCGTGGCCGGCCATCTCGCCGCCCGGGGCCTGCGGCGCGGCGACCGGGTCGCGATCATGCTCCAGAACAGCCCGCAGTTCGTCCTCGCGCTGCTCGGCGCCTGGAAGGCCGGCGCGACCGTCGTCCCCGTCAACCCCATGTACAAGTCGGCCGAGGTCGGCCACGTCCTGGCCGACGCCGAGGTCACCGCGCTGGTCTGCGCGGACCGCTCCTGGGAGGCGTTCCTGCGCGACACGGCCGCCGCCTCGCCCGTCCGGATCGTCCTCACCACCTGCGAACGCGACCTCCAGACCCGGGACGACCCCCGCGTCCTCGCCTTCGACCGGCTGCCCGTGCCCGCCGACGCCGACGACCTGCTCGCCGTCGCCCGCCGGGGCCTCCCGCTGCCCGCCGAACGCGGTCCGGCCACCGGAGACGTCGCCCTGATCAGCTACACCTCGGGGACGAGCGGCCGGCCCAAAGGCGCCATGAACACGCACGCCAACATCATGGTCAACGCCGAACGCCAGCGCGCGGGCCACCCGATCGCGCCCGGCGCCTGCTACTTCGCGCTCGCGCCGCTCTTCCACATCACCGGCATGGTCTGCCAGCTGGCCGCCTGCTTCACCAACGCGGGCACCCTCGCGCTCGCGTACCGCTTCCACCCCGGCGTGGTGCTCGACGCCTTCGCCGAACACCGCCCCGCGTACACCGTCGGCCCGTCCACCGCGTTCATGGCGCTGGCCGCCCACCCCGGCGCGACCCCGGGCCACTTCGACTCCTTCCAGGTGATCTCGTCGGGAGGGGCGCCACTGCCGCCCGCGCTGGTGGAGAAGTTCCGCGCGGGCTTCGGCCCGTACCTGCGCAACGGGTACGGGCTCACCGAGTGCACCGCCCCCTGCGCCTCCGTACCGCCGCAGCGGGAGGCACCGGTAGACCCCGCCTCGGGCACGCTCTCCGTCGGCGTGCCGGGACCGGACACGGTCGTACGGATCGTGGACGAGGCGGGCGAGGACGTGCCGTTCGGCGAGCAGGGCGAGATCGCCGTACGCGGACCGCAGGTCGTCCCCGGCTACTGGCGGCTGCCCGAGGCGTCCGGGGCGACCTTCCCCGACGGGGAACTGCGCACCGGAGACATCGGATTCATGGACCGGGACGGCTGGCTGTACGTGGTCGACCGCAAGAAGGACATGATCAACGCGTCGGGGTTCAAGGTCTGGCCGCGCGAGGTCGAGGACGTGCTGTACACCCACCCCGCCGTGCGCGAGGCGGCCGTGGTCGGCGTCCCCGACGCGTACCGGGGCGAGAGCGTCAAGGCGTACGTCAGCCTGCGTCCCGGCACGTCGGCGGAGCCCGGGGAACTGGGCGCGTACTGCGCGGAGCGGCTCGCCGCGTACAAGTACCCGCGCGAGGTCGAGATCCTGGAGGAGCTGCCGAAGACGGCGAGTGGGAAGATCCTCAGGCGGGAATTGCGTTCTCCTTCCGTGTGAGACGCGTCTCAGTCAGGCCCGGGGTTGTGTCCGGAGTGCGGTCCAGACACGTGGCACAGATATGCGTACGGATGTGCGGTACGGAACGAGAGGCAGGTGGCGACTCATGGCCAGGACCACGGAGGCGGGCGGGGCACCCGTTCCCCAGCGGCTGCTGGCCGCCGCCACCCGGCTCTTCGCGGAGCAGGGGTACGACCGCACGTCGGTCCAGGAGATCGTGGAGGGGGCGGGCGTCACCAAGGGCGCGCTCTACCACTACTTCGGCTCCAAGGAGGATCTCCTCCAGGAGGTCTACGCCCGCGTCCTGCGTCTCCAGCAGGAGCGTCTCGACGCCTTCGCCGACGCGGACGAGCCGGTGGAGCGGCGGCTCAGGGGGGCGGCGGCCGACGTCGTTGTGACGACGATCGACAACCTGGACGACGCCGCGATCTTCTTCCGCTCGATGCACCACCTGAGCCCGGAGAAGAACAAGGAGGTACGGGTCGAGCGCCGCCGCTACCACGAGCGCTTCCGCGCGCTGGTCGAGGAGGGCCAGCGGAGCGGCGTGTTCTCCACGGCCACCCCCGCCGACCTGGTGGTGGACTACCACTTCGGCTCCGTCCACCACCTCTCCACGTGGTACCGCCCGGACGGCCCCCTCACCCCCCAACAGGTAGCGGACCACCTGGCGGACCTCCTGCTGAGGGCGTTGCGGCCGTAGGGCGTGCCCGGCTACTCCTGGAGCTTCTCCCGGATCGCCGTCACTGCGGCCGACACGTGCTCCTCGGTGCGCGCCTTGTCGAGGCCGAGCCCGCTGAGCACACCCTTGCCGTCCTCCTGCTCCAGCAGCGCCAGCAACACGTGCTCCGTGCCGACGTACTGGTGGCCCAGCCGCAGCGCCTCACGGAAGGTGAGCTCCAGGGCCTTCTTCGCCCCGGCGTCGAAGGGCACGAGGTCGGGCACGGGCTCACCGGAGGGCTCCGGCAGCGCCCCGGCCACGGCCGCCCGGACCGTCTCCAGCTCCACGCCCTGGGCGACGAGCACCTGCGCGGCGAGCCCCTGGGGCTCGTCGAGCAGGCCGAGCACGAGATGCCCTGTGCCGATCTGTGTGTGCCCCCCTTCGCGGGCCTCGTTCTGGGACGCGACAACAACGTTCCTGGCCCGGGGCGTGAACCTGCTGAAGTCCTGGTTCACGTTCGGCGCCGGCTCGTCCTTCGTCACGAACCGCTTCTGGACGGCCTGTCGTGTGACCCCCATGGACTTGCCGATCTCGGTCCACGAGGCGCCGGAACGGCGGGCCTGGTCGACGAAGTGACCGATGAGGTGGTCGGCGACCTCGCCGAGATGGTCGGCGGCGACAACGGCGCTCTGGAGCTGGTCGAGGGCGTCGCCGTGCACGTTCTTGATCGCCTCGATGAGGTCGTCAAGGCGGACGGGATTGTTCACCTGAGTGGGATTGGCCATGCGTCAACCCTAGGTTGACAGTCCGCAACTGTCAACCCACGGTTGACAGCGAGTGGGCGTCTGCGCCCGGGTGGTGGGCGCGGCTTACCGATGTTCTCAATCGCCGGACGGGCTGGATGGTGCCCCTGCGCGGCCCCCGGCAACAAACCCGCACCCAAAAAGCCAGCCCGCAGCGGGCACAACCAAGCCCGTCCGGCGATTGAGGACAAAGCCCGGCCGCCAGTCCGGGCAGCGTCACAGATACCGAGACAGCTCCCGCCTCGCCAGCGACCGCTGATGCACCTCATCCGGCCCATCCGCCAACCGCAACGTCCGCGCCCCCGCCCAAAGCTCCGCCAGCGGAAAGTCCTGGCTCACCCCGCCCGCCCCATGCAACTGCACCGCCCGGTCCAGGATGTCGACCACCGCCCGCGGCGTCGCGATCTTGATCGCCTGGATCTCCGTGTGCGCCCCCCGGTTGCCCACCGTGTCCATCAGCCAGGCCGTCTTCAGCACCAGCAGCCGCAGCTGCTCGACCGTCACCCGCGCGTCCGCGATCCAGTTCTGCACCACCCCCTGCTCGGCGAGCGGACGCCCGAAGGCGGTACGGGACACCGCGCGCCGGCACATCAGCTCGATCGCCCGCTCCGCCATGCCGATCAGCCGCATGCAGTGGTGGATCCGCCCGGGCCCGAGCCGGGCCTGCGCGATCGCGAACCCGCCGCCCTCCTCGCCGACCAGGTTCGACGCGGGCACCCGTACATGGTCGAAGAGGACCTCCGCGTGGCCGCCGTGCCCGTGGTCCTCGTACCCGTACACCCGCATCGCCCGCCGCACCTCGACCCCGGGCGTGTCGCGCGGGACGAGGATCATCGACTGCTGGCGGCGTACGTCCTCGCCGTCCGGGTCGGTCTTGCCCATCACGATGAAGACCGCGCAGTCCGGGTTCATCGCCCCGGAGATGTACCACTTGCGGCCCGTGACGACGTAGTCGTCCCCGTCCCGCTCGATGCTGGTCCGTACGTTCGTCGCGTCGGAGGAGGCGACCTCCGGCTCCGTCATCGCGAACGCGGAGCGGATCTCGCCCGCCAGCAGCGGCTCCAGCCACTGCTTCTTCTGCGGCTCCGAGCCGAACTGCGCGAGCACCTCCATGTTCCCGGTGTCCGGCGCCGCGCAGTTCAGCGCGGTGGGCGCCAGGTCCGGCGAACGCCCGGTGATCTCCGCCAGCGGCGCGTACTGGAGGTTGGTGAGCCCCGCGCCGTGCTCCGCGTCCGGCAGGAAGAGGTTCCACAGCCCCTGCCGGCGCGCCTCCGCCTTCAGTTCACCCACCACCGCCGGCGTGTCCCAGGGGCTCGCCAGCAGTTCCCGCTGCTCCCGCGCGACCTCCTCGGCCGGATGGACGTACGCGTCCATGAAAGCGAGCAGCCGGTCGCGCAGCTCTTCCGTACGGGTGTCGAATGCGAAGTCCATGGGGTACTCAGCCTTCCTGGAGGGTGGTGAGGCCATGCTGGATGAAGACGGGGACGAGCGTGCCGATCCGGTCGAAGCCGGGTCCGACGGTCTGGCCGAGGGTGTAGCGGTAGTGGATGCCCTCCAGGATCACGGCGAGCTTGAACCACGCGAACGCCGTGTACCAGGCGAGGGCGCCGGTGTCCCGGCCGGAGCGCGCGGCGTACCGCTCGACCAGTTCGGCCGGCTCCGGGTGTCCGGCCGCGCCCGCCGTCGTGCTGATCGGCGAGCCGGTCACCTCCAGGCGCGCGCTGTACATCACCAGCAGGCCCAGGTCCGTCAGCGGATCGCCGAGGGTGGACATCTCCCAGTCGAGGACGGCGTTGATCCGGTCGTCCTCGCCGATCAGGACGTTGTCGAGCCGGAAGTCGCCGTGGATCACGGTGGGTTCGGGGGAGTCGGGCAGCGCGCGGCCCAGGACGGCCTGGAGTTCGTCGATGCCGGCCAGCTCCCGGCCCCGGGAGGCCGCCAACTGTTTGCCCCAGCGGCGCAGTTGCCGGTCGAGGAAGCCCTCGGGCCGCCCGAAGTCGCCCAGGCCCACGGCCTCGGGTTCGACGGCGTGCAGGTCGACCAGGGTGTCCACCAGGGAGAGGACCGCGGCGCGGGTGCGCGCGGGGCCGAGGGGGGCGAGCTGTTCGGCCGTACGGTACGGCGTGCCCGACACGTGCTCCATGACGTAGAAGGGGGCGCCGAGGACGGACTCGTCCGCGCAGAACAGCAGCGGTTCCGGGACGGGCACGGACGTCGGGTGCAGCGCGCTGATCACGCGGTACTCCCGCCTCATGTCGTGCGCGGTGGCCAGGACATGGCCGAGCGGGGGCCTGCGGACCACCCAGCTGTCCGTCCCGTCCGTGACGGTGTAGGTGAGGTTGGACCGGCCGCCCTCGATCAGCCGTGCGTCGAGAGGTCCGCTCACCAGCCCCGGTCGCGCGCGGTCCAGGTGGGCGCGCAGCTTTTCCGGGTCGAGTCCTGGGGGGACTGGGCTCATGGTGCCTACCTCCGTGGCTCACGACGGCGGTCGTACCGTCGTGGGCCCCATGATGCCGACCAGTCGGTATGCAGTCCACCACGGGTCCCGGGAAAGCCCGGGAAAGCCCGGAGGGGTGGAGGGGGGAGAGACCCGAGGGGCGGAGGGGGGAGAGACGGAGACCACCGTCCCCGCCTCTAGCTCCACGGTCGCCCCTCTGAATAGAGTTCACGTATGAATACCGCGCTGCTCATCGACGAGGTCCGGCTCACCCCCATCCTCATCGCCGACCCACCGCTGCTGAACACGCAGGGCGTCCACCAGCCCTACACCCCCCGCCTCATCGTGGAGGTCGTCACCCGCGGCGGGGTCACGGGGATCGGCGAGACGTACGGCGACGGGAAGTACCTGGAGCTGGCGGAGCCGCTGGCCCGGGCGCTCCCGGGCCGCGCGGTCAGTGATGTGAACGGGCTCTTCGCCCTGGCCGACGAGGTGTGCGGCGATCCCGGCAGCACGGACGCCCGGGTGGACGCGGGCGGGCTGCGCGGGGTGCAGACCGCCGACAAGCTCCGCCTCTCCGTCGTCTCCGGCTTCGAGGTCGCCTGTCTGGACGCCCTCGGCAAGACCGTCGGCCTGCCCGTGCACGCGCTGCTCGGCGGCAAGGTGCGGGACTCCGTCGAGTACAGCGCGTACCTCTTCTACCGCTGGGCGGAGCACCCGGGCGGCGGCGCCGAGGACGACTGGGACGCGGCCCTCGACCCGGCGGGTGTGGTCGCCCAGGCGCGGCGCTTCGCCCGCGACTACGGCTTCTCGTCCTTCAAGCTCAAGGGCGGGGTGTTCGAGCCCGAGCAGGAGATCGCGGCCGTCCGGGCGCTCGCGGAGGCGTTCCCCGGGCAGCCCCTGCGGCTCGACCCGAACGGCGCCTGGTCCGTACCGACGTCGCTGTACGTCGCCGAGCAGCTGGCGGACGTCCTCGAATACCTGGAGGACCCGGCGAGCGGCACGGACCTGATGGCCCAGGTGGCGGCGGGCACGTCCGTACCGCTGGCCACCAACATGTGCGTGACGACTGTCCCCGAGATCGCCGGGGCCTTCGCCTCGGACGCCGTGCAGGTCGTGCTCTCCGACCACCACTACTGGGGCGGACTGCACCGGACGCGCGAACTCGCCGCCGTCTGCCGCACGTTCGGCGTGGGCCTGTCGATGCACTCCAACACCCACCTCGGGATCAGCCTGGCCGCGATGACCCACGTCGCCGCGACCGTCCCGAACCTCGACTACGCCTGCGACAGCCATTACCCCTGGCAGACCGAGGACGTCATCACCGCACGGCACACCTTCCGGGACGGCCGGCTCGACGTCTCCGACGCGCCGGGCCTCGGGGTGGAGCTGGACCGGGAGAAGCTCGCCGTCCTGCACCGGCGGTGGCTGGACGACGACGGCAGGATGCGGGAGCGGGACGACGCGGCGGCGATGCGCGAGGCGGATCCGGCGTGGAAGACCCCGACGATCCCGCGCTGGTGACCAATCCGGGCCTTTTGGAAGGCGCCTGACGTCCCCTCAGGCATGACACGCCACCGGGACACCGCCGTTCAGTGCCGTCATGTCGGCGAACAGGGCGGCGGCGTCCAGCGGTGAGCCCTCCGGCGATCCGTTCAACTCGGCGTAGGCGCGGTGCAGGTTGGCCACCAGCCGCTCGCCCTCCCGCAGCCGGGCGAACTCCCCGGGTCCCGTCCGCCGCGCCGCCTCCAGCGGCGTGTGCCCCAAGGCGTGCCCCTCGGCGGCGACCTCGGTGACGTACCGCAGATAGCGCTCCGTCGTGTCGTACACGGAGGGATCGGTGACGGGCCCGTGCCCGGGCACGACGACCGACGCGTCCAGGGAGCGCAGCACCTCCAGCGCCCGCAGCGAGCCCCTCAGCGAACCCGTCGACACGAACGGCGTGACGCCGTGGAAGACCAGGTCGCCGGTGAACACGATCCCCCGGTCCGGCAGGTGCACGAACGAGTCGCCCAGGGTGTGCGCCGCCCCCGGATGGACGATCCGCACCTCGACGCCGCCCACCCGCACGGTCAGCCGGTCGTGGTACGTGAGCGTCGGCGCGGTGATGCGGATGTCGCCGAAATCGTGGTGCGGCCACACCCGGTGGAGCTGCCGGCCGGCCGCCAACTGGTCCCTGCGGCAGGCGTCGTGGCCGACCACGACGGCCTCAGGCGTGAACACCCCGTTGCCATAGGTGTGATCCCCGTGGTGGTGCGTGTTGACGACGGTACGGGGGAGCGGCACCCCGGCCGTCACGATCGCCTCCCGCAGCGCCTCGGCCCTGCGCCGGGTGGCGGCCGTGTCGACAAGCAGGGTCGACTCCCCGTCACTGACAAACCCGGCGTTGTTCAGGCACCAGCCGCCGTCCGGCTGGATGTAGGCGTGCACCCCGGGCGCGAGGCGGACGAGGTAGGGATCCGTGGCAGGCATGGGACATCCCCTGGTCGAGGCGGTGCTGTCCGCGCCGAGACTGCCAGCCGCCACCCCGGACGGGATACCGCCGCACGGGCCCCCGGGAAACCGGCAGGGGGCCTGCCCTCAGTCGTCCCAGTCCTGCGCCGCGGCAAACGCGTCCCCGTACTCCGCCGACCAGCGCCCCAGCGCCCCGATCGGCTCCAGCAGGCTCCTGCCGAGCGCGGTCAGCGCGTACTCGACACGCGGCGGGGACCGTACGTACGCGACCCGCTCGACCAGCGCGTACCCCTCCAGCCGGCGCAGTGTCTCGACCAGGACCTTGGTGCTGATCCCGCCGATCTCCGCACGCAACGCGCCGGGCCGGCGCGGCCCTTCGGCCAGCGCGAGGAGCACGACGGGGTTCCAGGTGTTCCCCAGCAGGTCGAAACCGAGCCTCGCCCGGCAGTCCGCGAGCAGCCTGTCCACAGGTCTCCGTACCTCCGTACCAGCGGCTCCGGGCACCGAACGGTCACCGGCGCCCTGCCTAACGTCTGTACCGGCACGTTACGGGAACGGCGGAAGGACATCGGAGCATGCGCATCGGAATCATCGGCACGGGCGCCATGGCGCGGGCACTGGGCACCCACTGGGCCCGCGCCGGGCACGAGTTGCTGACGGGCGGCCGCTCGGCGGCCCGCGCGGACGGCCTCGCCCGCCGCCTCGGCGGCCGGCCGGGCACCCCGGCCGAGGCCGCGCTCTTCGGCGACGCGGCGCTGCTCGCCGTGCCCTACGACGCGGTCGCGACCGTCCTGGACGAGGCGGGGGCGGGGGAGGGCGCGCTGCGGGACCGGATCCTGATCGACTGCACCAACGCCGTCGGCCCCGGCTTCACCCTCACCACCGGTACGGGCCCCGGCGCCGCTCGCCGCATCGCCGCCGCGACCGGCGCGCGGGTCGTCAAGGCCTTCAACCACTGCCCGGACCACGTCTGGAGCCTCACCCCGCCGGCCTTCCCCGACGGCGGCCCGCTCGTGGTGCCGCTGTGCGGGGACGACAAGGCGGCCCTCGACGTCGTCCACACCCTGGTCAGGGACGTCGGCTGCACCCCGCTCACCGTGGGCCCGCTGCTCCGCGCCGACCAGCTGGAGGCCACGACGGCCTTCCTCATCTCGCTCTGGAAGACCGGCCAGGACCCCCGCCGCATGCTGCCGCCCTTCGCGGCGGTCACGCGATGACGGCCGGTCACGCCATGACAGCCACCGCGAGCCCCGCCAGCAGCAGCGTGCAGACCGCCGCCGCGACCGCCACCGCCCGGGACAGCGGCCGGGGTTCCGCCGGCGTCAGCGCGATCAGCCGGCGGTGGGTGAGCGCCACGAAGCCCAGCCACACCACGACGGTCAGGGAGATGCCGACCACCCCCGTCGTCGTACCGCCGTGGTGGACCGCCTGCCGTGCCGCCAGCACCGCGACCACCGTGCAGGCCAGCGTCGTACGCCGCCAGGCCAGCCGGGTCCGCTCTGGCTGGAGCCCCGGATCCCTGGCTTGGTCCTGGTCCTCATCCTTGGCCGCCATCAGCGGCCCCCGCCGAGCGCGACCACCACCACCATCACCACCGCGACCACCGCCACCACCAGACTCAGCACGGTCGGGAAGCGCGAGACGGGCAGCGCCTGCCCGCGCCGCATCGCCCGCTCGCAGCGCACCCAGTGGTCGACCGCCTGGAGCGCGCACAGCGCCCCGGCCGCGAGCAGCGCCACCGCCAGCCCGACCCGTACGCCCCACCGCAGGTCCGGCAGGAACTGGTCCACCGCGAACCCGCCGCCGACCAGCGCCAGCGCGGTACGGAGCCAGGCCAGGAACGTGCGCTCGTTGGCCAGCGTGAAGCGGTAGTCGGGCGTCTCGCCCTCTTCGCCGAGGCGCTGGGGCGCGAACCACAGCCGCAGGCTCCGCACGAAGTCGATCACAGTCCGCACCCTACGTGCCCTACAAGCCCGACGACGTGCCCTGCGCGCGGCGGGCGCGGAGCCGCTCGTACGCCGCGAGGCCGTCCGGCGCCCACTCCCACCCACCCGGCAGCAGCCGCCGCGCCAGCTCCTCCTCCGGGAGGAACGCGTGCCACGCCACCTCCTCGGCCTGCGGCCGCACCGGCAGCACGCAGCGCACCTCGTACACGTACGACCACCAGCTCTGGCCGCTGTCGGCGGACTCGTACAGGAACGGGAACAGCGGCTCGGGGCGCGGCAGCCCCGACACCCCCAGCTCCTCCTCGGCCTCCCGCAGCGCCGCCTCGTCGTAGGTCTCGCCCGCGCCGAGGACCCCGCCCACGAACATGTCGTACAGCGAGGGGAAGATCAGCTTCTCCGCGGTCCTGCGG
The DNA here is from genome assembly GCF_044744165.1 of Streptomyces sp. NPDC087420. Taxonomy (NCBI): domain Bacteria; kingdom Bacillati; phylum Actinomycetota; class Actinomycetes; order Kitasatosporales; family Streptomycetaceae; genus Streptomyces; species Streptomyces sp. NPDC087420. The sequence continues at coordinate 137,437 of NZ_JBIUXU010000018.1, forward strand.
TGCACGAACACCCGGTCCTCCGCGTCCCGCGCGAGGACGAACACACACCGGTGCCGCAGCCTCTTCGCGTACACCTCACCGCGCGGTGCCTGCCCCACCACACGGTCGTTCTCGTCGACGACGTCCAGGATCTCGTCCGCTGCTCCCATGCCTCCATCCAAGCAGCCCCGCCGGCGCCCGGAGCCGGCCGGCCGATCAATGCGCCTGAGACGGTTGACTCGTTACTCGCGCGTACGCAAGATCGGACCACTCGCTCACCCACCCGCCCCGTGACGGATCCGCGAAGGATGGAAGCCCATGGCGTACGACGCTGATGTGATCGTGATCGGGGCGGGACTGGCCGGCCTGGTCGCCGCCGCCGAACTCGTCGACGCGGGCCGCTCCGTCCTCGTACTGGACCAGGAGCCCGAGCAGTCGCTCGGCGGCCAGGCCCACTGGTCCTTCGGCGGGCTGTTCTTCGTCAACTCGCCCGAGCAGCGCCGCCTGCGGGTCAGGGACAGCAGGGAACTGGCGCTCCAGGACTGGCTGGGCACGGCCGGCTTCGACCGTACGGAGGACCACTGGCCGCGCGAGTGGGCCGAGGCGTACGTCGACTTCGCGGCGGGCGAGAAGCGGGCGTGGCTGCACCGGCAGGGGATGCGGTTCTTCCCCGTCGCGTCCTGGGCGGAGCGCGGCGGGTACGGCGCGGCGGGGATCGGCAACTCGGTGCCGCGCTTCCACGTCACCTGGGGGACAGGACCCGGAGTGGTCGAGCCGTTCGCGCGCCGGGTGCGCGAGGGTGCCGACCGGGGGCTGGTGGAGTTCAGGTTCCGGCACCGGGTGACCGGCCTCGGCAACACGGCGGGTGTCGTGGACACCGTGACCGGCGAGGTCCTGGCGCCGAGCGACGTCGCCCGGGGCGAGGCGAGCACCCGCAGGATCACCGGCGCCTTCGAGCTCAAGGCACAGGCCGTGATCATCACGTCGGGCGGCATCGGCGGCAACCCCGACCTGGTCCGCGCGCAGTGGCCCGAGCGGCTCGGCCGCCCGCCGCGCACCATGCTCTCGGGCGTGCCCGCGCACGTGGACGGCCTGATGCTCGGCATCGCGGAGTCGGCGGGCGCCCACCACATCAACCGCGACCGGATGTGGCACTACACCGAGGGCATAGAGAACTGGAACCCGGTCTGGGCCCGGCACGGCATCCGGATCCTCCCAGGACCTTCCTCGCTCTGGCTGGACGCGCGGGGCCGCCGCCTGCCGGGCCCGCTCTTCCCCGGCTTCGACACGCTCGGAACGCTGGAACACATCATGAGGACCGGCTACGAGTACACCTGGTTCGTCCTCGACCAGCGCATCATCGGCAAGGAGTTCGCCCTCTCGGGCTCCGAGCAGAACCCGGACCTCACCGGCAAGTCGGTCCGTGACGTCATCGGCCGGGCGCGCGCCGACGTGCCGGGTCCGGTGAAGGCGTTCATGGACAAGGGCGCCGACTTCGTCGTGGAGAAGGACCTGCCCGCGCTCGTGCGCGGGATGAACGCGCTCACCGAGGAGCCGCTCATCGACGAGGCCGAGCTGCGCCGTGAGATCGTCGCGCGGGACCGGGCGACGGTGAACCCGTTCGGCAAGGACGCGCAGGTCACGGCCGTCCGGGGCGCGCGCAGATACCTGGGCGACAAGCTGATCCGTACGGTCGCGCCGCATCAGCTGCTCGACCCGGCGGCGGGCCCCCTGATAGCCGTACGGCTGCGCATCCTGACCCGTAAGTCCCTCGGCGGGCTGGAGACCGACCTGTCGTCCCGCGTCCTGACCGAGGGCGGCGACCCGCTGCCCGGGGTGTACGCGGCGGGTGAGGCGGCGGGCTTCGGCGGCGGCGGGATGCACGGCTACCGCTCACTGGAGGGTACGTTCCTGGGCGGCTGCATCTTCTCGGGCCGCGCGGCCGGGCGGGCGGCGGCGAAGGCGGTGGGCTGACGGGCGAGGGCGGTGGGCCGACGGGGGTTCACCGGGAGGGAACGACGGCCCCCGGTCACAGCCGCTCCACCACCCGGAAGCTCTCCACCACCAGCAACGTCCCGTCGTGGACGGTGAATTCCGGGTCGCCCAGCGCCTCGCGCATCTCCTCGCCGTGCCAGAACCGCTCATGGTCCGCCCGCCAGGCCGCCACCGAGGTGTGCCCCTCGCCCTCGTCCACGGCCAGCCGGAGGTCCACCGCGCCGAGCGGCAGCACCCGTACCCCCGTCAGTTCGACCACCGCCACCTCGTGGCCCGCCGAGTCGATCAGGGCCGATCGCTCACCGGCCGGGGGCAGTTCCTCGCGCTCGGCCTCGTACTCGGCGAGCAGCCCCGTCGTCGAGACCTTCCGCCCTTCGAGCACGGCCGCCACCAGCCGGTCACGCACCGGACCGGGGAAGGCGAGCAGTAAAGGCGCCAGCGGTTCTCGGTTCTCCATGAGGGCCACCCTAGGGTGCGCCGGCGGGTCCCCCCACCTGGCCGAAAAGCGTCCCATCTGGGCTTATGCGGACGGAGACGGTCCGCGCCCTTTGCCCGGAAGAAGCAACCGCGCCCGCAGCAGGGCGATATGACTGTGCCTTACATCGAGATACCGCTTGACGGGAGGCCATACCTACCGATTTGCTGTGCCCGGTCCTTTCTCGTCCACGCGCCCTGGAGGAATTCCGCGGATGTCCCCGCCTCCGCCACCCCTCGGCCGTGCCCGAAGACGTAGCCCACGTTCCGGCCAATCCTTCGACCCCGCACTGGACGACACCGAACTCGCCTCCGTACGCGACCAGTTGGCGCAGGGACGGTGGTCCGAGACCCGCTCCCTCCTCGCCCGTACCGGCGACGACTGGGACCGCAGAGGCCACCGGATCGTCGTCCTCGCCCAGGCCTCCGGCGCCGCCGCCTGGACGCGCGACTGGCTCCTCGCCGAACCCGAGAGCCCCGACGCGGCCACCCTCCTCGCCTGCGCGACCGTCTTCGCCGCCCTGCGCGGCAAGGAGCAGGAACACCGCGCCGTGGACGCCTGCCGTGACGCCGTCCGGCGCGCCCCCGCCGACCCCACCCCGTGGCTCGGCCTGCTGCTCCTCGCCCGCACGCTCGGCACGGAGGAGGAGACCTCGCAGCTCTTCGAGGAGGTGCGGACCCGTCACCCCGACCACCACCACGCCCACCACCTGATGGCGGCCCGCCTCGCCGAACGCCGCCCCGACGCCGGCCAGGACCCCCTCCACGAGGTGTACGACTTCGCCGCCTGGGCGGCCGAACAGGCCCCCGCGGACTCGCCGCTCGCCGTCCTGCCCGTCGTCGCGCACGCCGAGCGCTACCGCGTCCTCGCCGCCGCCCGGAGGGAACCCGCCGACCCGGCCGCCTCCGCCCACTGGACGGGCCGCCGGGCCCGCCAGGTGCTCAAGGGCGCCTTCGACTGGTGGCTGGAGTGGGAGAGCGGGGACCACCCGCGCAACCGCGTCGACCTCAACTTCCTCGCCCACGCCCAGTGGTACGACGGACGTGTCGCCGAGGCCGCCGCGCTCTTCCACCGCATCGGCCCGCACATCACCCCAGCTCCCTGGTCCTACCCGGACCGGGACCCGCACCAAGCCTTCCTCGCCGCGCGCAACGCCGCGCTCGGCTCCGTCTGAACGACGCGCCTGCGATCCGCACCAGCGATCCCCGAAAGGACACCCCTGTCATGTCGACGGGCAATTCGAGCACGGGCACGAGTTCCGGCTCGAACTCCAACGCGCACACGAGCACGGGCACGACCACCGACTCCCGAAAGAGCCCGGGCGCGAGTCCGGGCTCGGGCACGGGCTCGGGCGCGAGTTCCGGCACGGGTGAGATCAGCACCTTCAAGGGCCAGGAGCGGGCGCTGCGCGCGGACCGCCTCGGCACCGCGGGCCTCCTGCTGTCCGTGCTCGCCGCCAGCGCGCCCCTGATGACCGTCGCCGGGGTCATGCCCACCGTCTACGGAGTGGTGGGGATCGTCGGCCAGCCCCTGCTGTACGTCATCCTCGGTGTGGTCCTCGTCCTGTTCAGCTTCGGGTACGCCGAGATGAGCCGCCACGTCCACAACGCCGGCGCCTTCTACGCGTACATAGCCCGCGGGCTCGGGGCGACCGCCGGCGCGAGCGCCTCGCTCGTCGCCCTCCTCGCGTACAACGCCATGCAGGTCGGCATCTACGGCCTCTTCGGCTTCGAGGTCTCCGGGCTCTTCGCCACCTACCTCGACCTGACCGTCGCCTGGTGGGTGCCCGCCCTGGTCGCCGCCGTGGTCGTCGGGCTGCTCGGCTGGCTGAAGATCGACCTGAACGCCAAGGTCCTCGGCGTCCTGATCCTCATCGAGGTCGCGCTCGTCGTGATCTTCGACATCGCCTTTGTCGCCGACCCGGGCAAGGAAGGCGTCTCGCTGCACGCCTTCAACCCCGACACCCTCACCAGCGCGGGCTTCGGCACCGCGCTGTGCTTCTGCATCGCGGCCTTCGTCGGCTTCGAGCAGGCCCCGGTGTACGCCGAGGAGACCAGCCGCCCGAACGTCGTCGTCAGCCGCGTGATGTTCCTCGCCGTCGGCCTCTCCGCGCTGTTCCTCGCCCTCAGCGCCTGGGCGGTCTCCGTCGCCACCGGGCCCGGCTCGGTGGTCGCGACCGCGGGGGAGCAGGGTCCCGGCCTGATCTTCGGCCTCACCGAGGACCGCCTCGGCACGACCTTCACCGACGTCCTCCACGTGCTGTTCGTCACCGGCATGTTCGCCGCGCTGCTCAGCTTCCACAACGTCGTCGCCCGCTACGCGTTCGCGATGGGCCGTGAGGGACTGCTGCCGGCCGCCTTCGGCCGTACCAGCAAGTCCAGCGGAGCCCCCGCCTACGGTTCCGCGCTCCAGTCGGTGTTCTCGCTCGTCGTGGTGGTGGCCTTCGCCGTCACGGACGACAAGCCGGCGGGCGACCCGACCGCGCCGATCCTGCGCCTCTTCACCTGGATGGCCAACATCGGCGCGCTCGGCGTCATCCTGCTGATGGCCGCGGCCTCCTTCGCCGTGATCGCGTTCTTCGTACGGCGCGGCGCGGCGGGCGCGCAGGCGCCCCGCCTCATCGCCTCGGCCCTGGCCGGACTCGCCCTCGTCGCCGTCGCCGTCTACACCGTCAAGGACTTCGACCTGCTGGTCGGGGCGGGACCCGGCTCCGCGCTGAGCTGGATCCTGCCGGGCATCGTCGGCCTCACGCTGGTGGGGGGCCTGGTGTACGGAGCGGTCCTGCGCGCGGTCAAGCCCGAGGCGCACGCGAGGATCGGCCTGGGGAACGAGGCGTTCCAGCTGGAGAAGGCGTCGCAGTCGTGACGTTCTCCACCCCGACCTTCTCCACCCCGACCTTCTTCACCTGACCTTCCCGGCCACGACTTTCACCGGCCAGGTCTGACGAAAGTCTGACGGATTCCCGCGGTCCCTGGCTTCTGGGGACCGCGGGTGGTCGAATCAATGCGTGAACCATCAACAGAATGAGCCCGCCGGAGCACCCGTGGGGCGGCGCGTTCTGCTCTCCACCCTGGGTCTGGGCGCCGCGGGACTGCTCGCGGCCCCCTATCTCCAGAGCGGGCTCGACTCGTTCCTGGGCGCGGTCTCCAGCCAGGACCCGACCGGCCTGACCGGGCTGCTGCCCAACGGCGGCGGGTTCCGCTACTACTCGGTGACCGGTTCCGTACCGCACAAGGACGCCGGGAACTACCGGCTGAAGATCGACGGCCTGGTCGACCGGCCCGCCACGTACACCCTCGACGCCCTGCGGAAGCTCCCCCAGACGCGGGTCGTCCGCGACGTGCAGTGCGTCACGGGGTGGCGCGTTCCCCACACCCCCTTCGAGGGGGTCAAGGTCTCCCAGCTCCTCGACGCGGCCGGGGTCCGCCCCGACGCCAGGGCGATCCGGTTCACCTGCTTCGACGGGACGTACAGCGAGAGCCTCACGCTCCAGCAGGCGCGCCGCGCCGATGTCCTGGTGGCGCTGAGGATGCAGGACAAGCCGATCGGGCACGCGCACGGCGGCCCGGTCCGGCTGTACGTGGCGCCGATGTACTTCTACAAATCGGCGAAATGGCTCTCCGGGATCTCCGTCACCTCCGACGTCCGCCCCGGCTACTGGGAGGAGCGTGGCTATGACGTCGACGGCTGGGTCGGCCGGTCCAACGGACGCGACGACACCCCCACCGTCTGAGAGCGGACGGGAACCGGGGGAGGGGGCCACGGGCACGGGACGGCTGCGGCGCAGGTTCAGCCCGGCCGAGCGCTGGGTCCACCGGACCACGGGCATCCTGATGCTGGTGTGCGTGGTGACGGCGGGCTGCCTGTACGTCCCCCAGCTCGCCGAACTCGTCGGCCGCCGCTACCTCGTCGTCACCCTGCACGAGTGGTCGGGGCTGCTGCTGCCCGTCCCCGTCCTGGTGGGCCTCGCCTCCCGCCGTTTCCGCGCCGACCTCCGCCGGCTGAACCGCTTCTTCCCGCACGACAAGGAGTGGCTGCGGGCCGTACGACAACGTGACGCCAGGCCCGAGTCCCGGCCCGCCGGGAAGTTCAACGCGGGCCAGAAGATCTACGCGGCCTGGATCGCGGGCGCGGTGCTGGTGATGCTCGGTACGGGCCTGCTGATGTGGTTCACCGGCTTCGCCCCGCTCGTGTGGCGCACGAGCGCCACCTTCCTGCACGACTGGCTGGCCCTCGCCATCGGCGTCGTACTCCTCGGGCACATCGGCATGGCGTACGCGGACCCCGAGGCCCGGCGCGGGATGCGCACGGGCTCGGTGGAACGCGCGTGGGCGAAGAGGGAGCACTCGGAGTGGCGGGAGGACGACGCCTGAGCGGACGAAGCCCGACCGCCCGGCGCCTCCCTCCCCGCGCCGTTCAGAGCCCCCGCAGCGCCTCCGCCGCCCGCCCGGCGATCTCCTCCGGTGTCCCGGTCACCTCCACCGCCACCCCCGCCTCGTCGTCCTCCAGCGGCTGGAGCGTGGCGAACTGGGAGTCGAGCAGCGCGGGCGGCATGAAGTGCCCCTTGCGCGCGGCCATCCGCTCCTCGATCAGCGCCCGGTCACCGGCGAGATGCACGAAGACCACGTCGGGGGCCGCGGCCCGCAGCCGGTCCCGGTAGGACCGCTTGAGCGAGGACGCCGCGACCACCCCGCCGCGCCCCGCCCGGCCGGCCGCCCACGCGCCGACGGCGTCCAGCCAGGGCCACCGGTCCGCGTCGTCCAGCGGGGTGCCGGCCGACATCTTGGCGATGTTCTCCGGCGGGTGGAACGCGTCCCCCTCGGCGTACGGAACGTCCAGCGCCTTGGCGAGCAGCTGCCCGACCGTGGTCTTGCCGGTGCCGGACACCCCCATCACCACCACGACGTGCGGATCACTCATCGGTTCCCTGCCCCTCCCTGACCATCACTGAAGCCTGACGGCCGTAAGTATGTCGTTCCCTGTACGCGGGGCCCTGTCCACGGCAGCTTGTCCACGGCAGCCTGTCCACGGCACCCCGTCCACGGCACCCCGTCCGAGGTGCCCGGCCCCGTGCGTGCCCCCGCCCCCTGACCCTGCCCTCCCCGACGCGAGATAGTAGGTCCCGGACAGAGTCGTTCGCGGTGTACGAGGAAAGCGGGTTGTTCCATGGCGCAGCAGGTGCGAGGGGTCGTCGCCCCCGGCAAGAACGAGCCGGTGCGGATCGAGACGATCGTCGTCCCCGATCCCGGCCCCGGCGAGGCGGTGGTGAAGGTCCAGGCGTGCGGTGTCTGCCACACCGACCTGCACTACAAGCAGGGCGGAATCAACGACGACTTCCCCTTCCTCCTCGGCCATGAGGCCGCCGGGATCGTGGAGTCGGTCGGCGAGGACGTCACCGATGTCGCCCCCGGCGACTTCGTGATCCTCAACTGGCGTGCGGTCTGCGGAAGTTGCCGGGCCTGCCTGCGCGGCCGGCCGTGGTACTGCTTCAACACCCACAACGCGACACAGAAGATGACGCTCCTCGACGGCACGGAACTCTCCCCGGCCCTCGGCATCGGCGCCTTCGCCGAGAAGACCCTCGTAGCCGCCGGCCAGTGCACCAAGGTCGACCCGGGCGTGTCCCCGGCCGTCGCGGGCCTGCTCGGCTGCGGGGTGATGGCCGGCATCGGCGCGGCGATCAACACCGGCCAGGTCGGACGCGGCGACACGGTCGCCGTCATCGGCTGCGGCGGGGTCGGGGACGCCGCCGTCGTCGGCGCCCGGCTCGCCGGCGCGGCCCGGATCATCGCCGTCGACATCGACGACCGCAAGCTGGAGACGGCGAGGACGATAGGAGCCACCCACACTGTCAACTCCCGCTCCACCGACCCCGTCGAAGCCATCCGCGAACTCACCGGCGGCTTCGGCGCGGACGTCGTCATCGAGGCCGTCGGCCGCCCGGAGACGTACGAACAGGCCTTCTACGCACGGGACCTGGCCGGGACCGTCGTCCTGGTCGGCGTCCCCACGCCCGAGATGAAGCTCGAACTGCCTCTGCTGGACGTCTTCGGCCGCGGCGGCTCGCTCAAGTCGTCCTGGTACGGGGACTGTCTGCCCTCCAGGGACTTCCCGATGCTCATCGACCTCCACCAGCAGGGCCGGATCGACCTCGCCGCGTTTGTCAGCGAGACCATCGGACTCGGCGACGTGGAGAAGGCGTTCGCCCGGATGCACGAGGGCGACGTCCTGCGTTCGGTGGTGGTGTTCTGATGACCGTCTCCGCACCCCGCGTCGACCACCTCGTCACCTCGGGGACCTTCTCCCTCGACGGCGGCACCTGGGACGTCGACAATAATGTCTGGATCGTCGGCGACGACTCCGAGGCGATCGTCATCGACGCCGCGCACGACGCCGCCGCCATCGAGGCCGCCCTCGACGGCCGTACGCTGCGCGCCATCGTCTGCACCCACGCCCACAACGACCACATCGACGCGGCCCCCGCCCTCGCCGCCGCGACCGGCGCGCCGATCCTGCTCCACCCCGACGACCTGCCGCTGTGGAAGCAGACCCACCCGGACCGGGCGCCCGACGGCGAACTGACGGACGGCGCCACGCTCGACGTCGGCGGGACCACGCTCACCGTGCTGCACACCCCCGGCCACGCGCCGGGCGCGGTCTGCCTGTACGCCCCCGACCTGTCGACGGTCTTCACCGGCGACACCCTCTTCCAGGGCGGCCCCGGCGCGACCGGCCGGTCGTTCTCGCACTTCCCGACGATCATCGACTCGATCCGCGACCGGCTTCTCGCGCTGCCCCCGGAGACCGTGGTCCGCACCGGCCACGGAGACCCGACCACCATCGGCGCCGAGGCCCCGCACCTGGAGGAGTGGATTCAGCGCGGCCACTGAGCGGGCGGCAGCAGGCGCGACCCGCTCGTGAAGCGGAAGGGTTCACCGGTCAGCGGATCGGTGAACTCCAGCACCTTCGCGAGGAGTTGCAGCGGACGCGTGTAGTCGTCCGGCGCGGGCTCCCGTACGACCGGGTAGAGCGGGTCGTGCAGGAGCGGCAGCCCCAGGCTGTTCATGTGGACCCGCAGCTGGTGGGTGCGGCCGGTGGCCGGCAGCAGCCGGTACCGGCCGGACCCGCCCCGCCGCTCCAGCAGTTCGACCCGGCTCTCGCTGTTGGGCTCCCCGGGCACCTCCCGGGCCGCCTGCTCCCCGCGCTCCTTCTCGATCCGGCTGCGCACGGTGACGGGAAGCGTCACCGCGGGGTCGTACGGCGCGACCGCCTCGTACTCCTTGCGGACCAATCGGTCCCGGAACAGCGTCTGGTACGCGCCGCGGTCCCGGGCCCGTACGACACACAGCACGAGCCCGGCCGTGAGCCGGTCCAGGCGGTGCGCGGGCTGGAGCTCCGGCAGCCCCCACGCCCGGCGCAGCCGGGCCGGCACGGTCTCGGTGATGTGCGACCCGCGCGGCGTGGTGGCCAGGAAGTGCGGCTTGTCGGCGACGAGGATCCGCTCGTCCCGGTACACGATCCCCACCTCGAACGGCACCCGGTCCTCGGGCGCGAAGTCGCGGTGGAACCAGAGATACCGCCCGGCGGTGTACGGCTCGGACGCGCCGACCGGACCGTCCACGCCCACAAACCGCCCCTCGCGGAACATCGTGTCGACCCGCTCCGCCCCGACGGCCGCTCCGAACCGCGCCACGAGGTGGTCCCGTACGGTCTCCCACGCCCCGCCGGGATCGGCGGGCAGCCGCAGCCGCACCGCGTCGACGCCCTCGCGCTGGGGCAGGGGAGAGGGCGGCGGGGTGCGATGCCGGTGTCCCACGGATCCCACCCCTTTCCCGGCCCGGGCGGTGTCCTTCACGACTCCGGGCGGTGCCGGTCGCACGGGGCTCCCCACCCTATCGACCGCCGGGGTAGCCCGTTCGGCCCAGGCCTCGCGCCCCCGGCCGGGATGAGAGCGGATCCCGCGCCGGCCGCCCGCATGATGGACCGGTGATCAGTGTCCTGTTCGCCGTCCTGACCGCGATCAGCAACGGCTCCGCCTCGGTGCTCCAGCGGCGCGCCGCGTCCACGGTGCCCGACTCGGACGCCCTCCACCTCTCGCTGATCAGGCATCTGCTCCGGCAGCGGGTCTGGCTTGCGGGCATCGGCCTGGTCATCGTGGCCGCCATCTGCCAGGCGATCGCGCTCGCCACCGGCGCCATCGCCGTGGTCCAGCCGATCTTCGTCATCGAACTGCCCGCGACACTGCTGATCGCGAGTTACGTCTTCCGGTCCCGGCTGCCGGGTACCGCCTGGCTGGGCGTGGCAGCGGTGACCTTCGGCCTCGCCCTCGGCCTGGGTTCGGCGTCGCCGGGCGGCGGCAGCGAGACCGTGGACGGTCTCTCCTGGATCCCGGCGCTGACCATCACCCTGGCCGTGGAGGTGGTGCTGATCGGCGCCGCGCAGCGGGCACGGGGCAACGCGCGCGCCGCGCTCTTCGGCCTCGCCGCCGCCGTCGGCTACGCGCTGACCGCCGCGCTGCTGAAGGACGCCGTGTCCCGGATCGAGGACGGCTCGGGCGTCGTCGCGCTGCTCTCCGCCTGGCAGTTGTACGCGACCGCCGCCGCCGGGATCGGCGCGCTCTTCCTCCTCCAGAACGCCCTCCAGGCGGGCTCCCTGGTCGCGTCCCAGCCGATGCTGACCCTCGGCGACGCGCTGATCAGCATCACGTACGGGGTCACGCTGTTCGGCGAGAACGTGCGCACCGGCTGGTGGCTGATCCCGGAGCTGATCGGCGTCGCCCTGATCACGGCGGGCTGCGTCGAACTGGCCCGCTCACCCCTGGCGTCGGGCACCGCCCCGCCCAAGTCCCGCGTGCGCTGACGCCGCTGCCCGCCCCTCCCCGCCACGCCTCGCTCCGTGCTGCCCAATTGATCGTCGTGTGTAAACCGTTGACAAACTGGTGACACGATTGGAACCTATGACTCGCAAAAAACTGTGCAACTGGCTCAATTTTTTCAGAATCTCCTCGCAACTTCGTGGCAAGAGTCCGACCCGCAGGCCCCCCTCCCGCGGCCCCCCACTCTCTCGTTCCGACAGACAGAGGACCCATGAAACGAACGCAGCTCAGCAGACGGTGGATCACCGGCCTGGTCATGACCGGCCTGATCGCCTTCGGGCTCATACCTCTCTCCGGCGCCACCAGCGCCACCGCGGCCGACCGCCCCAACGTCGCCGCCGGCAGGACCGCCTCGGCGAGCGGGTCCGAGGGCAGCCACCCCGCCGCCAACGTCACCGACGGCAATCAGCAGACGTACTGGGAAGGGCCGAACAACGGCTTCCCGGGATGGGTCCAGGCCGACCTCGGCAGCGCCGTCGCCGTCGACCAGGTGGTCCTCAAACTGCCGACGACGTGGGAAGCGCGCACCCAGGCCGTCACCGTGCAGGGCAGCACCAACGGGACGAGCTTCACCACCCTCTCCGCCTCGGCGGCCCGGGTGTTCTCCCCGGCCTCCGCCAACACCGTGACCATCGACTTCACCTCGACGAGCGTCCGGTACGTCCGGGTGAACATCACCGGGAACACCGGCTGGCCCGCCGCGCAGCTCTCCGAGCTGGCGGTGTACGGCCCGGCGGCCACCGACCCGGGCCCCGGCCCCGGCCCCGATCCCGACCCGGGGACGGGCACCAACCTGGCCCGCGGCAAGGCGGTCGAGGCGAACTCGTCGGTCTTCTCGTTCGTCGCGGCCAACGCCAACGACAACAACCTCGCCACGTACTGGGAGTCCAACGGGCACCCGTCGAACCTGACCGTGAAACTCGGCGCCGACGCCGACCTCAGCTCCGTCGTGGTCAAACTCAACCCCGACTCCGCGTGGGGGCCCAGGACCCAGAGCATCCAGGTCCTCGGACGCTCCTACACGGCCGCCGGCTTCACCTCGCTCAAGGCGCGGGCCGACTACGCCTTCAACCCGGCGACGAACCAGAACTCGGTGACGATCCCGGTCACCGGCCGCGTCGCCGACCTCCAGCTCCAGATCTTCGGCAACACCGGGGCGGGCGGCGGCCAGGTCGCCGAGATCCAGGTCATCGGAGTCCCGGCGCCCAACCCCGACCTGACCGTCACCGCGCTGTCGTGGACCCCCGCCGCACCGGTGGAGACCGACACGACCACGGTCAACGCGACTGTACGCAATGTGGGTACGGCGGCCTCCCCGGCGACCACCGTCAACGTCAGCGTCGGAGGCGCCGTCGCGGGCAGCGCCCCGGTCGGCGCGCTCGCCGTCGGCGCCTCGGCCACCGTGCCCGTCGCCATCGGCAAGCGCGCCGAGGGCAGCTACCGGGTGACCGCCGTGGTGGACCCGACCGACACGGTCGTCGAGCAGGACAACAACAACAACAGCTTCGCCGCGACCGCGCAGCTGGTCGTCGGCCAGGCCCCGGGCCCCGACCTCCAGGTGCTCAGCATCGACTCCACCCCGGCCAACCCGGCCGTCGGCTCACCGGTGCAGTTCACCGTGGCGGTGAAGAACCGCGGCACCACCGCGTCGGGCGCCACCACGGTCACCCGCGTCGCGGTGGGCGGCACCACCCTCAACACCAACACCCCCTCGATCGCCGCCGGCGCCACCACCAACGTGAGCGTGAACGGCAGCTGGACCGCCACCAGCGGCGGCGCGACCCTCGTCGCCACCGCCGACGCCACCAACGTCGTCACGGAGACCAACGAGACCAACAACGCGTTCTCCCGCTCGATCGTGGTCGGGCGCGGCGCGGCGGTCCCGTACACCGAGTACGAGGCCGAAGCCGGCCGGTACCAGGGCACCTTGCTGGAGCCCGACGCCGAACGCACCTTCGGTCACACCAACTTCGCCACCGAGTCCTCGGGCCGCAAGTCGGTACGGCTCAACAGCACGGGCCAGTTCGTGGAGTTCACGTCCACCGTCCCCACCAACTCGATCGTGGTCCGCAACTCCATCCCCGACGCGGCGAACGGCGGCGGCATCGAGGCCACCATCGGCCTCTACGTCAACGACACCTTCGTCAGGAAGCTCACCTTCTCCTCGAAGCACAGCTGGCTGTACGGGGACACGGACGGCCCCGAGGCCCTGACCAACACCCCGCAGGCCGACGCCCGGCGGCTCTTCGACGAGTCGAACGCGCTGCTGTCCACGACGTATCCGGCGGGCACCAAGTTCAAGCTCCAGCGGGACGCGAGTGACACCGCGTCCTTCTACATCATCGACCTGATCGACCTGGAGCAGGTCGCGCCGCCGACGAGCAAGCCGGCGGAGTGCACCTCGATCACGGCGTACGGCGCGGTGCCCGACGACGGCATCGACGACACGGCCGCCATCCAGCGGGCGGTGACGGACAACCAGACCGACGTCATCGACTGCGTGTGGATCCCGGTGGGGCAGTGGCGCCAGGAGAAGAAGATCCTGACCGACGACCCGCTGAACCGCGGCCAGTACAACCAGGTCGGCATCAGCAACGTCACCATCCGCGGCGCGGGGATGTGGCACTCCCAGCTCTACACCCTCACCGAGCCGCACCTGGCGGTGGGCAGCATCAACCACCCGCACGAGGGCAACTTCGGCTTCGACATCGACAACAACACCCAGATCTCCGACATCGCGATCTTCGGCTCCGGCCGGATCCGCGGCGGCCCCGGCGGCGCCGAGGGCGGAGTCGCCCTGAACGGGCGCTTCGGCAAGAACACCAAGATTGCCAACGTCTGGATCGAGCACGCCAACGTCGGTGTCTGGGTCGGCCGTGACTACGACAACATCCCGGACCTGTGGGGCCCCGCCGACGGGCTGGAGCTCACCGGCATGCGCATCCGCGACACGTACGCCGACGGGATCAACTTCACCAACGGCACGCGGAACTCCAAGGTGTTCAACTCCTCGTTCCGCACCACCGGCGACGACTCCCTTGCGGTCTGGGCCAACCGGTACGTCAAGGACACCTCGGTCGACGTCGCGCACGACAACCAGTTCATCAACAACACGATCCAACTGCCCTGGCGGGCAACGGGCATCGCGGTCTACGGCGGCTACGGCAACAAGATCGAGAACAACCTCGTGTACGACACCGCCAACTACCCCGGCATCATGCTGGCGACCGACCACGACCCCCTGCCCTTCACCGGCCAGACCCTGATCGCCAACAACGGCCTGTACCGCACCGGCGGAGCCTTCTGGAACGAGGACCAGGAGTTCGGTGCCATCACGCTCTTCGCCCAGAGCAGGGACATCCCCGGCGTCACGATCCGTGACACCGACATCTACGACTCGACCTTCGACGGCATCCAGTTCAAGACGGGTGGCGGCACCATGCCCGGTGTCGTGATCAACAACGTCAAGATCGACAAATCCAACAACGGCGCCGGCATCCTCGCCATGAGCGGCGCCCGGGGCAGCGCGACCCTCACGAACGTGACCATCACGAATTCGGCCGACGGCAACATCGTCACCCAGCCGGGCTCCCAGTTCGTGATCACGGGCGGCACCACAACAGCCCGGGCCTGGGGCCGCGCGAACCAGTAGCCCGTACGACACACCGCAGAGCACCACAGGGACGGCGGGCCCGGGGAGAGACGAACCTCTCCCCGGGCCCGCTCGTCGACTCCGAGAACAACGCGGCCCGGGCCATGCTCAAGACGGCCGTCGAGCAGGGGCAGTGGGCGACCCCATGGGCGACCCGGGCCCCGACCCGGACGAGGTCAGCGTTTCACGCGGTTGCGAACGGCCAGGACCGCGAGGGCCAGGAGGACGGGCTCGGTCAGGCGGGAGGCCATCTCGATGTAGGTGCCGGCGGTGGTCAGGTCCTGGCCGGAGGACCGGAAGACCACCGAGTTGAGGGTGACGTTCAGGGCCTTTTCGAAGCGCTCTCCGGTGAACCGGGCCCCCGTGGGGTTGCGCGGATCGTCCTTGCCGATCGCGAAGGTCACCCGCCCGCCGCCGGACGGTACGGTGCCGGTCGCTTCCTGTCCCGGGTTGTCCCCGGGGAGTCCGAAGCCCATCAGCAGCACGATGGTGACGAGCAGGGCGGCGGCCAGCCATCCCAACGCCCGGGAGGCGCGCAAGCCGTAGCCGGACAGCAGCCAGTAGCCGTACAGCAGTCCGCGTTCGGCACGGGTGGTGCCGGTGCGGTCGTGGCGCCGCATCTCCATCTCGCCGTAGTAGAAATCCGCGGCGCCCGGTTCGTTCTTGCTGTCCTCCAACGCCTTGCGCAGCGCCCGGTACACCGGTGCCAGCTGCGCCGGCCCGACCTGTCCGGCGCCGGGTACGGCCCCGTTCCAGCCCGGTACGGCAGTCGGCCGGTTCGCGCGCCAGTGGTGTTCCTCGGCGAGTACGCGGCGCCGGGTGAACCGTACGGGGTGCCCGGCTCGCCCGCGTGCGCGGGAAGGGACCGTGGCGAACGAGCACGTGCCTTCCAGGCGGATCTGGTCGAGGTGCACGGTCCCGGTGAACAGGCATTCCGCGAGTCCGACGTCGGCGAGGACCAGGTGGGCCGCGTCCACCCCGCGCAGCGAGGTGATGTGTACCGCGGCGTCGGACGCGCCGAAGACCGGCTCTTCTCCCACCTGCCGGCCGTCGGAGAGCACGAACGGGTCCAGCTCCGCGGCGATGGTGAGGGGGTATTCGAAGACCGCGTGGGCGAAGTCCACCGTGGTGTGGCGCAGACGCAGCTCGGCCGTCGACGACCAGCGGGTCCGCCGGCACTCCAGGCGGCGCGCGGCGAACGCGAGGCTCACCGGGCCGCCGAACACCGCCCCGGACAACGTGACCCGCCCGGCACACACCAACGGCCCCAGGTGGGAAGCCCTCTCGAAGGCCGCCCCCGTGAACCTGGCGTCGCTCTCGAAGGTCGCCGACTCGAACCGGGCGTCGCCCCTGAAGGTCACCGACTCGAAGCCGGCGTCGTCCTTGAAGGTCGCCGACGTGAACCGGACGTCGCTCTCGAAGGTGACCGACTCGAACAGGGCCCTGTTCTCGAAGACCGCCGACTCGAAGCCGGCGCCGCCCTTGAAGGCCGCCGACTCGAACGCGCCGTCGCGCTTGAAGACCGCCGAGCCGAACAGGGCGACCCCCTCGAAGGTCGCGGAGCTGAACCGGGCGACGCTCTTGAAGACCGCCGACCTGAACCCGGCGTCACTCTCGAAGGTCACCGACCCGAACCCGGCGACGCCCCTGAAGGTCGCCAACCCGAACCGGGCCCGGCTCCTGAAGGTCGCGGATCTGAACCGGGCGGCGTTCTGGAAGGTCACCGACTCGAACAGGGCGTCACTCTCGAAGATCGCCGACTCGAATCCGGTGTCGCCCTGGAACGTCGCGGACCTGAACCAGGCGTCGCTCCTGAAGGTCGCCGACTGGAACCAGGTGTCGCCCTCGAAGGTCACCGACCCGAACCGGGCGTCGCCCTCGAAGACCACCGAGTGGAACAGGGCGATGCTCCCGAAGGCCGCCGCCCCGAACTCGGCGCCGCCCTTGAAAGTCGCCGAGTCGAACAGAGCGATGCCCTCGAAGGTCGCCGACCTGAACCGGACGTCGCCCTCGAAGACCGCAGAGCCGAACCAGGCGTCGCCCTCGAAGGTCGCCGAATCGAACAAGGCGTCGCCGAATCGGGCCTGCCCGGTGCCAGGGTCGCGCAGGGCGCCGAGGAGGGCATCGAGAAGGGGTTGGGTGAACGTGGTGCCACGGTGGTCGACGCCGGCGCCGGGGGACAGGCCGGCCAGATAGGCGCCGCGGCCGGCGTCGTCCAGGTGGGCCAGGCACGCGGTGCGGCCGGCCACACGAACGCCGGGGCAGCCGAACGGCCTTTCCGAACCGGCGCCCTGACCACAGTGCGCCCAGGGCGGCCGGCTTCGGGACGGTTCGGGACTCGGCTGCGGCATACCCCGAAGGACGATCAGGCGTGGACGGTGGTTGCGGCCCCCGGTGCCCGCGGCCGGACAAGAAGCCGAACGCAGGAGAACCCCAACGCATCCGCGGCGGAATGCCGTTCGCGGTTCAGGCGGCCAGTGCCGCGGATTCTCCCAGACGCGTGGCCGCGGTCTTCCAGGCCGCGGTGACGGCGAAATGGGCCCGGGTGGTGGCCAACGCCCCGTCGCCGTCGAGCAGGAGCGGAGATCCGACGTGGACGTGAAGGCGGGGGCGCCGCAGCGGCGCGGTGGCCAGGCCCGCGAGCTGCTTGACGGCCGAGCCGGAGACGACGCGGCGCGCGCCGGCCTGGCCGACCGGGATGACGGGCGCGCCGGTGCGCCGCGCGAGCCGGGCGAGCCCGTGGCGGAAGGTACCCGGCGCGGCTTCGGCCGCGTCCTTCCGGTCGGGGAGCCCGCCCTCGGCGTAGATGAGGACGTGCCGGCCCTGTTCCAGTGCTTCCTGGGCGAGGTCGAGCGCCTGGGGTGCGCGGGGGTCGCCGCGGTGGACCGGGATATGGCCTTCACACGCGAGGACGCGACCGAGCAGAGGCAGGCGCCAGAGGCCGGCGGTCGCCATGACCACGGGCCGGGTTCCGAGGCGTTGCAGTGCGGCCAGGACGATCGCCGGATCGGCGAGTGAGCTGTGGTTGGCGGCGACGATGCCGACAGGGAGGTGCCCGGCCCCTTCGTCGGCGGTGACCGTCAGCTGTCCGAAGACGGGGACCACGTGACTGGCGAGGCGGCTGATCATGCACTGCTCCTGTTCACCCGGGATGATTTCTCATCGTCGCCGACGAGTCCGCGGTGCGCCTGAGCGTCCGTACTCATTCGTCCTGTACGCCTGCACGCGCGGCCGGTCGCGCGAGAGCGAGTGCGGTCCATCGATCGAATTCCTCCGCGTGGCTGCCGATCGCCGTCGCCCGGGCAACCGCCGCCGCTTCCTCGGACGTTGGCTCACCATCGCGGGAGAGCAGCGCCAACGGCCAGGCAGGGGTTCCCGACTGCTCACCGTCGAAGGGGTGCCAGTCCCAGGCCGTGTCGAACCGCCGGACGCGCCCGTTCCGGTCGGCGACCTCATCGCCCGGTTCGAGGAACGCGTACGGCCGGAACAGCAGCTCGATGCGGATCGGTTCACCGCCGGCCGGATCGAGCGCGTAGGTCTGGTCCTCGAGCTCGGGGTCGTAGGCGTCACCCTGCGGCAGGAGGCCGAGGTAGCACGCAGGCCGCGGCAGCATGCCGGTGACCAGCGGCGGATCGAAGTGATACACGCCCTGTACGTGCACCACGGTCGCGGGCACGCCTACGAGGCAGGTGTCACCCGGCCTCAGTACGCTCTCCGCCGGTTCCGTTCGGAAGATCTCCCACTCGTGAGCCTCAGGCGTCGGAAGGGCCCGCTGCCCGTCCCACCTCATGTTCTCGGCCTGCGGGTCCACCTCCAGCCACGGCCACCGTACGAAGACGTGGCGGGAGACCTCGGTGACCGTGGTCCCGGTGAACGGGCACTCCAGCATCAGCACATCACCGGGCCGGTAGTCGTCGATCATGGACGCATTCTGCACGCCCCCACCGGCACGCGACCGAACGGGCGCCCGGTGCGGGGGCCTCAGCGCATCCACAGGGCGTCGGCTCCACCCGCGTCCGGTGCGTTCCGCACACAAAAGAACTCCCGGCCCGGACGAATCCGAACAGGGAGTTCTGTGAAGACGAACAGGGTAATTGCGTGAACTACCTCTGGTGTCCGAGGGGGGACTTGAACCCCCACGCCCGATAAAGGGCACTAGCACCTCAAGCTAGCGCGTCTGCCATTCCGCCACCCGGACCGGGTGTCCGCCGGGCGGCTCAGGGCCGTTCCGACGTGGAAAACCATAGCAAACATTCGGGGGTGCCCGATCACCGGCCGATCCGGGTGACGGGCCCGTGTGACAGGCGTATGACAGCCGGTGCGGCGGCGGGGTCCGCCCTTGGGGCGGGGGCTCCGGCACGGGAGTATGGGGGGAGTATCAGGAGGACCACCAGCAACGACCGTGGGAGTGAGCAGCGTGAGCGAGTCGAGCTCGGGCACAACCGTTTCGGGCGAGGACGAGGTCGTCGACCTCTGCCGTGACCTCATCCGGATCGACACCAGCAACTACGGCGACCACTCGGGACCGGGGGAGCGGGCCGCCGCGGAGTACGTCGCGGAGAAGCTCGCCGAGGTGGGCCTCGAACCGCGGATCTTCGAGTCGCACCCCGGCCGCGCCTCCACGGTCGCCCGGATCGAGGGCGAGGACCCCTCCAGGCCCGCCCTGCTCATCCATGGGCACACCGACGTGGTCCCCGCCAACGCCGACGACTGGACGCACCACCCCTTCTCCGGGGAGGTGGCGGACGGCTGTGTCTGGGGCCGGGGCGCCGTCGACATGAAGGACATGGACGCGATGACCCTCGCGGTCGTACGGGACCGGCTGCGCAGCGGCCGCAAGCCCCCGCGCGACATCGTGCTCGCCTTCCTCGCCGACGAGGAGGCGGGCGGCACGTACGGGGCGCGCTTCCTGGTGGACAAGCACCCGGACCTCTTCGAGGGGGTCACGGAGGCCATCAGCGAGGTCGGCGGCTTCTCGTACACCGTCAACGAGAACCTGCGGCTCTACCTGGTCGAGACGGCGGAGAAGGGCATCAACTGGATGCGCCTGACCGTCGAGGGCACCGCCGGCCACGGCTCGATGATCAGCAAGGACAACGCGGTCACGGAGCTGTGCGAGGCCGTCGCCCGGCTCGGCCGGCACAAGTGGCCGGTGCGGGTGACCAAGTCCGTACGGTCCTTCCTGGACGAGCTGTCCGACGCGTTCGGCTTCACCGTCGACCCCGACGACATGGAGGCCACACTCGTCCGCCTCGGCGGCATCGCGAAGATGATCGGCGCCACGCTCAACAACTCCGCCGCGCCCACCATGCTCAACGCCGGGTACAAGGTGAACGTGATCCCCGGCGAGGCGGTGGCACACGTGGACGGCCGGTTCCTGCCCGGGTACGAGGAGGAGTTCCTCTCCGAGGTCGACCGGCTTCTCGGCCCCCGGGTGAAGCGGGAGACCGTGAAGCGGGACAAGGCGCTGGAGACCAGCTTCGACGGCGCGCTGGTCGA
This sequence comes from Streptomyces sp. NPDC087420, assembly GCF_044744165.1. NCBI lineage: Bacteria > Bacillati > Actinomycetota > Actinomycetes > Kitasatosporales > Streptomycetaceae > Streptomyces > Streptomyces sp. NPDC087420. The sequence goes on from NZ_JBIUXU010000018.1 coordinate 157,912, forward strand.
GGCGATGCAGAACGCGCTCGTCGCCGAGGACCCGATCGCGCGGGCCGTCCCGTACATGCTCTCGGGCGGTACGGACGCCAAGTCCTTCGACGACCTGGGGATCCGCGGCTTCGGTTTCGCCCCGCTCAAGCTGCCTCCGGAGCTGGACTTCGCCGGCATGTTCCACGGGGTGGACGAGCGGGTGCCGGTCGACGGCCTCCAGTTCGGTGTGCGTGTGCTCGACCGGTTCATCGACAACAGCTGAGACGACAGTTGATAAAACGCCAGGAATCGGCAGTACGTACGTACTTGACTGAAAAGAGTGAATGCGACGATACGCTCGTAGCCTGAATGGCTCCTTCTCGTTACTGGTGTGCGGTCCGTGGTCGGGACCGCATTGCCAACAAGGAGGAATACATGATCAAGAAGATCGTCGCCGCTGCGGTTGCCACCGGTGGTCTGGTGCTCGCGGGTGCGGGCATGGCCGTCGCCGACGCCGGTGCGCAGGGCGCCGCTGTGGGCTCGCCGGGCGTGGCCTCCGGCAACGTCATCCAGGTGCCCGTCCACATTCCGGTGAACGCGTGCGGCAACACGGTCTCCGTGATCGGGCTGCTGAACCCCGCCTTCGGCAACACCTGCATCAACAAGTGACGTGGAACGACTGACGTGGTTCCTCAACCCGTAAGGGTCTGAACCCGGCCGGCCCCGGAGTGCGCGCCATGCGCTCCGGGGCCGCTGGGCATCCCGCCCCGGCACCGAAGCCCTGGGGCAATCCGGTAGGCAGAAGGCAGGGAGCAGAAGCTATGAGACAGGTCACGCGCAAAGGCCTGATCACCGTGGCGGCCGCGGGCGGCGTCATCGCCCTCGGCGGCGGTTACGCGCACGCCGACTCGGGAGCCCGGGGGGCCGCGGCGAATTCCCCGGGCGTCCTGTCCGGGAACAACGTCCAGGTCCCGGTGCACATCCCGGTCAACGTGTGCGGGAACACCGTGAACGTGGTCGGTGTGCTCAATCCGGCGTTCGGCAACAAGTGCGCCAACGTGTCGGACAACGGTCACGGTAAGGGCGGCTCCCACGGCACACCGCCCGGCGGCGGCTCGCACGACGACGGTTACGGCGGCGACGGCCCGGACACCACACCGCCGCGCGGCGGCTCGCACGGCGGCGGCTCGCACGCCGGAGGCGGTACGGGCGGGTCGCCCGGCGTCGGCTCGGGCAACTCCGTCGAGATCCCGATCGACATCCCGGTGAATGTCTGTGGTCTCGGCGTCACCGCCGTCGGCCTGGGCAGTCCCACCTTCGGCAACGGCTGCGAGAACGACTCGCCGGTGCCCGCCACGCCGGGACCGGCGAAGCCGGTGCAGCCGACCGAGCCCACCAAGCCGGTCACGCGCGTCATCCCGCCCGCCCCGAACGCCCCGAACCACCCGGAGCCGCAGATCGCCGCCCCGCCCACGCTCACCGACGAGCTGGCCCACACGGGTGCCGGGGGGCTCGGGACGGCGATTCCGGTGGGCGCGGGGCTGCTGGTCGCGGGCGGCGTGCTCTACCGCCGCGCCCGTTCCCGTTCTCGTTCCGTCGCGTAGTCACGCGAACACGGACAAGCACGGACGCGCACGGGCGCGCGGGCGAGCGCGGGCGAGCGCGGAGACGCGTACGCCGATGTGTACGGACATGCCTGGGGCGGGCCTCGCAGCAGCGGGGCCCGCTCCGTCGTCGTCACCAGGTGGCGCGGACCTGTCGGATGATGCGCCGGCGCAGCCGCACTCTGCGGCTACCGTCCCGATGCAGGCTCAGACGGTCCAATTCCCAGTGTCCGTACTCGGCGTGGTCGGTCAGCAGACGGGTCGCTTCCTTGCGGGAGACCCCGCGCGGCACGTACACGTCGACAAATTCGTATTCCGGCATCGCATCTATTGTGCGGCCAGAGCCCTCGTACGGATAGCGTCTGCTCTATGTCTGATGCTGCGCAGCCCACCGCTGCCGAGGTACGTGCCGCCGCCGAGGCGGTCAAGGTAGCCCTGGACCGCCACCTCGCGGCGGTCGAACACCGCACGGGGGAGGACGACCCGGCGGTGTCCGAGGCCTTCAACGCCCTCGCCGTCGCGGCCGAGGTGTACGACGAGCGGCTCTACCACCGGTACGACGAGGTCACCCCCTTTGAGATCCCAGATCCGGACGACTCCCTTCCGCCATACGCGGGACCCGAGGAGCCGAACGCCCTCAGCGTGCTGATCCGGCGCGACTACGCGGTGGCGGAGCCACAGCGGCTGCTCGTGCAGGCGCAGCGCATCGCGGACGTGGAGGGGGACGACGGGACCGGGGCGGTGGTGGGCAGCAGTGTGCACGCGGCGCTCGGGGTGCTCTTCGGGGAGTACGAACCGGACGAGATCGCGTCCCGGCACAAGGAATTCGGCCTCGAAGAGGGCGATTCCACGTTGTGGGTGGCGGCGGCGGAGGAGCTTCCGGAGCCGGGCGAATGGCTGAGCGCGCCCTTCGACCACGCGGACCCGCAACAGGTCGTCTGCCGGTTCGACGTCAGCGCGGTCTTCGACGAGGACGACTTGGACGTGGACCTGGACGACCTGGAGGAACAGGACGCGTAGCGCGGCTTGGCGTGTGCGGCGGTGTTTGGGCGCGGGTCACTGATTGTCCTCAATCGCCGGACGGGCTGGGTTTGTCGTGGTGACGGGGGGCGGGGCCTCCGGAGGCACGTATGTCCGGACTGCATGTTTTACGTCGCGTTCAACCGGTCCAATTGATTAACGGTCGCCAT
>NZ_JBIUXU010000019.1:0-136219 GCF_044744165.1 Streptomyces sp. NPDC087420
CCCCCATCACCCCCCAACTCCTCACCACCTACATCCAATTCTTCATCAACCAAGGCCACTACCCCCCACCCCCCAACAACAACAACCCAAACCACTAAACCAACACACCCCCACCCCCCGGCCCCCGGGGGGCAGGGGGCAGGGGGATGGGGCGGCCGATCCCCCCAACCCGGAAACGACACCAACCACATTCGGCCTGGCCTACGCGGGCGTCGCGTCGCCTTCAGTCCGTCACGGCCGGGGCCGCGCCGGCTCATCGTCGGGCTTCGTATTCAGGCCTGACGGGGTTTCACTCGTTCGGGGGAGGTGCCGCATACTTGCCTCCAATCTTGGAATATCACTCATTGTAACGCCTCATTGCTTTGAGTGAGGTGCCTCGTGTCTCCGAACGAGCAGCCATCCCTGACAGAACACGCCGTCGAGGCAGTGCCGTTCGGCGAGCGAAGCGACGCCATCCTCCGCCGAGGGCACCACGCCCTCTTCGGAGTCAGCACGGGCAACAGCTACTTCAGCCGCCAACGGCTGGCGGGTGCGATCTCCTGGGCGACAGCGCGCTTCGACTTGGTCGACGTGATCCATGCCGATCTCTATCTGGACCGGATGTGTGAGGCGTTCGGTTACGAGCGAGCGGATGCGCGCAGGAGCGCGGCCAAGCAGTTACGGGGAGTCCGGCGCCGGATCGAGGGTGCGCTGGAGGATGCCGGTTCGGCCGCGAAGAAGGTACGGGCCAGGCCGTTGTCCGACTTCCTGGAGGACTCCGCGTATCAGGAGGTGCACGCGCGAGCGCGGGCCGCGCTGCGCACCGACGTGGAATTGAGAGCTGTCCGGGACGAGATGGCGTACCACTTCCTCTCGAAAAAGCTGGGCCCGGGTGGGTTTCCCACTGCCATGCAGGTGCGCGTGGCGCAGGACTACGTCGAAGCTGAGCTGCCGTTCTTCGTGGACAGCCCGCACATTCTGGGCGTCGCGTCGTCCGTCCACTGCTACCACTCCGTAATGGCCCTGGGACGCCTTCTGTTCAGCGACCGCGAGGTGGGTCTGAGACCCGCCGACAACCAGGGCTACGCCGTCGTCGCCTGCCAGGACTGACTGTGCGTCCGATCAACTGGTTGGACCCTCTCGAGAAGACATCCCCGGAAGAGAGCAGCCCCATGTCGTCACCCACTGTCCCCTCACCCGAAGCCTGCCCCGTTGTTCCGTACGCCCCGGTGGAATGGCCGTTGTCGCGGCGGGGCGATGTTGTCCCGGCCGAGTGCGCGCTGCTGCGTGAGCAGAGCCCGATCGCCCGGGTACGCACGCTCACCGGGGACGACGCGTGGCTGGTCACCAGCTACGCGCTCGCCAAGCAAGTTCTCGATGACGGCGAACACTTCAGCCTGCGCGCGACGGCCGCCGACAACGTGCCGCGCCAGTACGCCCTGACGATCCCGCCGGAAGTCGTCAACACCATGGGCAACGTCAACAGTGCGGGACTCCACCAGGAGGTGCTCAGGGCCTTCGGCCCCCGGTCCGGCCCGGCGAGTGCCGAGTGGATGCGCGCGCGGGCGTACGAACTGATCGACAGCATGGTCGAGGAAGGACCGCCGGTCGATCTGCGGACACGGTTCGCCGAGCCGTACTCCGCGGCGATGGTCTGTGAAGTGCTCGGCCTGCCGCACGAAGACGGACGGCGCCTCATGGCGGGTCTGGGCCTCGGCTTCGTCACCAGCCCGGCCGTGTTCGACGGATGCACCGCCAACTGGGACAAGGACTACGCGTACGTCCTGCGCCAGGTGCGCGCAGACCGGGACACCCAGCGCGGACTCATCCTTCGGCTGTGCGACCTGAGGGACGACCCGACCCGCGACGGCGGCGCCCTGACCGACGAAATGCTCGCGGCGGTGGTCACCTCTCTGTTCGGGGCCGGCGCCATGAGCACCTACGTGTTCCTGCTCCACGCCGTCCTCACCCTTGTCCAGCACCCCGAGACGATGCAACGCCTCCGGAAGCGGCCCGAGCTGATGCCACAAGCCGTGGAGGAGCTGATGCGCAGCACGCTCTCCATCGGTGACGGGCTGCCCCGGATCGCCCTCGCCGACGTACAGGTCGGTGACGTCTCCGTCCGGGCCGGGGAACTGGTTCTCGTCTGTGTCGAGGGAGCCAACTTTGACCCCGCGCAGTTCGACGATCCCGAGCGGTTCGACATCGACCGCTCGCCCAACCCGCACCTGTCCTTCGGCGCCGGCCCCCACTTCTGTCCCGCCTCGCTCATCTCCCGCGTCCACGCCGCGGAAGCACTCACCGCACTCCTGGACCGCCTGCCCGCGCTGCGGCTGGCCCTGCCCGCCGACCAACTCGTGTGGCGCACCGGCAACATCAAACGAGTCCCCGAACGACTCCACGTCCTCTGGTGAACCCTCGGACCGGCCGCCCCGATCCTCGCCCGCCGCGGGGTCATCCGCCCTGGCGGGTGCGGGAGTAGTGGCGCTTGGCGCGGTCCCGGTTGCCGCAGTCCTGGGAGCTGCACCAGCGCCGGGTCCCGCTCCGGGAGCGGTCCAGGAAGAACCAGCCGCATCCGGGGCCCTCACAGCGCCGGACCCGTCCCAGGGCGTCCCCGCTCAGCAGATCCTCCGTCCGCAGCGCCAGCGCGTGGCGGAGGTCGTCGAAACGGTCCGTGCCGGACTGCCACCGCAGAGGAAAGGCAGGGGGCAGTGTGGTCCTCTCGCGGGCCAGCAGCAGGACCCGGCGCAGTGCCTCCCACTCCCGGGCAGGAGGCTCCTCTTCGTCGACGAGGGCGTCCAGCACCGGCCAGAGGATGGCGCGCAAGTCCATGAGCGCCGCGATCGCGGCCTCCATGCGCGCGGAGTCCGTCATCTCCGTACGGAGCAGCGCCTCCGCGCGGTCGGCGGCGAGCAGCCCGGTGGCGACGGCCCAGCGCGCCCACGCCTCCGCGCCCTGGACACGGTCGGCGGTACGGGCGGGGTCCAGACGCCAGGCAACGGTGTTGACGAAGTCGAGTACCGGGTGGCCGCCCACGAATGACGCGCCGGAGTCGTGAGGGCTTCCTGAGGCGGCGGGAGTGCTAAGGGCCGGTTGCTTGCTCATCACTCCTTCACCTTACTCCTCATCTAACAGCCATAGGCCATTTTGACTGTTAGGCTTGAGCCATGGACAGTCTCCGATCAGCGAAGGGCGCCGTCTCACCGCGTGCGAGCTTCCTCTCCGGGCTCAAGACCGGGTCCGGGCTGGCGACCGCTTCCTTCCTCCTCGCCGTCAGTTTCGGCGCGATCAGCGCCTCACAGGGCTGGGGACATCTCGCACCGGTGATCTGCTCGATGATCGTGTTCTCGGGGTCCGCCCAGTTCGCCCTGCTGGCGACCCTGGGGTCCGGCGGCGGGCTCGCCGGCGCCGTGACGTCCGCGGCGCTGATCAACAGCCGTTTCATCCCCATGGGCATCGCCGTCGCCGGCGATCTGCGCGGCGGCCGGTTCCGCCGCGCGCTCGAAGGCCAGGCGGTGGTCGACGGATCATGGGCCGCCGCCCATCTCGGGGGCGGGCGGTTCGACCGGTACCTGCTTTTCGGCGCCACCGCGATCCAGTGGCCCGCCTGGGTCGCGGGCACCGCCCTGGGCGTCGTGGTGTCCCCCGACCCCGATCTCCTGCACCGGCTCGGGCTGGACGTCCTCACCCCGGCCCTCTTCGTCGCGCTGCTCTTCGACGAAGTCCGCCGGGAACGGATCAACCGGCTGCCGGCCCTGCTCGGCGCCGTACTCGCGGCCGGTCTCATCGTCTTCCTGCCCGCCGGACCGGCCCTGGTGGGCGCGGCGCTCGCGGCACTCGTCGCGCTCTTCAGGGCACCCGCCCCGCCGCGCGTCCGGCCCGAAGAGGCCGGAAGAAGGAACGGCGCCGAAGCGGCGGAAGCAGCCGGCCGGCCCGAAATGGCTGAACAGGCAGCGGAACCCGCCCTCTCCGACGAAGAGGTCACACCATGACTCTCTGGCTCACCATCGGCGCCGTCGCCGTCCTCAGCTTCACCTGCAAAGCCTTCGGCCCTGCCCTCTTCGGCGGGCGCACACTGCCCCCACGCGCACAGTCGGTGATCGCCCTCGCAGCCCCCGCCCTGCTCGCCGGCTTCATCGTCGTGGACGTACTGGGCCCTCGCTGGAGCGCCCTGGACCTCACCGTGATCGCCGGACTCGCGGTCGTACCGCTGCTCCTGTGGCGCAGGGCCCCGCTCCTCGTGGCCCTGGTGGCCGCGGTCGCCGTAACGGCACTCCTGCGCCTCTAGGGCGTGTCCGCGAAGTGGCGTCGTTCGCCCGAAGGGCGTGGCTCGCGGCGTCTGGTGCGTGCGATCGCAAGGCGGAGGACCGAGCGTGTACTGGATGTACTCGCTCGGTCCGACAACGCGGCGAGCGCGCGTGCCAGGCGTCGCGGGCCAGACGCCACTTCGCGGACACGCCCCAGGGCGTGTCCGCGCGGCCGGCGTCGACCGGGTGATGGGCGCCCACGGGTCAGCCGCCGGGGAGTTTGAATCCGGAGGCGACGTTCAGTGTCGTGGAGAAGGTCAGGTACATCAGCCAGATTCCGGTGGCAATGTGGAAGAAACCGAGCCCCTTTTCGCCGTACACCATCGTCCTTCCCTTCGCGGTCGCCGTCCCGCGCCGGCCGAGCGGCACACTCGCGAAGAACTCGAAGACGTAGACGCACGCGAGACCGGTGAACAGCAGGCCGACCGGCCACGCCCCGACCCGGTAGAAGACCACCATGCCCAGGACGGAGATGATGGTGAACGCGATCGACATGCCGCCGTTGGCCCGGGTGTCCGACTGCTGGTAGCGGTTCCAGCCCAGCGCGAACCAGTGGATGCCGTAGACGCTGAAAGCGAGCGCGGCCATGAAGAGGGCCTTGTCGCTGAACACCTGGAACCAGGTGAGCCCGACGAAGAGGTAGATCCCGGCGAGCAGCTGGCACAGGCCGGGCATGAAGATGCCCCACACGCCGGTGGCCCGGTCCACACTGCTGTCGCGCACGGGTGTGCGGAAGAGCTCCTGCGGGCCGTAGATCAGGTAACCCGTGCCGAGGCCGAAAAACCCGAGGACCACGGGCACGAAGGACGACTGGGGAAATACGAGGGCGAATTTGTCGGAACCCATACGGCGCTGCCTTCGTTCGGGGAATCCACGGAATGGTGAGACTCGGGTGTCCGGCCTGCCACAGATGGCCGGACCGTCGTGACGTAAGACCGACGTAAACCCATGTGCGCGGGATCGGTGTCCAGACACGCCGTAATTGCCCCGTTGACGCCCGGGTGGGTGGAGGACGGCGGTCTTCGCCGGGCCCGATGGCCCGGAGCTCCTTACGCTGGTCACGTCGGCCGCTGCGCCGCATCCGCGTGCTGCCGCCTGTCCCCAGGCCGCGAAGAGAACGGGTCAGACACGAGATGAGCACCATCGAGGCATCCATCGACGTCCGCGTCCCGGTCCGTACGGCGTACAACCAGTGGACGCAGTTCGACAGCTTTCCCCGGTTCATGGACGGCGTGCGACGCGTGGACCGGCCGCAGTCGACCCTGACCCACTGGGTGACGCGGTGCGGCGGGGTGACCCGCGAGTTCGACGCCGAGATCCTGGAGCAACGCCCCGACGAGCGTCTGGTCTGGCGCAGTCTGGACAGCCCGCGCCATTCGGGGACGGTGACCTTCGAGTCACTGGACGACGCCCACGCGCGGGTGACTCTGAGGATCGACTTCGCGCCCCGCGGATTGCTTGAGCGGGCCGGTGACTCCTCGGGCTTCGTACGCCGGCGGGTACAGGGGGACCTGAAGAACTTCAAGGCGTTCATTGAGGGGCAGGGCAGCGAGACCGGGCAGTGGCGCGGCGCGATCACCGACAGCCGGGTACGGCCGGACTCCGGGCAGGACCGCCCAGAGGTACCCGACTGGCCGAGTGGCTGACGCCGGGTACTTGCGCGCGGCGTGGGAGCGTAGGGGCGGGGGTGTTCGGGCAACCGGGGGAGCACAGAGAGGCCGACACGGGTGAAGAAACCACCGACCGCCGACCAGGCCGGCGAACCGACCGGTGACCGGGCGGAGATCACCCCGCCCAAGGAGTGGGCGGCGGGTGTGCCCGCGGTGGCCCACGCGCTCGCGTACTCCCTGGCCGAGAATTCCGTCCCGCGCACCACGCGGACGCTGTTCGACATCAACCAGACCAAGGGCTTCGACTGCCCCGGCTGCGCGTGGGCCGACCCCGAGCCCGGCAGCCGGCACAAGAACGAGTACTGCGAGAACGGCGCCAAGCACGTCAACGACGAGGCGACCACGCGCCGGATCACCGCCGACTTCTTCCGCCGCCACCCGGTCGGCGAACTGGCGCGCAGTTCCGACCAATGGCTCAACCAGCAGGGCCGGCTCACCGAACCCATGGTGAAGCGGCCGGGATCCGACCACTACGAGCCGATCAGCTGGCACGACGCGCTCGGACTGATCGCGGGCGAACTGCGGGGCCTGGACTCACCCGACGAGGCGGTCTTCTACACCTCGGGGCGGGCCGGCAACGAATCTGCCTTCGTACTCCAGCTCTTCGCCCGGGCGTTCGGCACCAACAACCTCCCCGACTGCTCCAACATGTGCCACGAGTCGAGCGGCGCCGCGCTGAAGGAGACACTGGGCACCGGGAAGGGCAACGTCAGCCTCACCGATCTCTACCATGCCGACCTGATCCTCATCCTGGGCCAGAACCCGGGCAGCAACCATCCGCGGATGCTCTCCGCTCTGGAGGAGAACAAGCGCAGGGGAGGACGCATCGTCGCGGTCAACCCGATGCCCGAGGCCGGTCTGCTGCGGTTCAAGAACCCGCAGACGCCCCGGGGCGTGATCGGACGCGGCACCCAGATCGCCGACGACTTCCTCCAGATCAGGCTCGGTGGCGATCTCGCGCTCTTCCAGGCGCTGAACCTGCTGCTGCTGGAGGCGGAGGACGCCGCGCCCGGCACCGTCCTGGACCGGGCCTTCATCGACTCGCACACCAGCGGGTTCGCCGAATGCGCCGAGCACCTGCGCAAAACCGTGTCCTGGCCGGAGGTGCTGGCCGCCACCGGGCTGACCCGCGAGGAGATCGAGCACGTACGGGACCTGGTGCTCGACAGTGAGCGGGTCGTGATCTGCTGGGCGATGGGGCTCACCCAGCACAAGCACGGCGTGCCGACCATCCGCGAACTGGTCAACCTCCTGCTGCTGCGGGGGATGATCGGCAAGCCCGGGTCCGGAGTGTGCCCGGTGCGGGGCCACAGCAACGTGCAGGGTGACCGGACCATGGGGATCTGGGAGAAGATGCCGCGCACGTTCATGGACGCCCTGGAGCGGGAGTTCTCCTTCAGCCCGCCGCAGGCGCACGGCCTGGACACGGTGGACTCGATCAGGGCCATGCGCGAGGGCCGGATCAAGGTCTTCATGGGCCTCGCGGGCAACTTCGTCCGGGCCACGCCCGACAGCCGGGTCACCGAGGAGGCGATGCGGCTCTGCCGGCTCACGGTGCACATCTCCACCAAGCTGAACCGCTCGCACACGGTCTGCGGCGACACCGCGCTGATCCTGCCCACGCTCGGCCGCAGCGAGCGGGACGTACAGGCGGGCGGCGAGCAGTTCATCACCGTCGAGGACTCGATGAGCGAGGTGCATGCCTCCCGCGGGCACATCGAACCCGCCTCCAAGCTCCTGCTCAGCGAGGTGGCGATCCTCAGCAGGCTGGCCCGCAGGACGCTGGGTGACCGGGTGGCCGTGCCCTGGGAACAGTTCGAGGCGGACTACGGTTCCATCCGCGACCGGATCGCCCGGGTGGTACCGGGGTTCCAGAACTACAACGCCCGGGCGGCGAAACCCGGCGGGTTCCTGCTGCCGAACCCGGTGAACGAAGGGGTGTTTGCCACCGAGGACGGCAAGGCCCGGTTCAGCCGCAACGCGTTCGCCTCGCTGCACGCCCCCGAGGGGCACCTCATCCTCCAGTCGCTCCGCTCGCACGACCAGTGGAACACTGTCCCGTACACCTCGAACGACCGCTACCGGGGCATCCACGGCTCGCGCCGCGTCGTCATGGTCAACCCGGCCGACCTGGACGCGCTCGGCCTGTCCGACGGCGACCGCGTCGACCTGGTGGGCCAGTGGCACGACGGCGTCGAACGCCGCGCCGAGGATTTCCGCCTGGTCGCCTACCCCACCACCCCCGGCTGCGCCGCCGCCTACTACCCCGAGACCAACGTCCTGGTCCCCCTCGACAGCGTGGCGGAGATCAGCAACACACCCACCTCGAAGGGCATCATCGTCCGCCTCGACCCACGTCGGCCCGCCCCATAACCCCAGTCCCAGCCCTCCCATGCGGCTCACGCGGCGGGGAGCAGTCCATTCCGGCCCCGGGAAGCCGGTGGTGGGTGAGTACGCCTCACGGACCGCCACCAACACCACACTCCGGGAGTCAGTCCCCGTACACGACGATCAGGCACAGTGCCGCGAACGGCACAACGGACAGGCCGAGCAGCGTCAGTGTCGCCGGGACAGCCGCAGTCAGCCGCTCTTTGCCCTTGCGTCGACCCGAGAGGAAGACCACGCGGGCGAGGACCGGCGGCGACGCCACGAGGGCGACGCAGATCACCGGTGCCACGAACCGGCTGAACGTGGTGGTGCCGGTCTCGGTGACCGACTGCCAGGCGATCGCCACGAAGATGTAGGCCGGGCCGACCAGCAGGACGAAGGAGAGGACCGACGCCACGGCGACGGTCAGTCCCTCCGTCAGCCGCTCGGCACGCGTGCGCTCCCGGCGCGCTTCCGGTCTTTCGTTGTACCCCATGCCCATTCCCCCCCCAAGTGCGGCTGTTCGGTGGCTCCCAGAACCACCGGCCGCCATGATCGCATGGGCCCGTCGGCACGCCGGTGATCCCTGCGCCTCCGTACGGCACCGCGGGGGCTGCCCGGATGGGCGGCGGGTGAGGGCGCTCGATGCGTGTGTTCATTGTTCGGCGATCCATTGGGCCAGGGCGATCAGGGTGGTCTCCGCGCTGTTCGTCATGTAGTCGCGCAGCGCTTCCAGGTCGCCTCGGGTGGTGCCCAGGACCGGGTCGAGGCGCAGGAGTTGCCAGGACTGCTCCACGACCGTTCCGCGTCCCTGGGGGCGGAGGGTCCAACTCCAGCGCACGATCCCGTCCTCGGCGCCGCCGACCACGAAGGTGAAGGCGGCGCCGGGGTCGGCTCGTACGATCTGGGAGCGGGTGGTCCACTGCCTGCCGTCCTTGTGGTTGCGGCCGCTGAACCAGGCGCCGGCCCGGGGGCCGGCTCCCTCGTCGAAGGTGACCTCTGTCGCGTTGGGGCTCCAGCGGCCGATCGCGGACACGTCGCTGACCAGGTCGTACACCCGGGGCGGTGGGGCGTCGACCCATACGCGTCGGGTGAAAGCGAAGTCCGATGCGTCCAGGGGCTTGGAAAGGTCGTGTTCGTTGGTGATGGTCACGGGGGGCCTCCTGTGTGTGTGGGGGGGCGGTGCCTCGTCGGCGTACAGCCACGTCATCACTGGTGCCGTCGAGCAGCCACTCCCGCCGGTGCCTATCCACGCCAGGGGCAGGCTGTGCCTTCCGGCTCGGCCCATACTCGGACCCATGAGCGGAAAAGTGCAGCTCGGAGACTTCTTGCAGACGCGGCGCTCCCAGCTGCGTCCCGAGGATCTCGGGGTACCCACCTACGGAGAACGCCGACGGGTGCCTGGCCTCCGGCGCGAGGAGCTGGCGCTGCTGGCGGGGGTGAGCGTCTCGTACTACACCCGGCTGGAACAGGGGCAGTCGCTGAACGCGTCGCCACAGGTGCTGGACGCGATCGCCCGGGCACTACGGCTGGAGGAGGCCGAGCGCCTGCACCTGCACAACCTGGCCCGCTCGGCCAACGGGCCCGGCCGGGGCCGGCGGCCGGCGCCGGAGCGGGTGACGGCGGCGACCGGTCAGTTGCTGGAGGCACTGGCGGACGTCCCGGCCATCGTGATCGGCCGACGCAGCGACGTCCTGGCATGGAACCGTCTGGGGCACGCGCTGTTCGCCGGGCACCTGGACCCGGGCGCCCCGGACCGGCCGGCGGAGCGCCCCAACATGGCCAGGCTGGTGTTCCTCGACGCGCACACCCGTGACCTGTACGCGCACTGGCCGGGCAAGGCAAGGGCCGTGGTGGGGAACCTGCGCCTGGTGGCGGGCCGGTACCCGGACGACGCCTCCCTGCACGAGCTGGTGGGCGAACTGAGCGCGAAGAGCACGGACTTCGCCTCGATGTGGGCCGACCACCGCGTCAAACCCTGCGCCGTCGACACGTACGAAATGCGTCATCCGCTGGTCGGCCCGCTGACCGTCACTCAGCAGACCCTGAGCCAGGGGCCGGGCCAGAACATCGTGGTCGCCACCACGGAGGCCGAATCGCCCTCGCGCACCACGCTGGCCCTGCTCGCCCAGGCCCTCGTCCGGCCCGTCGCCCAGGGAGACCCGGCACCACCGGGAGCCCGGGCCGAGGCGGGCTGACCCTCCACACCACCCACCGGGCCCGGGCCGGGCGCCGGTCGACCTCCGCGATCGTGCGTCCGGCCGGGCGCGGCCGCCCGCCAGCCTCCGCCCGGCGTAACTTCCTGGCGCCTGGTCCTCCGGGCCCAGGCCATCACCCCATCCCTGTGCGTCGGCGTACCGCCGCCGCATGCCCGAAAACAGTGAAGGCATCATGTTCAAGAAGCTGTCCACGACCGCCACCACCGCCGCAGTCCTGTCCGCGGCCGTGATCGCCGCGACCGGTGCCGTACCGGCGTCGGCCGTCTCCGCACCGCTGAGCGACGCCCGTATCGCCGCCCACTTCGACCTGGCCAAGGGCCAGATGCCGGAGAACATCGCCCTGGCCTCCGACGGCAGTGCGTACGTCACCTTCGCCGGCGCCCGCCAGCTCGCCCGCGTCTCCCCCAAGGGAACCGTCCGCGTCCTGGCCACCCTGCCCGCGCCCGCCGACGGCGGCGTCCACACCCCGGTCCTGGGCTTCCCCCTGACCACCGGCGTCGTCCGCGCGGAGGACGGCACCCTGTACTTCTTGTACGCCACCGGCACCGCCGACCTGACCGGCGTGTGGCGCCTGCGTCCCGGCGGCACCCCGAAGCGCATCGCCGCGCTGCCCGCGGCCGGTCTGCCCAACGGCCTGGACCTGGACCGGAGGACCGGGACCCTCTACGCCACCGACTCGGTCCTCGGCACCGTCTGGAGCGTGCCGGTCACCGGCGGGACTCCCACCGCGTGGTCCACGGCCCCCGAGCTGGCCTCCACCGGATTCCTCGGCGCCAACGGCCTGAAGATCCACGACGGGGCGGTGTGGGTCACCAACCTCGACCAGGGCACGGTCCTCCGTATCCCCGTCCTGCGGGACGGGCGCGCCGGCGCGGTCCGGACCCGGGCCACCGGCCTCGCCGGGATCGACGACTTCGCCTTCACCGGCCACGGCGACCGGATCCTGGCCGCCCTCAACGGCTCCAGCGAGGTCGCGCTCGTCCAGCCCGACGGCACCCACTCCATCGTCCTGACCGCCGCCGACGGTCTCCAGAACCCCACCTCCGTCGCGCTGCGCGGCGACACCGTCCATGTCGGCAGTGCCGCGTATGTCACGGGCGAGGACCCCAACCTCGTTCTCGCCCACCTGAACGACTGACACCACGCCCCGAGCGGAACCACACCTCAGGAGAACGCCTTGCAGAGCACGAACGACCTCACCCTCGGCGGTGTCACCCTCACCCGCATCGAGGAGACGCACGGTCCGATCATGCCCGCGGACCAGTTCTTCCCCGACCTGCCCGAGCAGGCCTGGAAGGACCACCGCGAGTCCCTGGTGCCCGACCACCTGGGCGCCGACGACACCATGGTCCACGTGGCCATGCAGACCTGGCTGCTCCGCAGCGGCGGCAGGACCATCCTCGTCGACACCGGCGTCGGCAACAACAAGTCCCGGCCCGCCGTCGGCGCGTGGGACCACCTCGAGCTGGACTACCTGGGCAACCTGGAGCGTGCCGGGGTACGGCCCGAGGACGTCGACCTGGTGGTCAACACCCACCTGCACGTCGACCACGTCGGCTGGAACACCCGGCTGGTCGACGGCGCTTGGGTGCCGACGTTCGCGAACGCCACCTATCTGATGCCCAAAGTGGACTTCGAGTTCTGGAACCCGGCGGACAACCCGGCCGTCGCCGGCGGGGTCAACGAGAACGTCTTCGAGGACAGCGTCGCCCCCGTGCACGCCGCGGGCCAGGTCCGCCTGTGGGAGGGAAGCCACACCATCGACGAACATCTGCGCCTGGAAGCCGCCCCCGGCCACACTCCGGGATCCAGTGTTCTCAAGCTGATATCCGGCGACGAACGGGCCCTGCTGGCGGGTGACTTGCTGCACACTCCGCTCCAGATCGCACACCCGGACCACAACAGCTGCTTCTGCGAGGACCCGGCGCGGGCCCGTACGACCCGCCGCAGGCTGCTCGGCTGGGCCGCCGACGTCAACGCCCTTGTCCTGCCCGCCCACTTCAGCGGTCACAGCGCCCTGGAGGTCGAGAGGACGGACAGCGGCTTCGCGATCAAGAAGTGGGCGCCGTTCACCCGGTACTGACCCTGCTTCCACCCCACCGCCGCTCCGGACGACCCGGAGCGGCGGCCCCCACCGGAGCACACCAGCCCCGAGCACACCAACAGCGAGGAGAAGCGGGATGGCCCCCGCCGGTTCTGTCACGGTCACCACCACCTCCGGCCCGATCCGCGGCCGCCGCGGCGAACACGGCTCGGCCTTTCTCGATGTGCCGTACGCCGCCCCACCCGTCGCGCACGGGCGTTTCGCCCCGCCGGGCCCTCACCCGGGGTGGACCGAGGTCCGTGACGCGACACGGCCGGGGCCGACCGCGCCCCAGCCCGTCCGGGACTCCTTCGGCACCCTCGACATGTCGCCCTACTTCGGCCCCGGCTGGCAGCGCGGCGACGACTATCTCACCGCGAACATCTGGGCCCCGGAGCCGGCCGGCCCGGCCCGCCCGGTCATGGTGTTCGTACACGGCGGAGGATTTGTCGCCGGCTCGGGCCGCGCGCCGCTCTACGACGGAACGGCTTTCGCCCGGGACGGTGTGGTGCTGATCACCGTCAACTACCGGCTGGGCATCCCCGGTTTCCTGCATCTGCCCGACGCCCCGGACAACCGCGGCCTGCTCGACGTCCTGGCCGCCCTGCGGTGGATACGGGAGAACGCCGCCCGCTTCGGCGGCGACCGCGACAACGTCACCCTCTTCGGCCAGTCCGCCGGAGCCATCATCGTCGGCGGCGTCCTCGCCGACCCGGCCTCGTCCGGCCTCCTCCGTCGCGCGATCATCCAGAGCGGCACCGGCACCGGCGCCTTCACCCCCGACCAGGCGGGCATCGTCACCGCCGCTGTCGGACGCGAGCTGGGCCTCGTACCCACCGCCGGATCTCTGGCCGACGTCCCCGACGATCGTCTTGTCGCCGCCACGGCCGCGCTCACCGGGTTGGACCTGCGTACGTCCACCCACCACGACCCGCTCGGCGGCATCACCCCCTTCAGCCTGGTCGGCGAGGAGCAGCCGGCCCGCGCGGTCGCCGCCGGCCGGGGATGCGAGGCCGACCTGCTGATCGGCGGCAATCTGGACGAGGGCTCCCTGTACCTGGCCCCGCTGGGACTCCTCGCGGGCACCACCGACGACGACGTCCGCGACACCGCGGCGAAGTTCCACGCCGATCCCGGCGAAGCGGTCCGCGCCTACCGGGCGCGGCACCCGTCCGCCTCCACCGCCGAGCTCCGTACCCGCATCCTCGGCGATGGGCTGTTCGGAGCCGGCACCCGGCGGATGGCCGCCGCCCACGCGCGGGCAGCGGCCGGGCGGACGTACCACTACGAGTTCGGCTGGCGCTCCGACGCGGTCGGCGGGCGGCTGGGCGCCAGTCATGTCATGGAGCTGCCGTTCGTCTTCGACCACCTGTCCCTGCCGTCGCTGCGCGGCCCGCGCGGGCTCCTCGGCATCGCCGAGCCGCCCGCCGCGCTCGCGTCACATATACACCGATCATGGATACGGTTCGCCGAGACCGGGGATCCTGGCTGGCCCGTCCACGAGCCGCCCGAGGGTCACGTCCAGCCCATCGGCCACGTCCCGCCCGTCGGCCTCGGCTGACCGGGATCCCGGCGCCCCGCTGCCCCCGGGTGGGACCGGACCCGGGGGCAGCGGGGCAGGGCGTCGAAGTGATCACCGGGTGGTGAACCCGGTCGGCGCGTTCGGTGTCAGCGCGCCGGTGTGTTCGGTGTCAGCGCGCCGGTGTGTTCGGGGAGGTCCCGGAGACTGCCTCGTCCTTCGCCTGCCCCGGAGTCTGCGGGTCCTGCTCCCCCTGTCGAGCCGAGAGCGGCGCGGCGATGTCCTCCAGGGATTTGCCCTCGGCCGCGACGGCGAAGAACCAGGCCACGATCCCCGCGAGCACCATCAGCGTCGCGCCGACGCAGAACGCGATCACCGCGTCGCTCACCACTCCGCTGTCGGTGAGTTCGGCGAACAGCAGCGGGCCGGAGATGCCGCCGGCCGCCGTACCGATCGCGTAGAAGAAGGCGATCGCCATGGCACGGGTCTCCATCGGGAAGATCTCGCTGACGGTGAGATACGCGGAACTGGCGCCGGCCGAGGCGAAGAAGAGGACCACGCCCCAACAGATCGTCATGGTGGTGGCGTTGAGCCAGCCGTTGCCGAACAGCCAGGCGGTGACGAACAGCAGAAGCCCGGACACGACGTAGGTGCCCGCGATCATCGGCTTGCGGCCGACGGTGTCGAACAGCCGGCCGAGGAGCAGCGGGCCGAGGAAGTTGCCGAAGGCGATGGCGGCGAAGAAGTACCCGGTCGAGCCGCTGGAGACGTCGAAGAACTTCACCAGGATCGAGCCGAAACCGAAGGTGATCGCGTTGTACAGGAACGCCTGGCCGATGAAGAGCGAGAAGCCCAGCACGGCGCGCTTGGGGTACTCGCGGAAAAGCGTCCTGCCGATCTCGATGAAGCCGATCGATCGCCGCTGCTCGATGGTGAGGGCGCCCGCCGGCTCGGGCAGCGCGCGGCCGATCTCCGTCTCGATCTCCTTCTCCACCCCGTCGACCAGTTCGTTCGCCTCGTCGGACCGGCCATGGATGAACATCCACCGGGGGCTCTCCGGCACGTGGCGCCGTACGAGGAGGATCACCAGGCCCAGGACCACTCCGAGGGCGAAGGTGAGCCGCCATCCCAGGTCCTTCGGGAAGATGTCCGTGTTCAGGGCGAGCACGGAGAGCAGCGCGCCACCCATCGCGCCCAGCCAGTAGCTGCCGTTGATGATGAGGTCGACGCGGCCCCGGTACTTGCTGGGGATCAGTTCGTCGATGGCGGAGTTGATCGCGGCGTACTCCCCGCCGATACCGAAGCCGGTGAGGAAGCGGAAGAGGAAGAACCACCAGACCGAGAACGACACGGCGGTCGCGGCGGTCGCCGCCAGATACACCGCGAGGGTGATGAGGAAGAGCTTCTTGCGTCCGTACCGGTCGGTGAGCCAGCCGAAGAAGAGAGCGCCGGCGCACGACCCCGCGACGTACAACGCGGCCGCCAGGCCGGTGACTTGCGCGTCGGAGATCGGCAGGCCGCTGCCGTCCTCCGAGAGGCGGCTCGCGATGTTGCCGACGACGGTCACTTCCAGGCCGTCGAGGATCCATACGGTTCCCAGGCCGATCACGATCATCCAGTGCCAGCGCGACCACGGGAGCCGGTCGAGCCGCGCCGGAACCTTCGTGGTGATGGTCCCGGTGACCGCGTCTCCGGATGGGGTCATGTTCAGCCTCCTGCCTGACGGCACCCCGGTTGCGCCCGGGGTGCCGCGTCCGGCTACCCGTGACCGAAAGACGCAAACGCGGGTGCGGACCGCGGACGTTCGGTAGCGTGCGGGGATGAGTTTCCGGCTGGCGGCGTACGCCGTGTGTGTCCAGGACGGCCGGGTGCTGCTCGTCCATCACTCATCGGGGAACTGGAGCCTTCCGGGCGGCAAGGTCGAGCACGCGGAGGACCCGTTCGACGCCGTGATCCGGGAGGTCGCCGAGGAGACCGGCTGCGAGGCGGTGGTCGAACGCCTGCTGGGCGTGGACTCCAGGGTGATCCCGGCGGCCGTCGCGCGAGCGGGGATCGCGCACCAGAACGTCGGCGTCTTCTACCGGGTCCGTATCACCGGCGGCCGGCTGCGGCCCGAACCGAATGGCGAGACCACCGGGTCGGTCTGGACTCCGGTCCCGGAGGTCGTACGCCTGCGCCGGTCGTCGCTGGTCGATGTCGGCCTCGCCCTGGCGCGGACCCTTCCGCCGACCGGCCATGCCGCCGCCGTCCCGGTCGGCGGCTTGGTCCAGCACTGAGGCGAGTGGCCCAGCGCGCGTTCCCGCTGCCCGGCCCGACGGGTGATCCGTCTCCACGCGGCTGCGCGTACGCAGGCGAGGTAGTCTGATTTGGGGGGAAAAGTAACCCTTGGGGAAGTCGCCCCCGAGGTGGCCCACGAACATGGCGATTGCGTGCCGGTCCGCGTGTTCTCCACGCGCCTCGGCGCGGTGTTTGGAGTGAGTGCGATGTCTCACCACCTCGATTCGCCCGCCGCCAGGGCTGATGCCCGGTTGAACATCTCGGACCTCTACGTGTTCCGGGGCGACCGCGGCACTGTCCTCGCGATGAACGTCTGCTCCGATGCCGCGGGCCCGGACGTGCCCAAAGGCTTCCACCCGGAGGCCCGGTACGAATTCAAGATCGACAGTACGGGTGACGCCGTCGAGGACGTGTCCTTCCGCCTCCGTTTCGGAGCGACGGACGCGGACGGTTCACAGGCCGTCGAGCTGTGCCGCCTCGTCGGAGCGGAGGCGGCCGACGACGCGGCGGAAGGCACGGTGCTCCTCGCCGGCGCGACGGGGCGGACCCTCCGCACCGGGAGCGGTGTGCGGCTGTGGACCGGTCGGGCCGGTGACCCCTTCTGGATGAATCCGGACGTGGTGGAAGCGGTCGGCCAGGCCTTCCAGCACGGCACCGACGTCGAGCTGCCCGCGCCGGACTCCGGAGAGGCGACCGACGAGGTGACCAGCCTGTTCTCCGGGATGAAGGTACGGTCCATCGTGCTCGAAGTACCGGACGACGACCTGCTGCCCTTCACACGCAACAGGGACATCGGCGTCTGGGGGGTCACCGCGCTGGCCACCGACGCCGGCGGCTGGCACCGTATCAACCGGTGCGGCATCCCGATGGTCTCGCCGATCTTCGCGCAGTTCGACGACGAGCTGGCGGAGAAACTGAACCGGACTCCTCCCGCCGACGACATCCACACGTTCGGCACGGAGATCACCGACCGGGTCGCCGCTGTTGTCGGCACCCGCGGCACCACGTCGGATCCACACGGTTACGGCCTGGAGGTCGCGGAGCGAATCCTCCCGGACATCCTCCCGTACACGATCGGCACTCCCGCGGTGTTCGGTTTCGCGGCGTTCAACGGCCGGGCGCTGAACGACAACGCGGGCGAGGTCATGTTCTCCCTCGCCACCGACAGCGCTCTGAGTATCGGCCTGACCAAGGACTCCGTCGACGCCCTTCCGACACCGTTCTTCCCGTACGTGGCGGCCACCGCCTGACGTAGTGGCCGGGACGGGGAGGCGACGGCCTACGGGGCCGAGGAGTCCGCGGCCCCGTACCGGGCGATCACGGAGAACCGTGTTCTGTACGGGTCGGTCAGGGTGGCCGACCGGCCGTACGCGGTGTCCTCCGGGGTGGTGGAAGTGCCTCCGGCCGACCTGGCCCGTGCCACGGTCACGTCGGTGTCCGCCACCTCGAAGGTGGTCGCCCAGACCGGGGCCGGAGCGGTGTCCAGGCCGAGGATCCCGCCGATCTCGTGGCCGTCCGGCCGGCGCAGGAAGGTGAAGTCAACACCGGGAAGGTCCTCGTTGCCGTCCAGTGTGAAGTCGAAGACGGTGGTGTAGAAGGTACGGGCGGGGCCCGGGTCGGCGGTCACGAGGTCGTTGCGGACCAGGGTGTCGGGCTCGTTGACCAGACGGCAGCCCAGGTGGGTGCGGCCCTGCCAGAGCCCGAACCGCGCGCCGGTGGGATCGACGGCGGCGGCCGCCCGCCCCAGGTCGCCGACTTCGTGCGGAGCTCTGATCAGTTTGCCCCCGGCGTCCGCGATACGACGGGCGGTGCTGTCGCAGTTGTCGGTGGCGAGATGGACGGTCCAGCTGTCGCTCGTGTCCGCCCGGTCGGCGACCTGGCGCAGACCGGCGACCGGCAGACCGCGCACCAGGCAGTCGGTGCCGAGGTCGCCGGAGGTGAAGTCCCAGCCGAACACCGCCCCGTAGAACGCTTTCGCGCCCTCCAGATCCGCCACCGCGAGATCGATCCAGGTGGGGGTGCCCAGCGGCTGGTTCTGGGTGACCTGACTCATCGGGTGCTCCTGCGCTCGCGGTGGGAGTGGCTGACTCGGCCAACGCTAAAGGGGAACTAGGCCAGGTCGTGTCCTATATCGGGTCAGTCCAGGATCACCATGATCATCGCGGCGACGATGGTCAGGACGGCGCCCGCGAGCATCAGCGTCCGTGCCGTGGCCGCCGCTCTGGCGCGAGTCCTTCCGGTCGCCCGTGAGCCGCGGGACGCGGGCGGTGCGGCCGTACTTCGCGGGCAGCTGCGCTTGCCGCAGAAACGGCAGCCGGAACGGGAACGCTGGCCGGCCGAGGGCTCCATCCAGTACGCGCCCAACAGCGCGGCGCCCGAACCCTCTCCCCCGGCAGACAGACCGGACATCTCCATGCCCGGTCCAACGACGCACTCGTCGGCCGGCGTCGGCATGGCCGCGTCCCGCAACCGAATCGACACACGCCGGGCCCCGGCGATCGTGACAGGGCCCGGCGGTGTCAGGGATGAGAGCCCGTCAGATCGCCTCGACGCGCAGTCTGATCGTGCGGGACTCGGGGCGCAGGGCGAATTCGGGCCATACGTCCGGTCCGCAGGCGCGGGAGCCTAGGCCGTGTTGGGCGGCGTCGATGATCAGGTACGTCGTCGACGACTCCGGGAGCTCGTAGGGGTGGGCCGCCCGGGTGATCTGCTGGGGGGTGTGGCGGCTGAGGGTGAAGCCGGGGCGGCGGCCCCGGGTGTCGGGGAGGGCGGTGACGCGCATGACGCCGGTGTCGTCGCTCGTCAGGGTCAACTGGCGCAGTGCGGACCGGTGCCCGGTCTCCTGGGGGCGGGCGTACTCGACGGAGAGGTCGCGCAGGGGGAAGGAGAAGCGTCCGGTCCTGGCCGCGCGCACGCTGTCGGGGTAGGACTCCCGCGGGCCGAGGCCGAACCAGTCGGCGCCGTCGACGGGAGCCGACTCGTCGGGCAGGTCGAAGCGTATGCCGACGCGCGGCCAGACCGTGGGCCAGCCGCTCGACGGGCTGGTTTCCACGCGCAGTTCGACTTCACCGTCCTCCAGGGACCAGACGGATTCCACCATCACCCACAGGGCGGAGTTCGCCGCGGAGACCTTGTCCAGGGTGCGCAGGGCGTCCGGGGTACGTTCCACGCCGACGCGTCGTGTGGTGAGACGGTCGAGTCCATGGCCGCGCCACAGCGCCGCGTTGGAGATTCCGGAGACGCTCGCGTCGCTCTCCTCGATCTCCCCGGAGGTGCCTTCGTCGTTGTCGGTCGGGGCGCGGAACAGTTCCAGCCGCGGGCCCGTCACCGGGCGCCCGGCGAGTCGTGTGAGGGAGCCGCCGGTGAACTCGGCGATGCCCAGTGTCAGTGTCCCGCCGCTCGGCCGCCAATCGGTGCGGGGCCGGACCGCGGGTGCGGGGCGGGGGGCCGAGCGGTCCAGTTGTGCGGTCGCGAGCACGTGCCCCTCGCTCGCCCAGGCGGTTTTGGTCGCCAGGGCCGCGTCGAGGGTGAGCCAGGTTTCCGCGTCGTGCGACACCGGGACCGCGGGGAGGAGTACGCGCGCCGATCCGCCGGCCGGGATCACGGGCGTCTCCAGGTGTCCGGAGGCGGCGGACGTTCCGTCGTGTTCGACGCGCCAGGAGAACCGCAGGTCGGACGTGTCGGCGGAGTGGCGCAGGTTGGTGATCTCCACGTGGTCGGCCGCGTGGCCGGACGCGCCGTCGGCGCCGAAGGTGAAGCGGATCGGCTGCACGACGGCCTTGAACTCGTAGAGGCTGGGGGTGGGGACGTCGTCGCTGAGCAGCATGCCGTCCATCACGAAGTTGCCGTCGTGGACGACCTCGCCGAAGTCGCCGCCGTACGCGAAGTACGGCGTGCCGTCCGGGGCGGTCGTCGCGATTCCGTGGTCGCGCCATTCCCAGACGAAGCCGCCGTGCAGGCGCGGGTGCCGGTGCGTCAGCGCCTCGTACTGGTCGAGCCCTCCCGGTCCGTTGCCCATCGCGTGCGCGTACTCGCAGAGCAGGAACGGCTTGGTGCGCTGCCGGGCGCCCTGCGCGGGAGTGCAGTCCAGCAGCGGGGCGCGTGAGCCGTCGGTGCCGATCTGCTCGGTCTCCGGCACCGAGGAGTACATGCGTGAGTAGAGGTCGGTGTATTCGCCGGTGTGGTCGCCCTCGTAGTGGACGGGCCGTCCGGCGTCGCGGGCGTGGACCCACGCCGACATCGCGGCGAGGTTGCTGCCCGTCCCGGCTTCGTTGCCCAGGGACCAGATCACGACACTGGAGTGGTTCTTGTCCCGTTCGACCGTGCGCCGAATGCGGTCGAGGTACGCCTCGCGCCACGCCGGGTCGTCGCTCGGATTGCCGGTCCAGCCGGTCTGGTCGAAGCCGTGGGTCTCCAGGTCGCATTCGAGGACGACCCAGAACCCGAGCTCGTCGGCCAGGTCGAGCAGCCGGGGGTGCGGCGGGTAGTGGCTGGTGCGGATCGCGTTCACGTTGAAGCGCTTCATCCGGGCCAGGTCCTCGCGGGCGTGCTCCTCGTCGAAGACGCGGCCGCGCTCGGGGTGCGTCTCGTGGCGGTTCATCCCGTGGAAGACGACGCGACGGCCGTTGACGAGGAACCGGTCGCCGCGGATCTCGACCGTACGGAACCCGATCCGCAGGGCGACGCTCTCCGCGGCGGTCGACACGGTGACGTCGTACAGGCGCGGTCGCTCTGCCGACCAGGGCTCCACGGCGTCGAGGTCGAGCGGGATCACGTCGGCCGGGGTCGCCCAGACCCGCTCGACGCCGAGTTCCGGGAGCCGGAGGGTGACGGGGAAGGCCGCCGCGTCGGCGGTGATCTCCGGTTCGATCCGGCCGTGCCCGTCGCCGAAGCCGGTACGCAGCCAGACGTCCTCGACGCCGCCGACCGGGCGGGCGATCAGCGTGACGTCGCGGAAGATGCCCGGCAGCCACCACTGGTCCTGGTCCTCGACATAGCTGGCCGCCGACCACTGGTGCACGCGCACCGCGACGACGTTGTCGCCCGGGCGTACGGACGAGGTCACGTCGAATTCGTGGGCGAGCCGGCTGCCACTTGCGCCACCGATCTCCTCGCCGTTCACCCAGAGCCGGAAGAGCGACTCGACGCCGTCGAACCGGAGGACCACCCGCTCGGCGTCCGTCCACGCGGCGGGGATCTCGATGTGGCGGCGGTAGTCGCCGGTGGGGTTCTCGTCCGGGACGTGCGGCGGGTCGATCGGGAACGGGAACTGCACGTTCGTGTAGATGGGCCGGCCGTACGCCCCGTCGCCCTGGAGCACCCAGTGGGAGGGCACCGGGATGCTGTCCCAGCCGTGGTCGTCGAAGCCTTCGGCCGCGAAGTCCTCCGCCGCGGACGCCGTGGGCGACAGCCGGAACCGCCACGGTCCGTTCAGGGAGAGGGAGGGGGCGTCGGAGTGGAGCCACGAGCGCGCCGGACGCAGCGCGCCGCGCCCTGGCGCGGTGTCCGATACATACCCGGAATGGGGGGAGGGCACGAGGTCACAACTTTCTCGATGGCGGAAGGTCGGTTGGCGGCGTCCGCCGGTCGCGGCGCCCGGGGCCCGGTGGACTCCGGGCGCACGACCGGCGGTGCGCCCCTTTTTGTGCGGTTACGGAGGTCTACCGGACGACAACCGTGCGGATCTCCCACGGGCCGAGGGCGAGGTCGAGCCCGTCGGCGGCCGGTGTGGTGGACAGGGGCCGGCCGAGCAGGTCGACGGTGGTGGCCTCGGTGAACGCGCCGGTCACACGGGCGTCGGCTCCGGTGCCGCTCATCGCGACCAGCCGTATCTCGGTCCCGGTGCCACCGCCCTCGGTGGTGACGCGGCGGACGGCCGACACGAAGACGTCCGCACCGTCGACCCGGATCCCGGCCGCGTCGGGGGGCAGCCGGTCGCCGGCGGGCGCGGTACCGCGGGTGACGAGCACGTCGTTGCGGAAGAGTTCCGCGAGGCCGACCGCGTTCGCCTGCTGCCAGCCGGCCGCCGGGGGCAGGACGGCGAAGCGGTTCTCGACGCGCATGCCGAGGTCCTGCGCGCCCGGTGCGGCGATCTCGGTCGCGGCGGGCTCGTCGCGGAACGGATGGATGTTGACGCTGATCGAGCCGATCGCGCGCAGGAGGGTGACGGCGAGTTCGGAGCCGTCGCCGACCACTTCGTACTCGGAGGAATGGTCGAGCAGGACGTGTGCGGCGCCGGCCGATACGAACGAGTCGGCGGGGAAGGTCGGGATGGGGTATTCGCCCCAGCCTCCCTCGGCGGTGAGTCCGCGCGCGGTGACGGCGAACTGCCCGGCGGAGGCGGACCCGGTCACCGGTTCCGGCAGCGGTACGTGGAAGCGCAGCCGGTGGTCGGCGGAGCGGTTCAGGAACGAGGTGGAGACCCGTACGAACGGCTCACCCGCCCGTACCTCCACCAGCGTCTCCACCGGGGTCGGTACGGTCTCGGCACCGCGCACGTCGCGGTCGGAGGAGAGCGCGGCGGGCCATTCGTAGACGCGGGTGACCCGGGTCCTCGACCGCAGCGGGCCGTTCTCCAGGACCTCGACGGCGACCTCGGCCGGCTCCGAGACGAGCACGTCCCGGGCGGGCGGCCCGTAGTTGTAGCTGTCGCCCCGGTCACCGCCGTCGACCAGGCGGCCGACGCCGCGCAGGACGGAGCCGTCGGCCCCGGTCACGTCGAGGGTGCCGTCGGCGGCGACGGCGACGTCGACCAGTCCGTTCGACAGGGTGCGGTCCGTCGCGGTCGCGGGGACGAGCGCCGCTGGCAGCGCGGGCGTCCGGTCGGTGGGTCCGACCCGGAAGCTCGCGAGCCCGGAGGCGGGAACGTCGACCAGCGCGAGCGCGGTCGCGCGGGCCTCCTCCAGCGTCAGGACCCGCCACTCCCCCGGGTGCGCGGCGGCCGCCTCGGCGACCTTCCCGCGCAGGATCATCAGGTCGAAGGGTCCGCTGCTCGGCACCTCGGCGAGGTGGAAGACCAGGGATCCCGGGGTGAGTTCGTACGTGTCGATCAGCCGGCCGAACAGTTCGCGGCGGTGGATGCGCCGCAGCACACGTTCGAGCTGGGAGGCATCCATGCGCTCGTCGCTGAGCACGGTCGGCGCCTGGGAGATCAGCTGCACGGGGCGTACGGAGCCGTCGGCAGCGGTCGCGGCCAGCCCACGCCCCTCGGGCGGGGCGACAACGTCCACCTCGACCGCCGCCGTACGCGCGAACGGCAGCGGGTTGGCGACCAGGTGACCGTCGCTCGGCACCAGGGCGGCGGCCTCGGCGAGGGCAGCGTCCCTTACGGCCCGCGCGGCCTGCGCGGCCTCGGCGAGCCGCGCGTCCACCTGGTCGCAGGTCTCGTCGGTGCCGGAGCCGACGACCGAGTCGTGTGCGGCCGACTCGATGATCTTGTGCCAGGCGAGTGAGAGGAACGGCGTGTCGTCGCGGCGGGACCACAGGGCGTTCATCCGCTCGGCGTGGTCGATGGTGCGCTCGGCCACGGCCATGCGCTGCTTGAGCCCGAGCCGTACGGAGAGCACACCCGGAAGGATGTTGCCCCGTACGTGGCTGCGGAGTTCGCCGGTGACGACGGTGGAGACCTCGTCGCGTACGTGCGAACGGATGTACTCGTCGAGCGTCGCGATGGTGATGGCGCGCTCGTCGCTCGACGCGCGGCGCAGCCAGGCCGCGAGCCGCGGGTCGGGCGCGTTGTGGTCGGTGCCGGCCATCGCGAGCACCGGGTCGTTGCCCCAGCGGTCGGCGGTCATCTCCGCGTACTGGCCCAGCGCCCGGCCGATCTCGTCGGGCACCAGCAGGACGTCGAGGCCGTTGTCGTACCCGTCGAAGAGGAACTCGGTGCGCACCTCGGAGCCGTCGGGGGCGCGCCAGCGGAAGGCGTGGCCCTCGACGGAGCCGGGAACACCGCGCCACAGCGCGGCGTGCTCGATTCCGGCGCGGGCCAGGATCTGCGGCATCTGCGCGATGTGGCCGAACATGTCCGGCAGGTACCCGATGGGCATCGACCCGCCGAGTTCCGCCGCGGCCGCCCATCCCATCCGGAGATTGCGTACGACGGTCTCGCCGGAGCAGAGGAACTCGTCGAGGAGGATGAGCCACGGGCCGATGGCGAGCCGGCCGCCGGAGACCAGGGCCGCGAGCCGGTCCCTGTTCTCGGGCCGCATCTCCAGGTAGTCCTCGATCGCGGCCATCTGCCCGTCGACGGTGAACCGGAAGTCCGGGTTCGCCTCGGCCGTCTCCAGCACGGTGTCGAGAGCGGCCACGAGCCGGTGCCGGAACACCTGGAAGGGCTCGTACCATTCCCGGTCCCAGTGGAAATGGGGCACGAAGACGGCGGAATTCTGCATGGGTCAGGGACCTTCTGTCGGCGGGTGCGGAGAGAGGCTGGGGCGGAGCTGCGGGACGTCGGGCTACGGCGTCACTTCAGTGAGCCGGTGGCGAGCCCGGTGCGCCAGAACCTCTGGAGGAGGATGAAGACGATGATCACGGGCACGATCGAGACCAGCGAGCCGGTGATCACGGACTGCTGGAGGAGCGGGGCCCTGGCCGTCTGGCCGTTCCACGTGTAGAGGCCGAGGGTGACCGGGAAGAGCGACTCCTTCTGGAGCATCACCATCGGCAGGAAGAAGTTGTTCCAGATGGCGACGAACTGGAAGAGGAAGATCGTCACCAGGGACGGTGCCATCAGCCTGGAGGCCACGGAGAAGAACGTCCGGAACTCTCCCGCGCCGTCGAGGCGCGCCGACTCCAGGAGTTCCTGGGGTACGGCGGCGGAGGCGAAGATCCGGGCCAGGTAGACGCCGAACGGGCTGACGATGCTCGGCAGGAACACCGCCCAGTAGGTATTGACGATCCCGGTCGCCGAGAACAGCAGGAACAGCGGGAGCGCGAGCGCGGTCGTGGGGACCAGGACGCCGCCGAGGATGACGGAGAAGAGGAACTCCCGCCCCCGGAAATGGAACTTGGCGAGCGCGTAGCCGCACAGCGCGGAGACCAGTGTGCCGACGGCCGCGCCGAGCACCGCGTAGATCACACTGTTCAGGGCCCACTGGAGGAAGATGCCGTCGCTGCGGGTGAACAGGGTGTGCAGGTTGCTGAACAGGTTGAAGTGGGAGAACGCCAGGCCGTTGGTGGAGGCGAGGTCTCCTTGCGGTTTGGTCGCCGCGACGATCAGGAAGTAGACCGGCAGCAGGAAGTAGATGGTCAGGAGGACCATCACGGCCATGACCGCCGTACGACTGGCCCTGCTCTCACGGACGGTGGGTTTGTCACTCACGATCAGGTTGTTCACAGTCCGGCCCTCTTCGACGTCAGCCGCATGAACCCGAAGCTCAAGACGAAGGTGATGAGGGCGATGACCACGGAGATCGCCGCCGCCTGCTGGTAGTTGTTCCCCGAGGCCACCGCGTAGGCGAGCATGTTCGGGGTGTAGGTGCTGGAGATGTTCGAGGAGATCTGGCGCAGCACGGCCGGCTCGGCGTAGAGCTGGAGTGTGCCGATGATCGAGAACACCGTGGTGAGGACGATCGACGGGGCGATCATGGGGACCTTGATCTGCCAGGCGATGGCCCAGTTGCTCGCGCCGTCGAGCTTGGCCGCCTCGTACAGCTCCTGCGGGATCGATTGCAGTGCCGAGTACATGATCAGCATGTTGTAGCCGGTCCACAGCCAGGTGGAGATGTTCGCCGCCGACCACAGGACGGCGCCCGGTCCGAGGAAGTCGGGGTGGAGCCCGATGCCGTTCAGCAGGTCGACCACGGGGCTGAGCTGCGGCGAGTAGAGGTACGACCACATGATCGCGGCGATGACGCCGGGTACCGCGTACGGCATGAACACCGCGATGCGGAAGAACGACTTGAGCTTCAGTAGCGGAGTGTCGAGGAGCAGCGCCATGATCAGGGCGACGAACAGCATGACCGGCACCTGCACGATGCCGAAGAGCCCGATGCGCCCGATGCTGGACCAGAACTCGGTGTTCTCAAAGACGTGTGCGTACTGCTGGAAACCGCCGAACGTCGTGTACGAGGTGCCGTACTGGCCGCCGGAGCGGCGCACGACCCGGAAGCTCTGCCAGATCGCGTACCCGACCGGCACCAGGTAGAAGAGCACGAACGGGAGGAAGAACGGGGTCAGGAACGCGGTGATGACGCCCGCCCGGGGCCCGCCGCCGTTGAGACGGCGGCGGGAGCCTCGGGGCGCCGCCACCACGCGTATCACGCGGGTTTCGGTGTCGGTCATGCTGTGGTCACTTGCCTGCCTGGGCGGGGATGGCCAGGTCCTTCATCGATTTGAGCGCGGTCGCCTGGGCGGTCTTGAGCGCGTCGGCGAGGGTGCCCTGGCCGGCGGCGGCCTTGGCCATCGCGTCCTGGAGGCTCAGGTTGACCGTCTTCTGGGTGGGGCCCCAGGTGAAGCTGGTGTCGATGTTCTTGGACGACTCGGCGAAGACGTCGAAGATCTTCTGGTTGTTGTAGTAGGGCACGCCCTTGGAGAGCTGGGGCAGGCCGGTGCCGACGGGGGACGCCGAATAGAGGCCGCCGAGCTTGTTCTCCAGCGCGAGGGCTTCCGGGTCGGTGTTCAGCCAGGTGTTGAACTTGACCGACTCGTACAGGTGCTTGCTGCCCTTCATGAACGCGACGGTGGAGCCGCCCCAGTCGCCGGACGCGGCGCTGGTGCCCCAGGTCGGCATCGGGACGATCGTCCACTTGCCCGACTGCTTGGGCAGGTTGTCGCGGAACATGCTGTAGCCCCAGGCTGCGCCGACGTAGCTGGCGATCTGGTTCTGCTGGTACGCCGCGTACATCTGGGTCGAGCCGTTGGCGAGGTCGGTGCGCACGAGCTTGTCGTCGATCATCTTCTGCCAGTAGTCGGCGACCTGCTTGCTCTGCGGGGACTCGACGGTGACGTGCCACTTGTCGCCGGAGTACGAGTACATCTCCGCGCTGTTCTGCCAGAGCAGGCCGTTGAACCACTCGGCATTGTTCGGGTCGAAGAACGTCATGGTGAGCTTGGGGTCGGCGGCGTGCAGCTTCTTCGCCTCGGCCGCGTACTCGTCCCAGGTCTTCGGTATCGCGAGGCCGTGCTGCTTGAAGATGTCGCTGCGCACGTAGAGGGCCATGGGGCCGGTGTCCTGCGGGAGGGCGAAAACGCCGGTGCCCGCGAAGCTGGTCTGCGACCACGTCCAGGGGACGAACTTCGACTTGGCGGCGGTGGCCTCGGAGCAGGCCGACGCGTCCACGAAGGCGTTCTGGGTCCGCAGGTTGGGCAGCTCGTCATAGCCGACCTGGGCGAGGTCCGGCGCCTTGCCCGCCTTGAGGGCGTTGCTGATGGTGCCGTACTGGTCGTTGGAGATGTTCTTCGTCTGAACCTGGATGTCAGGGTTCTGCTTGTTCCACAGAGCGACAACCTCGTCCATGCCGGGAACGGTGTTCCAGTACTGGAGGGTGACCTTCCCCTTCGCCGGCTCGCAGGAGGTGGCGGCGGAGGAGCTGTCCGGCTGATCGGAGGACGAACAGCCGGCGAGCACGGCGATGCTCGCTGCCGCTGCGACGGCGGCGAGGCGGACGCGCGAGGCGGTGTTTCTCATGATTTCCTTCCAGAGTGTCCAGCTCCAGCGCTGGACGCGTCGACGTTGACACCTCAAGGCACGGGATGCCTTCTGGTTGGAATGCGTGGGTGTGGTCACCGGCGCGACGGCGTCGGACCAAGCGTCGAACGACGTTGCGGGAGTGGCACATCCAGTTCGCGTGAGCGCTCACGTGAACGTTCACGGAAGTCCGTGAATTTTCCGGAAGTTTGCGCTCCGGTCCGGATGTATGTCAAGACATTCGGGTCAAGTACAAGTCCGGCAGGTTAAGCGGAGCCGCCCGGTCTCAGCTCGGCCCGGACGACGAGTTCGTCGGCCTCCAGGGGGTCGACACCGGTCAACAGGCGTCCGACCTGGTCGATCGCGAGGGCGCCGAGCCGGCGTGTGTCGAGCGCGACGCTGGTGAGCGGAGGTTCGACGAGCGCGCCGAGCTGGAGGCCGTCGAAGCCGATGACCGCGAGATCCCGGGGGACGCTCCTGCCCATCCGGCGCGCTTCGCGCAGGGCTCCGATGGCGACGATGTCGTTGAAGGTGAAGAGCGCGGTGACCTCGGGGTGGGCGGTGAGAAGGGCGTTGAGGCCGAGTCCCCCGCCGTCGGCCGACTGGGCCGCCCCGGCCACCAGGCCGGGGTCGACGCCGTGGGCGACGGCGGCCGAGGTGAACCAGACACGCCGGATGCTGGGCTCGGCGCGGTTGTCGTGGTCGAGCATGCCGATCCGCGTGTGGCCCCGGGCGACGAGGTGCGCGATCGCGGCGTGGACGCCGGCCTCGCCGTCGATCCGTATCGAGCTGAACCGTCCCATCCGGGGCTCACGGCCGATGAGGACCATCGGCATGCCCCGGGTGAACCGGTCGAGGTCGCCCTCGGAGCAGCTGAAGTAGCCGACCACCGCGTCCACCTGCGAGCCGATCACCTGGAGCGTGCCCAGTTCCTCCTCGGCCCGGTCGGCGGTGTCGTATACGACCACGTGCCAGCCACGGGCCCGTGCCGCCTCCAGGGCCGCGGCGGCGACCTCTGTGAAGAACGGGTTGAGCAGGTCCGGGATCACCAGGCCGATGGTGGTGGTGTCCTGCCGGACCAGACCGCGCGCGAACCGGCTCGGCCGGTAGCCCAGTTCACGTGCCGCGTCCAGGACACGCTGCTTCGTGGAGCCGTCGATCTCCGCCTTGTCGTTCAGCGCCCGGGACACGGTCTGGCGGGACACTCCGGCCGAGCGGGCGACATCATGGATCGTCACCCTTCGGGGTTCCGACTTCGACGGCGACACCATCGCGCACCTCCCGCTGCTCGCGGGCGCTGACGTGCCCCGCAGGGCCCGAGTATGCCCGACGCGCCGTCGGACCTCCCCTTTCCCCTCGGTCGCCCCCGCCTCCCCGCGCCCGGCCCGGGGCACCCGGCCCCGCGCGGGGAAAGGGCCCGCCCGGGAGCCGCCTCGCCGTGATGCTTTCGTTTCGGAATCGCAACCGAGGACGTGACAGGCGATGAGTCGAATCCCTGATTCTTTCCTCCTGCCGGACACACCCCGGCGACAACTCCGCGCGCCGGAGGAATGACGTGAGATCCGTAGGTGTGGAGTGATCGTCCGGGGGCACACGCTGTCCTGGAGGTTGATAATCATGGTTCCCCTGCTACTCGTTCTTCTGCTCGCCCTGATTCTTTTCGGCGCGGGTTTCGCACTCAAGATTCTGTGGTGGATCGCCATCATCGTGCTGGTCGTCTGGGTGCTCGGATTTGTGGTCCGGCCCGCGGCCGGCGGCGGCAAGCGAGGCCGCTGGTACCGCTGGTAGACAGCGTTTCTCGCACCGTGTGGGTGGGGCCCCGTCAAAGATGCCGGGGCCCCGCCCACGTGTGACGCGAGCCACGTGTGACGTGAGTCCTGAGCTCTTCGCGGGCTGGACAGAGCGGCCGGGCAGAACGTAAGAAAGGCGGGGCGGTCATTGTGCCCCGGCCTGAATAGTGACGAAGCGGCGCGACGTGCGAACTCCGCTGGTATTCCGGTAAGTACGAGGGTGTCAAATGGATATTCGAAGCAGGAACCGCGTCGTGGTGACCGGCCGGGAGGACGGGCCGGTGGTGATGCTGGCGCACGGATTCGGGTGCGACCAGAACATGTGGCGTCTGGTGGTGCCGGCTCTCGCGGAGAATTTCCGTCTGGTCCTCTTCGACCACGTCGGGGCCGGCCGATCGGATCTGGCCGCCTGGAACACCGAGCGGTACTCCTCTTTGGACGGGTATGCGACGGATGTTCTGGAGATCTGCCGCGAACTCGGTCTGGGACCGCTCACGTTCGTCGGGCACTCGGTCAGTTCCATGATCGGGGTACTGGCCGCGAACCGGGAGCCGGAGCACTTCGAGAAGCTGGTCCTCCTCACTCCCTCGCCCTGCTACCTCGATGACGGCGAGTACCGGGGCGGATTCAGCGCCGAGGACATCGACGAGCTGCTGGAGTCTCTCGACAGCAACTATCTGGGCTGGTCGGGGGCGATGGCACCGGTGATCATGGGCAATCCGGAGCGTCCCGAGCTGGGCGAGGAGCTGACGAACAGCTTCTGCCGTACGGATCCGGCGATCGCGCGCGCGTTCGCCCACACGACGTTCCGCTCCGACAACCGGGGCGACCTGCCGGGAGTGAGCGTCCCCACCTTGGTGGCGGAATGCTCCGACGACGCGATCGCCCCGACCGGTGTAGGAGCCTTCGTCCAGGCGCAGATCAAGGGGAGCCGGCTGGTCACGCTGGAGGCGACCGGTCACTGCCCCCAGTTGAGCGCCCCGGAGGCCACCGCCGCGGCCATCACCGCGTTTGTGCGGGACGTCCGATGATGTGCGCGACGGGAGACCCCGCGCCCGGTGTGCCCGAGTCCGGGGCCGGCGAGGAGGAGGACGGGGACGGTGACGGGGACAGGCCGAACAGCGGGAACGGGCGGGCCCTGTTCGCGTCCCTGCTGGAGGACAGTGCGGAGGACCTGTACGAGAACGCCCCGTGCGGCTATCTCTCCACCCTCCTGGACGGCCAGATCGCCAAGATCAACGGCACTCTGCTGGGGTGGCTCGGCTACCGCCGCGAGGATCTCGTGGAACGCAGACGCTTCGCCGACCTCCTGACCGTCGGCGGCCGGCTCTACCACGAGACCCACTTCGCCCCGCTGCTGCGCATGCAGGGCGAGATCAGCGGAATCGCGCTGGAACTCAAGGCCGCCGACGGCAGCCGCCTCCCGGTCCTGGTCACCTCCACGGTGAAGAACAGCGCGGACGGGCAGCCGCTGCTCATCCGCACCACGGTCTTCGACGCGCGTGACCGCCGGGCGTACGAGATGGAACTGCTGCGGGCCCGCCGTGAGTCCGACCAGGAACGCGAACGGCTCCAACGCCTGAACGCGACGCTCCAGCAGACGCTGCTGCCGCCGGCGCTGCCTCCGGTGCCCGGCCTGGAGGTCGCCGCGCACTACCGCATCGCCTCCGCCGACCTGGTCGGCGGTGACTTCTACGACCTGTTCGGCCTGACCCCGGGAACGTGGGGCCTGTTCCTCGGTGACGTCTGCGGCAAAGGCGCCGCGGCGGCGGCCGTCACCTCCCTGGCCCGCTACACCCTGCGCGCCGCGGCCGTCTACGACCCGGCCCCCACCACCGTGCTCGCCAACCTCAACACCGTCCTCAACCATGAGTACCAGGGGCACGACCCGCGGTTCTGCACCGCCATCTTCGGGGTCCTCACCCCGGACGGCGACGAGGGCGGCTTCCACGTCACGCTCGCGGGCGGCGGACATCCGCCCGCCCTGCTGATGCGCGCGGACGGGTCCGCCGACTACCTGCCCACCCCCGGAGGGCAGCTCATCGGCGTCATCCCCGACGCCCACTTCACCACCACCACCGTGCGTCTGGGGGCGGGGGACACCCTCCTCCTGTACACCGACGGCCTGACCGAGGCCCACACTCCCGAGGACGGCGAACGCTTCGGCGACGACGCGCTGCTCGACCTCGCCCAGGACCTGGCACCCACCACCGCGCCCGCCGCCATCGCGCACCTGACCTCTCTCCTCGACTCCTTCGGCGAGGGTCTGGACGACGACACCGCCCTCCTGGCCATCAGCGTGCCCCTGCCTCGTACCGGGGACGCCCGGTGAACCCGCTCAGCGTCCACACCCACAGCTCCACGGCCGGTCCGGTCCTCGAACTCGCCGGCGACCTCGCGTACGACTCCGCCCCGCCGGTCCGCGATCTCCTCTTCACCCTGGACCTGGAACCGGGACAGCAGTTGCTGGTCGATCTCGGCGGCCTGACCTTCTGCGACTCCAGCGGCATCACCGTCCTCATCGCCGCCCGCAACCACGCCCTGGCCGCCCGGGCCACCCTCGCCCTCGCGGCCGTCCCCCACCATGTCGCCCGCATCCTCCGCCTCGTCGGGCTCGAACCGGTCCTCACCACGTACCCGACCGCCCAGGACGCCACCGACTCCTGGACCCGGAGGTCGGCCGGCTCCTGAGACCACCCGGCCCTCGCCGCCAGAAGGCGGGGCGGCCGTTCGGGTGAGAGGGAAACGATTCCTTCGCCGGTGGGGGTTATGGGGCTGCCGCCGCCGGCGCGAGCATGCTGGTGCCCGGTGGTCCGTGCCGGGTCGCCGCCCGCTGATCCGGGTCGACTCGGGTGACCGGTGCGGCGCACGCCCCGCACCCTGAATGTGAGCCCTGCTGTGGCACTGACAACGGCGACGATCGCCGCGGAACTGGAAGCGGCGAACAAGGTCGGTGATCCCAAAGCCGACACACTGGTGTCCGACCTGATCGACAACAAGGAGATCGACGGGGTCAACGCCCTTTTCCGTACCGTCGGAACGCTCAAGCCGGGGCAGGATCTCTCCCCGCTCCCCCCGAGGCTGGCCGAGTTCCTCAAGGAGGCCGCGGCCCCGCCGCCGGACTGGTCCGAGGCGGACGTCAAGGCGGCGGAGAGCTTCTTCGCCCACCACCACGGCGAAGTCAGCATGCTCCAGGGGACGGTGGGCCTGATCGGTACGTACCTCTCCCCCGCCGGCGCCTTCACCCTGCGCTCCACCGGCCGCCTCGGCGGTGTCGAAGGGCCCGGGCGGCGCCTCTCGCAGTCCTCTCGGCTGTTCCTCGACATGGGCGACAAGGACGCGATGAGGGACGGAACGCTCGCGGCGAACGTCACCAAGGTGCGGCTGGTGCACGCCTCCGTACGGCAGTTGCACAGGAAGAGCGGCGAGTGGGACTACGCCACGTGGGGAGAGCCGGTCTCGCAGAAGTACACCACCGGCGCGGCCTGCGTCTTCTCCACCCAGATCCTGCAAGCGATGAAGCGCTTGGGCGTTGACGTGTCGAAGGACGACGCCAACGGGTTCATGTGCGCCTGGCACTACGTCAACCACTACCTCGGCACGGCCGAGAAGTGGTTGCTGCCGAAGGACGCGGAGCAGGTCGAGGCGTTGTGGAACCAGGAACGGGACAAGGAGTGGAAGAGGACCGACGACGGCGTCTTCATGACCGCGCAGGCCGTCGACTTCTACAAGAAGTTCTACCCTCCGGGGGTGCACGACGCGTTTTTCGCGATGGTCCGCCACGCCCTCACCGACAAGTACGCCGACATGGCCGGCCTGCCCAAGAGCGTTCTCGGCGTGGCCGCGGAGCCGCTGTCGGCGGGGCACGGTCTGGTCAGCACGGTGGGCGGCGGCCTTCTGGGCGGCGGCGCCAAGAAGGCCGTGGGTGTCAACCCGTACAAGGAGGTTCTCGGCATCGCGTCCCGGGGGTACAACGGCGTGCAGAAGTTCGCGCTGACGCATGACCAGGACAACCAGCCGCAGATGCATCAGGAACTCCACGACAACCGCTGAGCCGCCTCTCCCCGCCGCCCCGCCGGGTCCTGGGCGTCAGTCCGGTGTGCCGTGTGCGCGCGCCGCGGTGTCCAGTGACTCGGTGAGGGTACGGAGCCGGTTCCGCAGGTCCGCCGCCTCGTCCGGGCCCAGGCCGGTGGCCGCCATGATCTGGGCCGGCACCTGCCGTACCTGCTCACGCAGGGCGTTGCCGTCCGCGGTGGGGCGGACGGTCACGGAGCGCTCGTCGTCCGCGTTGCGCTCCCGCGTCATCAGGCCCGCCAAGGCGGAGGGGGACCCGTGTACTGGATGTACTCGGGTCTCCCGACAACGCGGCGAGCGCGCGTGCCAGGCGTCGCGGGTCGTCGCGCGGTAGGCGACGGCGCTCATCTTCGGCTCCAGCACGCCGGGGGCGACATCGTCGGGGACCCCGTCGAACGTCGCGCGTTGAAGGCTGTCGGCGGCAAGCTGAAGATCAAGGTGCCGCAGGACGTGTCGATCGACGCCTCCGTCTCCTTCGGCCCGATCGAGAACAACGCTTCGGCATCGCGGTCCGCCTGGAGATCCACCTCCCCGGCCTCGACCCCGAGCAGCAGCGTCAGCTGGTGGACGCGGCGCACCACGTGTGCCCGTACTCCAACGCGACCCGCGGCAATGTGGAAGTCGACCTCGTCATCGCCTGAGTCCTCCGCGTCATGCGCGCCGGGGGTGGGCCGGCCGGACGGTTCTCCGCCCGGCCGGCCCGGCCCTGTCAGCCGATTCGGGTGCCGTACACCTTGTCGACCGTCATCGTGATCAGAACCCTCCGGTCGGACACCATCACCGACCGGTACTCGTCCCAGTCCGGGTGTTCGCCCGCGGCCACGCGGTAGTAGTCCACGAGTGCCTCGGCCTCGGGACCGTGCGGGTCGTTCCCCGGCCCGACGAGGGTGGCGGTGCCCTCGACCGTGGCCCACGCCCAGCCGTCCTGGCTGGTCACCTCCAGTGTGGCCCGCGGATCCCGGCGCAAATTCGCGATCTTGGCGGTCTTCTCGGTCGTGGACACCCAGATGACACCGGTGTCCGGATCGTATGACGGCATGACAGGCGAAAGCTGGGGGCGGCCGTCGGACTTGATCGTCGCGAGGACGCCGAGCCTGCTTTGCGCGAGCAGCTCGTACGGGTCGAAGATTTTGTCTGTCATGGTGACTACAACCCGTGACCGGACGCTGCGTATTCCAGGTGCGGCAGCCCCCGGGCAGTCGCCGCCTGACAGCCTTTCAGGACGGTGAGTACGCGTGCTCATGTGCGGGCGGCCGCTCGGTCGAAGACTGGGCACATGACGCGAACTCCCGTACCGACCAGCTCGATTGCCCCCTCCCCGCGCCGTTCGCGGCTCGCCGTCGCGGGCACGGTCCTGGCGGTCGCCGCCCTCGCCGCGCTGGCGCTGACCGCGTGCGGCACCGCGAAGCCGGGGGCAGGGGGCTCACGGGGCGCGTCCGCCGGCCCGGTCGGGGTGCGGCTCGACGCCCCGTCGCCCGGGCCGGATCCGGAGATGGCCTTCCTGAGGATGCTCACCACGGTCGCGGAGCCGTGCACGTTCGACAGCCCGACCGGGGACGACTCGATCCCCGAGGGAGACAGGCCGCGGAGCGGTCCGCCGGGCAGGCTGCCGGTCGGCGACGCCCCGTCCGGCCTTCCTCCCGCTCCCACGCCGGAGCGGGGAACGGAGTTGAACGACGTCGACCGGTGCGAGAGGCACCTCCACGAGGAGCGCGTCGGCCGGGCGCTCTCGGACCTGGCGGATCCCACCCCCGCGCGGGTCAGGAGAATCCTGAACGACCTCGGGTACATCGACACGCGCATCCACGGCCTCAAGCGGTCCGGCGCGACCACCCGGTTCTTCGTGGACCTGCGGTTCATGGGCGGCCGGCTCGCCCTGAAGGGCTCTGCGGCCGGCGCCAGGACCGTCGTCGAAGGATTCGGGGTGCGCGAGACAGGCCCGTTCGACCCGGGCGCGTCCCGGTGACGGCTACGCGAGGTGCCCCTGGAGATCGCCCTCCGCCCCGGTCGTAGGGAATCGCAGACCGCAGAACGGCCGCGCGGTCAGGTCCCGCGCGTGGCGGAGGACCGTGGACGGGGCCGGTCCCGGCGCCGTGTCGAGCAGGTCCCTCACCGCCGTGCGTACCGTCTGCCTGACAAACGCGTACACCCGGTCCGGGGACGCGGCGCGGAACGCCGTACGCGCGTAGTGCTCGATCGAGTCGACGATGACCGCACCCGCGCCGACCAGGGGTGTCGGTACGTAGTCGACGCCGCGGCGGCGCAGGATCGCGGCGGTGGTGTCCTCCTCGGCGAGCACCGCGTTGGCGGATCCGATGACGGCTCCGCAGCGCAACCGCCCGGCCAGCGCCGGGTCGACGAGGTCGCTCACCGAGCAGGGCACCAGCACGTCCACGTCCTGCTCGGCCCAGTCCCGGACGGACCGGCTTCCCGGGATGTCCGGGACTCGTGGATCCGTGTCGTACGTGAGGACCGTGGCGCCCGCCGCGACCAGTTCCCCGGCCAGTACTCCGCCGACCTTGCCGACGCCGTGCACCAGGACGCGCAGTCCCGTGACGGGGCCGCGGGTCCACGCCTCGACGGCGCCCAGCACGCCGAAGGCGGTGGCCGTATGGGGTTCGACACTGCTTCCGATCGCGTTGAGCACGTACGGCGTCATGCGCGACAACCGCTCCATGTCCGCGGTGCTCACCCCCATGTCGGCGCCGGTGTACAGCGTGCCCGCGTGGGTGTTCAGCACCCGGGCGACGGCCGCGAGCAGGTTGTCGTCCACCGCGTCGGCGCCCGTGACCAGCATCTTGGCTCCCCAGAAGCCGGTGTGATGCAGGCGGTGCTTGAGCAGCATCTCGGTGGCCAGCCGGCGGGTGAGACGCCTCGGGTCGGGGACGGGGGGTCCGCCGGCCTGTACGCGCAACCCTCCGTTGGCGGGCAGCGGTTGAGCCGGGTCCCCGGTGGCGAACGCCAGGTGGAGGGTGGTGCCCCGGGGGCCGGTGAACCGGCTGACCCGTACGGCTCCTTCCGGTCCGGCCGGTCCGGCTCCGGCCCGGCCCGTCATGTGAGCGCCGAGGCGGGGTGGTGGTGGGCGCTGTGGCCGTCGAGTGCCAGGTCGGCGCAGATCCGGCCGAACATGGGGACGAACTTGAAGGCCCATCCCGCCGACTGCACCACCACACGCTCCCCGTGCGGGACCGTCGCGGGCAGGGTCCCGAGGTGGAACTGACGGCCGGAATCGGCGGGCAGCGAGGCGAGGCAGGTGCCCGCGCGGATGCCCCGGGGAACGAGACCGGGGATGTGGTCGCGTACCCAGGCGGCGGTGGTGGCGAGATCGCCGCCGTGCGGGAGACGGGGCGCCGCCGGATCGTCCTCCTCGACCGGCCGCTCGGCGTCCGACGCGGCCCGGACGAGACCGCTGCCGGTCCATGGGTTGTGACCGAATCCGTAGAAGGAGCCGTTGCCGACGCCGTCCTCCGGTTCCAGGAAGGCGTACCAGGTCGGCAGGTCCATCTCCGCCGTACGCCGGGCGAAGTAGGCGGAACTCATGCGGAAGACACGCGGATTCAGCGGGCAGCCGAGCGGTGCGAGCACCTCGTCGGCGAACGCCCCGGCGTTCACGATGACCGCGCCGGCCCGGTGTACTCCGTCGTCGGTCCGGACCGTCACGCCGTCGCCGTCGGGTTCGACGGCCCGTACCCGTTCCCGCCCCCGGATCCGTACCCCCGTCAGAGCGCACAGCCGTGACAGGGCGCCAATGGTCCCCTTCACGTCGATCACACCGCCGTCGCGCTGGTGGAAACCCTCGTGGTCGGCGGGGAGCCGGGCGAAGCCGAAGCGCGACTCGATCTCCGGCGCCGACAGCCATTCATAGGGCACGCCGAGGCGTTCGAGGACCGCGCCCGCCGCCCGTAGCTCTCCCTCGCTCGTCGCCAGGCCGACCCGCCCGAACCACAGACTGCCGGTCGCGTGGACCAGCCGCCGGTCCGCCGCGGACTCCAGGGCGTGCCAGAGGGGCAGGGTCTCCAGCGCGAGGCGTGACCAGCGCTCCTCGCTGTACTGGATGCGCCACTGGCGTTCGAGACCCGCGGAACTGGCCCTGTCGTGCCCCGTGTCGAACCGTTCCAGCACGGTCACCGAGCGCCCGCGCCGGGCCACCTCCCACGCGGACGCCAGCCCTATGGCTCCGCCGCCCACCACGATCACATCCGCGTCGTCCGACGACATTCCCCACCCCATCGCCCGTCACCCCGGCCGGAATTCAGCACGGACGGCGCATTACTTCCCCTCTCGCCCCGGCGCGGGAACGCAACCGCTCCCGGCGTGCGGAAGCGTGTGTGCGCGGTGTTCGCACCTCGCGCGCCCTGGATACGGGATCCCGGGTCGTCTACGTACCGCCGGCCGCCCCGACCACACCGTCCGCCGAGCGGTCGGCCTCGTCCTCCGCGCGGCGCGGGCCCGGTACGCGCGCGCCGGGCGGGGCGGCCGGTTCGCGGCGCACCAGCAGCGTGCCGATCACGCACACGACCCCTGCCAGTACAAAACCGTGCGGCGGGGTGCCCCCCGAGGGATGGGTCTCGTACACGAGGGCCGCCGACAGCACCGCCAGTACGCTGCCGGCCCGGCCGTGCCGGCTGGTGGCGGCGATCACCGTCATGCCCCACAGCAGGTACCAGGGCTGCACCATCGGGGAGAGCGCGACCAGGGCCAGCAGCGCGAGCCCCAGCGCGTGGACCGGGTCCAGGCGGCCGCGCGCCGCCCGCCACGCGAGGTGGGCGATCACCGCGAGTGCCGCCGCCAGGCCCAGCGTCTGGACGGCACCCTTGATCACGTCCGGATCGGTGCCGATGAGCGTGTGCAGCACCTTCCCGAGTCCCAGGCCCAGGTCGCTGGTGGCCGACAGCGGGGTGTGTATGTCACCCGCGACACTCTGGGTCCTGAGCCAGCCGAAGCCGGTGCCGGCGATCAGTGTCACCGCGACGGCGACCGCGACGGCGACCAGGCCGGGCCCCAGCAGACCCTTCGCCGTCCGGCGTACGAGCGGGCCGCTCGCCGCCCTGCCGACGAGCACGCCGATGAACAACAGGGCGAGCGCGGCAGGGGACTTGACCATCAGGGCGAGCCCGACCAGCGCGCTGCCCGCGATCCATCTCCCGCGCAGGGCGAACACCACACCGGCCAGCAGGAGACCGATCATCAGGCCATCGTTGTGCGTGCCGCCGATCACATGGATGAGCAGCAGCGGATTGAGCGCCCCGAACCAGAGAGCGCCGCTCTCGCTCCTGCCCTGCTCCCGGGCGAGGTGGCGCAGCGCCCACACGATCAGCACCAGTGCGCCGAGGGCCAGCAGTCGCATGCCCAGCACCGCGGGGACGATCGCCCCGTCCGCCGTCCAGGTCACGCCCCGGGCGAGGATCAGGAAGAACGGGCCGTACGGGGCGGGGGTGTCGGTCCAGTTGCCCCCGACGCTCGCGGCGGCGTCGCCGCCGAGGCCGCCGGGGTCGACGACCGCCGGCCCGGCGGTGTAGACGTCGTGCCCTTCGAGGACCATGGCGCCCTGGGCGATGTAGCTGTACACGTCGGCGCTGTAGAGCGGCGGTGCGAGCAGAAGCGGGGTCACCCACCAGGCGAGGGTGACCAGCGTGTCCCGTACGCGGGCTCCGGCCTTGCCGTACCGCCACCAGGCCACGACGAGCAGGGTCAGGCCGAGGTACGCGAGGACGGCGCCCGCCACGCCGACGGCGGAACCGTGCCGTACCCAGAGTCCCCACGGGTCACGGGCCGGCAGTGCTCCCGCGACCCAGCCGCCCACGGCGATCGCGACGGAGCCGACCGCGCCCAGCCGACGGCATCCGCCACCGCTCATTGCCCACATGAGCGGTCAACCTATCGAAGTTTCATCGAACGAATGCACGGGGCTTCACGCTTTCGTGGACGCCGTCCCGGCGCGGCAACGGACCCCGTCACGGCCCCGATGAATTCCACGTGCCTGCCACCCGCGGGACCAACCCCTGCCGAGTGGTTGAGCCCGGCGGGCCGCCGCCTGCTCCGCCTCCGTGAGAAGGCCGGGGCTGACATGCTGACGCGTCGCTCCTGCGGCACACTGGAACAGGGCGGGTCTCAGGCGTGAGGGAGCAGTATCGTGTCTCATTCGTCGAATGAATCCATTCAGCCCCGGTTTCGTACCGTCGAGGGGTTGTCCGTCCGCTTCGCGGAGAGCGAGGACCGCGGTGAGGACGCTCTTCTGCTCAGCCCGTGGCCGGAGAGTCTGTTCGCCTATCGGCCCACGTGGTCGCGGCTGGCCGAGCATCATCATCTGGTGGCCATTGACCTGCCGGGGTTCGGTCATTCCGAACGCCGTGACGCGCTGATGTCACCACGGGCGATGGGAGAATTCCTGCTTCACGTCGCCGAGGCCTTCGGCCTTGACCACCCGCACGTCGTCGGCCCCGACGTAGGCACCGGGGCTGCTCTGTTCGCCGCGGCGCTCCACCCGGGGAAATGGCGCAGTCTGGTGGTCGGGAGCGGAGGGGCGGCGTTTCCTCTTCAGCTCGGCGGCGTATTGAAAGAGTGGGTCGAGGACGCCGACATCGAGCGATATCGCGGCGCCGACCCGCGAGCCATAGTCGCCGCCGCGCTGGCGACTCTTGAACGGTATGTGATTCCTGACGACATCACCGAGGATTACCTTTCCGCCTACGAGGGCGATCGATTTGTTGAATCGATGAGTTATGTGCGTACGTACCCCACAGATCTTCGCGCTCTCGGGGATTTGCTGCCGGGGATACAGACACCGGTACAGCACATCGC
The DNA here is from genome assembly GCF_044744165.1 of Streptomyces sp. NPDC087420. Classification (NCBI taxonomy): domain Bacteria; kingdom Bacillati; phylum Actinomycetota; class Actinomycetes; order Kitasatosporales; family Streptomycetaceae; genus Streptomyces; species Streptomyces sp. NPDC087420. The sequence goes on from NZ_JBIUXU010000019.1 coordinate 40,713, forward strand.
CGGCGGCCGGGACGGAGTCGTACCACCGGCCAACTCCGAATACCTTCACGCGCGGCTGCCGCACAGCAAACTCGACATCGTCGACGCGGGGCACTTCACCTGGGAGGACGCCGCCGACGCCTACGCGGCGATCGTCACGGCGTGGTGGGACGGAGGGTACGCGGCCACGGGCTCCGGGTCGGTGGGAGCGCGTCGCGGGCGCGGGTAGGTACGTGAATCGACGGTGTTGTTATTCCGGCCTGCGCCATACGAAGACTTCGGTGCTTGGTCCTCGTTCGGAGAACCGGCCGGACGGGGAGACCTCCCGGAGCAGCCGTTCGAGGTCCGCCTCGAAGGCGTCGCGCCGGCCGCCGAACAGGTGGGGCGCGGAGAACGAGTGGGAGAACACCCATGCGGCGACGTCCTCGCAGGTGCGTACCAGCGGCTGACCGCCCGGCACCACGAACCGCTGGGGACCGGCGAAGCCGGCACGGGTGAGTACGGCCGCCTCGTCGCCGGGTGTTCCGTGGAGGAGCACTCCCCTGCCCGCCCGCCGGACCGGCCCGAGGTAGCGCTCGGTCAGGCTGCCGACGGCGTCATACGGGACTCCGGGGTGGGGCAGGCCGTCGGCCGTCCGGGTCTCCGTCTTCAGGTCCGCGATGTGCAGGAGAGCCCCGCCGGGTACGAGCATGTCCTTGACGGTGGACGCCACCAGGCCGCGATCCATCCAGTGGAAGGACTGGCCGAAGGCCGCGACGGTGAAGGTCCCGAGGTCCGTGGGGAGTTCCTCGGCGCGGGCCAGGACCCACCGGGTTCTCTCGGCGATACCCACCTCGCCCGCCCGCCGCCCGGCCTCCGCGACCATGCCGTGGTCCGGGTCCACACCGACCACCTCACCGAACAGGTGCGCCAGGCTCAGGGCGAGGGTGCCCGGTCCGCATCCCACATCGAGGAGGCGTCCCCGGCCGTCGAGCGTGAGAGCCTCGGCCAGTACGTCCGGGAGTCCTGGCGCGTACGGGAGCCTCCCCCGCCGGTAGTAGGGGGCCGACCCCAGGAACAAGGTGTCGTCCCACTCCCACCCCTCAGGCATGCTGGTTCCTTTCCCTGCCCGTCCCACCGTGGACGGTCCGCCCCGCCACCGTGATGATTCCACGGCGCCGAGGTGGGGGTTGGGGAGCGGCCCCGCGTATGCAAACCAGTACCAGGCACGCGCCACCGACCCGACGCACACTGGAACCATGGAGCACCACGACAACTCACCCGACCGGAACGAGCTGGCCGGCTTCCTGCGCGCACGCCGCGCCGCGCTCGACCCCCGGCGGATGGGTATGCCGGACGACGGCCGCCCGCGCCGGGTGCCGGGCCTGCGCAGGGAGGAGCTGGCCCAGCTGGCGCATGTGAGCATCGACTACATCGTGCGGCTGGAGCAGGGCAGGACCCGCCAGGTGTCCCGGCCTGTCCTCGACGCGCTCGCGGACGCGCTGCGACTGGCGCCGGACGAACGGTCGTACCTCTTCGCCGTGGCCGACGTCACCCAGACCCCGCCCGCGCGGCAGCCCGCCGAGCAGCGCGTCGATCCGCAGCTGCTGCGGCTGCTCGACGGCATGCCCGACATCCCGGCCCTGGTCCTCGGGCGCCGACAGGACGTCCTGGCCTGGAATTCCGCCGCGGTGGCCCTGCTGACCGACTTCGGCGCGCTGCCGCCACGCGAGCGCAACCTGTACCGGCTGACGTTCCTCGATGAGGCGTTTCGTGCCCTGTACGCGGACTGGCCCCGCGTCGCGCGTGAGTGCGTCGCGGTGTTGCGGATGGAGGCGGGCCGCCACCCCGACGATCCCGTCCTGACCTCACTGGTGGGCGAACTCAGCGTCCGCGACCCGGACTTCAGGGCCTGGTGGGGAAGCCATCAGGTACGGGGGCCCCGAGAGCTGACCAAGACCTATCGCCACCCGGTCGTGGGCACCCTCACCCTCGACGTACAGCAGCTCTCCGTCGACACCCGGCCCGACCAGCGTCTGATCACCTACACCGCACCACCCGGCAGCCCGGCCGAGGAGGCCCTTCACTTCCTCCTCCACTGGTCCGCCCGGACCACCGGCCGGCGGAACGACCGGCCCACGGAACGGCCCCGGCGCGACCGCTAGTGCCGTGACCTGCCGGGAACTGGGCATCGGCGTCGTCCCGTACAGCCCGCTCGGCCGGGGCATGCTCACCGGCAAGCTCACCTCGCGCGACGCGCTGGCCGAGAACGACTACCGGCGCGGGATGCCGCGCTTCGCCCAGGCCGCGTTCGACGCCAATCTCGCGGCCGTCGAGACGGTACGACAAGTCGCCGGCGCCCATGAGGCCGCGCCGGGACAGGTCGCGCCGGCCTGGCTGCTGGCCAAGGCCCCGGACGTCGTACCGATCCCCGGCACCCTGCACTCCTCCCGCCTGGCGGAGAACAGTGCCGCTGCCGACCTGGCCCTCACCGCGCAGGAGATCGGCCGCCTCGACGCGATCCCCGTGAGCGGCGACCGGGAGAGCGAACTCGGGCAGAACTGGTCGTACGGGGTCACGCCCCAGCGCTGATCAGGCTTCGACCCGCCTGGTACCGGCCCGCATGGGCAACACCCTCCCTGGCACCCCGCCCGCCACGGCGTGACAGTGGATTGAGGGCCGTCGGACGGATCCCCCGCCCGCCGGAGCACCCGCCTTCGGTGGGCGCCGCCGGTCTCCCGGTTCGGACAAGCTCGGAGAAGATCATCATGAAGACTGACGTCACGTTCCCCAGCAGCGGGCTGAAGCTCGCCGGCCATCTCTACACCCCGGACGGCCTCACCTCCGGTGACGGGAACCCCAGCCCCCTCCCCGCCATCGTCGTCGGTCATCCCGCCAGCGGCGTCAAGGAACAGGCAGCGGGCCTGTACGCCGAACGCCTGGCCCGCGAGGGATTCGTCGCCCTCGCCTTCGACGCCGCCCACCAGGGCGAGAGCGAAGGCACCCCGCGCGGCCTGGAGGACCCCGCCCACCGCGTCGAGGACATCAAGGCCGCCGTGTCCTTCCTCAGCGTGCGCCCCGAGGTGGACCCGGACCGTATCGGGGCTCTCGGGATCTGCGCCTCCGGCGGCTACGTCGTCCCGGCCGCCGCCACCGACCACCGGATCAGGGCGGTCGCCACCGTCAGCGCCGCCGATGTCGGCCGCCAGTTCCGTGAGGGCGCCGACGGTACGCAGGACCCCGCCGTCATCCAGGGGATGCTCGACGCGGCCGCCGCGGCCCGGACCGCCGAGGCCCGTGGCGAGGGTGTCGGGGAGTTCCCGGTCTTCCCGGCCACGGAGGAAGAGGCCAGGGCGCTCGGCCGGCACGCCTTCGAGGGCTGGGAGTACTACTGCACCGACCGCGCGCGGCACCCGCGCTCCGCGAAGTCGTTCACCTGGAACAGCGTCGACCGCATCGTGCCCTTCGAGCCGTTCCGCTTCATCTCCCTGATCGCCCCGCGCCCGCTGCTCATGATCGTCGGAACGGAGGCGGTCACCTCGCACATGACCACGGAGGCGTTCGCGGACGCGCGGGAGCCCAAACGGCTCCACTGGATCGACGGTGCCGGCCACGTCGACCTGTACGACAAGGACACGTACGTCACCCCGGCGGTGGCCGAGCTGACCGACTTCTTCGGGAGCCGGTTGAGCAGTCCGGTGTCGGTGAACTGACAAGGGGAACGTACGGGGGTCACGCGACCGTTGACCGTTCGGCAGGAGTGCGCCGAAGTCGATGCGGAGAGGGAGGCCCCGGTGGCTGGGACCGACATGACGCGCGGTGCGCGCTTGGCCGCCCATGGCGCCGTCTCCACGTCCCTCGCCCTGCTGAGTGACGACGAGCTGCACGCGCTTGTGGACACCGCCGCGCCGCTGGGTACCGGCATCGGAGGGAAGTCGGCCTTGTTGGACGTGGACGGGACCCCTGTCTTCGTCAAGCGGGTTCCTCTCACCGACCGGGACCGTCAGCCGGACAACGTGCGGTCCACGGCGAACGTGTTCGGGTTGCCCGCCTTCTGCCACTACGGCCTCGGCGGCCCGGGCTTCGGGGTCTGGCGAGAGCTCGCCGTCCACACGATGACGACGAACTGGGTGCTGGCGGGGGACCACGAGGGCTTCCCCCTGATGCACCACTGGCGGGTACTGCCGGACTCGACGCCTCTGCCCGGGGAACTGGCCGACGTCGAAAAGACCGTCGCCTTCTGGGGTGGCGGATCGCAGGTGCGCGATCGGATCGAGGGCCTCCGGCGGTCGTCGGCGAGCGTCGCGCTGTTCCTGGAGTACATCCCGCGCACGCTCCACGCGTGGCTGGGCGAGCAGATGGACGCCGGAGACGAGGCCGCGGACCGGGCCTGCGCCATGGTGGAGCGGGGCCTGGAAGCCGGAACCTCATTCATGAACGCCCGTGGACTCCTGCACTTCGACGTCCACTTCGAGAACATCCTCACCGACGGCCGGCGCCTCTACTTCGCGGACTACGGCCTCGCGATCTCCTCCCGCTTCGAACTGGCGCGGGCCGAGGCCGGCTTCTTCGCCCGTCACCAGACCTATGACCGCTGTTACAGCGTCTCGTACCTGGTCAACTGGCTGGTGACCGACGTGTACGGGTACGGGAGGGACGACCGCGAGGCGCAGGTGCGCGCGTACGCCCGAGGTGAACGTCCCACGGGAATGCCGGAGACGGCCGCCGCGATCCTCGCGCGCCACGCGCCGCTCACCGCGGTGATGGCGGACTTCTTCCGCGAACTCCGGGACGGGAGCAGGGAGACTCCGTACCCGCTGGAGGAGATCCGCCGTACGGAACGGATCAGTCGTGGGCGCAGGCGCTGAACCCCACGGACCGGTCCCGCGGGGGCCCCGGCCGACAAGGGGGCCCCTACCCGGTTGTCGCCCGGGTCGGGGCCCCTGCGGTCCGTGGGAGGAAAGCGACTTCGACAGCTCAGTGGCTGTCGGGCGTCATCACCGCGTGCTCTGTGGCAGGACCGCCCCTCACAGGGCAGCGTCACCGGCGGCCGACCCGAGGAAGCTCTCCAGCAACTCGTCCAGCTTCACCTCGGTGGCTCCGGCCGGCGCTGTGGTCTTCTCGCCCTTGCCCATACGAAGGACCAGCGCGAGCTTCTTCACCTTCGCGTTCTCGGCCAGTTTGGCGAGGTCCACGGACACCTCGGTGAGCTCACCGTTCCTGAGGGCGAAGTCCGCCCCGACCTTCACGTCGGGGGCGTCCTTGAAGTCCTTGTCCGCCGGCAGTTCGACGCCCGCCGGAAGTTCCTTGGCAAGCGGGCGGATCCCGTCGAAGAGGCCGGTGATCAGCGTACGGAAGGGAGCGGTGGCGGTGACGTGGTCCGTACCGTCCTTCTCGCCCGCGGTCTTGAACTCGACCTCACGGGAGATGACTCCGCGCAGGGCCTTCACCATCTTGTTCTGCGTCTTGGCGTCGAGCGTGGGTTCCGCCGACGGCTCGCCCTGGCTCAAGGCGTCCTGCTGAAGGTCCTTGGTCGCGACCTTGACCCATTCGCCCTCAAGAATCTTCTTGAACGCGCCTGCCTCCTTGGGCAGTTCGTCCGCCGGCGGCGCCGGGGTGCCCGTCGCGGCGGCAAGGGTGGCCACGTCCGCGCGGAAGTAGGTGTAGTCGCCGACAACCCGGTATTCCAGCAGGTCACCCTCGGGGCCGCTGACCTTCATCGCCACGCCCGTGAAGTCCTTCTCGCCGGACTCGGAGAGCGGCTTCTTCGACTGCACGGACAGCGAGATCTTGGCGCCGCTGAGCAACTCGGCGACCTGGTCGGGCAGTTCCTCGCCCGGTGCCGCGTTGGCGTCCAGCGCCTGCAACGTCTTGGCGTCGGCGTCCAGGTCCAGCTCGAAGGAGAGCGAGCGCTCGGCGCCGAGCTTGTCGAAGGCACGGTCGAGCTTCTGCCCGGCGGAAAGGTTCTCCACCGTGCCGCAGGCGGCGGAACCCGCCAGGACCGCCGTGACGACGGCGGTGGCGGTCAAGGTCTTGCGTATGACAGAAATGGTGGACTCCTCATAGGTACGACCAAGGTGCTGGTCATCCCTAAGACCCCCCAGCCTGGTGCGAAGTTGCACGTGCACGCACAGTCGTGACCAGTTCGTTGCCGTACGGAACCTTTCCAGCCACGCGAATGCGGCCGCGTCTATGGCCACGCCGAGGCCGCACTTGAGTAAGGCGACCGCGCCGTCCTCCCCGGCATGCGCTCCCGCCGCGGCGGGGGGAGTGATCCCGGGCCGGACCTGAGGAGAGGGCTCTGGTACGAGGAGTGTGTCGCCGGTTTCAGAAGCCGGCCGCTGCGGCTTCCGCCACGGCCTGGTCCTGTTCGCCCGAGCCGCCGCTGACGCCGACTCCGCCGATCACCTTGCCGTCGCGGTGGAGCGGGATGCCACCGGCGAAGATCATGATGCGGCCCTGGTTGGATCCGCTGATACCGAAGAACTGCGCACCCGGCCCCGCGTTGTCCGCGAGATCCCTGGTGGTGATGTCGAAGGCGCGGGCGGTGAAGGCCTTGTTGATGGAGATGTCGATACTGCCGATCCAGGCGTCGTCCATCCGTATGTGAGCCACGAGATTTCCTCCGTGGTCCACCACGGCGATATTGCTGGGCCGGCCGATGTCACGGGCCTTTTTCTCCCCGGCCTCGATCACCCGGCGGGCATCGTCCAGGGAAACCGTCTCAATGGTGGTCATGCCGCCCTGCCTCCCATGGTCAGCGTTGCCGTCGTCCGGCCCGCAAAAAGACGCCGGGTCCCGGCAACTCCGTCCCCCTCACGCTTTCCAGCGTCCCATGGCGGAAGAACCTGTCAACTCATGGCTTCGGCCGCGGCTCGTCACCTTCTCGCCTTGCGGGCCGCGCAGCTGATGCACGTGCGCGCCGTGGGGCGGGCGGTCAGCCTTTCCGGGGAGATGGGGCCTCCGCAACGCTCGCAGACCCAGTATTCGCCGGTACGGATGCGCTCGGCGGCTTGTTCCAGGTCGTCGAGGTCGGCGTGTGCCTGCTTCAGGACATCCCTCAGCTGGGCCCGCTCGAACGCGACCGTGGCACCTTCCGGATCGTGCTCGTCGTCGTTGGCCACCAGCGCCGACGCCTGGACGACGTCGTCCCACAGGCGCGTCAACGACTCGATCAGCCGCCCGCTGCCCGCCCGGGCCTCATTGATCGCTTCCGTGGCCGCCCTCCGCTGGGTCGGGGAGCCTCCGGCACTGTTCGTACGACCTTCCATAGCAGACCGTAACAAAACTCGACAATCAGCTATTCCGGTGGCCCGGTAGGCCGGCGGTGAAGCTACCCCTGCGGTCTCCGGCGTGTCACGTGCCGATGGCGTCCAGCTCCGCGACCGCGTCGGCCGGCAGTTCCAGCTCCGCCGCGGCGACGTTCTCGCGCAAGTGGGCGACCGAGGAGGTACCGGGGATCAGGACGGTGGTGGCGGAGCGCTGGAGCAGCCAGGCCAGGGCGACCTGCTGGGGCGAGGCGTCCAGGCGGGCGGCGACGTCGGTGAGTGTCCGGGACTGGAGCGGGGTGTAGCCGCCGAGGGGGAAGAAGGAGGCGAAGGCGATGTTCTCGGCCGCGCAGCGGTCCACCAGGGCGTCGTCCTGGCGGTTCGCGAGGTTGTAGAGGTTCTGCACGGTGACGACGGGCGCGATCGTCTGCGCCTCGGTCAGCTGGGCGCCGGAGACGCCGCTGAGACCCAGGTGACGGATCAGGCCCTCCTCCTGGAGCTCCGCGAGCGCGCCGAACTCCTCCGCGATGGACTGGTCGGACGTGCCCTCGACCGACCCGAGACGCAGATTGACCACGTCCAAGGTCTCCAGGCCGAGGTGTTCCAGGTTCCCCCGGACCTGGGCCTTGAGTTTCCCGGGCTCCAGCGAGGGGACCCAGCCCCCGTCCTCGGTCCTGCGGGCGCCGACCTTGGTGACGATGTGCAGATCGGCCGGGTACGGGAACAGGGCTTCCTTGATGATCTCGTTCACGACGACGGGACCGTAGTAGTCGCTGGTGTCGATGTGCGTGATCCCGAGGTCGACCGCCGCGCGCACCACCGCGACCGCCTCGTCCCGGTTCCCGGGCGGCCCGAAGACACCGGGGCCGGCCAGCTGCATGGCACCGTAACCGGCGCGGCTGAGGGTGAGATCGTCGGCGAGGGTGAGGGCCCCGCCGGGGAGGTTCCGGCTCATTTCTTCCTCCTGGAGGGTTTTGCGGCTTTCGCTTGGTTCATTCTGTCCCGGGCCGGCCGGTTTGCCTGTTTTCACCGTGCCGGGACCGTCATCCCTCCGTGCGGGTGCTCGATGCGGCGGCCACCGCCTGGGTTGCCCGCGTCCCCGCGTCCCCGCGTCCGGCGCACGCGGTCAGCGCAGGGCCGCGATCTCCGAGACCGCGGCTCGTGATGCTTCCTCCACCAGCCGGATGCCGGCTTCCTGGGTGGTGTGGCCGTTCGTCAGGACGGCCAGGAAGTAGGCCCTGCCGTCGATCTCGATCCGGCCGATGCTGTTGACGTCCCACTTCTTGGTCAGGGTCCGTTCCAGCCAGCCGTTCTTGAGGGCGGTCGCCGCCGGGTCGTCCGCCGCGGCGGAGACGCCCCAGTCCTGTGTCGGCGCTATGTGGCGCATGAGCTTCTGGATGTACGCCCGCGATTCCGGCGTGAGCGGCGACTTGGCGTCGAACACGCTCTGGAGCAGCCGTACTTGGTCCTCGGCCGTCGTCTGGCTCACGCCCCAGACCGTACCGTCGCCGCCCTGGGTCCCGATGAGGCCGAGCCGCTTGTTGGCCGCGTCGAGCCCGGTCGCGCTGCCGATGACGGTCCACAGCGCGCTTGTCGCGTCGTTGTCGCTGTTCTCGATCATGTCGGTGGCGTAGGTCCGCTCCTTCGCCGTCAGCTCACGCTCGGCGTCCTGCGCCTGGAGCAGGAGCGTGGCGAGAATGTCGACCTTGACGATGCTGGCGGTGTCGAAGGCGCCGTCCCCGTACGTGGCCCACTTGCCGCTCGTCGTGTCCAGCAGCGCCACGGACAGCTCCCTCCCGGCCAGGTCCGCGGTGACGGTGGCGAGGGCCGGTGCCAGATCCGCCGGGGCGGGTGTCGGGGACGCGGTCGGCGCGATGCCGGAGGACGTCTCGTTCTTGGCTTCGGCACTCTCGCCGCCGCCCTCGCCCTGACTGCTCGCGGCGCCGTACACCGCGGCGGCGACCGCCAGCAGCGCGGCACCGGTCGCCGTCCACACCACCCGCCGTCTCCTGGCCCTTCGACGGCGCCGCTGCTCCCTGCGGGAGCGGGTGCGGGAATGGCGCCGACCAGGCATGTCCTCATGCACGCGTTCGATGGTAATCGAGGGTCAGTTCGACACGGTTCAGCCCATTCATCCCGGGATGTCGGCACGCATGAAGCGCGTCTCGCCTTGTGCGCGCACGGGCCCATGTCGCCCTGCGGCAAGCCCTCTTGGGCGGCGCCATCGGCATGATCGGGCCGGGCTACGGGGCCGGCGTCCGGAGTCGTACGGCACCGTCACGGACGACCATGTCGTACGCGTCACACCAGCGGCGGCGTTGGATCCGCCGATTCACGGACCCATCGGACGGAGGCTCGCATTCCGCCCTTTTAGATCTTTAGGGCCCACAGCGTGCCGTCCTTGTCCGCGACGAAGACCCGGCCGTCGCCGGATTGCGGGGCCGCGGCGAAGGTCGTGTCGAAGTCGCCGGACCAGACCTCACGGCCGGTCCGGGCGTCGAGGACGCGCAGGCGTCCCCATGAGGTGAACAACCGGTCGCGGGGCGTGGTGAACAGCAGGTATCCGCCGGTGAGGCCCGCGCTCTCGCCGGCGCAGTGCCAGCGCTCCCGGCCGTCGTCGGCGTCCAGGTACACCGTGCCCTTACCGGTCGGCAGGGCGAATCCGCCCGCGACACCCAGCACGGACTGAACGCCCGCGACCCGTTTCACCGAGCCGTCGTCGCCGTATTCGGAGGCCTGCCGGTAGGGCCCGTCGTAGGTCCACTTCACCGTGCCGGTGGCCGCGTCCACGGCCGTGGGCCCGCGGCGGTCTCCGGCCGCCAGCGGCAGGAAGACAGTGGTGCCCGACACGACCGCCTGCCAGGTGGGCCCGACCGAGCCCGCGGGTTCCTCGTTGTTGTTGAACGGCGTGCGCCAGACCACGTCCCCGGTGTGCGCGGAGCGGCAGACGAGATCGGTGGCGGCCTGCTTGCCGGCCTCGTAGCAGAGAAAGAACTTTCCGAGCGAATGCGCCAGGCGGCCCTTCGCGACGAGGCCTCGCTGCTGCCACACCGTCTTGCCGGTCCGGCCCGACAGCGCCGTACCGCCCCTGACCACCAGATCCCCCACGCCCAGTGCCTCTCCCGGCCCGTCGGGACGGAAGCTCCACCGGTCCTGGCCGGTGCGTGGGTCGAGGCCGATCACGCTGTTCTCACCCGCCACGACGATGAGGCCGCTGGGCCGGTGCACGTCCCAGCTCTGGGAGTCGAGCGGGTGGCGCCACAGTCTTCTGCCTCCGGCGGCGTCGAAGGCAGTGAGGGAGGGGCTCGGTTCGTCGGTCTGCGTGGTCCCGAGGATGGCCGCGCCTCCGGCCACCGTGAATCGTGGGCCGCCGCCCGCGCTCCCGCTCTGCCCGTTCTGCTCGGCCCTCCACAATCGCTTGCCCCGGGCGGTGTCGAACGCGTGCACCATGACCGGGTCGTTGCCGCCGGCCACGTACCAGCGGCCATCGCTGACGATCGACGTGGGGTCGTTCCTGTCGAGCTTCTGGCCGTCTCCGACGCTCTGCGACCAGGCGACCGGGCCCTTGCCCGGTTCCTGGGTGAGATACAGGCCGGCCGCGGTGCCGACGGCTCCGAGCGCCACCACTCCCGCGCCCCACCGCAGTGCGCCGCGCCGGGTGAGCGCGGGCGGACGTGGGGGCTCAGGAGCCGAAGCCGTCGTGGCGCCCGGGGAGGGCTGAGGGGGCGGGCCGCCCGGATCCACGACCGTCGGCGTGCGCCGCGCGGGCACCCGGGGCGGGTGCCCGTACAACGCGCGAAGCGCCGCTCCGAGCTCCGCGGCCGACGTGAATCGCCGGGCGGGTTCCTTCTCCAGCAGCCGCAGGACGAGTTCGTCCCACACGGCCGGGACACCGGGCAGGACGCTGCTCGGTGCCGGGGGCGTGTCGTTGAGGTGCGCGGTGAGATGACCCAGCGTGTCCGGAGCGCTGAACGGCAGCGTACCGGTGAGCAGTTCGAAGAGCAGGCATCCCACGGCGTACAGGTCACTGCGTTCCTCGGGGCGGCCGCGGGCCTGCTCCGGCGCCATGTAGGCGGCCGTCCCCACGACAACGCCCGTGCGGGTCAGCAGGTCACCCGTGCCCGAGGGATCCGCGGCGCGGGCGATCCCGAAGTCTAGTACCTTCACCCCGCCGTTCGCCGTGACGAACACGTTCGCCGGCTTGATGTCACGGTGCAGGATGCCGGCGGCGTGTGCCTCGGCCAGCGCGTCGCAGATCTGCGCGCCCCACCGCGCGGCCTCCTGCCCGGACACCGGACCGCTGCGTACGACCGTCTCCAGCCCGTTGCCCCGCAGGAACTCCATCACCAGGAACGGCACGCTGCCCTCTGCCGTGACCGTCTCTCCGAGATCGTGGACGGCCACGATGCGGGGGTGTTCGAGCGCCGCGGTGATCCGCGCCTCGCGCAGGAAGCGCGCACGCAGTTCACCGGCCGCGCTGCCGCCGCCCGCCAGGAGCGAGACGACCTTGACGGCGACGGCGCGTCCGAGCCGTTCGTCGAACGCCTCCCACACCTCGCCCATCCCGCCGCGCCCGACCAGCCGCCGCAGCTGATAACGCCCGGCCAGCAACACATCGCCCACCACACAGCCCCCGCCCATTGACTCAGCGGCCGCATGTTATCCCGACGCCCCCGGCACACGTTCCCCTCCCGCACACACCTCCATAACCCCTTCGCCTACGGCCTTCCACCGTCCGCGTCGGCGTCGGCGTCCTCGTCCGCGTCCAGCCTCTCCGCCGCCAGTGCCGCCGTGCGCCGGCCGACCACGGCGGTCGCCGCGGCCGCGCTGGCCGTGAAGGCCAGCAGCAGGAACAGCGGGCGGTCCAGCTTGTGGCTGGTGAAGTGGTCCAGCGAGTAGCGACCGGGACCGGCGAGCCCGAGCGACGCCGCGACATAGCCGAGGAAGGCCGGGTGCTCGACACCGCCCTGGTGGGCGAAGAATCCCGACGGCACGTGGACCGAAGCGGCTCCCGCCATGGCCCCCGCGGCGGCCGCGCCGGCCATCGGGGTGGCGAGTCCCAGTGCGAGCAGCACGCCGCCGCCGACCTCACCGAGCCCCGACGCGATCGCGCTCTGCCGGCCGGGCCGGAAGCCCATCTGCTCCATGCCCTTGGCCGTGCCTTCGATTCCGGCCCCGCCGAACCAGCCGAAGAGCTTCTGCGAACCGTGCGCGGCGAGCACGCTTCCCGTACCGAGCCGGACGGCCAGCAGTCCGAGATCCTTGCGATTGATCAGCGACATGGTCAGGCCTCTCCCGTGACGTGGGCTGTGGGTCCTCTCATCAGCCTGACGCGAACGCGCCTTCTCCGCACACGAGGAGTCCTGAGGGGGCGGCCACCACCTCACAGCACGTCGAGGGACCGCTTGCGGACCGGGGCGGGAAAGGCCCGGTCGAGGGTACGGAGATCGTCGTCCGTCAGGTGGATGTCCAGGGCCGCGTGGTTCTCCTCGACATGCGCGACGGTCGACGCCTTGGGGATCGCGACCACGTCGTCCCGGCGCAGCACCCAGGCCAGGGCCACCTGGGCGGGCGAGGCGCCGCGAGCGGCGGCCACCGCGTTCAGCGTCTTGTGGCCGAGGAGCCGGCCCTGTTCCACCGGTGAATACGCCATGATCGGGACGGCGAGTTCCCGGCAACGGGGAAAGAGGTCGAACTCCGGGCCCCGCCTGCTGAGGTTGTAGAGCACCTGATCGGTCTCCAGGTGGGCGCCGGCGGGCAGATCCGCGAGGTCGTCGACGTCCAGATTGCTCACCCCCCAGGCACCGATACTGCCCTCCGACACCAGTGCTTCCATGGCCTCGACGGTCTCGTGCAGGGGCACGCTCCCCCGCCAGTGCAGCAGGTAGAGATCCATCCGGTCGGTCCCCAGGCGGCGCAGGCTCGCGTGGCAGGCCTCGGCCGTACCCCTCCTGTCGGCGTTGTACGGGAGCACCTTGCTCACGAGGAACGTGTCGTCCCTCCGGCCTCGGATCGCTTCGCCGACCAGTTCCTCGGCGGCGCCGCTTCCGTACATCTCCGCCGTGTCGATCACGGTCAGCCCCAGGTCCAGGCCCCTCCGAAGCGCGGCGATCTCCTCGGAGCGCCGCGCGGGATCCTCGCCCATGTGCCAGGTGCCCTGTCCAAGTGCCGGAACCTCCACCCCGGAGGGGAACCGTACGGTCCGTACCGCTGTCATCGTCAGCTCCTTCTCGGCGAACGGGTGGTCACCATGCTCGCAGCCCCCGATCTCCCCTCTCCCCTCCCGCTTGGTATCAGTGGTAGCTTCGATACCATGAGTGAGTCCAAAGGAGCCATGAGCCTGCGTTTCCCCGACCCACGGCAGCGCTCCGCCATCGCGGCGGCGGCCAAGGCCGCGGGGATCAGCATGCAGGAGTACATCCTGTCCGCCGCCTACGAGCGCGCCACCGCCGTCGAGAACACCTTCCTCGACGGCTTCAAGACGTCGATGGCCCGGAGCGGCGCGGCCTTCGACGCCGAGCCCAGCAGCATCGACCCCACGCCCGAGCAGCGGTCCGCGGACCAGCAGGCCCGCCAGGAACTGGCGCGGCGGGAACAGGGTCACGCCGCGTGAGTGAGCCGGAACCACAGATCGACGTCTCGTACCTGCTGCACGCCGCTGAGCTGCTCCCCCGTGATCCGCAGGTCGACGACTACGGCCCGCTCCACGCGGCCGTCGCGCGCGTCCACGCGCGGGCCATGGACCGTGACATCTACGGCTCGCACCACCTCAAGGCCGCGGCCCTGCTCCAGACGCTCGTCAAGCTGCCCTGCCTCGAACACTCCAACGAGGCGTTCGCCTGGCACGCCACGGAGGCGTTCCTCTCCCTGTACGGCCACCGCCTCGACTACGAGCCGAAGGCGGCGCCCGTCCTGGTCCGTGACACGGCCGCGGGGACGGTGGGGGTCGCGCAGATCGCCCGCCAGCTCCACGCGTGGACCGTGGGCTGAGCGGTGGGGGGCGGCTGAGCGGCGTCCGGGCCGGCCGTCCCCACCGCTCACCTGATCACGTACGTCACGCACTCACTCCTCACGCACTCACTGCGGAGTGATCCGCATGGTGTACTCGCGCACCTGCGGCGCGACCACCTGGTCCAGCGCCGCGGCCTGGCGGGCGTACTTGGCCCGGTACGCCTCGTCGACCTTGCCGATGACGGCTTCGTCGTCCAGGTTCTCGACCGTCACGGGGTAGCGCTGCGAGCCGTCGACGAAGGCGGCCCGGCCGGTGCGCTGCACGCGGCGGTACCACTTCGATCCGTCGCCGTAGCCGCTGCGGATGTACGGCACGCCGTCCACGACAACCGCCCAGATCGGGGTCTCGACCTCACCCCCGTCCTCCCGCTCGGTGGCGATGTGCACGGTGTCCGTTCCGGCCAGGTAGTCGATCGTATTCATGCAGCACATCATGGTCGCGGCGGCGGCCCCAGGGATGGAGCGACGCTCTGGGGTCCCCCGGTCGAGCACCCCGCCGGCCGCGCCTCCCTCTCGGGCCGCGATTGGCGTTTCCCGCCGCGTGCCGGGGCGAGCGCGGACAGCTTTACGACCGTCCCGGGCGCCCCAGGAGCCACAGCAGGTACGGGCCTCCGACCAGCGCGGTGAGCGCCCCGACGGGGATCTCCAGCGGGGGCACCAGCGTACGGGCCGCGAGGTCCGCGGCGACCACGATGACCGCGCCCGTCAACGCCGACCCGAGGAGCGGCAGTTGGGGGGTACGGGTGAGGCGCCGGGCCAGCTGCGGGGCCGTGAGCGCGACAAAGCCGATCGGCCCCGCGGCGCCCGTGGCGGTGGCCGCGAGGATCACGCCGAGGGCGGTCAGGCCGAGTTGGGTCCGCCGCACCCGTACCCCGAGCCCGGCGGCGGTGTCGTCGTCCAGGCCGAGCGGCCGCATGGCGCGGCTCGCCCACACCAGGCCGGGCAGGCAGAGGACCACCACACCGGCGAGGGGGACCGCTTGGTCCCAGCCGCGTCCGCTGAGGCTGCCGGTGAGCCACAGCTTGACCTGCTCGGCGGCGCCCAGTTCGCTCTCGGTGAGGTAGAGCTGCACCACGGCCGAGAGCGCGACCCCGATGCCCACGCCGGTCAGCACGAAGCTGCTCGTCCGCATGCCGCGCCGCCACGCGACGGCGTACACGAGAGCCGCCGCGCCGAGACCGCCGGCCACCGACACGGCCGGGAGCGCCCCGGGCGAGGCGACGGTTCCGGTGGCGAGCGCCAGCACGGTGGCGGCCGCGGCGCCGTGCCCGACCCCGATGACGTCGGGGCTGGCGAGGGGATTGCGGGTCACCGTCTGCACCAGCGCGCCGGAGACGCCGAGCGCGGCGCCGACCAGGGCGCCGAGTGCGATGCGCGGTACCCGCAGCTCGCCCACGACCAGGGAGTACGGGCTCGGCTCGCCGCGCAGCACGCGCCAGACCTCGGCGGGCGGCACATAGGTCTGTCCGACGCTCGCCGAGGCGGCGAGGACGGCCGCCAGCAGGACGAGCAGCACACAGGCGACCACGGCCGAACGGCGATGCAGGAGAAGGGAGAAGCGGCGGCGGCGCAGCACGCGCAGTCCGGCCGCGTGCGGACGGAGGGTGACCGGGGTGGCGGTGTCCCGGCCGGGCGGCGGGGCCGGGGGCCGGTTCGAGACGTCGGTCCTCATGTGCCCGCCCCTTTGCGGCGTACGAGCACGATCAGCACCGGCACGCCCACGAGCGCGGTCATCACCCCGGCCGGGACCTCCGCCGGCGCGCGGACGACGCGCCCCGCCACGTCGGCCGCGAGCAGCAGGCAGGAGCCGAGCAGCGCGGACAGCGGGAGCATCCAGCGGTGGCCGCCGGAGACCAGCCGCCGGGCGAGGTGCGGCACGGCGAGCCCGATGAACGCGATCGGCCCCGAAGCGGCGACGGCCGCCGCCGTGAGCACGGTCGCGCCGAGCGCCGCGCAGATCCGTACGAGCGGGACCTGGTGGCCGAGCGCGCGGGCCGTCTCGTCGCCGAGTGCCAGGGCGTCCAGACCACGGGCGGAGCCGAGGACCAGCAGCGCGCCGGCCACCAGGAAGGGCAGCATCTGCCCGACGGTCCCGGCGTCGCGACCGCTCAGCGCGCCCACCTGCCAGAAGCGGAACTGGTCCAGCGTGGCCGAACTCGACGTCAGGACCACGGTGGTGCCGCCCGCGACCATCGCGGACAGCGCCGTACCGGCCAGCGCCAGCTTGACGGGCGAGGCGCCGCCCCGGCCGCGGGTCGCGAGGGCGTACACGACGCAGGCGGCGGCCACGGCTCCGGCGAATGCGTACCAGACGTACCCGTCGAATCCGCTCGCCAGGCCCAGGGAGACGGCGAACACGACGCCGGCGGCGGCGCCTTGGCTCAGTCCGAGGATGCCGGGGTCCGCGAGCGGGTTGCGGGTGACCGCCTGGAGCGCCGCCCCGGCGAGGCCGAGGGCCGCGCCCGCGGTGAGGCCGACGGCGGTACGGGGCAGGCGCAGCGACCGCACGACCAGCGCGTCCGGTGACGTGCCGCCGTGGAACACAGCGTCGGCGACGGCCGGCAGGGGCACGGGCCGGGTGCCGACGGCGAGGCTGAGCGCGCAGACGGCGACGGTGAGGACGAGGGCGGCGGCCAGCCACGCGGTACGGGACGCGGCTCGGGATGCCGTACGACGGGTCCGGGAACCCGGTTCACGGGTACGGGTTCCCCGCTCGGCCGGGCGGACCGCTGTCACGAGCCGATCGTGTCGGCGAGCTGCTTCACGACGATGCGTGCGGCGGTCGGTCCGGCGTTGAGGTACCAGGGGTCGTCGTCGACCTTGACGGCGTGACCGGCCTTGACGCCCTTCATCGATTTCCACAGGGGCCCGGCGAGCACACTCCCGGAGTCCGTCTTGCCGGGGTCACCCTGCACCGAGTAGAAGATCCAGTCGCCGTCGGCGAGGTCGATGCGCTCCGCGCTGATGTCCTCCGAGATGGCGTTGAACCGCTGCGCCCCGGGGCGGCCGAGGCCCATGTCGACGGCGATCGAGCCGGTGAAGGAGGAGACGCCGAACATCCGGGTGCGGTCGGACGTGAAGCGCACCATGGACACGGCGGTGTTCGCGCCGCCGAGCTTCTCGCCCTGGGCGGCAACGTCCGTGGCGATGTCGTCCAGCGTCTTCCGGGCCTGTTCGCCCTTGCCGACCGCGGCACCGACCAGCAGGAGGTCCCGCTTCCAGTTGATGCCCTGGCCCTTGGTCACCACGGTGGGCGCGATCTTCGACAGCTTGGGGTAGAGGTCCCCGAGGGAGTCGTTGGCCAGGATCAGATCGGGCTGGGCGGCGGCCAGCGTCTCCAGGTTGGGCGCGGCCCTGGTCCCGACGTCGGTCATCTTCCCGAGCTTCTGCCCGTACCGCGGGAAGGTGTCCTTGAGGTAGTCCGGTACGAGCCCGGCGTTGTCGGCGCGGGTGGTGGCCGTGGGCACGAGGCCGAGGGAGAGCAGGTCGTCGAGCTGACCGGTGCTCAGCACGGCGATCCGCCCGGGTGTCTCCTTGATCGTCGTGGTGCCCTTGAAGTGCCCGACGGTCCGGGGGAAGACGCCGTCGGCGGCCTTCGCCCCCATGCCGGCGGCCATGGCGCTGGGCGCGGCGGACGGGCCCGCCGAGGCGCCGGCCACGAGGTTCCGGGTGCCGTCCGCGGCTTTTGTGTCCCCGGATCCGCTGCCGCCGCCGTCTCCGCCGTCGGTCCCGGACGAACATCCGGCCAGCAGTCCCCCGATGAGGGACACGGTCACGACCGCTTTCCACCGGAAAGTACGCACGCTGCTCTCCTCGCTCATATAAGGCGAGGCTTACCTTACACACGCTCCGTAGCGGCCGTATCGGGCCGTCGCCCCCATGGGCTGCGCCACCTCCGCTCCGTGACGGCCACCGGGGCAGGAGGACGGCCACCCGGCAGCGCGGCGCCCGCCGTGGCGGTTCTCATCCGGAACTCACGCACACCCAAGCGGAAAGCGCCTGGTCGGGTGGGGACAGCATGCCATCGGGCGGTGGTGCGCGGATGTCGGGAAGCCCATGCATTGCTCATTCTTTGCCGCCGAACCAGCCTCCCCCCGGGCACCATTGACAGGTCCTCAACAGCTGATCGATCATCACGGTGCCCCCGGGCCACCGGAGGGCGGACGCGGCCTCCCCACGGCCCGTGTCCGCCTTGCGTCCGTCTTTCGTACGACTCTTCAGGAAGCGGGAAGAAGGTCGTCCCATGGAGAACGCACGTGATCCTTTACGCGATGGCAACGATGTCGTCGCCCGCCCCGCGGCCGGGCCGGTCATCGTGAGGCGCGCGTTCCTCTGACTCTCTCGTACCTCTGACTCTCTCGTACGTACCCCACTCCCCCAGACGGGAAAGAGCCAGCTTTGTCGGCGACAGAATCCCCCCATGTCTCCCTCCCCCAGCGGTCGAAGCCGGCGAACAGCTCCGCCGTGATCACCGACTCCGCCGTGACCGCTGTCACGTCCCTCGCCCAGCAGCGGCTGTGGTTCCTCTCCCAGATGCGGGGCGCGAGCCAGGCGTACAACGAGGCGATGGCGTACCGGCTGCGGGGCCCGCTGGACCGGGCGGTGCTCGGCCGGGCGCTCGACGCGCTGGTGTCCCGGCACGAGGCGTTGCGCACCCGGCTGGTCGCCGTGGAGGGGGAGGTGTTCCAGCGGATCGATCCGCCGGACACCGGTTACACCCTGGTGGTGGACGACCTGACGGGGTGCGCCGACGCGGAGGAACGGGTGGCCGCCCTCCAGGGGGAGGAGGCCGCCACCCCGTTCGACCTGAGCCGGGGGCCACTGGTGCGGGGGCGGCTGGTTGTGCTGGGGGCGCGCGAGCACGTCCTCCTGCTGACGATGCATCACACGGTCTTCGACGGACAGTCGATGGACATCATGCTCCGTGAACTCGGGCCGGTGTACGCGGCCTTCGTCCGCGGTGCGGACGATCCGTCGCCTCCCCCGGCCGCGCAGTACGCCGACTACGCGCGCCGCCAGCGCGCGGAGGCGGAGGCGGAGGCAGCGGCGTCGGGCGGGGAACCGGCCTCGCACGCCGCGTACTGGAAGGAGCACCTGGCGGGGGCCCCGCCCCTGCTGACCCTCCCCACCGACCGGCCCCGCCCCGCCGAGCAGGACTATCGCGGTGGCCGGGTACGGGTCGCCCTGGACGAGGAGCTGACCACCGCCCTCCGGGGCCTCGCGCGGCGCAACGGCGGCACGCTGTTCGTCGCCGTGCTGACGGGCTGGTCGGTTGTGCTGTCCCGGCTGACCGGGCAGACCGACCTGGTCGTGGGGACGCCGACGGCCAACCGCCGGCGCGGCGATGTCGGAGGCATCATCGGCTTCTTCGTCAACTCCCTTCCCCTGCGCGTCGATCTGTCCGGTTCACCGACGGCCGCGGACATGCTGCGGCGCGTGCGCGGTGTCGTACGGGGAGCCCTGGACCACCAGGACGTGTCGTTCGACCGGGTGGTGGAGCTGGTCAATCCGCCGCGCAGCGTCGCCCACACCCCGCTCTTCCAGACCATGTTCGCCTGGCAGCCCTCGCGGAAGGGCCTGCTGGAGCTGCCGGACATCGAGGTCGATCCGGTCGGCATCCCGCACGCGGCGGCCAAGTTCGACCTCTCGCTGTCGCTGGCCGAGACGGACGGCCGGGTGATCGGCTATCTCGACTACGCCTCCGCCCTGTTCGACCGTGCGACGGCGGAGCGGTACGCGGGCCACCTGCGGCAGGTGTTGACCGAGATGGCCGGGCATCCCGACCGCGAGGTCGCGGACCTGGGGCTCGTCGACGCGGACGAGCGCCGCCGGCTCCTGGCGGACTGGGACGCCACCGAGGGTCCGGAGGCTCTGCCGCCGTCCTCGCGCGGCGGGTTGGTCGAGCGGTTCGAGGAGCAGGTACGGGTCCGTCCCGCCGGGCCGGCACTGGTCCGCGCCGGGGAACGGCTCGACTACGCCACCCTGGAGCGGCGCGTGAACCGGCTGGCGCACGCGCTGATCGGCCGCGGTGTCCGCCGGGACCAGGTGGTCGGCCTGCACGCGGGACGGTCGGTGGAGCTGGTGGTGGGTGTCCTCGGCATCCTCAAGGCGGGCGCCGCCTATCTGCCGCTCGACCCCGGCCAGCCCGCCGAGCGGTTGGCCGCGATGGTGGAGGACGCCGTACCCGCCCTCGTACTGAGCGATGCGGACACCCCTCCCGAGGGCTGGCACGCGCTGGCGTCGGTCGAGGCCGAGGGGCAGCGGGACGACGCGCCGGGCATCGGGGTGTCGTCCTCCCAACTCGCCTATGTCATCTATACGTCGGGGTCGACGGGCCGGCCCAAGGGGGTGGCGGTGACGCACGCCAGTGTCATCAATCTCTTCGACAACTGGCACGCGCGGATGGGCGATACACCGGGCGAGGCGGCCTCGGCCTGGTCCAGCACCGGGTTTGACGCGTCCGTGCACGAGATCCTCCTGCCGCTCACCACCGGGGCCGTCCTGCACGTGGTCCCCGACGACCTGCGGGGCGACCCGGAGGCGCTGATGGGCTGGCTGCGTGAGCACCGGATCGTCCAGGCGTTCCTCCCGCCGTCGTACGTCAGATGGATCGACGAGTCCCCCGGCACCCGCCTGGAGGGCCTGCGCCTGCGGCAGTTGCTCACGGGAGTGGAGTCCCTCCCGGAGGCGGCACTGCACCGGATGCGGGAGGCGCTGCCCGGGCTGCGGATCTGTTACGGGTACGGGCCGACCGAGACGACGCTGTACAGCACCGCGTACCTCGACCCGGGGCCGTCGGGGCGGCAGTGCCCGATCGGCCGGCCGGTGGGCAACACCCGCCTCCACCTGCTGGACGAGCGGCTCAGGCCGGTGCCCGCCGGGGTGACCGGTGAGGTGTACCTGAGCGGCGCGAGTCTGGCCCGGGGGTACCTGAACCGGCCCGGCCTGACCGCGGAGCGGTTCGTGGCCGATCCGTTCGTGCCCGGCGCGCGCATGTACCGTACCGGCGACCTGGCCCGCAGGCTGCCCGACGGCAACGCGGAGTACGTGGGGCGCGGCGACGACCAGATCAAGCTGCGGGGCTTCCGGATCGAACCGGCCGAGATCGAGGCGGCGTTGCTGGCGCTGCCCGGGGTGCGGGAGGCCGCCGTGCTCGCCGACCGGGACGCCACCGGCGAGCTGAGGCTGGTGGCCGGCATCGGACGGGGGGACACGGCGGCGCGCCGGCCGCACGAGTGGCGTGCCGCCCTGTCGGAGCGGCTGCCCGACTACATGGTCCCCGCGCTCTTCGCCGAACTCCCCTCCCTGCCGCTGAGCCGGAACGGCAAGCTCGACCGGGAGGCGCTACTGCGGCTGGCGCGGACCGACGCCCCCGTACAGGTCAACCAGGCCAGTCCCCGCGACCACATCGAGCTGACGCTCTATCAGATATGGCAGGACATCCTGCTGCACGCCGACATCGGCGTCCACGACAGCTTCTTCGACATCGGCGGCACCTCGCTGTCGGCCATCAAGCTGGCGCATGCGATCCGTGAGTCCTTCGGCGAGATGCTGCCGATCCGCGACATCATGCTCCACCCGACCGTCGAGGCGCTGGGCGGCCGGCTGCGGCAAGGGGCATCAGGACGGCCGCCGAGCAATCTCATCGCGTTCCGGGAGGGTGACGGACGCCGCCGGGTGGTGTGTGTCCATCCCGCCGGCGGCACCGCCTTCTGCTACCTGTCGCTCGCCAAGGCCCTGCCGGACAGCTACGGCGTCTACGGCATCCAGTCGCCCGGGGTGAACCCCGGCGAGACGTTCCTCCCGACGGTCGAGGCCATGGCCGAGGCGTATCTGGCGCTCGTCGAGCCGCTGCTCGACGGTCCGCTCGTCCTCAGCGGGCTGTCGTACGGCGGTCTGGTCGCCCACGAGATGGCGCGCCGCCTGGCCGCTTCGGGCAAGAGGGACGTGAGTGTGGTCCTGCTCGACACCCAGGCCACCGACGATCCCGCCGACCGGGCCGCGCTGGCGCCGGTGGAGATCGATGAATTCCGCGACAAACTCGTCAAGTTCAACGGCATGTACCCGGGAATCGACGACGAGCAGATCGAGCAGTACTTCCATGTCTACAACCACAACCGGATGACCGCCCGCACGCACGTCCCGGCGCCGTCCGGGGCCAGGCTCGTCCTGGTGCAGGCCGTCGAGGGCGGCCACCACACGCCGCTCACGGACGCCGTGCGCGCGTTCTGGGAGCACCGGGCGCTCGGCGGCTTCCACGTCGAGCCGGTCGACTGTGACCACTGGGAGATGCTGGAGAGCGCCGAAGTGCTGCGGGTGGCCGACGTGATCGAGGACGAACTGGCCCGCTTCGCGGCGCCCCCACCGCCTGCCGGGCGACCGGGCGGGCCCTCTCTGGTCCGCCCGGCACGGGAGGCGTGATGGACCACATGGACCACCTCACCGACACCGCCGAACAGCTCCCGGCCGGCGCCGTGCCCCAGGGCCTCGCCCGGTCCGTCCTCGCGCGGGCGCGCCGCACCCCGGCGGCGACCGCCGTCGTGGACGGGGACCGGGTGCTCGACTACGCGGCCCTCGACACGGCGAGCGCGGCCGTCGCCGCGGCCCTGCGTGACCGGGGTGTACGGCCCCGGCAGGCGGTGGCGGTGTGCCTGCCGCGCTCCTGGCAGCTGGTGTGCGTCATGCTCGGCATCCTGCGGGTGGGCGCGGTGGTGGTGCCGCTCGACGTCCAGAGCCCGCCCGAGCGGCGGCGGCACATCCTGGAGGACTCGGCGAGCACCGTGCTGGTGCATGGCGGGAGCGCTCCCGCCGAACTTCCCCCGGACGTCGTGCCGTTGGCGGCGGGCGAGCTGCTGCGGGAGCGCCCGGTCACCGGTGAGGAGCCCGCGCTCCCGGCCGGCGCACCGGTCTCGTTCCTCTTCTACACGTCGGGAACGACGGGCCGGCCCAAGGGCGTCGAGGTGCGGGACGCCGGCATCCTGCGGCTGGCACGTCCTGGCTACCTCGCCCTGGACGAGGGGGCGCGCTACTCCTGCCTGTCCAACCCCGCTTTCGACGCGCTGAGTTTTGAGGTGTGGGTGCCGCTGCTGACCGGCGGCTGCTGCGTGATCCTCGACGACGAGACCGTACAGACCCCGCGTCTGCTGGCCGGGGCGCTGCTGCGCGAGCGCGTCGACACCGTGTGGGTGACGGTGGCCCTGTTCAACGCCGTGGTCGGCGAGGAGCCCGCGTGCTTCGCCGGGGCCCGGCAGGTGCTGGTGGGCGGTGAGCAGCTCAACGCCCGGCTGATCACCCGCTGGTACCGGCACAACACGTCGTCCTCGACGCGGCTTCACAACGTCTACGGGCCCACCGAGACCACCACGTTCGCCCTCTGCCACCCCGTCCCGCGCGACTTCGACGGAGATGTCGTGCCGATCGGGCGGCCCCTGCCGGACACCGGGGCGGTGCTGGTGGCCGACGGGTCGCGGCCCGCCGCCCCGGGTGAGGTGGCCGAGCTCCACCTGTCCGGGGACGGTCTGGCTGCCGGATACCGCAACCTGCCGGACGAGACCGAACGCCGCTTCGTCCGCCTCCCCTGGCTCGACGGCGGACACGTCCGCCACTACCGCACCGGCGACCTCGTACGGCGCGACGGCGCGGGGCTCGTTGTGTACGTCGGTCGCGCCGACCGGCAGGTGAAGGTACGGGGCTTCCGGATCGAGCCGGGCGAGCTGGAACGGCACATCGTGGCCCATCCGGCGGTGCGGCAGGCCTACGTCTGCACCCGCCGCGACCCGGAACTGGGGACGAACGAGCTGCTCGCCCATGTGGTGTTCGGGGCCGAGTTGTCGTACGAGGACTTCGACCGGCATCTGTCGGCAGGCCTCCCGCCGTACATGCGGCCCCACCGGATCCACCGGGTCGAGACGCTGCCACTGAACGCCAACGGCAAGGTGGATCAAGGGGCGTTGCTGGCGCGCGACGACGAACCGTGGCGGCCCGACGCCACCACCGGTACTCCGGCGACCGCCGGGGAGCGGGAGGTCCTCGACCTCGCGGGCCGGATCCTGGGCGTGCCGGATCTGCGCCCCGACGACCGGTGGATACCCCACGGGGGCGACTCGCTCAAGGCCCTGCGGCTGCGCTTCGAGGTCCGCCGCCTCTGGGGCCGGGAGCTGCCGGCGTCCTTGGTGCTCAGGGCGACGTTCGCGGAGCTGGCGGCGGCGATCGCGCCGGGCCCGGCTGCCGAGGCGGCGCCGCATCCGCCGGTGCCTGCCCCGGCCGGCGCGCGCTCCGCCCCGGCCACGTCGGAGCAGCAGCGGTTGTGGCTGCTCCAGCAGCGTGACCCGGAGTCCCGCGCGTACGGCGTTCCGCTGGCCTTCCAGCTCGACCGCGCACCCGACCTCGCGGCGCTGCGCGAGGCGCTGCGGCGGTCGGTGGCCCGGCATCCCGCTCTGCGGACGGGGTTCCGTGCCACGCCTGAGGGGCTGTACCAGGAGGTGGCGGAGGCGTACGACCCGTGGGTGGCGGACCCGGGGGTGCGCGCGGACTCCCGCGTGTCCGTGGACACGGACTCGTCGGCGGGCGCGGAACCACCCGCGTCCGAGCCCGACGGGGACGGCTGGCGCGTCCCCGCCCACCGCTTCTTCGCCGAGCCCTTCGATCTGGCCGAGCCGCGCATGCTGCGGGCCCGGTGGCTGCCGGACAGCGACGTACTGCTGCTGCACCTGCACCACATCGCGGTCGACGGCTGGTCGTTGAACGTCCTCTTCCGCGAGCTGTCGGCCGACTACGCCGCCGTACTGCCCGGCGCGGACGCCGGGGACCGCGAAACGCCGCATGACGACGCTTCGGTGCCCACCCCCCTGGACTTCGCCGCCTGGCAGGCGGAGTGGTTCACCCGGCAGCCCTACCGCGACCAGCGCGCGGCCCTGCGCGCCCACTACGAGACGGTGGAGGACGTGGCGGCGCCCCTGCGGCCGATCCGCGACGGCGACCGCCCGACGGGGCGGCTGCTGCACACGTCCCTCGACCTGGTCCGCCGCTCCTCGCTCGACCGGCTGGGCGCGGAGCTGGGCCTCACCCGGTTCCAGCTCCTGCTGGGGGTGTTCGCCTGGAGTCTGTACGGCGTGACCGGCCGCGCCCACCCCCTGATCGCGAGCCCGGTGGCCAACCGGCCGGTGCGGGAGTTCGAGGCCGGGGTCGGCATGTTCGCCAACACCGTGCTGCTCCCGGTCGCCCTGGCCCCGCACGAGGAACTGCGGGCCCAACTGCTCCGGCAGGGCGCGGCAGCGCAGGCGGTGCTCGAGCGGCAGGACGTGGTGCTCGCCGACGCCCTGGCCGACCACCCATTCCGCGCCGAGGGGCCTCCGTTCGACTTCATGTTCGTACTGGAGAACACCGAGTTCGGCGCGCTCACTCTGCCGGGCCGCGCGATCCGTCCCGTATGGCCCCGGCCCGTCGAGGCCAAGTGCCCGCTGACGCTGTCCGTCGTGGAGCACGAGGCCGGCTTCGACTGCCTGTGGGAGTACGCGGACGACCACTTCGAACCGGCCGAGGCCGAGGCCGTGGCCCGCCTGTTCCGTGACGGTCTGGACCGGCTCGACGAGGGAGGTACGGGCACCCTCGGCGCGCTGGTGGCCCCGTACCGGCGCGGTCTGGCGGACGCGGGCAAGGGCCCGTCGGCGCCACTCGCCTTCACCACCGTGGCCGAGGGATTCGCCCGCCAGGTCCGCCGGACACCCGCCGCCCCGGCGGTGACGACCGGTGGCCGCACGCTGAGTTACGCCGAACTCGACGCGCACGCCTCGGCGTTGGCCACGGAGGTGCGGGACCGGTACGCGCTGTCGCCGGACAACACCCGCCCGCGCTGTGTCGCGCTGCATCTCGGGCCCTCGGCCGAACACGTCGTGGCGCTCCTGGCGCTGGCACGTCTGAACGTCACCATCGTGCCGCTGGACCCGGCTTATCCACCGGCGCTGCTGCGGCAGATCCTCGACCAGGTGGACCCGCTGTGCGTCCTGCTACCCCCCGGCGGGGAGAGGGAGTTGGACGCCGTCGCCCCCGCCGGCCTGGTACGCCATCCGGTCACCCTGGCCACCGCACCGGCGCCCGCGTCCCCCTGGACGCCCCACGAGGGGCTGCGGCCGCTCTACACCCTGTTCACCTCCGGCTCCACCGGTACGCCGAAGGGCGTGCAGGTACCCGACCGCACCCTGTGCAACCTGCTGCAATGGCAGAGCGACAGCGGCGGCCTGGGGGCGCCGGCGGTCACGCAGCAGTTCTCGACGCTGTCCTTCGACGTGTCGTTCCAGGAGATCTTCACCACCCTGTGCGGCGGCGGACAACTGCATCTGGTGCGGCCGGAGTGGCGGCACGACATCCCCGCGCTGCTGGATCAGCTCGAATCCACCGGCGCCGAGCGCGTCTTCATGCCGTACGTGGCTCTCCAGCTCCTCGCCGAACACGGCGCCCATCTCGGCCGCTTCCCCTCCCGGCTGCGTGAAGTGATCACCGCCGGGGAGCAGTTGGTGTGCACCGACGCCATCCGCCGGTGGTTCGCCGGACTGCCGGGCGCCCGGCTGTTCAACCACTACGGCCCGACCGAGACCCATGTGGTCAGCAGCCTCTGCCTGGAGGGCGATCCGGCCGACTGGCCCACCCGCCCGGCCATCGGCCGTCCGGTGGCGGACGCGTGGCTGCGGGTGGTCGACGACGCCGGTGAGGCCGTACCGCCCGGCTGCCCCGGCCACCTGCTGATCGGTGGCCCGATGGCCGCGCCCTGCTACCTGGGCGACGAGGAGCTGAACCGTACGCGCTTCACCGAACTGCCCGGCCTCGGTCTCTTCTACCGCACCGGCGACCGGGCGAGCTTTGACCGGGACGGAGTCCTGCACTACCTGGGCCGGCACGACCAGCAGATCAAACTCAGCGGTCACCGGCTGGAGTTGGGACAGGTCGAGGCCGCCCTGCTCCAGCACCCGGCCCTCGTCAACGCGGTGGTCGTCCGCGACGGCGACGACCTGGTGGCCTGCTTGCAGTGCCGCGACACGGCGCCGTCGCCGGACGAACTGGCCGGCCATCTGGCGTCCCTGCTGCCCGCATATGTACGGATCGCGCGCTTCCGACGCGTGCGGACTCTTCCCCGTACCCCCAGCGGCAAGCTCGACCGCCGGGCGGCCCTGACCGCCGACGGCGAAGATCTGCGGGCGCTGCGCTCCACCGCTCCCGCACTCTCCTCGCGCGAAGCCCAGTTGACCGACCTCTTCGAGGCGGTGACCGGCAGGCCGATCGCGCCCGAACAGCGCTTCTTCGACGCCGGTGCCACCAGCCTCGACCTGATGCGCTTCCATCTGCGCTGCACCGCCGGGGAAGGTCTGCGGTTCACCATCCCCGACCTGTTCGAGCA
Organism: Streptomyces sp. NPDC087420; assembly: GCF_044744165.1. Classification (NCBI taxonomy): domain Bacteria; kingdom Bacillati; phylum Actinomycetota; class Actinomycetes; order Kitasatosporales; family Streptomycetaceae; genus Streptomyces; species Streptomyces sp. NPDC087420. Next base: position 68,340 of record NZ_JBIUXU010000019.1, read on the forward strand.
CGTCACGATCCGGGCGCTGGCCGGCTTCGTGGACGGCGGGTCGTCCCCGGCGGACGCGGTGACTCACGGGGAGGCGGCTGTCGCGTCCGACGAGCCGATCGCCGTGGTGGGGATGGCGGTACGGCTTCCCGGCGCCGACGATCTCGCGGCCTTCTGGGCCATGGTCGAGGCCGGTGGGCGGGGCATCGAGCACTTCGACGCGGCGGACGGGCTGGTGGGCGCCCGCAGCCTGATGGACGGGCCCCTGGCCTTCGATCCCGGGCGCTTCGGCATCAGCCGGCAGGAGGCCCGGCTGATGGATCCGCAGCAGCGGCATCTGCTGATGAGCTGTGTGGAGGCGCTGGCGCACGCGGGCATTACCGACCCGGCGGCGCGGCGCGTCGGGCTGATCGCCAGTTGCGGCGAGGACACCTATTTCCAGGCCATGCTGCGCGAAGGCGACCCGGAGCACCTGCCGGACGGTTTCCAACTGGCTCTCCACCACGAGAAGGACTTCCTCGCCACCAAGGCCGCTTACCACCTGGGACTCACCGGACCGGCCTTCACCGTGCAGGCGGCCTGCGCCAGTTCACTGGTCGGCGTCCACGTCGCCGCGGGCCTGCTGCGCCAGGGTGACGCGGAGGTGATGCTGGCCGGCGGGGTCCTGGTCGACACCCAGCTGAGCAATGGCTACCGCTACCGGCCGCAGCACATCTTCTCCAAGGACGGGCACTGCCGTCCGTTCAGCGACGACGCGAGCGGCACGATCGGCGCGAGCGGGGCCGGCGTGGTGGTCCTCAAACCGCTCCGGCTCGCGGAGCGCGACGGCGACACCGTGTACGCGGTCATCACCGGTTCGGCCCTCAACAACGACGGCGCGGGCAAGCTCGGTTACGCCGCGCCCTCACTCGCCGGCCAGCGCGAGGTGATCCGTTCCGCGCTGCGGCGCAGTGGTCACACCAGCGCCGATCTGGGGTACGTCGAGGCACACGGCACCGGCACCCCGCTGGGCGATCCGGTCGAGGTCGGCGCGCTGCGCCAGGCGTTCGACCTGGCCGAGCCGGACCGGTGCGCCCTCGCGTCGGTCAAGAGCCAGATCGGCCATCTCGGCGCCGCCGCCGGGGTGGTCGGGCTCGTACGGGCCACGCTGGCCGTCCATCACGGGCTGATCCCGCCCAACGTCGACTTCCACCGGATCAATCCGAGGATCGGCGAAGACCTCGCGCCGTTCCACATCCCGACGGAGGCCCTGCCGTGGCCGGGGGGACGTCCGCGCGTGGCCGCGGTGAGCAGCTTCGGCATCGGTGGTACCAACGCCCATCTGATCCTGGAGCAGAGGGAGGTGGCGGACACGGAGGCGGTCGCGTGGCCGGCGACCGTACCGTGTCTGGTTCTGTCCAGCGGCAGTACGGCCGCCCTGCGCGCCGACGCCGCCCGGATCGCGGACCATCTGGCCGCACAGCCCGGCACGTACGAGCGGGTGCTGCGCCATCTCCAGGCGGGTCGGCCGGCACTGCGCCGTCGTGCGGCCGCGGTGTGCGCGGACGCGGGGGCGGCGGTGGCGTGGTTGCGCGAAGTCGCCGCCGGTGACGAGGAGTTGGCCGGGCTCGGCGACACCGCCGCTTTCGCCGCGCCGGACCTGGCGGGTGGTGCGGGTGCGGATCCCGCCGCCGGGGCGCTGAGCGCGGGGGAGCACACCGCCGGGTCCCTGGCCGCCGCCTGGACGGCGGGCCGGTCGGTCCGGTGGCCCGACGGGCCGGCCCAGGCACCGTGGGACTTCCCGCCGCCCGCCTTCGACCTGTCCGAGTACACCTTCGCCCGCGCCACGCCCGGCACCACCGGGACGCCGTCCGACGGCACCACACCACGGCGGCTGCCCGAGGGTGACTGGCTGCACCAGCCGGGCTGGGTACGGCTGCGCCGCGCCGGGGCCGGGGCCCGTACCGCCTCCGGGCGGGTACTGGTGGTCCTGACCGCCACACCGTCGGAGCCGGAGACATGGCGGGCCTTCGAGCCGGGCCATGCCCGGGTGATCCGCGTGAGCGCCGCCGACACCTTCGCCCGGCTCGCGGAGGACCGTTACGAGGTCGACCCCGCCGACCCCTCCTCGCTACGGCAGTTGCTCGACGCACTGGGCCCGGTGGCCCGGGGTGGTGTCGACTGGTTGCACGCGCTGCCGCTGGCCGTCGGGGGAGCGGTGGGCGAGCAGACACTCGCCCGCGCCCGCTGGGCGTGCCTGGACACCTCCGCCGCGCTGCTGCGCGCCCTGGCCGAGGCGCCCGCGTCCCCGGACGTGCGCGTCTGGTGGGTCTCGTACGGCGCCCAGCCGGTCGAAGGACCCGTCGGACGGCCCGAGTTGGGCCTGCTGGCCGGTGCGGGTGAGGTGGTGCGCCAGGAGACCGGCGTGACCGCCCACTGGCTCGACCTGCCCGGGTCCGATCCGGCAGGCTGGGCCTCGGTGCTGCCGATGATCCTGGCGGAGGCCGGCACCTCGGCCGTCCTGCCCCGGCGGCTGGCGCTCCGGGACGGGTACTGGTGGCATCAGACCGTACAGCCCGTCAGTGCCCCGGCCGCGTACGCCTCCCCGTCCGGCGGCCTGCTGTCCGCCGGGCCGGGTGCCGCGGAAGCACCCGGTGTGCAGCTGATCCTGGGCGGCACCGGCGGTATCGGGGCCACCGTCGCGGCCTGGCTGCTGGAGCGGACCGACTGCCGGGTGGTCCTGTTGGCGCGTCGGCCGCGACTCCCGGAGACGCTGGCGCGGTGGGCCGACCGGGTCGACCTGGTCGGGGGAGACCTCGCCGAGGAGCCGTCCGACGTACTCCTGGCCCGGCTCGCGCCCCACCTCCCCCGGCTGCGAGGCATCGTCCACGCGGCGGGCACGGGGGCCGGCGGCCTGATCGTCCGCCGCGACGCGCGGGCGATGCGGCACGCCATGGCGGCCAAGCTGCACGGCGCGCTGCTCATGGAGCGGCTGATCGCCGACCATCAACCCGACTACGCGGCCTACTGCTCCTCGATGGCCACGCTGTTCGGTGGCGTCGGCCAGCTCGACTACGCGGCGGCCAACGGGGTGCTGGACGGCTTCGCCCGCCACCGCGCGGGCGAGACGGAGACCACGCGCCGTATCGGCATCGGCTGGGACGTGTGGCGGGAGGTGGGCATGGCCCGGGACACCCTGCACGCGGACGCCCGCCACCAGGCGCACGTCGCGGTCGGGCTGACGGTGGAGGAGGGCCGGCGGGTCTTCGGGCAGGCGCTGGAACTCCAGCTGCCGCAGCTCATGGTGTCCACCACGGCCGTCGACCAGGCTCACGCCTTCTACGAGCCCGGGCCATTCGGGGCCGCCGAGGCGTCCGGGGCATCGGCGGCAGCCTCTACGGCGACCGCGACCGCGCGGGAAACCGCCCCCGCCGTCGAGCAGCTGACCGGCGTCGTCTGCCGCCTGCTGGGTCTCGACTCGCTCGACCCCACCGTGTCGCTCTACGACCTGGGTGCGGACTCTCTCACCCTGTTGGACCTGATATCCCAGGTCAAGCGCCTGTACGACGTGGAACTGGAGCTGTTCCAGCTCAGCCACCAGGTCAGCCTGAACGACGTACTGGCGCTGCTCGACCGCTCCCCGGACACCGATCCCTCTCCTGGCGATCCGGTGACCGTCGAGGTCTGGCAGGCGGGGTCGGGTCGCGACCTGCTCTGCCTGATCCATCCGGTCGGCGGTGACATCCAGGCGTACCGCGCGCTGGTCTCGGCGCTCGAACCGCAGCTGACCGTCTGTCTCATCGCCGACCCCGCCCTCCTCCACCCCGAGCCGCCGGCCTGGTCCGTCACCGAACGGGCCGCCCGCTACCACGCCGCCCTGGAGGCCCGCTTCCCCCACGGGGAGTGGCGGTGGCGGCTGGCGGGCTGGTCGTTCGGCGCGTGGGTGGCCCTGTCGATGGCGGCCGAGGCGGAGACCGCGGGCCTGCCCGCGGACGAGCTGTACCTCCTCGACCCGCCCCCTCCCGGCGCGGGACCGGCCCTCGGCGCCTACGACGAGGAGGAGATCCGCGCGGTGTTCGCCCACGAGCTGGCACAGGCCGACGGCCGGGGACCGGCGGGCGGGGCCGACGGCGGGAACAGCGCCGGGGACAGCGCCGGCGCGGGCGAGGACGGCGGGCGGAGTACGGCGAGCACGGAGGCCGAAGCGTACGCCGAGCGGCTCGCGCACTGCTGCCGGGCCAACCTCGCCACCCTGCGGGACCACGAACCGCCACGGCTGACCCGCACGCCCAGCGTCCTGTGGCTGGCGAGCGGATCGGTGCCCGGGCTGCCCTCGCCGGAACGCCCGGAGAGCCAGGCCCGTGCGTGGCAGGCGTACCTGCCGGAACCCTCGCGCTGGGAGTGTGTGGCGACCACGCACTACGACCTCGTCAAACCGCCCCACGTGAAGCACGTGGCCGAGGCCGTCAACGCGGCGTCCCTGCCCCCCGCCCCCGGCCACCGCTGACCCGCACTCCGCCGCACCCCCGCCCCGACCTGCCCTCGTCCGAGGAAGAGACCTTCGTGCATCCCTACGAGTCACTGCCGGCGCGCTCGTTCTGGCGCTCCGCCGTCGCCGAGGCCGACCTGAGGCACGTCGCCGGCCTGTGGACGCCGGCGTTCACCCTCGGGCAGGACGACCCGGTGCTCACCGCCGGCTCCTGTTTCGCCGGGCACCTCGGGCCCGCCCTGCTGGCGGAGGGCATGCGTTGGTACGACGCGGAGCCCGCGCCGCCCGGTCTCACCGAGGCGGAGAGCCGGGCACGGCACTACGGCCGGTTCTCGTTCCGCACCGGCGACATCTACACAGCCGCCGCCCTGCGGCAGTGGCTGACCTGGGCCTTCGCCGGCGAAGTGCCTCCGGAGGAGCGCACGGGACCCGGCGAGGTCTGGAGCGAGGACGGCCGCCATCACGATCCGTTCCGTCCCGCCGTCGAGCCCGACGGATACGCCACGCCGGACGCGGTACGGGACGCGCGCCGCACGACCCTGGCCGCGATACGTGACGGGGTGACCCGGGCGAGCTGCCTGATCTTCACCCTGGGCCTGACCGAGGCGTGGCTGGACCGCGCGACCGGCCTCACGTACGCGGTGTGTCCCGGAACCGTACGCGGCACGTTCGACGCCGGCCGGCACGTGTTCCACAACTTCACGTTCAGCGAGGTGCACCGCGACCTCTCCGCCGCCGTCGCGCTCGCCCGGCGCGTCAACCCGGGGCTGCGCGTGCTGCTCACCGTCTCGCCCGTGCCGCTCACCGCCACCGCGACGGGTGGTCACGCCCTCACCGCGAGCACCTACTCCAAGTCCGTGCTGCGCGCGGTCGCGGGGCAGCTCGCCCAGGAACTCGACCACGTCGACTACTTCCCGTCGTACGAGATCGTCACCGGCTTTCCCTTCGGCGGGACGTCCTTCGGGCCGGACCTGCGCTCGGTCACCCCGGAGGGTGTGGCCCTGGTGATGCGGCACTTCTTCGCCGGGCTCGGCGTGCCGACCGGGTGGCGGCCGGAGCCCCGTACCACCGCCGTCCCCTCCCCACCCGCTCCCTCTCCGCCCGTCCCCGGCCGATCCGCCACGCGAGAGGAGTTCCGGCGTGATGACGCCGTACTGGACTACTACCACCGGAGCCCGGTTCCTCCCGCTCGGTGATCCCCGCGCCGGTCGGGTCGGGGCGGCGGCTTCGCACCCGGTCGACAGCCCTCACCGCACCTTCATCCACGCAGCACTCAGGAGGACGTCATGGAACAGTTCGCGCTGGACGCGATCGAGCGCATCACCACCAGGCCGCCGGAGGTGTACGACACCATCGCCGTCTCCCCGCTGACGCCGCTGACCGGCGCCGAGGTGTCCGGCCTCGATCTCTCCAAGGAGTTGACGGACGATCAGGTGACGGAGGTGAAGCGCGCGTTCCTCGCCCATCACGTGCTGGTGTTCCGCGACCAGACGCTGTCCGGCGAGGACCACAAGCGCTTCGCCGGGCACTTCGGCGATCTGCACCCCGTGGAACCCGCGCCCGAGGAAGGCGACCCGTACATCCTGGAGGTCGTGGCGACCAAGGACTCACGGGCCGTCGCCGGGGCGGGCTGGCACGCCGACGGCACCGCCGACGCCGAACCGTCGCTCGGCTCGATGCTCCACGTCACCCGCACCCCGGAGCCGGGCAGCGGCGGTGACACCCTCTTCGCCAACATGCACCTGGCCTACGAGAGCCTCTCCCCGGCGATACGGACACTCCTGGACGACCTGACCGCCGTACACGACGGGCTGATCGCGTGGCAGGGGCACACCCCGCCGCCCGGATACGTCGTGGCCAAGTCGGAACACCCGGTGATCCCCCGCCACCCCGAGACCGGGCGGAAACTGCTGTTCGTCAACGGCGCCTACACCTCGCACATCCCGCAGCTCTCGCGCGCCGAGAGCAAGGCGGTGCTGGAGATGCTGTACGCGCACATCGCGACCACGCCCATGCTGCACGTCCGGGTGCGGTGGGAGCCCAACACCCTGGTGTTCTGGGACAACCGGTGTGTCCAGCACCACGCGACGTGGGACTACTTCCCGCACTCGCGCTACGGCCGGCGCGTCGCCATCAACGGCAGCCGGCCCCGGGCCTGACGGCTCGCCCGGCGCCGGTCCCGCGGGCCGGGACGCGGCGCCGGGCACGGGCCCGGGCGGAACCGGTCCTCCGAGGCGCGCCAACGCGCCGCGCGGACCCCGGGACCGGTCCTCCGATGCGGTAGCGTCCTGTCCGTCGAACAGCGTGGGCGCCCCTCCCCCTCCATGACGATGTCCCAGGTCCTGGCCGGGCCGGTCCGCAGGGAGGGGCGTGATCCGCCCACGCGGCTCATTCCGTGTCTTGCCGGGAAAATGCGCAGCCGGGACCATCGTGTCCCTGGCCCCCCATCATCGGAGGACGTTGTGAACAGCAAAATCGCCCGGCGCATCCGCGTGATCGCTGTCGCGTCCGGTCTGCTGGCCGCCACCGCCTTCGCCACTCCCGCGACGGCCCAAGAAACGTCGGCGGCCCACGGGACCCTGACCGCCTCCGAGTTCGCGGCCGCCGACGCCTCCCTGCGGACCGCCGACGTCGCCGGTTCGGCGTGGCACGCCGACGCCGGGGCCGGGAAGGTCGTCGTCACGGTGGACAGCACGGTGGACGCGGCCGGGGTCACGAAGCTCAGGAGGGCCGTCAAGGTCCCGGCGGGCGCGCTGGAGATCACCCGTACGCCGGGCCGGTTCACCCCGCTCATCGCGGGCGGCGAGGCCATCACCACCAGCGGTTCCCTCTGCTCGCTCGGCTTCAACGTGCAGAGCAGTACGGGGGTGAAGTACGCGCTCACCGCCGGTCACTGCACAAACGCCGGCACCACGTGGAGCATCGGCACCCGCGCCGGTACCAGTTTCCCGGGCAACGACTACGGCCTGATCCGGCACTCCAACCCGGCCGCCGCGGACGGCAGGGTCTATCTGCACAACGGCACCTACCAGGACATCACCGGCGCGGGCAGCGCCGTCGCCGGACAGCCCGTCTGCTTCAGCGGCGCCACCTCCGGCGTGCACTGCGGTACGGTCACCGGGCTCAACGCGACCGTCAACTACGGGTCCGGCGGGATCGTCTCCGGTCTGGGCCGGACCAACATCTGCGCCGCGCCCGGCGACAGCGGCGGCTCGGTCTTCCAGGGCAGCACCGCCATCGGCCTGATCTCGGGCGGCAGCGGCAACTGCACGACGGGCGGGGTGACGTACTACCAGCCGATCCTCGAACCGCTCGGCGTCTACGGCGTGAGCGTCTTCTGACCGGGCCGGGCGCTCTCCACGACCGGGCCCGCCGCGACCGTGCCTCCGCGGGTGATCGGACCGTCCCCTCTGCGATGCTGGCGGGATGCCGACCCCCGCCGTTCCTCCGGAGCCGGTGACGCCCGACCCGCCGCGGGCCGAGCCGAACCCGCTGCTCACCCAGTCGTGGCTCGATCTCGCCTTCCTCCACTGGGAGGTGGACCCGGCCGACGTGGCGCCGCTGCTGCCGTCCGGCACGGTCCCCGACCTCTTCGAGGGCCGGGCCTACGCGGGGCTGGTGGCCTTCCGGATGCACCGCATCGGGTGGTTCCGGCTGCCCGGCCTGCCGTACCTGGGAACCTTCCCCGAGACCAACGTCCGTCTCTACTCGGTGGACGAGCGGGGCCGGCGCGGTGTCGTGTTCCGTTCCTTGGACGCCTCCCGGCTCCTCCCCGTGCTGGTGGGACGGGCCGCCTTCAACCTGCCGTACGTGTGGGCCCGGATGAGTTTCGCCCGGGACGGCGACACGCTCACGTACACGAGCAGGCGGCGCTGGCCGGGGCCCCGGGGCGCGTACAGCGGGATCGGTCTGCGCGTCGGGGAACCGATCGCGGAGCCCAGTGCCCTGGAGCACTTCCTGACCGCGCGCTGGGGCATGCACAGCACCGTCCTCGGCCGTCCGATGTTTCTGCCGAACACCCACCCGCGCTGGCCGCTGCACCGCGCTGAGCTGCTCGCATGCGGGGAGGACCTGCTGGCGGCCGGTGGGCTGCCCGCGCCGCCGGGGGCTCCGGCGAGTGTGCTGTACTCGCCGGGCGTCCCCGTACGTTTCGGCCGCCCCGCCCGCGCGGAGGCACCGCCGGCGTCATAGGGCCTGTGCGGCGGCGACCCGGAGGCGGGCCCGCGGCCGGGTGGCGCAGCTCACAGATGTTCCGGAACGTCAAGCGGAACACGGGGAGTTGGCCACTCGTTCTTCGGTATGTGGGTACGGAGGGGAAGTGGTCCCGCGCCCCCGGTGACCGCCCCTCCGCCCCCTGCGGTGAGACCACCCTGGCCGGCATACCCCCGTATCGGCCAGGGATCCCGCCCCGGCCAGGCTCCCCCACCTGGGCCGGGGCTCCCCCGCAGGCCCTCTCCGGCGGCCGTACGCCCTGCCCGACGGCCCCACTCGATCGGGTGAAATCCGGCCAACTCGGGCGCTTCTTCGGCTTCAATGGAATCGCAGGCCCGTCCTCCGATCCCGTACCTGAGGAGTCGTCATGGCCGACCTCTGGATGCCCGGCGCCGAGAGACTAGACATCAGGGACCACGCCCCCACGGACGGTGGGCCGGCGAAGGCCGTCGCCCACATCACCTGGGACAAGAACGCCACCGAGGCGAAGCCGCAGGCGCTCGTGCCGTACGACCGGCTGAGAACCTACTTCACCGGAGGAGGCAAGGGCGTCGCCCCGCACGTGCTGTGGGACCCCTTCGACGGGAAGATCTGCCAGTTCGTGCCCGCGACCTCACGCTCCAAATCGCTCGCGGACGAGGCCGGGGGCACCCGGACCAACCGCGCGGGCTCCGTCGTCCTCCAGATCGAGGCGCTCTTCTTCCCGTGGTGTGTCGTGGGCGGGAAGGCGTACGAGTCGCTCCAGGACACCCCGTGCGAGGGCTGGGACGCCCTGCACGCCTGGGTGAAGTCCTGGGGTGTCCCCGACGTCTGGCCCCTGGGACGGCCCACGGATTTCAGCTCGCACCGCGACGAAGAGGTCTGGCGCTCCAGGGCCGGGTGGTACGCGCACGCGCAGGTCCCGGAGAACACCCACCAGGATCCGGGCAGTTGGCCGCGCTTCCCCCAGGACGACGGGGGCGGCGAGGGCGACGCGCGGGGCGGTGCGGGGAAGACGTACGAACCCTTCCCGGGAGCGGCGTGGTTCACCGCGGGCCGCAGGAGCGCGATCGTGGCCCGGATGCACGACCGCCTGGTGGCGGTCGGATGCGACAGGTACCGCTCCTCGACGGGCAAGGACACCCTCGGGTCGGGTGACATCGCGTCGTACGAGGCATGGCAGCGGAAGTACTCGGCGGATCACGGGAAGGGATGGACGGGCTCCGCCGTCACCTGGCCCCCGGGCAAGGAGACCTGGGACGCGCTCAAGGTTCCGGAGAAGTGACGGAGCCCGGCCCTCCCCCGCTCAGGCGGTGGGCGGCTGCGCCGCCAGCGCGACGATCGCCTCGGTCGTGTGGACCAGGAAGGTGAGTGTCTCCTGGAAGTACAGCCGGACGTCGTTGCTGTCGTGCGACAGGTAGCCGATGGACACGTCCTGGCCGATGCGCAGTTCGAAGTCGCCGCCCCGGCTGGAGAGCAGGAACGCTCCGTCGATGGCGGGCGCCCAGATGATGTCGCCGTCCAGCAGCCGCGCCAGGTGTTCGTGGATCGGGTAGCCGTGGTCGGAGGTCTCGTTCACGGCCGTGTACGCGTCGGCGCTCAGGGCCAGGTGGTAGGCGCCGTCGACACCCGCCAGCCGCAGCGCGGTGATGGCCTGGCTGACGGTGTTCGGATAGGCGCGCACGTCCGGGGGCAGGGTCAGTGCCGGGTTCGAGGAGCTGGCGCGGACCCCGGTGATGCCCGCCGCCGGGTAGCCCTCGAAGATGGCGCGGTCCTCGGCGAAGGCGAGCTGCCGGGCGGCGTCCTTGACGGGCCCCCAGTCGGCGTCCTTGGCGCCGCGTGCGACGTTGTCCACCTGGCGGCGGTCGACGGTGAACGGGACCCTCAGCTCCACGACGGGCTGTGAACGGCGGGAGAGGGCCTGGACGCCCGGGGCGGGTGGATCGATGGGGTCCACGTGTCCCGTGGGGACGGCGGAGAGTTCGAGCCCGCCGGGCTCGGGCATGTCGACGATGCGGCGGCCGGCGATGTGGCGTTTGAACGTACGACGCGCCTCCTCCTCCAGGTCGGCCCAGGCGACGGCGGAGATCGGTGCGAGTTCGCGGTGCAGGTTGTTCACGGGGTGCTGCTCCTGTTCGTTGCCTTGAGATCGCCGATGCCGAGTGAGCCGTCGGGGGCCGGGGCGCCGTCCGGGCCCGGCGTGTCGCCGACGCCTGCCGTGTTGTCACCGCGCGGCCGCGCGATGCGGACCTCGGCGGCCGCCGGCGCGGGCGGGGGATCGTCCAGGAAGTCGGCCGTCGGCGCGAAGAAGAGCGTGCCGGTGACGGCCGTCGAGAAATCCAGGATGCGGTCGTGGGTCGCCGGCGGACGGCCGAGGAACATGTTCCGCAGCATCTCCTCGGTGACGCCGGGTGTGCGGGAGTAGCCGATGAAGTACGTGCCGAACTCGCCCCGCCCCGGGCTGCCGAACGGCATGTTGTCCCGGAGGATCTCCTGTTCCTCGCCGTCCACGTCGGTGATGGTGGTCAGCGCGACGTGCGACGCGTCCTCGTCCAGCTCGATGTTGGTCAGCTTCTTGCGCCCTATGATCTTCTCCTGCTGCTCGACCGGCAGCGCGTTCCAGGCGTCGAGGTCGTGCAGGTACTTCTGCACGATGACGTAGCTGCCGCCGGCGAAGCCGGGGTCCTCGCCGCCGACGAGGACGGCGGTACGCGCGTCCGGCCCCGTCGGGTTCTCCGTACCGTCCACAAAGCCGAGCAGGTCGCGTACGTCGAGGTACTTGAAGCCCTGAACCTCGTCCTGGACGGTGACGGAGCCCCGCAGCCGGTCCATGATCTCCGAGGCCAGGCTGAAGCACAGGTCGGCTCGCGTGGCGCGGATGTGGAAGAGGAGGTCTCCCGGCGTGGACACCGCGTGGTGCCGGGGGCCCGCCAGGTCGATGAAGGGGTGCAGCTCGGCCGGGCGGGGACCGTCGAAGAGGCGGTCCCACACCTGGGAGCCGAAGGCGGTCACACAGGTCAGCACACCGTCGGGAGCGCCGAAGCCGACCGCCCGGGTCAGTCCCGACAGGTCCTCCAGCAGGTCACACGTGACGGCCTCGCCGCCGGGGTCGACCGTCAGGACCAGGAAGGTCGCGGCCGTGGTCAGGGGGCTGAGGACCGGCTGTGGCACGGCCTCCTGGGAAGGTTCGCCCGTCAATCCGCTCTCCTCGATCGTGTTCCGACTGCTGGTTCCGCGTGCTGCGCGGCTTCTCCGGTGCTTCGCGACGTGATTGTTCCGGATCACCCGGATTTTGCCCTCGTGTGCGCGCCGTAGGGGGCCGCACGAGGGAACCACGGACCGGCCGTTGCCGCATCGAGACGGATCCGAAACGCTTTCGACGGCTCGTCAGACCCTTCTCGTACGTCACATTCACAAGTGCGCGACGATTGAGGGGGGATCAGGTGAGGCTCAGTCCGAGAATCTGCCGATCGGCCGCGGCGGGGGCGATCGCGGGGGCCCTGTTGCTCACCGGTTGCTCCGGGGGGACGGGGAGCGGGGACGGCAAGGCCTCCTCGGGCGGGGGCCCGCGCGCGTGGGCCGGAGGTTCGGGCGGAACCGGCGGGTCCGGAGGGCCGGCGACCGGTGTCGAGGAGGGGACGGACGAGGGCGAGCAGAAGTTCGCGCCGCCGGACTACCTGTCGACGTTCGCGCTGGACGTGGACACCGCCTCGTACGGCTACGCGGTGCGGTCCCTGGACGAGGGACGGCGTCCCGAGCCGTCCACCGTACGGCCCGAGGAGTTCATCAACAGCTTCCGTCAGGACTACGACCGCCCCGGGGGCAACGGCTTCTCGGTGACCCTGGACGGGGCCCGCGTGAGCGGGGAGGACGATCCGGACGGGGCAGGACCGTGGTCCCTCGTCCGGGTCGGGCTGGCCACCCGGCTCGCCGAGGACGGCGGGGAACGCCCGCCCGCGGCCCTGACGTTCGTGGTCGACGTCTCCGGGTCGATGGCCGAGCCCGGCCGTCTCGACCTGGTCAAGGAATCGCTCTCCCTGCTCACCGACGAACTGCGGGACGACGACTCGATCGCCCTGGTGACCTTCAGCGGCGAGGCGAGGACCCGGCTGACCATGACGCGGGTCGGGGACGGCCGCGAGCGGATCCAGCGCACGGTCGCGGACCTGGAACCCTCCGACTCCACCAACCTGGAGGCGGGGGTCAGGACCGGGTACGAGGAGGCCGTCGAGGGCCGCAGGAAGGGCGCCACCAACCGGGTCGTCCTCCTCTCCGACGCGCTGGCCAACACCGGTGAGACGCAGGCGGACGCGATCCTCGAACGCATCGCGAGCGCGCGCGAGCGCCACGGCATCACCCTGTTCGGTGTGGGGGTCGGCAGCGAGTACGGCGACGCGCTGATGGAGCGGCTGGCCGACAAGGGCGACGGCTCCACCACGTACATCTCGGACAAGGAGGAGGCCAGGAAGGTCTTCGTCGACCAGCTGCCCGCTCAGGTCGAGTTGCGGGCCAGGGACGCGAAGGCGCAGGTGGCCTTCGACCGGCGGACGGTCGAGCGGTTCCGGCTGATCGGGTACGAGAACCGCGCGGTCGCGGACGAGGACTTCCGGAACGACCGGGTGGACGGCGGGGAGGTCGGCCCCGGTCACACGGTCACGGCGCTCTACGCCGTACAGCTGCGGCCCGGAGCCGAGGGGGAGATCGCGAAGGCGACCGTGCGCTGGCTCGACCCCGGGACGCGGGCCCCGCGCGAACGGTCGGGGTCCGTGCGGACCGACGCGGTGGACACGGCGCTGTGGAGCGAGGCGAAGCCGCGCCTCCAGGTCACCGCGGTCGCGGCCTACTTCGCCGAGGAGCTGCGCGGCGGGACGGTGCCGGGCGCGCCCGCGCTGGACACGCTGGCGGAGCGGGCCGGGGCCCTGGCGGAGTCGACGGAGGACCCGTCGGTCGGCCGTCTGGCCGAGGCGATCCGCCGGGCGGACCGGCTCCGCGACTGACCCGGCAGGCCCCAAGGCCGGTGTCGGAGGGGGCGGGTAATGTGCGGACATGGTCACTGAAATCGTCATCATCCAGATCAAGGACGGCCACAGCGAAGTGTTCGCCGCCGCCTATCGGGAGGCGCGTGAGCTGCTCATCACCACGCCCGGCTGCCTCAGCGCGAAGATGCTGTGGGGCGTCGAGTCCCCGTCGCGGTTCATCGGTGTGAACGAATGGGAGTCCAAGGAGGCGCACCTCGAGAACTTCCGGGGTGACACGGAGCGGTACGCGAAGTACCGGGGCTTCCTGATGGCGCACGTCTCGGAGTCGGATCCCCTGGTCGTCGAGCACTACGTCGACGTCATGGACGGCTGAGGCGCCTTTTCCGTACGGTCCGGTCCGTAGGGATCGTGTCTTGACGGGCCGAAGGGGAGGGTGTGGCGTGCGCGCTGTGGTGTTCGAGGAGTTCGGGCGGTTGCCGGTGGTACGGGACGTCCCCGACCCGGTGCCGCCGCCCTCCGGGGCGGTGGTCCGGGTCGGGGCGACCGGGCTGTGCCGCAGCGACTGGCACGGGTGGATGGGGCACGACGACGGGATCTCCCTGCCGCATGTGCCGGGGCACGAACTGGCCGGTCGCATCGTGGCGTTGGATGCGGCGGCCGGGAACTGGAAGGTGGGCGACCGGGTCACGGTGCCCTTCGTCTGCGCCTGCGGGCGGTGCGCCGCGTGTGCGGCCGGGGACCAGCAGATCTGCGAGCGCCAGGAGCAGCCCGGGTTCACGCACTGGGGATCATTCGCCGAGTACGTTCCCGTGCACGAGGCCGACGTCAACCTGGTCGCCCTGCCCGAGGAGATGTCCTACGTCACGGCGGCGAGCCTGGGCTGCCGCTTCGCCACCGCCTACCGGGCCGTCGTCACGCGCGGGCGCGCGGGGCCCGGCGAGTGGGTGGCCGTGCACGGCTGCGGCGGGGTGGGGCTGTCGGCGGTCATGATCGCGGCGGCGGCCGGCGCGCGGGTCGTGGCGGTCGACGTGTCGCCGGAAGCGCTGCGGCTCGCCGGGCGTTTCGGCGCGGTGGCGTGTGTGGACGCCTCGGGTGGCGCCGAGGCGACGGCGGCGGCAGTCCGGGAGGTGACGGGCGGTGGGGCGCAGGTGTCGCTCGACGCCCTCGGCGCGGAGGCGACCTGTCGCGCGTCCGTGGAGTGCCTGCGGCGCCGGGGGCGGCACGTACAGGTCGGACTGGCGCCGGCGGACGGCTTCGGCGTGTCGATGAACCGTGTCATCGCGCTCGAACTGGACCTTCTCGGCAGCCATGGCATGGCCGCGCACGCGTACCCGGTGATGATGGCTCAGGTGAGATCCGGCCGGCTGCGCCCGGATCTCCTGGTCAGTGAGGTCATCGGGCTCGACGCGGCCCCGGCGGCGCTCGCCGCTCTGGGCGAGGGGTCCGGGGCGGGTATCACGGTGATCGCTCCCCAGGGGGAGGACAGGCCGCCGGCCTGACTCCGCCGGGCGTGTCGCTGTTCCGCCGGGCGTGTCGCTTGGCGGGGACGCCGGTGTCCACGGCGTGTCGCGCGTGGACACAGCCGCGCCGCGGCCCGCTCCTCCCGGAAGGGAGGAGCGACCGCGGCGTCATCGGCTCCGCGCTCCGGCTTCGGCCCGGCCGTCCGTGGCGGACGGTCGTGCGCGGTGCCGGGTGGGCGGTCAGGCGTGGGCGCGGGTACGGCCCGTGACGGCGCGATAGATCAGCAGCACGATGATGGAACCGACGATCGCGGCGATCCACGTCGACAGGTCGAAGAACCCGTCGATGGAGTCGACGCCGAATATCACCTTGCCGAGCCAGCCGCCGAGGAGACCGCCGACCACTCCGACGAGCATGGTGACGATGAGGCCGCCCGGGTCCTTGCCGGGCACGAGGGCCTTGGCGATGAGGCCAGCGAGCAGTCCGATGATGATCCAGGCGATGATGCCCATGACGCACAACCTTCCCTTTGGTCCGTGAACGAGCCGGGCTCGTCCGTTCCTTACGGCCTGCCGTGTGACCCTGCGCGCCGCCCCCAAACGTCGGAGGCGAAGATTCCTTGCGCGGTCCCTGGCCGACCGCCGTGCGCAGGGCACTTTCAGGACAGGCTTTTGACGGATCATGAGAAAGTTTCAGCGATTCGTTCCGAACCTCTGGACAGCCCCCTGGGGGCGCCTTAATGTCTCGGCCCACCAGGCAAGTGTTTCGTCCCCGTAACAACGACGCGTCCCCACGCTCCTTCACGTACCGGACAGCACCTCTCTCACCACGCCTCCCTCCCACGGTCGGACCACTCCCCCGCACCGAGGCTCTGCGCCACCGCACACGCACCCCCAGCACCCCCGTCACCGGACTGCCCGGCGCCACCGGACGTCCCGGGCGGGGTACCCGGCCGCGCGACCGTCGCGGCCGTGACCGCAGCAGAAAAGGGAAGCGACATGAAGATCCGCATTTTTGTGGCCACCGCCTCGCTGGCCGCCTCCGCCGGGCTCGTGGGACTCGCCGGATCCGCCCAGGCGGCGCTCTACACCACCTGTGTCGGGGACGGCGGCGCCGTGACGGTCGGCGGGGACCTGGTCGTACCGGCCGGGCAGTCGTGCACGCTGACCGGCACCAAGGTCAAGGGCACCGTGACGGTGGAGGCGGGAGCCGACCTCGTCGCGTCCGGCGCGACGTTCAACACGAACGTCACGGTCCGTCAGAACGGTTACCTGGACCTCACCGACACCACGGTCAAGGGCTCCGTGACCACGCAGGCGGCCTTCGGCGCGCACTTCCAGGACAGCAGCGTCAAGACGGGGATCACCGCCGACAAGGGGTTCGTGTACGCCGTCGACGCAACGCTCGGCGGCACGGTCAGATCCTCGGCGGGCGAGCTGTACGTCTCGGGGAGCACCCTCTCCGGCGCGCTGACCGGGGAGGGGAACCTCTACACCGACGTCTACGACAGCACGGTCAAGGGTGCCCTCACCGTCGGCGGGAACACGCTCGGCGGGGTCCTGTGCGCCAGCGAGGTCGAGGGCAACACCACGTACCGGAACAACGCCGACACACTCCAGCTCGGCGGCGAGGGGACGCTCGGCTCCTGCGCCGGCGCCACCTACCTCGGCGGGAACCTGACGGTCACCGACAACACGGCGGCGACCGTGCTGGACAACACGATCGTCCGGGGCGGGCTCACCGCGACCGGCAACAGCCCCGTGCTGGGACTCGGCCCGCTGGCCAGGGTCCGGGGCGCGATCACCGGCGAGACCACGGCCGCCACCGCCTCGCCCTCCGTCGCGGCCCGCAAGGCGGCGCCGCAGGACCGCGGCGACGCCCTGGCCAAGAAGGTCGGGCAGCGGGTCGCCGACGCGCGGGCGGACGCGAGCGCGGCGGGCGACTCCGACCTGTAGCCCGTACGGGGCGGACACGCCCCCTGCCGCGCCTCCCCGCGCCACCGAAGCAGTCCGGCGCCGTCACACCGGCGCACCCCCAGATCTTCTCGGCCGTACACCTCAGGCCGTAACACCTCAGGAGTGACCGTGGGCCACATACGCAAGTCCTTCGACCGCAGAGCCTTCCTGCGGGCCACCGCGGGCACCACCGTGGCGCTCGCCGCCACCTCCGTCACCGGCGTGGGGGCGACCTCCGCCGCCGCGGCGAGTGGCCTGTCCATCCCCAAGGACCGCATCGCCATCCAGCTCTACAGCATCCGCGACAAGGTCACCTCGCTCGGCTTCGCCGTCGTGCTCGCCGAGCTGGCCCGAATCGGCTACCGCGAGATCGAGTTCGCCGGGTACACCCAGAACACCTCCATCCTCGGCCGGCAGATCACCCTCCAGGAGATCCGCCGCCTGCTGGACGACAACGGGCTGCGGGCGGTGGGCAGTCACGTCGGCATCGGCAACCTGCGCACCAACCTCCAGGCCGAACTGGACTCGGCGCAGATCCTCGGCATGCCGCACATCGGCACCGCCAACGCCCCCTCGGGCAACAACACCGTGGCGGGCTACCTCGCGGCGGCCGAGGAGTTCAACACCTGGGGCGCGGCGGCCACGGCCCGCGGTCTCAAGCTCTACCAGCACAACCACGCCGGGGAGTTCGCCTTCGCCACCGACCAGCCGTCGGTCCGGCTGTACGACGTCTTCCTCAGGAACACCGACCCGCGCCACGTGTATCTGGAGATGGACATCTACTGGGCGTACGTCGGGCAGCACCGCTGGCCCGGCTTCAACCCGGCGGCGTACGTGCGCGACCAGCCGTACCGCTACCCGCTGTTCCACCTGAAGGACGGCGACGCCAACCCGTCGAAGGCGGACGGGTACGACATCGTCGAATTCGGCGCGGGAGACCTGCCGTACGAGAAGTTCATCCGGGACATCGGACCGCGCGCCAGCCATGTCGGGATCTGGGAGCAGGACACGGCCCCCAACACCCTGCCCAATCCCCCCGGTTCGCTCGGCGCGGCCGAGCGCAGCTTCACGGCGATCAAGCAACTCCTCAACCGCTAGGCAACCCGCCGGGCGCGTCCCGGCACACTCCCGAACCCGCCCAGCGACCTTAGGAGACGCGACCGCCGTGCACCGTACCCTGAGACGCCTGATCGCAGGGGTCCTCCTCACCGCGCTGCCCGCACTGGGCGCGGTGGGGCTGGCCCCCGCAGCGCAGGCGCACCCCGACCACGAACACGCCCTGGACTGGGCGAACTACGAGAAGGTGACGCTCACCAAGGACACCGGCGAGCCGATCGATCTCGCCGTTCTGCCCGACAGCAGAGTCCTGCACACCGCCCGCAACGGGGATCTGCGGCTGACCGATCCCGGCAGCGGTGTGACCAAGGTCGTCAATCACATCGACGTGTACCAGAACTCGGAGATGGGTCTCCAGACGGTGACCCTGGACCCCGGCTTCGCCACCAACAAGTGGGTCTATCTCTACTATTCACCGCCGCTCGACACACCGACGGGTTCGGCCCCGGAACGGCTCCCGGCCGGCCAGGACGACTCGTACTGGGACCGGTGGAAGGGGTACGACAGCCTCGTCCGCTACAAGTGGACCGGTGACAAGCTGGATCCCGCTTCCGCGCAGGAGATCATCCGGGTCGGCCACAACCGCGGCCAGTGCTGCCACGTCGCCGGAGACGTGGACTTCGACGCCGACGGCAACCTCTACCTGGCCACCGGGGGCAACACCCCGGCGTCCGGGCCGAACGTCAGCGGATACACGCCGATCAACGACGCGGCCACGTACAACCCCGGCCTCGACGAGCGGCGCGGCTCCGGCAACACCAACGACCTCCGGGGCAAGATCCTCCGTATCTCCGTGAAGGAGGACGGGAGTTACACGATCCCGGACGGGAACCTGTTCCCCGTGGGGACCGCGAAGACCCGTCCCGAGATCTTCGTGATGGGGCTGCGCAACCCCTACCGGATGACGGTGGACAAGTCGACGGGCGCCGTGATGTGGGGCGACTACGGACCCGACGCCGGGACCGCCAGTCCCGACCGCGGGCCCATGGGTTACGTGGAGTGGCAGACCACCACCAAGGCGCTGAACAGCGGTTGGCCGTTCTGCACGGGTGACAACACCCGCCCGTACCGGGACTTCGACTTCGCCACGCTGACCCCGGGACCGGCCTTCGACTGCGCGGCGCCGGTGAACGACTCCCGGTGGAACACCGGCCTGACCCAGCTGCCGCCCGCCGCCCCGGCCACCCTCTGGTACGGGGACCGGGACACCGATCAGCCGTGGCCGGAGCTGACCGCCTTCCGGGGCCCCGGCGGTCCCGGCGGCCAGGCCCCGATGGCCGGTCCCGTCTACCACTACGACGCCGACAATCCCGCGCCGGGGAAGTTCCCCGAGTACTGGGACGGCAAGGCGTTCTTCGGCGAGTTCTCCCAGGACTACGTGGCGGCCCTGACCCTCGACGGTCCTGACGGCCCGGTGAGCAAACTGGAGAACGTCCTCCCGAACAGCGAGCGTTCGGAGAACGGCATCCCGCCGTGGGACAACCCGATGGACATGGAGTTCGGTCCTGACGGCGCGCTGTACGTACTCGACTACGGCGACGGATTCTTCCGGCAGAACCCCGACGCGGGTCTCTACCGGATCGACTACGCCGAGGGCAACAAGGCCCCGACCGCGGTCATCAAGGCGACTCCCTCGTCGGGCCAGGCCCCGCTCGCCGTCTCCTTCGACGCGGGCGCCTCCACCGATCCCGAGGACGGCGCGCTCACCTACCAGTGGGACCTGAACGGTGACGGCACCTTCGACGCCAGCGGTCCCCGGGCCACCCGTACGTACGCGGAGAACGGACAGTTCCAGGCCCGCCTGAAGGTCACCGACCCGCAGGGCAAAATCGGACTGACGAGCCGTCAGATATCCGTGGGCAACACGGCTCCGACCGTACGGATCACCTCACCCCCCGACGGCGGCTTCTTCACCTGGGGCGACGCCGTGCCGTACGGCGTCGACATCAACGACCCGGAGGACGGCGCCGCGATCGACTGCGCGAAGGTCGCCTGGACCTTCGGTCTCGGGCACAACCAGCACGGTCACCCCGTCAACAGCGGAACGGGCTGCACCGGCGCGGTCGTCTCCCCGGCCGACGCCGGGCACGGGGACACCGAGAACGTCTTCGGCGTCCTCGGGATCGTATACACCGACAAGGGCGCGGGCGGCGTCCCGCCCGCCGCCGGCGACGCCCAGGTCGTCCTCAACCCGGCGCTGATGCAGGGCGAGCACTACGACACCTCGCAGGGGATCACCGTCACCGACGACACCAGCGCGTCGGGACAGCGCAAGGTGACCTCGTTCGACGAGGGGGACTGGATCTCGTACGACCCCGTCTCGTTCGCCGGCATCACCGGGGTGCAGACCCGCGCTTCCGGCGCGGGAACGCTGGCCCTGCGGTGGAACGCGGCCGACGCGGAGCCGTTCGCCACCGTGTCCGTACCGGCCGGTGAGGGGTGGCGGACCGTGACCACCTCGCTCGCGGGCGCCCCTTCGGGCAGCGGGCGGCTGTACGTCACCACCTCCGGCGGTGTGGAGCTGGACGCCCTGACCTTCCAGGGCGCCGGTGTCGCCGACAAGACCCCGCCGAAGGTGACCGCCACGCTCAACCCGGCGCAGCCCACCGGCAGCAACGGGTGGTACACCGGCAACGTGACACTGAACGTCGCCGCCACCGACAACGGGACGGTCAGCAGCCGGCAGTACTCGGTCAACGGGGGGACGACCTGGCTGACCGCCAACGCGGCCGTCACCCTGTCCACCGAGGGCGTCACCTCGATCCGCTACCGGGCGACCGACAGCGGCGGGAACGTCTCGGAGGTCGGCAGCCTGACCGTACGGATCGACCGCACCGGGCCCACGGTGACCGTCACCGGGCTCGACGCGGACGGCACGTACGGCGACTCCACCCGCCCGGCCCCGGTGATCGCCGCGACCGACCCGGTGTCCGGCGGGGCCACCGCCACCACCACGCTGGACGGCTCCGCGGTCACCTCGGGACAGCCGCTGACCCTCTGGCGGCTGCCGCTCGGCAGCCATGACCTGACGGTCACGGCCCGGGACGGCGCGGGCAACACCACGGTGAAGACCGTGCGCTTCACGACCCGCACGTCGTTCGGCGACCTGGGCACGCTCATCCCGCGGCTGCGGGCCGAGGGGCTCGTCACGGCGCAGGGCGAGCAGCGGCTCACGGTCCGGCTCGACCAGGCCCGCGCCCACGCGCAGGCCGGTCGGACCACGCAGGCCGCGGCGGTCCTGGACTCGTTCGCCGCGTCCGCTCGGGACACGTCCCTGGTGTCCGACGCGGCGGCGCGCGCCGCGCTGGCCCGGGACGCGGTCGCGGTGAAGGGGGGCCTGGCCGACTGACGCGCACCGTGCCGCCCCGTCCCCCCGGCGGGGCGGTTCGGGTGAAGGGCAGGGACCGGTCCGCACCGGCCCCTGCCCTTCACGGCGCTCCCCGGCGGTCGCGTCCCGCCGGCTGTTCCGTCCCGCTCCATCCCTGAGGTGTTCCGGCCTAAGGTGTCCCGAGGAAGGGAGCCCGTGAACATTCCGTACCGCGTCATGAGCCTGCTGCGCGACAACGGGCCGCTGTCCCGCGCCCAACTGGCGGACCGGGTGGAGGTGCCCCGCCCCCGGCTCCTCGCGGAACTCGACCGCATGGTCACCGCCGGCCGGGTCCTGGAAGCCGGTCCCGCCGCCTCGCGCGGCGGCCGTCGCTCCACGCTCGTACAGCTGGCGCCCGGCCTGCGGTTCGCGGCCGTCGACCTCGGTGCCAGTTCGATCGACATCGAGATCACCGACGGCGGTCTTGAACCGGTGGCGTCCTGCTCCGAGGAGGCGGACATCCGGTCGGGTCCGGTCGCGGTGCTGAACCGGGTCAGCGAACTCCTCGGCGGGATGCGCGAGCGGGGCCACTACACCCGGCTCGACGCGATCGGCATCGGCCTGCCGGGTCCTGTCAGCTTCCGGGAGGGTGTCCCCGTCTCGCCGCCGATCATGGCGGGGTGGAACCGCCATCCCGTGCGGGACACCCTCGCCCGTGCCCACGGCTGCCCGGTGGTCGTGGACAACGACGTGAACGTGATGGCGCTCGGCGAGCAGCACAGCGGGGTGGCCAGGACCGTCGAGCACCTGCTGTTCGTCAAGATCGGCAGCGGGATCGGCAGCGGGGTGCAGCACCACGGCCACATCTACCGGGGTGCGGCGGGGGCGGCCGGGGACATCGGCCACATCCAGGTCGAGGCGGACGGCCCGGTCTGTTCGTGCGGCAACTCCGGCTGTCTGGAGGCGTACTTCGGCGGGACGGCCCTCGCCAGGGACGCCATGGCGGCGGCCCTGGACGGCCGGTCGCCGGCCCTCGCCGACCGGCTCGCGGAGCGGGGCGCGCTGACCGCCGTCGATGTCGGCGAGTGCGCCGCGGGGGGTGACAGTACGTGCGTCAACCTCATCCGGGACGGCGGTCACCGGGTGGGGCAGGTCCTCGCCACCCTGGTCAGCTTCATGAACCCGTCCATGATCGTGATCGGCGGCGGGCTGTCGGGGCTCGGTTACGTCCTGCTGTCGGAGATCCGCAGCGTGGTGTACAAACGCTCGCTCCCGCTCGCCACCGGCAACCTGCCGATCGTCATGTCGGAGCTGGGGCCGCGGGCCGGGGTGGTCGGCGCGGCGCTGCTGGCCAGCGAGCTCTCGTACGGCGGAGGGGTCTGGCCCCACCCGGACTGACCGCACTCCCCCGCGGCCCCCTCGCCGGCCGGCTCGATCCGTACCGCCCCTGCCTCCCGTCACGCCCGGTCCGTACCGCCGCCGCCCGCAGCGGTGGTTCCCGCGATGTGCGACTAGGATGAAAGTCGCACATGGGCGTAAACGCGCGTACAGGTACGTACCGGTACAGGGGCATACAGGCGGCCCCCACGGCGCAGCTGGTCGCGGTGGAGCCGTGACAGCGGATCGGACACACATGAGCAGCGGATTCATGGGTCCGGAGGGCTACGGCCCCGACCCGTTCAGTGACTTCCTCTCCCGCATCCTCGGTACCGGTGGGAACACCGGCGGCCAGGGGCGGCCCCCGCCACGCCAGGCGGACATCGCCCGGCTGATGAGTGAACCGGCCCGGGAGCTGGTGGCGTCGGCGGCCAGTTACGCGGCGGAACACGGCAGCCCGGAGCTGGGCACGGAACACCTGCTGCACGCGGCGCTCACGGCCGAGCCGACGCGCGCCCTGCTGGAGCAGGCCGGCGCGAACCCCGACGCCCTGGTCGCGGAGATCGACCGGAGTGTGGGCTCGGGACCGCAGCAGAAGTCCGTCTCCGTCACCCCGGCGGTCAAGCGGGCACTGCTCGGCGCGCACGAACTGGCGCGGGCGACCGGCTCCTCGTACATCGGGCCCGAGCATGTGCTCGGTGCGCTCGCGGCCAACCCCGACTCGGCGGCGGGGCGCATCCTGAACGTGGTCCGCTTCACCCCGCCCGCCGCCCAGTACGGCGGTGTCGGGCAGCCGCCGCCGGGCATGGAGCAGGGCGCGGGGCAGCAGCACGGCACGCCGACCCTCGACAAGTACAGCCGTGACCTGACCGACCTCGCCCGGACGGGCCGGATCGACCCGGTCATCGGCCGCGAGGAGCAGATCGAGCAGACCGTCGAGGTGCTCTCCCGGC
Organism: Streptomyces sp. NPDC087420; assembly: GCF_044744165.1. Taxonomy (NCBI): domain Bacteria; kingdom Bacillati; phylum Actinomycetota; class Actinomycetes; order Kitasatosporales; family Streptomycetaceae; genus Streptomyces; species Streptomyces sp. NPDC087420. The sequence continues at coordinate 92,126 of NZ_JBIUXU010000019.1, forward strand.
GGGGCAAGAACAACCCCGTCCTCATCGGTGACGCCGGGGTCGGCAAGACGGCCATCGTGGAGGGTCTCGCACAGCGCATCGCCGACGGGGAGGTGCCCGGCACGCTGCACGACCGGCGGGTGGTGGCGCTCGACCTGTCGGGGGTGGTGGCCGGTACGCGTTTCCGGGGTGACTTCGAGGAGCGGCTCAACGCCATCATCGACGAGATCCGCTCCCACTCCGACGAGCTGATCGTCTTCATCGACGAACTGCACACGGTCGTCGGCGCCGGAGGCGGCGGGTCCGAGGGGTCGGGCAGCGACGCGAGCCAGATGCTCAAGCCCGCCCTCGCCCGGGGTGAGCTGCACGTCATCGGCGCCACCACCCTGGAGGAGTACCGCCGTTACATCGAGAAGGACGCCGCGCTCGCCCGCCGCTTCCAGGCGATCCTGGTGCCGGAGCCGTCGGCGGAGGACGCGGTGGAGATCCTGCGCGGCCTTCAGGACCGGTACGAGGCGCACCACCAGGTCCGCTACACGAACGAGGCGCTGCTCGCGGCCGTCGAACTCTCCGACCGCTACATCACCGACCGTTTCCTGCCGGACAAGGCCATCGACCTGATCGACCAGGCCGGGGCCCGGGTCCGGCTGCGTTCGCGCACCAAGGCCACGGACGTACGGGACCTGGAACGTGAGGCGGAGCAGCTGACCAGGGACAAGGACCAGGCGGTCGCCTCGGAGCAGTACGAACGGGCCACCGAACTGCGCGACCGCATCAACGAACTGATCGACCGGATCGGGGCGGAGGACGGCCGGAGCGAGGGCGACGGCCACATCGTGGAGGTGTCCGCGGAGGACATCGCCGAGATCGTGTCCCGGCAGACCGGTATCCCGGTCAGCAGTCTGACCGAGGAGGAGAAGACCCGGCTCCTCGGCATCGAGGACCACCTGCACACGCGGGTCGTGGGGCAGGACGCGGCGGTCACGGCGGTGTCGGACGCCATCCTGCGCTCGCGGGCGGGCCTGGCCGATCCCAACCGCCCCATCGGCAGCTTCCTCTTCCTCGGGCCGACCGGGGTGGGCAAGACCGAACTGGCGAGGGCACTGGCGGAGGCGCTGTTCGGCAGCGAGGACCGCATGGTGCGTGTCGACATGAGCGAGTACCAGGAACGGCACACGGTCAGCCGGCTGGTCGGTGCCCCGCCGGGATACGTGGGCCACGAGGACGCGGGCCAGCTGACCGAGGCCGTGCGCCGGCATCCGTACTCGCTGCTCCTGCTCGACGAGGTGGAGAAGGCGCACCCGGATGTCTTCAACCTGCTGCTCCAGGTCTTCGACGAAGGGCACCTGACGGACTCCCAGGGCCGCCGGGTCGACTTCAAGAACACGGTGGTCGTCATGACGAGCAACCTGGGCTCGGACGCCCTCAGCGGGAGCCGCGGCGCTCTCGGCTTCGCCTCCCCGGACGCCTCGGACACGGGGCAGCCGGGCGGTGCGGGCGGTTCGCGGACCCGGTCGGCGGCGGAGGAACGGGCGCTCGGGGCGCTGCGGGAGCACTTCCGGCCGGAGTTCCTCAACCGTCTGGACGAGGTCATCATCTTCCGACGCCTCACCGACGAGCAGCTCAGGGAGGTGACCGGACTGCTCCTGGAGGCGACCCGGCGGCGGCTGCGCGCGCAGGACATCACGATCGAGTTCGCGCCGGAGGCCGTCGACTGGATCACGCGGCGGGGCCATCAGCCCGAGTACGGCGCGCGTCCGCTGCGCCGCACCATCCAGCGTGAGGTCGACAACGCCCTGTCCCGGCTGCTGCTGGACGGAGCGCTCGCTTCCGGGGCGCACGTGCGGGTGACCGTCGAGGACGAGCGGCTGGCGTTCCACACCACGGCCATGGTCTGAGCCGGGACCCGGGCGGGATGAGGCAGGCCGGCCCCTCAGTCGGCCTGCCTCATCAGGGCGTTGAGCTCCCCGTAGCCCAGGCCGTCGGCGAGGCCCGTGAAGGTGCCGGTGGTCAGCAGCTCCTCGGTGGCGCGGCGGACGACGGCGTACGCGGACAGGGCGACCGACGAGCCCAGGCTGATCCGGGCGACACCGCGCCGCGCGAGGTCGGCGACGGAGGGGGCGCCGGAGCCCACGAGGATGTTGACGGGGGCGTCGATCCCGTCCGTCAGGGCGGCGACCTCGGCCAGGTCGGTGATGCCGGGCACGAAGATGCCGTCGGCCCCGGCCGCCAGGTACGTGCGCGCGCGGTCCAGCGTCTCCTGGAGGCGGACCGACGTGTCCAGCGCACCCGACAGGTAGGTGTCCGTGCGGGCGTTGATGAACAGGGGTACGCCGGTCGCGTCGGCGGCCGCCCGTGCGGCGGCGATGCGCGTGGCCTGTTCCGCGGCCGGGCGGAGCGGGACCGCGGGGTCCGTGTGGGCGTCCTCGATGTTGACGCCGACCGCGCCCGCGGCGATCACCCGTGTGACGGTCTCGCCCACCCCGGCGGCGGTGGCGCCGAACCCCGACTCGATGTCGGCGCTCACCGGCACGCCCACGGCGGCCACGATCCGGGCGACCAGGTCGACGGCCCGCTCGCGGTCGATCTCGTTCCCGTCGGCCGCGCCGAGGCTCCAGGCGACCCCGGCGCTGGTGGTGGCGACCGCCGCGGAACCGGCCGCCTCGATCAGGCGGGCGCTCGCCACGTCCCAGGCGTTCGCGAGGGCCAGGGGGGACGAAGGGCGGTGCAGGGTACGGAAGGTGTGGGCGCGGTCGTGCTGTGTGGTCATGACGTCCATTGGACCAGCCGGAACCGGCGGGGGCTGGCAGGTTCGCGACAGAGACGTCCGGCGTCGTACTCCTTTGCCGGACCGGCAAGTTTTCTGTCCCGGGGCGGCGCCCATGGCAGATGCTCGTGATCACGGCGGACACCGCCGCCACCGACGAGGAGAGCACCATGGCGCAGCCCACCCCCGTACCGCCCCCGGCCCCGGCCGGCACCCCGCACACGCCGGAATCCACACCCCGGCACCGTCTGGTCGAGGTTCCCGGCGGCCGCATCCACCTGGTGGAACAGGGCACGGGACCGCTGGTGCTGCTGCTGCACGGTTTCCCCGAGACGTGGCACTCCTGGAGCCACCAGCTCCCGGTCCTGGCCGCCGCGGGCTTCCGGGCGGTCGCCGTCGACCTGCGGGGGTACGGGCGTTCCTCGACCCCGTCGGACGTGGCGTCGTACCGGATGCTGTGCCATGTCGCCGACAACGTCGGAGTCGTACGGGCGCTCGGTGAGGAGACCGCGACGGTCGTGGGCCACGACTGGGGTTCCACGATCGCCGCCGCCACCGCGCTCCTGAGGCCCGACGTGTTCACGGCCGTGGGGCTGCTCAGCGTCCCCTACGCCCCGCGCGGGGGTCCCCGGCCGACGGACGCCTTCGCGGCGATCGGCGGGGACGAGGAGTTCTACGTCAGCTACTTCCAGGAGCCGGGGCGGGCCGAGGCGGAGATCGAGCCGGACGTCCGCGGCTGGCTGGCGGGTTTCTACGCCAGTCTGTCCGCCGACACGATGGCGCCCTCGGGCGGCGACAGCCCGTTCTTCGTCCCCGCCGGGCGGCGGATGTCCGACCGTTTTGTGCGCGACGCCCTGCCCGCGTGGCTCACGGAGGCCGAACTCGACACGTACGCCGCTGAGTTCGAACGTACGGGAGTGACCGGCGCGCTCAACCGCTACCGCAACGCCGACCGGGACTGGGAGGACCTGGCCGCCTGGGACGGCGCGCCGATCACCCAGCGGTCGCTGTTCATCGGGGCGGAACGGGACGCGTCCACGACGTGGATGAGCGCGGCCGTCGACGCGTTCCCGGCCACGCTGCCGGGGCTGACCGCCTCGCACATCCTCAAGGGGTGCGGGCACTGGATCCAGCGCGAACGGGCCGACGAGGTCAACCGGATCCTGGTCGACTGGCTCACCCCGCCGTCCCCGCGCCCCTGAGTGACGGTCAGCGGGCCAGGCTCAGGAGCAGGGTGGCGACGGCCAGCACCAGGAACGGGTACTGGAACCCGAACGAGTAGTCCCGTACCCGCAGATGGGTCGCCACGGCGCAGAGGTAGAACACCACCAGTCCGGCCGCCGCCGCCGTGCCGAGCGGCGGGATCCAGAAGGCGGCGACAAGTCCCAGCGCGGCAGCCGCTTTGGGGACACCGAGCGCCGGCATCCACGAGCGGGGCACGCCTGCCGCGTCCATGCCGACGGCGACCTTCTCGTAGCGGACGAAGTCGCAGACGGCGGAGAACACGTTGGCGGAGACGGTGACGAGTACGAGCAACACGAAGGCGAGGGTCATGGGCGTGCTTCCTGGGGCGAGTCGAGTGTGCGGTCCCGTCCCGAGAGCCGTACCGGCGCGGAAGTGTGACAGCGCGAACCCGGACTCGAACGAGTGCTTTTCGCGATGACCGCTTTGCCCCCACATGCTTCGGTGACATTCTCGTTCCGCAATCGTCCTCTCTCCGACATGGAGGAAATATGCGGAATCTGCGTGATCTGCGGAATGGTGTCGCTCGGCACGCGGTACGGCGGGTGGCCACGACGGTGGCGGGCGCGGTGCTCGTGGGGATGGCCGTGACGGCTCCCGCGAGTGCGAGGCCCGCGGAGGTCGACGGCAGGTGCGGCACCTACATCTGTGTGTACACGGCGCACCACAACAGGTTCGTGCAGGACATCACCGTGGAGACCAGGGACGGCCTGAGCGGGCAACTGCGGTCCTACTGGGGCGATTTCCGCAGCTCCCGGGTCAACGCCTCGCGCCACAGGTGGGCGGTGGGGGCCGAGAAGAGCGCGCCGCTCGTGTGCGGGGCGCTGGTGCGCGGCGGCCGTCAGATCGAAGAGGTCTGCGTCACGATCTGACGGCACCGCGCCACGGACCCCGCGTCAGTTGCTGTACACCCGGCGCGGGGTGATGAGGACCGCCGTACGTCCCTGCTCGGCCATCACCCGGTCGTACGCGTCCCAGTCCTCGTGCTCGCCGCCGGCCGCCACGAACACCTCGCGCAGCAGGAGCCTCAGCCTCTCGGCGTCCAGCCACGACTGGGGGTCGTGGGGGCCGGCGAGCTGGGCCTCGCCCTCCACCGTCGCCCACTGCCCGCCCTTGCGGAAGGTCGCCGTCACCTGCGGCCTGGCCCGGAGGTTGCCGAGCTTCACCTTGCCGTAGGTGACGAAGGCGAGGACGCGCTCACCGGTCGAAGGGTGGTCCAGCGCACCGGCGTTGACGAGCGAGGACTGGATCGTGAGGTCCGCCCGCAGCGTCGAGATCACCGCCAGGCCGTTCTCCTCCCGTGCCAGCGCGGTCGCTTCTTCCAGGGTGGTCATCGGCTCTCCAGGGGGTCGGGACGGGAGATGGACCTGTCCGTGTGGTCAACACAATGACCGACACGGCGATTCCTCGGGCCGGGGAGACACGTACGCGGTCGGCGCGGCACTCGTACGGGGCGGGCGGCCGCGCGCTACGGCGTGTCGCCCTGCCAGTCCCAGCGGTCCGGGTCGGCGGGGCGGGGGCCGTAGAGCGCGTGGCCGCCCGCCCCGTACGAGCCGATCTCCGTCGTCAGTGACGCGCCTTCGCGCAGCCGGTCGGCCGGCCAGCCGGTGACGTCCAGGAGGAGTCCGTCGAGCGGGCCGGCGACCAACTCCCGGTAGACGTGGCCGGGCCTCGGGCCCGGGTCCGGGTCGTCGTGGTCGGCGCCGTACACCCTGCGCCGCATCAGTTCGTCCATGGCCACCAGCATTCCAGCCGCCACTGACAACGGGCCCGGACGGCTCTGCGGCTGTGAGTCCAGCCACAGGCACGGGTGAGCCGGGCCGACGCGGCGCCCCGGCGTGTCGCGCCTCGCGGGCCTTCCCGCCGGCCCGCTCCCACCTGGGGTGATGACGATCATCGCGAGCGCGCCCCGGCCGCGCCCGGCGGCGGCCCGCGCCGCGCCTCCCCCGGCCGACCGCGCCGTGACCAACAGGCGGATCCCGTTAACGCTGGGTAAACTCCCTGTTCGGCGTAGGGAACGTCGATCGGGTCGGCTGCCGGCAGGGCGGTCGGACCATGGATCGGCACACGCCGGGCGGCGGCCGTGAACGGGCCGCCCGGATGGTTCGCCCTCGCGGAGGTCCTCCCCGCGAGCGGGTGTTCGGGATCCGGTTCAGTGTCGAGCCGGAACGGCGGAGCGAGTTGTCCGGCCGGTGTCGCCGAACTCCCGACCCCCCTGACCCCGGAGAAACTGGATGACTGTAGTAGCGGACGAGTCCCAGGCCCTGATCGGGTCGCTGTCGGCCGGTGTCCTGGACACCCCGGTGCGGCCCGGCGTCTTCGCCGGGCGCCCGGCCCCGGACGGCCGCACCCTGATGGACATCCTCGGCGAGACGGCCCGGCGCTTCCCGAACGCGCCCGCCGTCGACGACGGGACGGGGGCTCTGAGCTACCGCGCGCTGCTCACCGAGGTGGACGGCCTGCGGCTGCGGCTGAAGGCCGAGGGCATCGGTGTCGGTGACCGGGTCGGCGTACGCGTCCCTTCGGGGACCGCCGATCTGTACGTCGCAATCCTGGGCGTCCTCGCCGTCGGCGCGGCGTATGTGCCGGTGGACGCGGAGGACCCGGACGAGCGGGCCGGGCTGGTCTTCTCCGAGGCGGGGACCTGCGCGGTGCTGGGCGCGGGCCTCGAACTGGTGGCGCACGGCGCCGCCGGGGGCGTCAGCGGCCGGCCCGGGCCCGAGGACGACGCCTGGATCATCTTCACGTCCGGGTCCACGGGCCGGCCCAAGGGTGTCGCGGTCACGCACCGCAGCGCGGCCGCGTTCGTGGACGCGGAGGCCGGGCTGTTCCTGTCCGAGGAGCCGATGGGGCCGGGCGACCGGGTGCTCGCCGGGCTGTCGGTCGCCTTCGACGCGTCCTGCGAGGAGATGTGGCTGGCGTGGCGCAGCGGCGCCTGCCTGGTGCCCGCGCCCCGGTCCCTCGTACGGACCGGTCTCGACCTGGGTCCCTGGCTGGTCGAGCAGGAGATCACGGTGGTCTCGACCGTCCCGACGCTCGCGGCGCTGTGGCCGGTCGAGGCGCTGGACGACGTACGGCTGCTGATCTTCGGCGGGGAGGCGTGCCCGCCCGAACTCGCGGAGCGGATGGCGGTCGAGGGCCGCGAGGTGTGGAACACGTACGGGCCCACCGAGGCGACGGTCGTCGCGTGCGCGGCGCGGCTGACCGGTGAGGGGCCCGTACGGATCGGGCTTCCGCTCGACGGCTGGGAACTCGCGGTCGTGGACGCCCGGGGCGAGGTGGTGCCGATGGGCACCGTCGGTGAGCTGGTGATCGGCGGGGTGGGGCTGGCGCGGTACCTGGATCCGTCGAAGGACGCCGAGAAGTACGCGGCGCTGCCCTCGCTCGGCTGGTCCCGCGCGTATCGCAGCGGCGATCTGGTGCGCGCGGAGGAGGCGGGTCTGCTGTTCGTCGGACGCGCGGACGAACAGGTCAAGCTGGGCGGGCGCCGCATCGAACTGGGCGAGGTCGACGCGGCGCTCCAGGCGCTGCCGGGCGTCGCGGGCGCGGCGGCGGCGATCCGCACGACCCCGGCGGGCCACCAGATGCTGGTGGGGTACGTGGTGGCGGCGACGCCGGGGGGCGGGGCGCCCGAGGAGGACGCCACCCCGGGGTGCGCCGCCGCGGGCCCTCCGCCCGCCGCCGCCGAGGCCACCGGCCCGGGATCCCGGACCGCGCCCGGCACGCCCCGAGCCGGGACGACGGCCCGCGCCGACGGCCCTGTTGCCGCTGGCTCCGCCGAGCGGGGCCTGGCAGCTCGGGGGACGCCGCCCACAACGCCTCTCCCCGGCGGAGACAACGACTCCGCCCCCTCGGACGACCCCGGGCGGACGTACGGAGACATCAGCCCGGAGCCGTCGGTCGACCCCCGAGCCCCCGGCGCCGGGACTGAACAGGTCGGCGCGGCCCCGGCCGCCGGGCACGCGGACACCACAACACGTACCGATGGAGACGTCGTCCCGGGGGCCTCTGATGGCACCGGCAGCGGCCCAGTAAGCACCACCCCCGCCGGGCAGGCAGCCCGTACCGACAGCGGTGTCGGCGGGCCGGCGTCCGCCGTCGGTGGTGTCACCATCCCGGACAGCGGCACCGCTTCCCCTGCCGGGAGCGCGAGCGTTGTGTTCGACCAGGACGACGCCCTGCGGCGGCTGCGGGCCGCGCTGCCCGCCGCCATGGTGCCGCTGCTCGCCGTCGTCGAGACGCTGCCCACCCGTACCTCCGGCAAGGTCGACCGTGCCGCGCTGCCGTGGCCGCTTCCCGGGGTCGGTGCCGGCGGGGCCGGGACGGTGGCGGGGCTCACGCCCACCGAGGCCTGGCTGGCCGGGTTGTGGGGCGAGGTCCTCGGGGCCCCCGCCACCGGGCCCGACAGTGACTTCTTCGCCGCCGGTGGCGGCAGCCTCGCCGCCGCGCGGCTCGTCTCGCGGATCAGGGTGCGCCACCCCTCCGGGTCGGTCAGCGACATCTACCAGAACCCGAAGCTGGGCGCGCTCGCCCGCGCCCTGGACGAGTCCCGCGCCGAGACGTCGGCGCCCCGCACGATCGCCCCCGTCCCCCGGCGTACCGGCATCGCGCAGATCCTGCTGATGCTGCCGCTGCTGACGGTCGCCGGACTACGGTGGGGCGTCGCCGTCGCGGCCGCCAACAACCTGCTGGCGCACTTCGGCTCGTATCCCTGGGCCCCCACCGTCTCGTGGTGGTGGGTCCTGGCCGGCTGGCTGCTCTGCGTGAGCCCGCCCGGCCGTATCGCGATCGCCGCCGGTGGCGCGCGGTTGCTGCTGCGCGGCCTGAGGCCCGGCACGTACGCCCGGGGCTGCGGCGTTCACCTGCGGCTGTGGACCGCGGAGCGGCTGGCGGAGCTGAGCGGCGCGACCGGGCTCTCCGGAAGCTGGCTCACCCACTACGCGCGGGCGCTCGGCGCGCAGGTCGGTCCCGACGTCGACCTGCACACCCTGCCGCCGGTGACCGGGATGCTCAAGCTCGGCAGGGGCAGCGCGATCGAACCGGAAGTGGACCTGTCGGGCCACTGGCTGGACGGCGACCGGTTGCACCTCGGCAGGATCCGGGTCGGCGCGGGCGCCACGGTCGGCGCCCGCAGCACGCTGTTCCCCGGCGCCAGGATCGGCAAGCGCGCCGAGATCGACGCGGGGTCGGCCGTGACGGGCGCGGTGCCCGACGGACGACGCTGGGCCGGCGTGCCCGCCGCCCGGTCCGGGAAGGCCTCCGGCAAGCCGCCGCGGCGCTGGCCCGAGCGGCGGCCGGCCCGCACCCGCCGCTGGACCGCCGTGTACGCGGTCACCTCGATGCTGCTGAGCCTGCTGCCCTCGCTGGCACTGCTCCCCGGCCTCCTGGTCCTCGCGGCCTTCGTGCGCGGCTCGCGCGACGCGGGCACCGCGCTCACCCACGCGCTGACCGCCGTACCGCTCGCGACCCTCGCGTCCCTGCTCTGCTACGCGCTGTTCGTGGTGGTCGGCGTACGGGCCCTCGGCCTCGGTCTGCGGGAGGGCTGCCATCCCGTCCACGGCCGGATCGCCTGGCAGGCGTGGGCCACCGAACGGCTGATGGACATGGCCCGGGTGCATCTCTTCCCCCTGTACGCGAGCCTGTTCACGCCGGTGTGGCTGCGCGCGCTCGGCATGAAGGTCGGGCGCGGGGTGGAGGCGTCCACCGTCCTGGCGCTCCCGTCCATGACCACCGTCGGCGACGGCGCGTTCCTCGCCGACGACACCATGATCGCCCCGTACGAACTGGGCGGCGGCTGGCTGCGGATCGCCGGGGCCCGGATCGGCAAGCGGGCGTTCCTCGGCAACTCGGGGATGGCGTCAGGTGGTCACTCGGTCCCCAAGCGGGGCCTGGTGGGCGTGTTGTCGACGGCGCCGAAGGGCGCCAAGGCGGGCAGTTCCTGGCTGGGGATGCCGCCGATGAAGCTGCCCCGCGCGGTGGAGAAGGACGACCTGAGCCGTACGTACAGCCCGCCCCGGCGTCTGCGGTGGGCACGTGCCGCGGTCGAGCTGTGCCGGGTCGTTCCCGTGATGTGTACGGTCGCGCTCGCCGTGATCGTCCTCGCGGCCTTCGAGACCGTCGCGGACCGCTGGGGCTTCGGCGCCGCCGTGGCGGCCGGCGGGGCGCTGCTGCTCGCCGGCGGGCTGGTCGCGTGCGCCGTGGCGTGTCTGGCGAAGTGGCTGCTGGTGGGGCGGTTCCGCGCGGTCGAGCACCCGTTGTGGAGCTCGTTCGTGTGGCGCAACGAGCTGGCGGACACGTTTGTCGAGGTGCTCGCCGTGCCGTGGCTGGCCGGGGCGGTGGGCGGCACGCCGCTGATGAGCCTGTGGCTGAGGAGCCTCGGCGCGCGGATCGGCCGGGGTGTGTGGTCGGAGACGTACTGGCTGCCCGAGGCGGATCTGGTACGGATCGGCGACGGCGCGAGCGTCAACCGGGGCTGTGTGGTGCAGACTCACCTCTTCCACGACCGGATCATGCGCATGGACGAGGTGGTGCTGGGGCAGGGCGCGACCCTGGGCCCGCACGGGATCGTTCTCCCGGGCGCGACGATCGGCGCCCGCACGACGGTGGGACCTGCGTCGTTGGTGATGCGCGGGGAGACCCTGCCCGAGGACTCCCGCTGGCTCGGCAATCCGATCGCGTCGTGGCGGGAGGAGACGGTGAACGTACGCTCTCCGGGGAAGACGCGGAAGAAGGCGGCCGGGAGCCCGAAGGGCGTGAAGCGCCTGAAGCGTGTGAAGCCTGTGGAAAGTACAGCGAAAATGGAGGACGCCGCAGCGTGAGCAGGGGCAAGAACGGCCGTGCGGAAAGCCTGTCCAGCCGGGTCCGCGCCGCGGTCGGCACGGCGGTCGACGCGGTGGTGGAGGCGGCCACCGGACCGGGGGAACCGGCGGGGGCGGAAGCCGCACCGGACACCGGCACAGGCACCGGCACCGGCACCGGCACCGGCACCGGCACGGACACCGTGACGGGACCGCCCACAGACGCGGAACCGGTGCCCGGTGTCACCCCCCGTGTCCTCGCCCCCTCCGACTCCTACCTGCCCACCCACGGCAACACCGGATACGGCGTCGACCGGTACGACCTGGAGTTGAACTACCGCCCCGGCACGGGCCGACTGTCGGGCCGTGCCACCCTCTCGGCCGTCGCCGACCCGGCCCTCCCCGGCGGCGCGCTCACCGCGTTCAGCCTCGACCTGCGCCCCTTCCGCGTCGACGGTGTGCTGGTGAACGGCGAGCGCGTCGCCCGCTACACCCACCGGGCCGACAAGCTGCGGATCCGGCCGGTGCGGCCCCCGGCCGCCGGGGAGCCGTTCACCGTGGAGGTGCGGTACACCGGGACGCCCCGGCCGGTGAAGACGCGGGACTGGGGCGACCTGGGCTGGGAGCAGTTGGAGGACGGCGCGCTGGTGGCGAGTCAGCCGATCGGTGCGCCGTCCTGGTTCCCATGCAACGACCGGCCGGCCGACAAGGCCGCGTACCGGATCTCGGTGACCGCGCCCTCGCCGTACACGGTGGTGGCGAACGGGACACTGGAGTCGCGCACGATCGGCGCGTCCACGACGACCTGGGTGTACGACCAGCCGGAGCCGATGTCGACCTATCTCGCGACCGTCCAGACCGGGCTGTACGAACTGGTCGAACTGGCCGATCCCGGCCCGCGTCCCGTCCCGCAGTGGGCGGCCGTACCGCCCCGGTTGCGGGCGCGGTTCGACCACGACTTCGCCCGGCAGCCGCAGATGATGGCCGCGTTCCAGGACCTCTTCGGGCCGTACCCCTTCGGTGAGTACGCGGTGGTCCTGGTGGACGAGGAACTGGAGGTCCCGGTCGAGGCGCAGACGCTCTCCATCTTCGGGGCCAACCACGTCGACGGGCGGCGCGGCTGTGAGCGCCTGGTCGCGCACGAGCTGGCACACCAGTGGTTCGGCAACAGCCTGAGCGTCGCCGACTGGCGGCACATCTGGCTGAACGAGGGCTTCGCCACATACGCGGAGTGGCTGTGGTCCGAGGTGTCCGGCGGCGCCCCGGCGGCGGCGGTCGCCGAGCGGACCAGGGCGAGGCTGGCCCGGCTGCCGCAGGATCTGCGGGTCGCGGACCCGGGCGTACGGCGGATGTTCGACGATCAGGTCTACCAGCGGGGGGCGCTGACGCTGCACGCGCTGCGTACGGTGGTCGGCGACGACGGGTTCTTCTCGCTGCTGCGGGAGTGGACGGCCGTGCACCGGCACGGCACGGTCACGACCGAGGACTTCACCGCGCTCGCCCGGCGCCGCGGCGCCCACTCCCTCGACGACCTGTTCACGTCGTGGCTGTACACGCCCCAGCTGCCGGAACTCCCCCGGCCCCGCGGCGGCTGAGACGCGACGCCTGTCTAGTCCGTACGGCAGGCCGGGTGGCCCCATCCTTCGGGGTTCTTGGCGATGGGCTCACCGGCGGCGTACGCCTGGCCGCACCGGCAGCGGCCCGGGAATTTGGCGTTGAGGGTCCGCGCGGAGGCGGACGTCTTCCTGGTGGAGGTCTTCGTGGCCGCCTTCGTCCCGGACCCGGAACCGGAACCGTACGCAGACCCGGCCCCGGACCCCGACGCGCCGGAGGAGCGCCCCCGGCCGCCGGACCTCACGGTGTCCGGCGCGGCCGGCGGCTCCGGGGAGCCGTACGCGCTGCCCGCCGTCTCCTGGACGATGGCCGCCCTGCTCGCGGCCCGGTCGGCGAAGTCGTTGAGCCGGTCGCCGTCCACCTGGTGCGCGGGCACGTAACGGAACTCCACGGAGCGGCCCGTGAGCAGCGCGTCGATCCGGACGACCAGGTCCTTGTTGGCGACCGGGCTGCCCGACGACGTACGCCAGCCCTTGCGCTTCCAGCCGGGCAGCCAGGTCGTGACCGCCTTCATCGCGTACTGGGAGTCCATCCGGATCTCCATCGGTACGTCCGGGTCGACGGCGGCCAGGAGCCGCTCCAGGGCGGTGAGTTCGGCGACATTGTTGGTGGCGGTGCCCAGCGCCCCCGCCTCCCAGCGGTCGGGCAGCTCCGCCCCGTCGGCGATGACCCAGGCCCAGCCGGCCGGTCCCGGATTTCCCTTCGACGCCCCGTCACACGCGGCGATCACACGTTCAGCCATACCGCCGATCATGCCAGTGCGACGCCCCGCCGGGGACCCCGGCCCACACGGGCCCCCCGGGTCCCCAGGTGCCGGGGGAAAACCCGGTGCCCCGTACCCGGACCGGCTGTCAGGCTCCCGCGCATGACTACGTACGAAGCACTCCTCATCGGAGGCCGGTCGGGCGTCGGCAAGTCCACCGTGGCGTGGGAGGTCTCCGAGCTGCTCCAGGAGGCGGGGGTCGCCCACTGTCTGCTGGAGGGTGACTACATGGGGCAGGTCCATCCCGCCCCCGCCGACGACCCGCGCCGCTCCGCGATCACCGAGCGCAATCTCACCGCGGTCTGGGCGAACTTCGCGGCGCTGGGCCACCGCCGGCTCGTCTACACGAACACGGTGAGCGTGCTGGAGAGCGGGATGTTCCGCCGGGCCCTGGGAGGTGACACGACGCGGATCGTACGGGTCCTGCTCACCGCCGGGGACACGACGGTCCGGGAGCGGCTGGCGCGGCGCGAGACGGGGTCGCAGCTCGACGTTCACGTCGAGCGGAGCGGTCTGGCCGCGCGGCGGTTGGAGCGGGAGGCGCCTCCGGGCACGGTCCGGGTGGAGACGGACGGCAGGTCCGTCGTGGAGGTGGCGCGCGAGGTGGTGGCGGCGACGGGCTGGTAGGTCGTGTCGTCCTGGCCCGGCGGTCGTTGAACGCCCATGTGATCGTGGTGAGCAGCCTCACACCGGCCAGGACCGGCGTGCCCGGTGATCCGTCGTGACCGCCGAGGGGGGCGGCGCCGGGGAGCCCGTGGTGGTGCAACACCCCGCGCGAGGAGGCCTGTTGCTCTCGCACGCGCGGACCTGGCGGGTGTACGAGTCCGCCACCTACGGCCTGCTGGGGCTGGCCGGGGCGTACGCGGGCGGCCTGGGCGCGGGCCGGGCGCCCGGTGCGGGAGTGCTCCTGGGGGTGTGGGGCGTGTGCACGCTGGGCGGGATCGGCGGCGCGTACCTCGGGGACTATCTGGGGCGTGACATCGACGCGGCGGCCAAGCCCCACCGGCCCATCCCCTCGGGCGCGTTGCGGCCCTCGCACGCCCTGGCCGCCGCCGTGTCCTGCATCGCGACCGCCCTGGTCTGGGCGCTGCTGCTGGACTGGCGGGCCCCGGTGGTCCTGGCCGGCGCGTTCGGGCTGCACCTGGTGTACCACCGGCGCCTCAAGACCGCCGGCCTCCTCGGGGACGTCACGGAAGGGACCGCGACCCTGGCGGGCCTGGTGCTCTTCGGCGCCGCGGCCGTCCATGAGCCGTCCTCCCCCGCGGTGTGGCCGGTGGCGGGGGCGGCGGCGGTCCACGGCACGCTCTACAACCTGTTCCTGGCCATCGGTGACGAGGAGGGCGACCGCCGGGCCCGCTGCCTGACCCTGCCCGTACGACGCGGGACCCGGGTGGCCACGACCGTCGCCGCGCTGCTGGTGGTGCCCTGGCTCGGGGCCGTCTGGTGGGCCGCGGCGGTGGCCGGGCCCGCGCCGGGGGCGGCCACCGCGGCCGCCTGGCTCTGTCTGGTCCTGGCGACGGGCTGCGACGCCGTGTCGGTGGCCCGGCTGGTCCGGCAGGCCCGTACACCCGGCGGTCCGACCCGCCGATCGGCCCTGTTCGCGGCGGAGTCGAACCTGGCGGCCCGCTCGCTGGCCGTCTGCGCCTATCTGTTCCTCGCCGGGGGCGCGGGCGCCGGATCGGTCGCGGCGGTCGCCGTCCTCCTCGTCGTCCTGGCGGCCGTGCGCCATCAGATGACCCGTTACGAACTGGGCGTACCGCCGACGGGTCCGGGGTAGGGTCCGTCATACGATCCGAACCGGGTCGTATTTAAATAGACCGGTTGCCGCCACGGCGGACCGGTGGAGCGACGACGGGGGACGGCCTGATGCGGGTCAAGGATTTTGATCATCTGGTGCTCAACGTGCGGGACGTGGAGCGCGCGCTGGACTTCTACTGCGGGCCCCTCGGCCTGGAGCCCGTACGGGTGGACGAATGGCGGGCCGGCAAGGTGCCGTTCCCGTCGGTACGGGTCAGCCCGGTGTCGATCATCGATCTGGTCGACCGCCCGCGCGGTGAGTCGAACGTGGACCACATCTGCCTGGTCGTCGACCCGCTCGACTGGCGGGAGGTCATCGACGCGGGCACGTTCACCGTGCTGGAGGGCCCGGTCGGCCGGTACGGCGCCCGGGGCGACGCCCAGTCGATCTACGTGGCGGACCCGGACGGCAACACCGTGGAGCTGCGCTGGTATCCGCAGGACGCCGGGCGGTGAGCCCGGCCGCCGGACGCCCGCGCGACCCGGCGATCGACGCGGCGGTGCTGACGGCGACCCTGGACGTCCTGCGGGAGCGCGGCTACGCGCGCCTCGCCCTGGAGACGGTCGCGGCCCGGGCCGGCACGACGAAGGCGGCGATACGGCGGCGGTGGCCGGTCCGGCAGAACCTGGTCGTCGACGCCCTCGCGTCGGTCCTGGTCACCCCGCCCGTGCCGGACAACGGCTGCACCCGGTGCGATCTCGTCCAGAGCGTGCGGCTGCTCGCCACCGCGCTGGACGAGCGGCTGCCCGCCGGGGTCCTCGCCCCGCTGATCGCGGACTGCGCGGGCGACGCCGTCCTGCACCGGCGGCTGATCGACGTCCTGGTCGAGCCGACGAGGCACGCGGCGACGGTCGCGGTGCGGCGCGCGGTCGACCGGGGGGACCTGCTGCCCGACGTCGATCCCGTGCTCCTGGTCGACCTGCTCGCGTCGACGGTCTACCAGCGGGCGCTGTTCGGCGACGCGCCGGTCGACCGGGGCACGGCGGGGCCTCTGGTGGACCTGCTGCTGCGCGGGGTGGCCGTCGACTTCGAGCGGCTGGCCAGAATCAGCCGGCGGACCGACCGTACGGCGGAGGACGGTGCGGAGGAGGAGCACGGGCACTGATTCCGTGACCGGCGGACCACGGGGCGCGACATCAAGATTGCACCCATCCGCCATGCGCATGCCATACGACTGACGGCGCGCCGCCTTGACCCCCGACTGCAATTCCCCTGACAACCGCCGTCAGGGGAGGGGCACATGACACCCGTACACCGCCACGCGCCGGGTACCCACGCACCTGAACTCAGGGCAGCCGCCCGGCATCTCGGCCGCCGCCGGTTCCTGACCGGCACGGGCGCGGCGGCCGCGCTCGCCTTCGCCGTGAATCTGCCGACCGCCGGGGTCGCGAGCGCCGCCGCGCTCGACGCCGCGAAGATCACCGAGAATCCGTTCACCCTCGGCGTCGCCTCCGGTGACCCGCGCCCGGACGGCGTCCTGCTCTGGACCCGGCTCGCGCCCAGACCGTACGAGCCGGACAGCGGCCTGCCGGGGAACAGGGTCGCCGTACGGTGGGAACTCGCCCACGACGCGCGCTTCACGCGGATCGCCGAGCGCGGACAGGTGGACGCCCACCCCGAGTTCGACCACAGCGTGCGCGTCGACGTCCCGGGCCTGGACTCCGACCGCGTGTACTGGTTCCGCTTCCGCGTCGGTACGTGGATCAGCCCCGTGGGCCGCACCCGCACCGCGCCCGCGCGCAACGCCACGATCCGCGAGCTGAGGATCGCCGCCGTCTCCTGCCAGGCGTACCACGACGGCTACTTCACCGCGTACAAGCACCTCGCCGAGGAGGACCTGGACGTCGTCTTCCACCTCGGTGACTACCTGTACGAGTACGCCGTGACGGCCGTGGGCGGCGCCCGCAACTACACCGACCGGCGGCTGCCCGCGCACTTCAACCGGGAGACCGTCACGCTGGAGGACTACCGGCTGCGGTACGGCCTCTACAAGTCGGACCCCGACCTGATGGCCGCGCACGCCGCGCACCCGTTCGTCGTGACGTGGGACGACCACGAGACCGAGAACAACTACGCGGACGAGACGCCGGAGAACGACGTACCGCCGGAGGAGTTCCTGCTCCGCAGGGCCGCCGCCTACCGCGCGTACTGGGAGAACCAGCCGCTGCGCACCCCGCAGCGGCCCCAGGGTCCCGACATGCGCCTCTACCGCCGGCTCCGGTTCGGCCGGCTCGCGCAGTTCGACGTCCTGGACACCCGGCAGTACCGCTCCGACCAGGCGTACGGCGACACGGCGCACGTCCCGGGGCCCGAGTCGGAGGATCCGTCGCGCACGATGACCGGCGAGACGCAGGAGCGGTGGCTGCTGAACGGCTGGCAGAACTCCCGCGCCGTGTGGAACGTCGTCCCGCAGCAGGTCAACTTCTCGGCGCGCAGGCTGGATCTGAACCCGGTCGCCAAGGTCAGCATGGACGCGTGGGACGGCTACCCCGCCGCCCGCGAGCGCCTGCTGGACGGCGCGGAAGCGGCCGGCGTCGCCAACCTCATGGTGCTCACCGGTGACGTCCATGTCGCCTACGCCTACGACATCAAGCGGGACTTCGACGACCCGGCCTCCAGGACGGTGGGCACGGAGATCGTGGCGACGTCCATCGCCAGCGGCAAGGACGGCGCCGACCGGCCCGCGACGTGGGAGACGTACACGAAGGCCAACCCGCACATGAGGTTCTACAACGGGCGGCGCGGCTACGCGCTGGTCACGCTGGGCCAGGAGTCGGCGCGGGCCGACTTCCGTACGGTCTCCGCCGTCACGACGCCCGGCGCCCCGGTCTCCACCGCCGCGTCGTTCGTGACCGAGGCCGGGAACCCCGGCCTCGAACCGGCGTGAGGGACACCTGACAGACACCTGACCAGGCCGACGCCGGGTCCGCCGGGGGATCAACCTCCCCGGACGGGCCCGGCGTTCGGCGAAGGGTCACCGCGGCCGTCGTACGCGCGTACGCGCCGTTCGCGTCGTGGGTCACACCACGCGGGAGTTGTCCGAGTCCTCGTCGTCCTCGGATCCCGCTATGTGCACGTCCGACACGGTCACGTTGGCCTCGACCACGTCGAGTCCGGTCATGCCCTGCACCGCGTCGGAGACGTTGGAGCGGATGTCGCCCGCGGTCTGCGCGATCGGCGACCCGTACTCGACCACGATCTCCAGGTCGATGGCCGCCTGCTTCTCACCCACCTCGACCTTGACGCCCCGGGTCGGGTCCTCGGAACCCGCCACGCGGTCGCGTACCGCCCCGATCGTGCGGGACATGCCGCCGCCCATCGCGTACACACCACCCGTGTCACGGGCCGCGATGCCGGCGATGGTCGACACGACCGAGTCGGCGATGACCGTGTTGCCCTTGACGTCGTGTCGTGCTCCGTTGTGCCGCGTGGTCACCGCGGACTGGTTTTCCGCCATGAGAGATTTCCCTTCTCGCAGAGGCTGATCGCTCACTCGAACCCCCGTCGTCCCCCTCGCACTCCACTGTGCGCGCCCTCCCCGGAGCACGCCATTCGGGTGAGCACTCCCCCGCTCCCGGGCCCACGCGCGGGCCCCGCTTCCGGCCCATCGGGCACGGAGAGCGATCAATTGGCTTCACATATGACCCAAAACTCCGCTTAACGGATTTTTTACCTTATGGGACATTTTGATCGCCGAGGGATGGGAACGTCACCTTACGAGCCACACCCACAGCCGAAGGAGTTGGCCATGGCATCACCATCACCTCGTCCGTCATCGACCATCGAGGACCATCCCGACATCCGTGCGTTGCAGGCACGTTCCGAGCGGGCCATCGCGACGCCCCTGGCGCAGGCCGTACAGAGCCTGAGCCTGCTGGCCGGCCTGTTCCTGGCCGCCTCGCCCTGGATAGTGGGCTTCAGCGGACTCACGACCCTGACCGTGACCAACCTCATCGCCGGCATCGCGTTCACCCTGCTGACCCTCGGGTTCGGTTCGGCGGCCTACGAGCGGACGCACGGCATGGGATGGGCCGCGCTGGGGATCGGCGTGTGGACGATCATCGCCCCGTGGGTCGTGGCCGGGAACGTGACCACGACGCGAACCATGGCGAGCAACGTCGCGGTCGGAGCGGCGTGCGTCTGCCTCGCCCTCGCCACGGCCGTGTTGGGCATGACAGGCCGCCGAAGTCGAAGCCGCGCGCACGGCTGACCCTTCGGCGCCGAACCGCCCCACCGCACCGCCCGGCCGCACCACGCGGCCGGGCGGTGCGCTGTCCGGGGCATCCGGGTGATGTTCCCGTGTCCGTCCCGGTCCCGGGTCGCGCCACGTGCCATAAGGAGGTACCACCCCTTCAGGGAAAGAAGGAACTGTGTACGAACTGCGCATCAAGCGTCGGATCACCGCGGCCCTCGCCGTCGCCATCCTCGCCGGCTCCGGCGCCCTGGTCGCCACCCCCGCCGCGGCGACGGGCACGACCCCGCCGGAGGCCACCACGGCGGTGGCGGCGCTCCCCAAGGGCAAGGTCATCGCCCGCCTCCCGCTGACCATCCGCGAGAGGCCGACGACCAACTCCCGGTCCCTCGGCAGCTACCAGCCGGGCACGATCATCACCCTGTACTGCAAGACCCGCGGCCAGAACGTCGACGGTAACGACCTCTGGTACCTGCTCGGCGGCACGAAGCGGGGCTGGGTCTCGGCCCGCTACGTGAAGAACTTCTCGCCGGTGGCGTACTGCCGGTTCTGACCGACCCGACAGGGCGGACGAGCGCCGGACCTCCGACGGGCACCGCCGGAGGTCCGGCGCGGCCGTTCCCGCACCGGGTGCGACGCCACCGACACCCTGCGCCACGGGCGTTAAAATAGCTCACACATTCGATTAACCGGGGCTACCCTGGTGCACATGTCCGTACATCTCCAGCCTTCGCTCTTCGACCAGACCGACGGGATACGCCTGGGCCCGCTCGGCGGTCTCCGCCGGACCACGCTGGGCGACGGGGCCTGGATCGATCTCCTCCCCGGCTGGCTGAGCGGCGCGGACACGCTCTTCGGGGAGCTGGTGGCCGGCGTGCCGTGGCAGGCCGAGCGGCGCCGGATGTACGACCGCGAGGTGGCCGTACCGCGCCTGCTGTCGTTCTACCGGGCCGAGGACGCCCTCCCCCACCCCGTCCTGGACCAGGCACGCACGGCCCTGGGCGTCCATTACGCGGCCGAGCTGCGTGAGCCGTTCGCCACGGCGGGGCTCTGTTACTACCGGGACGGCCGGGACAGCGTCGCCTGGCACGGCGACCGGACCGGGCGCGGCTCCACGGAGGACACCATGGTCGCGATCCTCTCGGTCGGTGAGCCGCGCGACCTCACACTGCGGCCGCGCGGGGGCGGCGGCACGACGAGGCGGGTGCCGCTGGGGCACGGCGACCTGATCGTGATGGGCGGCTCGTGCCAGCGGACCTGGGAACACGCGATCCCCAAGACCACACGAGGAGTCGGCCCCCGGATCAGCGTCCAGTTCCGCCCGGAGGGCGTGAGCTGAGTCCCGCAGTCCAGGCCCCGGGCCCTAACCGCCGCCCTGGAATTCGAGCGACATCTGGAAGTGCTCGGGGTCGAGCAGGCTGACGACGTGCTCGACGAAGAAGCCGTCGGACGCGTAGCTGGTGCGCTGGGCGTCCAGGAACCAGTCGCCCGGCTCCCGCCGCAGCAGCTCCGCCTCCCGAGCGTTGATCCGGCGCCCGCCGAGGCGCTGCTCCCCGTGGTCGGGGTGGAGTCCGGCCTGCCGCATGACTTCCGTGAGCGACATCTCGGCGGGTCCCTGCCTCGGCAGCTCCCGTACCCCCGGGACGGGGGGCAGGAAGCTGCGTTCGTACGAGACCACGCAGCCCTCCTCGGTCAGCTCCCGGATCCGGGCGACCCGGACGAAGACCGGGGAATCCACCCCCAGCCGCTCGGCCAGCGCGTCGTCGTTGACCTCCTCGACAGCGATCGTCTGGACCCGGGAGGAGATGCCCTGGGTGGCCAGGGCGTGCGCCCACCCCAGGGGCGTGTCCAGGGGTTGGCCGTCGAAGAGTACGTACGATCCCTTGCCGCTGCGCGTGACGATCAGTCCGGCGTCGCTCAGGTCCGCCAGCGCGGCGCGCACGGTGGTACGGCTCACGCAGAAACGCTGGGCCAGGGCCTTCTCGCCCGGCAGCTGCTCACCGGCTCGCCGTCCACCGCTGCGGATCTCCTTGGCCAGCGCCTCGGAGATCTTCTGATGCTTGAGCCAGATTCCGGTCATGTCGTTTCTCCCGCGACCTTCTCGGGGGTGGTGGGTCCGGGACGTATCGGCGAGGTGATGTCCGGCCCGCGCCCGTCCCGTACGGAACTCATAGGGGCAGCTTGTCCCCGATCGTCGCCGGCCGCCGCTCCTGGGCGCGTACCCGGCCGCGCGCGAGGAGCAGATATCCGGCGAAGCAGAGCACCAGGGCGGCCAGCACGCCCAGGTTGGCGAAGGCCCAGGAGCCGGTCTTGCCGCCCAGGCCGAAGGGGCCGAGCAGGTAGCCCTGCCAGTTGAGCCAACTGGCGGCGGCGTTCGTGACGAGACCCCAGCCGAGCGCGGTGGCGACGACGGTGAGCACCAGGGGCACCCACGCGAAGTCGCCGTAGCGGCCCCGGGGGCGGTACAGGTCGAGGTCGTCGTACGCCCCCCGGCGCAGCAGCAGGTCGGCGAGCATCACCCCGCACCAGGCCGCCACGGGGACGCCGAGGGTGGTCAGGAAGCCGATGAACTGGCCGAGGAAGTTGTCGGCGAAGAAGACGATGTAGACCGATCCCGCGATCATGAGGACGCCGTCGAACAGGGCGGCGAGGTAGCGGGGCACCCGCAGGCCCGCCGAGAGCAGCGCGAGTCCTGAGGAGTAGATGTCCAGCACGGCGCCGCCGACCAGGCCCAGAACGGCGACGATCGCGAAGGGGACCAGGAACCAGGTGGGCAGGATCGTGGTGAGCGCGCCGATGGGGTCGGCGGCGATGGCCGTGTTGAGGCTCTTGGAGGAGCCGGCCAGCAGCAGGCCGAAGACGAGCAGGATCACCGGTGCCACGGAGGCGCCCACGGTCGTCCAGCCGATCACTCCGCGCGTCGAGGAGCGACGGGGCAGGTAGCGGGAGTAGTCGGCGGCGGCGTTGACCCAGCCGAGGCCGAAGCCGGTCAGCAGGAAGACGAGCGCGCCGATGAACTCCTCGGCGGAGCCGCCGGGGAGGCCGCTGACGGTGTGCCAGTGGATGTGGTCGGCGACCAGCCCGATGTACACGAGGGTGAGGACGGCCGTGACCACGGTGATCACGGTCTGGAGCCGCATGATGAGGTCGAAGCCCATCACGCCGCCGACCACGACGAGCGCGCTGATGAGGAGGAGAGCAATGATCTTGGTCTCGGTCCCGCCGCCCCAGCCGAGCCGTCCGAGGACGGTCGCGGTGGCGAGGGTGGCCAGCGAGGTGAGCACGGTCTCCCAGCCGACGGTGAGCACCCAGGAGATGACCGACGGCAGCCGGTTGCCGTGGACCCCGTAGGCGGCGCGGCTGAGGACCATCGTCGGCGCGGAGCCGCGTTTCCCGGCGACCGCGATGAAGCCGCAGAGGAGGAAGGAGACGATGATGCCGACCAGCCCGGCGACCAGGGCCTGCCAGAACGAGATGCCGAAGCCGAGCGCGAAAGCGCCGTAACTGAGCCCGAGAATCGAGACATTGGCCCCGAACCAGGGCCAGAAGAGCTGACGGGGAGTGCCCTTGCGCTCCGCCTCTCCGATCACGTCCAGGCCGTGGGTCTCCACCTGGATCTGTCGTCCTGATCCGGAGCCTGAGCCGGGTTCGGAGCCAGGCCCGGGTCCGCTGTCGAGAGTGCCTGCCATCGCCGACCTGCCTGTCTAGACGTGTTCAGTCGAGAATAGGATGGGTATCTCACGCCGTCAACAAGTCGTCAAGGACAGGTGCAGCCCCCACGCACATGATCGACGGGCGGGCGGGTCTCCCCCACCAGTGATCCCGGGCGGGGGGGGCGGCTCAGCCACAGTGGTACGTGAAACGCGTGGCGGCCGAATGGCGGGTCGGCGCCGTGACACGCAGTTCCGCGTCGGCGCGGTAGTCCCCCCGGCCCCGGAACGTCCACAACAGGTGCAGCTCGGCCTGTTTCTGGCCCCGTGCCAGCTGCTCGCTCAGCAGGCCCGAGGTGGTGCCGTCGCTCCGTATCCACCGGTAGGTCACGGTGCCGGGACGGCCGTCGGTCCGCACCACGCCCACGACGTCCGCCGTCCCGTCGCAGCCGGGGCCGCCCCCGGCGGTGTGCACCGCCACGTCCCGTACGGCCACGGTGGTGCCGTACCGCTGCCAGGCGAGGAAGGCCAGCACGGCGAGCAGGACCACGGCGGCCAGGAGGTAGCGGCGCGGTCCGCGACGGCGGGCCGTACGGGGCGGCGCGGTGTCCGGTCCGGCCGGCCGCCCGTGCCACCGGGCGGCTGTCGTGTCACTCATCCGGTGGGTGCGGTCGAGCGCCGTCACCCCGGGGCCGAAGCGCAGGACGTCGCCCTCCACCCGGTCGGGCGGCACACTGTCCGGTCCTTCGAACCACTGGCTGCCCAGCGCGGTCGCGCTGTACGCCTCGTCGTCGCCGGCCCTGTCGTACGGTTCGCGTGTTCCGGTCATGCGGCGGAGCACCCCCGCCGGGTCTGGATCTGCTGCGAGGAACCGCCGTTCGCGGCGGCCGGATCCGTCGTGGCCCGCACACCCCAGTAGCAGACCTTCGCGTTCTCCGTGAACGTGTGGTCCAGCGCGAGGGTGTAGTGCGTCGCGCCGCTGCGTTCGAAGGTCGTGGAGCCGTCCGGTGTGCCCAACTCCCCCTTGGCGGTGCCCGCGAACCAGGTGACGACAACACTCACGGGACCGGCGCCGTCCGTGGCGATGTCGAGGGTGGCGGTGGCACCGGAGGTACTGACCTGCCGTAGGTCCGAGACGGTGACGGAGGTGACCGTGACCGGGGGCGTGGGGGGCGGGGAAACCAGGGGGTCGCCGGAGGGTTTGCCCGACGGCTTCCCGGACGGCGGGGGTTCGGCCGGGGCTGTGGTGTCGGTGGCGCCGGGGGTCGGCTCGGAGATGTCGGGGGTGGGCGCACCGGGCTCGGCGGTAGTTCCGCCGGACGGATCAGGTGAGGCGCTGTCGGACGGGAGCGGGCTCCCGGAGCCGGAGGGGCCCGCGGAGGAGGTGGGCGACCCGCCGCCGGACGGGCCGGTGACGGACGGCAGCGCGCTGGTGGTGGCGACGGACTGCGCCGTGGTCCGCCGGGGCGCGTCCCCGGTGGCGCCCGCCGCGACGGCGACCACCACCGCGACCACCAGGGCGGCCACACCGGTCAGCACGGCCTTGATGCCGGGGCGTAGGTGACGCCCGGCCCCGGCGGCGCCCAGCGCGGTGGTGGCCAGCGCCGTGGTGCCGGAGGCCTCCCCCGCCGCGGACGGCAGCAGCAGGGGCAGCAGCGCGGCCAGCGCCGCGAGCCTGCCACGGCCCCGCTCCTCCCAGTCGGGTCCGTAGGCCGCCCCGGCGATCTCCTCCAGCTCCGCCACGAAGGCCTCGGCGTCCTCGGGGCGGTCCCCCGGGTCCTTCGCGAGCCCGCGCCGGATCAGCGGACGCACCGCCTCCGGGGCCTCCTCCTCGGGGATGGGCGCTTCGATGTGCTGGAGCGCCAGTTCGGCGAAGTTCTCACCCCGGAACGGCTTGCGGCCGGTGAGGCATTCGTAGAAGGTCGCGGTCGCCGCGTACACGTCGGCGGCGGGCGAGGCCGGTTCCCCGTTCCACTGCTCGGGGGCCATGTACGAGGGGGTCCCGGCGACGCCCGGGATCGTACCCCGGTCCGCGGCGATGCCGAAGTCGACCAGCTTGGACGAGCCGTCGGCCGCGACGAGGACGTTCTCCGGCTTGTAGTCGCGGTGCACGACACCGCCCCGGTGTGCGGCGGCCAGCCCGAGCAGCGAGCCCTTGAGGACCGTGAGCGCCGCCTCGGGGCCGGTGGGTCCCTCGCGCAGCAGCAGGGCGCGCAGGGCGACACCGTCCACGAGTTCCATCACGATGGCCGCGCCCGGCGGCGCTTCGACGTATTCGTACAGTCCGACGACGTACGGCGAGTCGAGCGCCCCGAGCAGGCGTGCCTCCGCCCGGAACCTCTGGACGAAGCCGCCGTCCGTGCGCAGGCTCTCGCTGAGGTACTTGACCGCGACGGGCACGCCGGTGCCGTCGTGCACGGCGAGGACGACGCGTCCGCTGCCGCCGGAGCCCAGCTCCCGGGACTCGGTGTACCCGGGGACCGTCCACGCGTTCACCGGACTCCCCCGGTGGTACGGCGGTTCCGCCCATGCCTGCTGATCATCGTGTCCCCCGCCTGACAACCGCCCCCGTGGCGACCGTCGTTGTCCGCCTCTGTGCCGGGGCCGTACCTCCACGACCCCGGCACGGCGGCCCGTGTCCCGTCCCCCTCGCAGACACGATTCGGTCGCGGCCGGTTCCCGCGAGGGCGCGGCCACGGACCGGTGGTCCCACTCCGCGGCCCCGGCCGGCAGGCCGGGCTCAGTAGTCCCCGCCCCCGCCTCCCCCACAGCTGTGCCCCCCGTCGGAGCCCCCGCCGGAGTCGCCGTGCCCGTGGGAGTCCGAGTCGCGGTCGAGGGCCTTCGCCATCCGCAGCAGGGTCTTGCCGAGGCCGGACGGCAGGGTCGCGGCCGTGACCGTGGCGCGGAACCGCGCGTCGGGAAGCGCGGCGGGGCCGTCGAAGACGTACGCCGGGAGTGTCCCCTCGCGCCGGGCGGACTCCAGGTGGCGGCGCCCGGTGCGGGTGAGGCCGTGCCGCCGGGTGAGCAGACCGTACGAGACCAGCCGGTCCCCGATCCTCTCCGTCACGGGGTCCCTGGCCACGCCCGCGAGCACGGCGGCCAGGCCCCTCCCGCGCGGGCACAGCGCGATCAGCGCCTCCTCGACGGGATGGCCGGCCGGGTCGGCCGGCGCCCCCGCCTCGTCCGGCCTGGCCCGTACCCGTGAGCCGAGCACACGGACCAGGCCCCGGTCCCGCAGCCCGGCCAGGGCGGTCTCGGCCACCCGCCTCGGGCCGCCCGCGAGATGGGCGATGTCGTACGGATCCAGTGCCGGTACCGCTGCCGGTACCGCTCCCGGAACACGCCGTCGGAATATGGCCGCCATGGAAGATCCCCCGTTCGTCCAGGTGGTGTCCTGACTCCAGTGTCGTCCCGGCCCGCGCCTCCGACACCGCCCCGGCCCGGTCTCAGAGGAAGACTTGAGCTTCCCCGCCCCGCGGCCCGCCCCGCAGGCCACGATCCGGTCGGCGTTGTGTTCCGGACCGGTAACCAACTGAGGAATCAAGGGGGTTGTTCACGTGTGAGGATTAGACGCTCCGGCAGAGACGGAGCACGCACCACGAGGAGATCCATGTTGTTCCGCAAGCGCACAGGGACGATCGCGGCGACGGCCGCCATAGGCGCGATGCTGCTGACGGCGTGCGGCGCCGGTTCGGGCGGGACCTCGGACGGCGCCGCGGCCGCCGGCCGGGCCCTGCTCGGAGACCTGAGCTTCCTGTCGGGCACCGCGAAGGAGAACCACGCTCCGGCGAAGACGGGCGACTGGGCGAACGTGCCCGGCACGCCGGTCGTGTCGGAGGTGGCGAAGAAGTGGGTGCAGCTGACCGCCGTCACGACGGGGAGCCCGGACTCGAACGTCGTCAACGGAGCCGGATTCACGCTGTACCGCTTCGACAAGGACGGGGCGAGCCCCTCGAAGTCGAACTGCGACGACACCTGCACCGACACCTGGCCGCCGGTGCTCATCGCCCCGAAGGGGAAGATCTTCGTCGACGGCGTCAAGGAGTCCGACGTCGGTGTGGTGAAGCGGGCGGACGGGAGCCTCCAGGTGACCCTGTCGGGACAGCCGGTCTACCGGTACAGCGAGGACATGGAGCCCGGGGACGTCGAGGGGTACGGGGTGGACGGCACCTGGTTCAGCGTCACGCCGGACGGCATGGCGGGGGTCGAGGCGAACTGACCGCCCGCGTCCCCCGCCCGCGTCCCCGCCCGGGCCTCCGCCCGGGCCTCCGCCGCCGGTCGTCCCGTACCTGGGCAGGGTGGCGGGGCGTCGGGACGTCGGGTGCCCGGGCCGGGCGCCGGGGCGCCGGGTAGCCCGTCGGGGGCCGGTGGTGGCGGCCGTACGGGCCCTTCCCTCACCCGACCGGGCGCGTCCCGCTTGGCGGTACGGGCCCGGGGGTCCAGGTTGGGGGGATGTGGCCCCGCAAGATCAGGCAGGGGTTGGCGCTTCTGCCGCTGGCACTGGTGGTGACGTGCGACGCTCCGGAGAGCAAAACACCGGAGCCACGGCACCCCCATGTCCAGGTCGGGCCGGCGGCGCCCCGGCCGGCCATCATCGGGCGGTCGGTGTGGCACGCGGACGAGAAGGCCGTACGTGAGAAGCCCGCGTACACCGGGGCGGTGGAGATGGTGTTCCTCCATCACACCAATCATTCCAACAGCTACGACTGCCGTGCGGACGTGCCCGGGATGCTGCGCTCCATGCAGGAGCACCACATCCAGGACATGGGGTGGAACGACCTGGGCTACAACTTCGTCGTCGACCGCTGCGGGAACATCTACGAGGGACGCGCCGGCGGCGTGGACCGGCCGGTGCGCGGGGCCCACGCGAAGGGGTTCAACGGCCGGACCCTGGGGATCGCGGCGCTCGGCCACTTCGGGAGCGGCCAGGAGGTGCCGCCCGCGATGCTGAAGTCGATCGCCGCCGTCGCGGCGTGGAAGCTGCCGCGCGGAGTGGACCCCGAGGGGCGGGTGCGGATGGTGTCCAACAACGACGGGAGCCGCTTCCCGAAGGGAAAGCCCGCCGAGCTGAGGGTGATCTCCGGTCACCGGGACGAGTACGAGACCCAGTGTCCCGGCGAGGCGCTCTACCAGCAGCTCCCCCATCTGCGGGAGATGGTGGCGCGGCTGCGGAAGAAGTGACCCGCGTGGTGGGGTGGCCGACGGGGTGACCGCTCCGTCCGGCCGTGCGGGCGGTACCTCCGCACCCGGCGGTGACGATACTCTTTTCCCTGCGATCCGGACTCGACCGCAAGGGACCGACAGCCTGATGACCGAGCACAACGCGGACCTCGTGGCCTTTGTACGCGCGCGCCTCGACGACGAGGAGCGGCTGGCCGAGGCGGCGGGAGGCGCCGGCTGGCGCACCCCCCAGGAGTCGCCGGGCGAGGTGCACGACAGCCTCGGGGCGATCACGTTCAGCGTCCGGACGCGGGGCTTCGACCAGCACATCGCCCGCCAGGACCCGGCGCGGACACTCCGGCGCGTCGGATCGAGCCGCGTCCTGCTCGACCAGTACGTCCCCCTGGCAGCCCTGGACGTCGACTCCCCCGCGTCCGACTTCCCGTCGGGGCGTGCGGTCGGCCTCGGCTTCGCCGTACGCCAGTTGGCGGCGGAACACGCCGACCACCCGGACTACCGGGCGAGTTGGCTGCCGCGTTTCACCTAGGGCTTGTCGTTCGGATCTCCGAGGCGGAGAGTGCGGTGGGTGATGACGCCGCGGCTCCCTTCGGGTAGTGGCGGCGAGGATGCGGTCGGACAGGAACGGGCCCAGGCGCGTGATCAGGGCGGCGTCCCGGCCGGCGGTGTAGCGGGTGCGCGGTCGGCGGGCCGTCACGGCCTTCGTGATGACCCGGGCGGCGGCGTCGGCGGTCAGGCCCGACGCGGCCGTCGTCGCGGACGTCGTCGGGGGGCGCGACACACGGGGCACTACGGCGCCCTGCTGCTCAGCAGCGCCCATGGCATCGCGGACATGGAGCTGAGCGGTCACCTCGACACCGAGCAGTTGCGTACCACGGCGGACGCGCTCGTCGACACCCTCGTCCGCCTGGTCGCGAACGCCGGGGGAACGGCATAGCCGTGGACGTGCCGCCGGCTGTCATCGCGAGGGCCGGACTACGTCTCCTGGCGGAGGTGCCGGCCGGCGAGGGCGCGGGCCGTGCGGGCGGCTTGTTCCTCGACGGACGAGCGGGTGTTCCAGAGGCCCGGCAGCATGTCCTGCTGCTGGAAGAGGGCCAGACCGTGGGCTGCCGCGGCGACCTGGACCAGCAGCTCGAACGCCTGGTCCGCGTCGGGGGCGATCCGGCCGGTGACGGGCATCAGGTCGTCGTGCAACGCGCCACCCGCCCGGGCCAGTTCGGGGTGCCGGCTCTTGTCGAGGCCGGCCAGGAACGTGATGTCGAACAGGGCGCGCTCCTCGACGGCGAACCGTACGTAGGCGACCGCGAAGGCCGCAAGCTGCTCCGTCGGGTCCGTGTGCGCGGCCAGCGCGGCGCGGTAGCGGCGCCGCTGCTCCTGGTAGCCCTTCACGGCCAGTGAGGCCAGCAGGGCCTCCCGGTCGGCGAAGTGCTTGTACGGCGCGGACACGCTCACCCCGGCCTTCCGGCAGGCCTCGGCGAGGGTGAATCCGTGCGGGCCGCGCTCGCCGACCAGGGCGAGGGCGGCCTCCTCCAGCGCGTTGCGCAGATCGCCGTGATGCGTGCCGGTGGGGCGCCGTTTGACTGCCATGCCGTGAAGGTTAACACTATTCACCAGTAGGTGAATGGCATTCACCATCGGGGGGAGGCGGCCGGGCCCCCGATGCCCGCGTCGCGCCGCCGAGCCCCCGTACGACATGTGGAGGAACCGATGACCCGACCGAAGCCCGCGCGCTGGACGGCCCGCGACATCCCCGATCAGAGCGGCCGCACGGCCGTGATCACGGGCGCCAACACCGGCATCGGCCTGGAGACGGCCAAAGCTCTCGCCCTGCGCGGGGCGGCGGTGGTCCTGGCGGTTCGGGACCCCGACAAGGGCAAACACGCGGCGGAGGAGATCGCCCTCGTCGCGCCGGCGGCGCGGGTCCGCGTACAGAAGCTCGACCTGGGTTCGCTCGCCTCGGTCCGCGCCGCGGCCGGGGAACTGCGGGGCACCTGCGACCGGATCGACATGCTGATCAACAACGCGGGGGTGATGTACTCCCCGCGCCTGTCGACCCCGGACGGCTACGAGCTCCAGTTCGGCACCAACCACCTGGGGCACTTCGCCCTGACCGGCCTGCTCCTGGACCTGCTGCCCGCCTCCCCCGCCTCCCGCGTGGTCACGGTCAGCAGCGCGGGCCACCGCATGGGCGGCCCGATCGATCTCGGCGATCTCGACTGGCGGGCCCGCCCCTACGACCGGACGGCCGCGTACGGGCACTCCAAGCTGGCCAACCTGATGTTCACCTACGAACTCCACCGCAGACTGCCCGCGACCGGACCGCTCGCCGTCGCCGCCCATCCCGGCGGCGCCGACACCACCGGCTCCCGGACCGCGATGTCCCACTCCTCGCCCCTGACCCGCGCGGCCTTCGCGGTGATCCGGCCGCTGCTCCTCCAGTCGCCCGAGATGGGGGCGCTGCCCGTGCTCCGCGCGGCGACCGATCCGGACGTACGGGGAGGCGAGTACTACGGCCCCCGTGGATTCCAGCAGAGCAAGGGCCACCCCGAGGTGGTCCGCTCCAGCCCGCAGTCCTACGACGTGTCGCTCCAGCACCGCCTGTGGACCCTCTCCGAGGACATGACCGGCATCGCGTTTCCCGCAGAGCGCCGGGCCCTGCCCTGAGGACGATCACCGGCCGCTCGGGGCCCCGTGGGCCGGCTCCCACAGGACAACCGGCCCCAAAACGTCACGGCGGATTCCCGCCAGCCCCGCACCCGCCGTTACGCCACGCTGAACGGCATGACCAGCGTCTACCAGCCTCAGCCCATCACCCCCACCGCCCTCAAGGAGCTCCGCGTCCGCGACGACGCCGGGCGTCCGGCACACCCGTACGCGGACACGGAGGGCGACCATCCGCTTCGCTGCTGCCTGCGGCCCAGCGCCGTGGGCGACCGGATCGCCCTCGTCTCGTACGCCCCGCTGCGCCGCTGGGCGGCGGAGACGGGTGCGGAACCCGGGGCCTACGACGAGCAGGGCCCGGTCTTCATCCACGCGGAGGACTGCGGCGGCCCCGCGCCGGACGCCGGCCATCCGTGGGCCCGCCCCGGTGCTCTGCGCGCCTTCCGCCGCTACGACAGCCGGGGTCACATCATCGGCGGCCGCATGGTGGAACTGCCCGAGGACGCCGAAACGGCCTTCGACCAGGCGTTCACGGAGGCGTTCGCGGACCCGGAGACCGCGCAGGTCCACGTGCGGGCGGTTGAATACGGTTGCTACCACTTCCGCGTGGACCGCCCGTGACGGGCCTGGACGACGGACCGTGACTTCGCCCTGCCGCCCCGGAGTTCGCAGCGGATCATGCCCGCGGACGACAGGCTGAAGAGCACGTCCCCGCCGGGGTGGCGGTGGAAGGCGGCATCCGCCTGCCCGGGGCCGAGCGTCATTCCGGGCAGGCCGGGTGCCAGGTGGCGCCGGGGGCGCGCGCTCGGAGTTCCGCCCGGGTGAGCCCTCCCCCGGTCACCGCGCAGGCGGCGGTCTCGGGATCGGCCGCGGTTGTCACCGCCTCCCTGACGTCCCGTACGACGAAGCCCGAGTAGCCCAGCAGGAGGCGGCCGGGTGGAAGTGCGAACGCCCGCGGGACCTCGCCGAAGGCGTCCGTCCCCAGGGCAACCGGCTCCATCTCCGCCCGCACATACCACGTGGTGAACGTCTTGGGCCCCGAGGTGACCGCGAGCGCGCCCCAGGGTCCTTCCGCGAGCACCTTTATGTCCCCGGCCCCCTGGGGCAGGGGGAGGTCGGCGACCGCCTCGGCCTTGCCGGAGCCGGTCAGCCGCCAGCCGAGGCGTCCGGCGCGCAGGATGCCGCCGTCCTCGCTGAACAGGAGCGGGCCCCGTTCGGCAGGGGCGCCGATGGTCTGGGTCACGCGGGCCTCCACCGGACCCGACACGTCCCATACAGCCAGCTCCGTACCGCCGGCGTCCACCACGAGTGTCCGCCCGTCGGGAGAGAGGGCCGCGTCGCCCTGCGCGTCGGAGCCGGACGTGAACGCGGCATCGGGCAGGGTGCGGGGCGCGGACTCCGGCTCCGCGTCCTCGTACTCCTCCGGCCAGGCTCCGTCACCGGGGATCGCCCCGGGGGTCCACCCGCCGGACACGCTCGCCGCGGGCTCCTCCCCGTCGCCGGGGATGTCGTCCATGCCCCCGTCCGGCGGCGACGCCTCCGTCGGTGCCTCCGTCGGTGCCGGTGTACCGCCCGTCAGCCGCTGGGCCGGTGCCGCGTGGTCGCCGTCGCCGTCGACCCGCCAGACGAGCGCCTCGGCCGAGCCCGCGCGGACCGCCACCACCGTGGTGCCCTTCAGGCCGACCAGCAGGGAGGTCAGGCCCCCGGTCGCGTGGCCGCTCCCGTCCCCGGAGGGGCCGCCGGCACCCACCGAGATGTCCTGGGGCAGGGGGAACTCAGCCTTCAACCGACGCGGATGTGCTCGGTCCTTGATGTCCCACAGGGTGAGCTCACCCGCCCGCAGCACGGCGAGACGGGTGGCGTCCCGGTCGATGCCGAGCAGGTCGGCGGGATCCGGGAAGGTGGTGAGGCGCTTGAAGGGCGGTCCGGACGCCGTGTCGAGGAGGACCGTCTCCAGTTCCCCCCTCGTCGTGCCGGCGATGCGCTGGGACACGGCGAGGACGGAGGCCCGTGCGGCGAATGCGGCCGATTCGTAGCTCTGGAGCGGGTCCGCGGAATCGGCGTCGGCATGGTCGCCGACGTACCAGAGCCGCAACGTGCCGTTGGCAGCCGGGGCCGCCAGTCGGTTGCCGTCGGGTGTGAAGGCGAGCCGCGCCCCGTGTTCGGCGTCCCCGCTCTGCGCCGTTCCGGTCGTCGTACGCAAGATGGTCTGACTGCCGAGCAGGATCGCCCCGGTGTCGTCCAACGCGACGGCCCCTCCGCGGGGACCGGTCACCACCTGGCTCGCCCCGCGCAGGCTCGCTTCCTTCCGGTACCCGTCGCCGCCCTGCTCCGGTCCGATGCTCCAGACGTCGATGAACTGGTTGCCCGCCGCCATCACGTTCGGGCGTGTGGTCGCGGTGTACAGGGCGGAGTCCAGGCGGGTGTCGAAGGCAACATCGGAGGTGGGGTTGAGCTGTCCGGACGGATTGATCGTGACGACCGCCGGGAGCCCCGCGGCGCGGGTGTCGTGCAACCGGGTCCGCCGGCCGTCGGTGACCGCTACCCGGTTGCCGGAACGGTTGACCGAGAGGTCGACGACGTGGGTGTCGGACGTGGCCGGGTACGCGGCCAACTGCCCGGTCGCACGGGGCTCGCCCGGGTTCCCCACGTCGTACACGGTGAGGGCCTCGGGCGAGGCGGAGCCACCGCTGCCCGGCGGGCCGAGCGGTCCGAGGGTGGCCAGGGTGCGGCTGTCGCCGCCGACGGCGGCCTGGAGCACCTGGCCGTCGCCGGGCAGCGCGGCGAGCTTCCGCGGGTGGGCGGGGTCCTCGAAGCCCCACAGTTCGGCCCGGTGGTCGGCGGTGCCGATGAGCACCGCCCCGCCGGCGGGGTTCATCGGCAGCAGGACCGGCGGCAGCCGGCGCTGCGGCTCGCGCCCCTTCCCGCCTGCCGGTACGGGCAGGCTCGCCACCGTGGTGCGCTTCGCCGCGTCCCGGACGGTGATCCGGTCCCCGTCCCGGGTCAGCAGCGTGCGGCCGCCGTTCGTCCAGGCCACCGCCGTCGGACCCGGGGTGCCCGGCACGGCCGGTACCTCGCCCCGGTAGCGGGTCTCCAGCAGGATGCGCACGAGGCTGTTGCGCGAGGCCTCGTTCGGGCTCATCCGGTGCGCCGAAAGCGCCAGGCGCAGGGCGAGGGCCGGATCGGAGTCCTGGACGCCGGTGGCGTCGTTGAGCAGCGTCCGCGCCTGCTTCTGGCGCTTCTCCTCCTCGGCGTTGCCCGCCTGGACCCACGCGGCGGCGCCGAAGAAGATGACCAGAGGCGTCAGGACGCTCAGCACATATATGCCTATGTGCCTGCGGCTGAGGCTACGGGCCTTGCGCGCGGCCTTCGCCACATCCGGCACGGCGGCGATCTGCGGCCGTCCCGTGCGCAGTTCGTCGGCCGCGCCGCGGGCCTCGCGCCCGTCCACCTCTGCGACGACAACCACGCCGAGGCCGTGTGCGGCGGCCAGTTTGGCGCGGAATCCGGCGACGGAGACCAGCTCCCCCTCGTCCGTCACGTCCGCCGTGACGGAATTCTTCGGCTGGACCCTCGTGACGAGGAGGTAGCGGCGCCCGAGGGCGGCGGCCCACCGTCCGGGCTCTCCCAGGCGCAGGGCCGGCTGGCGAACACGGGCCGTCTCGGCGAGAAGCACGCCGAAGGCCGCCCCGAGCGACGGCCCTGTGATCCGGAAGAGCGACGGGTGCCCCGCCAATCCACCCCTGTCCGCGAGCTCGAATCCCTGCACCGACCACAGCACGGTCCCTGACACCTTCTGCCCGGCCGCGTTCCAGGCCCGCGCCATGGCCGCGGTGAACGTGCCGTCGGTGGTGAACAGCGGCATCGTCCCGGGGTCCGGCACGAGTCCCCGGGGCCCGCCCGGCAGCAGGATCAGGGTGAGCCGTGCGGCCGCGCCGACACCCCGGTAGTCGAACAGGACCCGGACGGCCACCGGGGGGCGGGGCCGGCCCGGGAGCCTGCCCAGTGCCAGGCGGCACAGCGCCATGGCCACGGCCAGGACCGGGCCGGTGCCGGCGGTGTCCCCCGCCGCGGCCACGAGCCGTTCCAGTGCGCGCCGCAGGCGTTCGTCGCCGTGGGAGAGCCCGGCCGGGGTCCAGGAGCCGGCCGGGAGGTCCGGGGTGGATCCCGCGTTCCGGTACCAGCTGAGGGCAGCCGCCAGCCGTCCCTCGTCGAGCTGGGGGTCCACCAGGTCCAACGCGAGAGCGGCCTGCACCCGTGCCGGGTCGAGGAGGATCTGGGTCCTCGCCGGGTCGAACACCGCCAGACCGGAGGCCCGGCGCAGATCCTCCGTCAGTGAGGGGTCGAGCCTGAGTTCACTCCTCTCCGTCGTGGCATGGCCGTGTGCGAAGTCGGCCTTCCTGGCCAGACCGTCGTGGAACGCGCTGTCCTCTCCGGTGTGGAGGAGGTGCAGCGCGGCCAGGTCGTCCCGTTCCACCAGGCGGGAGAGCCAGGCGACGAGCGCCCCATGGTCCTTGGACAGTTCTTCGCACAGGTCCCCCGTCTCGGGGCCGAAGAGGAACTCGCGGTTGAGGGCGGTGTCCAGGGCTTCGAGCACCCTCTTGCGGCCCCTGCCGCGACCGACGGCGGCCGCGGCCATGTCCTTCAGTGCCGTCATCCCGTTCAACCCCCTTCCATGGCGCGCCGTACGGGATGCCCGTCGGGGAGCCGTTCGAGCAGTCCGCGCCAGCGGCGCCGGTCGGACTCACGTACCTGGCAGGCCAGCGTCCTGCGGACAGCCTCCGGGTCCAGGGACGGGAGGTCCGCCGGCCCGAGGGGCGGACCTGCCTGGTCGGCGGTGATGTCGGGTTCGGTCGTGGCGGTCATCTCCAGGTCGCCCGCGAGGCGGTCCGCGAGGGACCTGAGCAGGACGTACACCTCGTGGCCCTCGGCCGCGCCGGTGACCTGCACGGGCAGCAGCAGGACCTCGTCGTACGCGCGGGCCAGCAGGTCCGTGGTGGCGGGGTCCAGGGGCGCGGTGACCGTGACGTAGAGACGGCCGGTGGAGCGGACGTTCAGGGTGAGGGTGAACGGGGCCCGCCGCACCGTGTCCTCGGAGCCGGTGGATCCGGCGTCGGCGGCCGGCGCGAACCGGTTCCTCACGGAGGCGGCCCTGCCGTAGGCGAGCGTCCGCCAGGCGATCGCCCGCCCGTCCGGTTCCGGCGGTGCGTACGGCGTCGGGAAGGCTCCGGCGAGCCGGTCCGCCGCCAGTGCGGCCGTCGCGTGCAGGAAGGCGTCGTCGCGGCCGACGGCGTCCAGCAGCAACCGCAGCCGCTCGCGGGTGGTCTGCGGGACGCGGCCGGTGGCGGCCCCGGCAAGGCGCGCGCACAGCGCCGTCGTGGCGACCCTGCGGAGCCGCGGATCGCCTGAGCTCAGGGCGAAGGCGAGTTGTTCCAGCGCGGCGGTGAACCGGGATCCGGCGGGGGCGAAATAGTGGTGCAGCCGTACGGGGTC
This sequence comes from Streptomyces sp. NPDC087420, assembly GCF_044744165.1. Lineage (NCBI taxonomy): Bacteria > Bacillati > Actinomycetota > Actinomycetes > Kitasatosporales > Streptomycetaceae > Streptomyces > Streptomyces sp. NPDC087420. The sequence goes on from NZ_JBIUXU010000019.1 coordinate 128,260, forward strand.
CGGTACGGGCGGCCCGCCGGAGGCCAGGGCCGCGGTCACCTGGTCCGCGAGCCGGTCCACGCGTTCCCACGGCAGCACGTGGAAGCATTCCGGTCCGGGCCTGCCCTCGGCCGCGAGGCGGTCCAGCAGGCTGTAGCGCAGCCCCGGGTCGGCGTCGTGCAGCCGGGCCTCCTCGTCCGGTTCCAGCCGGTGGGCCGGCCAGCGGCGTTCGATCGCGGCGACGGCCCCGGCCGTGGCCGGCTCGGCGGGCAGCGGCCGGCCGAAGTCGTCGAGTTCCAGGACGGCCTCGCCCGTGGCGGGCTCGGTCAGGCCGAGGCCGTGGCCGCCGTCCGCGAGCGGCAGCGCGCAGCGCTCCCAGCCCGTGGAGAAGCGCGCCATGTGCCGGGCGTCGGCACGCTCGTCGCCGTCGTTGACGGGGCCGTGGGCGGCCCAGAGGGGCCCGGGCCGGGCGGTGCGGGCGGCCTGGACCCAGACGGTCAGGGGCCGGTGTGCCGCGGTCATCGCCGCACCTCCTCGGTGAGCCGGTCCACCAGGGCCACGGCGGCGGGCCCGAGCAGCTCGGCGACGTACACGGCCCGTGGCCGGCCCGCGTCGGGGACAGCGGCGCGCCAGGAGTACCGCAGGGCCCGCCAGTCCTGTTCGGTGAGCCGGCCGGGCAGGTCGGCGGGGAGGTTCGCGGCCCACTCCAGCAGCCGGGTGACGTCCGCGTCGGGGTGGCGGACGGCGAACTTGAGGAACCGGAGCAGCACCCCGGCGCGGCGCCCGAGGGCCCGTTCGGCGTTGTGGCTGGCCAGGATGCGCGGCCGGGCCTTCAGGTGGGCGATGCCCTCGCCGGTGGGGTCCGCCAGGATGCTCTTGCCGTGGTCGTAGTAGAGGCTGTTGATGGTGAGGTCGCGGGAGGCGACGTCGTCGGTGAGGCTGCCGCCGTAGGCCGGGAAGAGGAAGTCCGTCACCGCGAGGGCCTTGTACTCCAGGATGCGGGGGCCGCCCTGCTCCGGCCGGGACAGGTGGACGACGAGGCTGGGGCTGATCCTCGGGCGGTAGTCGCCGAGTCCCGTGCCGGCCTTCTGGTCCATCATCTCTTGGAGCAGTTCCGCGGGCGGCAGGGTCCCGGCGAAGTCCAGGTCGTTGGGCCGGGCTTCGGGGCCCAGGTCCACCAGGTCCCGGACTGCGCCCCCGATCAGCCAGAAGGCGTGCTCGCGGGCCGGTACCCGGTTCATCAGCAGGCGGACGAAGGCGCCTTCGGCGCCGGTCTCGTCCAGGCAGCGGTCCACCGCGTCCCCGATGCCCGGTGCCAGCTCCTCGGCCGGACCGAAGACTTCCCCTGGGCCGGGGCCGGGGCCGGGGCCGAGGCCGAGGCCGAGGCCGGAGCCGGAGCCGGAGCCCGAGCCGACCGCCGCTGCGGGCGCCTTCTGCGGCTGCGGTCCGGCGGGTTCGATGCGCAGATCCGGCCGTCCCGGGCCGTCCTCGGGGGGCTCGGGCGCCTCCCGGTCGGCCTCCCGCAGCAGCACCTCCCTGCGCGTGCTGGTCAGTGTCATCCCCAACAGCGATTCGCCGTCGGCCAGGTCGCCGCGCAAGGGCGTGCCGTCCTGCGCGCGCGGGTACAACTCCGCAAGGCTCTGAGCGCCGGTCGTCGTGCCGATAGCGCCAGTAGTGCCGATAGTGCCGGTAGTGCCGGTCATCGTGCCGTTCTCCTCGGGCAAGGTCCCTCCCTCGTTCCGCCCTGCCTGCTCTGCCACTCCGCCTCAGCTCCGCGACAGGGACCTGCCCAGCCCCAGCCCCACCGCCGATGCCAGCACCCACCCGATCCCGACCAGCGCGTAGCCGAACCACGCGAGGGACCCCGTGGGTTGGTAGGCGGTCTCCTGCCCCAGGTTCACCAGAGGCAGGAGGAGGTCCAGTGTGTAGGCCGCCGCGTGGAAGCGCGGGGCTTTCTCCGGTTCCAGCGCGGTGGGGGGCACCGCCCCGAACACAACGGTGCCGAGAGCGACCAGGGCGGCCAGCCAGCCCAGGGCCCGCCACGGCCGGAAGCCGTAGCCGACCGTCGCCTGGAGCACGCCCTCCCACCACCGGGCCGGACCGGACAGCGCGGCCCGGTGGCGGCGCTGGGCGGCGTAGCGGACCTTGCGCGCGTCCAGCGGACGCCCCAGGGCCGTGTAGTGCTGCGCGAGTTGCTCGTACGGCTGGGCGGCGGCCTCGGCGGACCGGTCGCGGGCCAGCCAGCGCAGCCGCTCGCCGGCGGGCAGGACGGGGTGCAGCGCCCGGTAGGACAGCCCGGCGAGCCCCGCCCGGGCGGGCCAGTGGGCCGGGCCGTCGAGCAGGACGCCCACCGCGCCCTGGTCCAGCTTCAGCTCGTCCGCCCGGTCGACGCGCAGGTCCAGGGTGTCGCGGACGTGGATCCCCTCGGCCGTCACGGTGCCGCGCGTGACGGTCAGGCCGCGCAGGCACACGTCGGACGCCGAGAGCCGGTCCAGGCTGAGCGCGGTCAGCGCGCCCGGGTGGCCGATGCGGGCACCCGAGAGGTCGAGGCGGGTTCTCAGTTCGGCGCCGGTCAGGCGGACCTCGCCGCTCGCCGTGAACGGCGCCGTGCACCACAGAGCCCCGCGTACGGTGGCGCCCGACGCCCCGAGGGCGATGCCGCCGGGGTGGCTGAGCCGGGCGCCGGTGAACCGTACGCTGCCCGCGACGTCCGCGTTGAACATCCGAAGCCCGCCCTCGACGACGAGCTTGCGGGCCAGCAGCCGGTCGCCGAGCACCGCCCGGTCCAGGGTGAGCGCGTCGCCGCCCGGGGCGCGGATCTCGGCGTCGTCCAGCCGTACCGGCCCGGCCACCCGTACACCCGCCAGGTACACCGCCCCGGCCGCCACCGTCCCCGAGAGGTCGAGGGCTCCGGCGACGGCCAGGCCCTCGGCGGCCAGCGCCCGCCCGTCGGGCCCCGGGCCCAGAGTGCTGCCGGTCAGCACCACGTCGGTCTCGGCCCTGGCCCGTTCCAGCCGCACCCCCGCGGGGATGGTGCACCGTCGCAGCTCCAGCGGGCCCTGTACCCGTATCCGGTCGGCGTCGACGGCCGGCACCCGGCAGCCCGTGAGGGCCAGGCCGGGCAGGACGGCGTCGGTGCACACGAGCGGCTCGTCGAACTCGCAGTCCTCGAAGCGGATCCGGAGGATCTCCGGGGCCACTCCGCCCCCCGTCAGGTCGAGTCGTCCGACCACGCGCGCGCCGCACAGCCACAGGGCGGGCGTGGCCCGTCCCGCGGGCGCCGCCGGCCCCCGTACCCCGCGCAGGAGCGCGGCGAGCGCGGCGGCCCGCACGGTACGGGCCGCCGCGGTCGTCTCCCCCCTCAGGTCGGCCCGCGCCCCCGCGGCGAAGGCCTGCTCCAGCACGGTCTCCGCCGGATACGGGTCCCGCGAAGTCCGGGCCGCGGGAAGGGTGTTCATGTGTAGGCTCCCATCGGAACGGAGGACGGCGCAGGCGGGTGCGGCCGGATGACGAGTGCACCACCGCTCCGTCGCAGTCGTGTCGCACGGGAGGGGCGGGCCCACCGCATGGCCGGAACGCGGAGCGCGGACGGGCGGGCTACGGCCGCCGCCACCGCGGAGCTGCTGCGCGGGCTGCTGACCGGGCGCGCGGCCTACCGGGCCCGCTGGGAGCGGGAACTGCGCCGCTCGCCGGGCCCGTTGAGCGCCTCGGCGGTGGCGCGCGTCCTGGCCCTGCACCTGTGGGACAGCGGTGAGCGCCCCGACACGGAGCGGGATCTGGCGCGGCGGCTGAAGGACCGGGTGCACCGGGCGCTGGGCGGGGAGTTCCTCAGCCGGGAGACGCTGGAGTGGTTCATCGCCGCCTTCAGGATGAACGGTTCCGACGCGATGGCGCTGCGCACGCGGTGGTCGGGGGCGGAGCCGCCGGCGGGCCCGGCCGGGCCCGCGGTGCCGGGGGCAGGGGCGGGCGGCGGTGCGGTGACCGGCACACTGCGGATGCCGCAGTACCTGCCGGTCCGCCAGCGCCACCGGACGGTGTCGGTGTTCGAGCGGCATCGCATCGGCCGTGACGGCGCCCCGGAACGCCACCGCACCACGCGGGCGGTCATGGCCTGCGAGGACGGGGTTTCCTCGTTCCCCTGCCGGCTGCCACCCGGCGCCGTCGGCGTGACGGTGCTGCGCGGGGCCCGCGTCGGTGACCGCCTGGACCTGCCGGGGAGCACGCCGGTCGTGGAACTGGCCTTCCCCGCACCACTGGAGACCGGCCAGATCGCCTCCCTGGAGTACGAGCTGGTCTACGCCCCGCTCCGGGAGCCGGTGACCGAGTACCGCAGGGTCGCGCACGCCCGGGCCGACAACGTCGACCTGGTCGTCGAGTTCCCGCCGTCCCGGCGGCCCGCCCGCGTCTGGTGGACGGTCTGGGACCACCACCGGGACGGCACGGTCCTCGGTGAAACGCCGGTCGCCCCGGAGAGGTCGACCAGCCAGGAGCCGGGCAGCTTCTTGTCGAAGGCCGGGTCTGTCACGTGGACCGCCGGGCCCGTGCCGACCACCAGCCGGTTCGCGGCGGCGGCGAACGCCATGTTGACGTCGATGCCGACCGCGTACGGCTTCGCGCACTCCTCGTCGGTCAGCAGCTCGGGGTCACGGATCCAGTCGTACGCCTCCTCGTCCAGCACCTCGGCCGAAGTGCGCTGGTGGGTACGGGGGTACAGCGCGGCGGCCACGGGGTGTTCGTCGGGTGCCTCGGGGGGCGCCGGGTCGACGGCGGCGGTGAGCGAGCCGGGCACCGGCCCGGAGACCCAGGCGCCGGTCTCGTCCTGCACCGCCCTGGTCGGGGGCCGCAGCGCGGTCATCAGCTCCAGGCCGGAGACGGCGGTGGAGCCGCGGGGGGTGAGGACCAACGTGGCGTAGGAGCCCAGCACATGGGCTAGGTCGGCGGGAGAGAGTTCACCGGCGTTGCCCCAGGCGCGTTGGTCGAGCGCGCCCCAGGGCACCACCGCGAGCTGCACACACTGGCGCCGGCCGTCCCGCGCGGGCCGGTAGATCCGTGCCCACGGGCCGAAGCCGCGTTGGGTCAACTGCCACTTGGCGCGGGCGAGCCGCTTGAGGACGGGGTGGCCGTCCGGCAGGCGCAGGGCGCGCCGGTCGGCCAACTCGGCGGGCAGGCCCAGGCGTTCCGCGGCTCCCTCGGTGAGCACGATCAGCGGGTCGGCGTCCTTGCCGTTGCGGTGCAGGCGGGGGGCGCCCAGCCTGGCCTCCGCGAGGGTCCAGGTGACGAGGGAGACCACGTCGCCGGCCGGGCAGTCCAGGACGGTGCCACCGGCGCAGTACGCGTTCCCCTCGCCGTCCAGGACCGCCAGGGGGCCGTTGGCGAAGCGGGGGTCGGCGGAGGCTGGGGGCGAGGTGGGGGCGGTGGAGATGGTGGAGGTGGTGGAGGTGGTGGAGGCGCGTGCGGGGACGGGGCGCCGGTGGGGCGGCCGGCTCACGGGGGGCGCCGGCTCGGCCGCGCGAGGCGGCGGGGGCGGGGCGGGGGCGGGGACCGGAGCCTGCTCGGGCGGCGGTGGCGCCGTGGGCGGCGTGGGCGACTGCTCGGCCGGCGCCGGGTGGCGGGCGGCGAGGCCCTCCAGCAGGCGGATGTAGGCGGCCCGCTTCGGCGCGCGCGGTTCGGTGCGGCCCGCCTCCCAGGCGGTCACGGCCTCGCGGCGCACGTCCAGCGCCCTCGCGACCTGCTCCTGGCTCAGTCCTGCCGCCTTCCGCAGGCGCTTGCGCTCCTCCGCCTCGGGCAGTCCGTCCTGCGCGGCCACCTGCTCCAACAGCGCGTCGACCGAAGCGAAAAGCTCGTCCTGCTGCGACACAGCAGTCACCTCCGCCCCGCACCCTATCCGAAGCGCTCATCACAACGCACATGAAACACACCGGTCAGGACGGGTCGTCAGCCTCCCGCGCCCCGCGCGTGTCCGTCACGGCCTCCGCACCCGTGTCCGCGCCCGCCCCCGCGTCGTACGCGGCACGAGAAGCCTCGATGCCCGCCAGGTTCTCCTCGGTCCAGTCCACGACCCGATAGAGGATCGCGTGCAGTCCGCGGCCGCGCTCCGTCAGCGCGTACTCGACCCGGGGCGGGACGGTCGGGTGCACCGTACGGCTCACCAGTCCGTCCCGTTCGAGCCGGCGCAAGGTGGCGCTCAGCATGCGCTGGGTGATCCCGTCGGTGAGGCGGCGCAGCTCGTTGAACCGCCGGGGAGCGCCGTCGAGGCGGCAGATGACGATCACCGACCACTTGTCGCCGATCCTCTGGAGCACGTCCCGCAGCAGGGCCCCCTGATCGGTGCGCGGCACGTACGCGGTGTCCGTCATGAGGTTCCCTCCGGGATACCAGGGCAGTCGAAACTGCCTTCTTGCGGGCTCCTGGGCGCCGTCCGATGCTGGACGGAGACGGTATCCACCGTATACCTAGTGGCCCACCGGGAGCCGATCGTGCCCGCCGCGGGCCGGTGAGGGCGAGTGCGCTGTGTCCGAGGTTCCTGGCAACGATCTGCTCATCCGTGGGGGCCACGTGGTGACGTACGACCCGGTGATCGGCGATCTCCCCCAGGGGGACGTGCTGGTACGGGACGGACGGATCGCCGAGGTCGGTCCCGGCCTCGCGGGCCGGGCGCCGGGCGCGCGGGTCGTGGACGCCCGGGGGCGTCTGGTGATCCCCGGCCTGGTCGACACCCACCGCCATGTGTGGCAGGGCGCGCTCGGCGGTCACACCGGGCGGGTCTCGCTCATGGGCTACTCGAACGCGGTGCTCGGCGGACTGGCGCCGCACTACACACCCGACGACCTGTACGCGGGCACCCTGTGGGGCGCCCTCCAGGCGCTCGACGCGGGGATCACGACGATCGCCGACTGGTCGCACAACCTGACCACGCCCGCGCACGCCGACGCGAACGTGCGGGGGCTGCGCGACGCCGGGATCCGGGCGCTGTTCCTGTACGGCGGCCCGGGAGAGCACGGTCCCGGGTTCTTCGGCCTGCCCGCGCCCGCGCACCCCGACGACGCCCGGCGCGTACAGGCCGAGCACTTCCCGTACGGAGCGGGCGGGCGGCTGCGCATGGGGCTGGCGCTGCGGGGGCCCGCGTTCACCACGCGCGAGGCCACCGAGCGGGACTTCGCCTTCGCCCGGGAGCTGGGCCTGCCGGTCTCCGTGCATGTGGGCATGGCGGGCTTCCCCGGTTCGGTGTCGGTGCTGGACGAGCTGGGGCTGCTGGGCCCGGACGTCAACCATGTCCACGGCAACCAGTTGAGCGAGCGCGAGTTCGACCTGGTCGCGGCCAGCGGCGGCTCTCTCTCGGTCACTCCGTCCGTGGACATGCTGATGGCGCTGGGGACGTATCCGGCGACCGGGGAGGCGCTCTCGCGGGGCATCCCGCTCGGGCTGGGCGTCGACACGACAACCGGCACCGGTACCGACCTGTTCAGCGAGATGCGGATCGCGCTGGCCGCCGAGCGCTCGCGCGCCAACGCCGGTGCGGTGGGCCGGGGCGAGTCGGTCGCCGAGGTGGCGCTGGACCAGCGCGACCTGCTGCGGACGGCCACGCTCGGCGGGGCGCGCGTATGGCACCTGGACGACGAGATCGGCAGCCTCACCCCCGGCAAGCGGGCGGACATCACCGTGGTGGACCTGCGCGCCCCGCATCTCGACGGGTACGGCGACCCGGTGACGACCGTCGTCATGGGGGCGGGTCCCGCGGATGTCGAGACGGTGGTCGTGGGCGGGGAGATCGTGAAGGCGGGCGGCGCCCTGGTCCCCGCCGTGGCGGACCGGGCCCGCGACCTGATGCACGCGTCACGCGGGCGCCTGCGGACCCTGACGGCTGACGCCCGGGAGCACACCGCGTCCTAGGGGTCGTCTTCAAAGGTCATATCCAGAGGAAGATGGAGGCGATGGTGACGGTGGCTTGGTACGACTCGCGGGTTTTGTCGTAGCGGGTGGC
>NZ_JBIUXU010000020.1:0-131830 GCF_044744165.1 Streptomyces sp. NPDC087420
ACCCTCACCCCAACCAGTACCGTCGGCCGACTCCGCGAACGCCTTGCACCGCCCGTCAACGGACAACCCACGCTGCCGGGAAAACTCCACCAACATTCCCGGTGAGGACATCACCGTCACACCACCAGCCACCGCCAGAGCACATTCACCACTCCGCACCGCCTGAGCAGCCTGATGCAACGCGACCAGCGACGACGAACACGCCGTGTCCACCGTCACCGCAGGCCCCTCCAGACCAAGGAAATACGCCAACCGACCAGACGTAACACTGCCACTGGTACCGGTAAGCACGTATCCATCGACGCCACCGTGCGGGGTGTCAAGCCGCGGGCCGTAGTCGCCCGCCATGGCGCCGATGAATACGCCTGTCTTGCTGCCGTGCAGCGAACCAGGCTCGATCCCGGCGTCCTCCAACGTCTCCCACGCGGTCTCCAGCAGCAACCGTTGCTGCGGATCCATCGCCAGCGCCTCGCGCGGCGAAATCCCGAAGAATCCGGCGTCGAAACCGGCGATGTCGTCGAGGAAACCGCCATGTCGTACGTATGTCCGGCCAGAGGTCGATGAGTCCGGGTCGAACAGGTTGTCCAGATCCCAGCCGCGATCGCGTGGCAGCCCGGTAACGGCATCCCGCCCCGACCGCACCAGCTCCCACAGCTCGTCCGGCGACGATGCCCCACCGGGAAACCGGCACCCCATCCCGACGATGGCAATCGGATCGTCGGCGATGCTGTCGCCGGATGCTCGGATGCTCACCGTGTCACCCACGTCGCGGTGCCCGGTGAGCTCCGCATGCAGGTACGCCGCGAACCGGTCAGGGGTGGGATGGTCGAACACCAGCGAGCCGGACAGGACCAGACCCAGCTCTCCGGAAAGCCCGGCACACAGCTCGACAGCGGTGAGTGAAGTCAGCCCAAGGTCCTTGAACGACGTCAGCGGCGTCATGTCGACCGCGTCGTATCCCAGGACAGCCGCGAGGTGCCTGCGCACCATATCGAGCAAACCACCGCGGTCGTGGATACGTGCCGGCTCCGCGGCGGATGCGACCTCGCGGGCCTCCCCGATCCAGTGTCGGCGGCGCTGAAAGGCGTAGGTGGGCAGCGCGATCCTGCGGCCACCGTTCAACGGCGGCGTCCAGTCCACTCCCGCCCCCGTGGCATGCATGGTGCCGAGCGCCCTTAGCAGGGTGCGGACTTCCCCCTGCCCGGTGCGCATCGTGGACACCGCTGCCGGTGCCTGCTCGGCGAGAGTCTCCCGGGCCATGCCGGCGAGTACGGGGTCGGGGCCCAGCTCGAGGTATCGGGAAACGCCTACGTTGTGCAGGGTGCGGATGCCGTCGGCGAAGCGGACGGTGCCACGGATCTGGCGTGCCCAGTAGCCCGGGTCGATCAGCTCGTCCGTGGTGGCGGGGCGCCCGGTGACGTTCGAAACGATGGGGATCTGAGGGGCGTGAAAGGTCAGCCCGCGGATGGCATCGGCGAACTCGTCCAGAATTCCGTCAAGATGGTGGGAGTGGAATGCGTGGCTGACATTCAGCTGCTTGGTTTTCACTCCCTTGGCACGGAAGGATTCCGCCGTCGCAAGTACCGGGTCGGCGTCGCCGGAGATCACGACCGAACCGGGCCCGTTGACGGCGGCGATGCTCACCCCGAACTCGGGCAGCAGTTCACGAACGGCGCCCTCGTCGGCGTTGATGGCCACCATCGCCCCACCGGACGGCGTCGCCTGCATCAACCGTCCGCGTGCCGCTACGAGCGTGCAGCTGTCGGACAGCGACAGCACCCCCGCGACGTGCGCGGCGGTCACCTCACCGATCGAATGGCCGATCAGGTGTGTCGGACGTACTCCGAACGACTCCACCAGCCTGAACAGTGCCGTCTCCAGTGCGAACAGCGCCGCCTGCGTGTACCGCGTCCGGCCGAGCAGGTCCGCATCGGACCACACGATCTCCCGCAGCCCTCTGCCCAGCAACGGATCCAGTTCCGCGCACACCGCATCGAACGACTCGGCGAACACCGGGAACTCGGCGTACAGTTCCCGGCCCATGCCGGTTCGTTGCGCGCCCTGCCCGGTGAACATGAATGCCGTGCCGCCCTCGGAGACGACACCGGTCACGACATTCGGCGCCGGCTCGTTCGCTGCCAGCGCGGTCAAGCCATCGCTCAACTCGGCCGCGTCGGCGCCCATCACGACCGCGCGGTGCCCGAGCGCGGCGCGGGTGGTCGCCAGCGAGAACCCGATGTCGAGCGGATCCGGATCGTCTTGTGCGGCAACATGACCGGCCAGCCGCTCAGCCTGAGCCCGCAATGCCCGCACGGTGCCACCGGACAGCAGCCACGGGATCGTGCCCGCCTTCTCGGGGCGGCTCTCCTCGGCCCGCGAGGGATCCGGAGCCTGCGCGAGCACCAGATGGCAGTTCGTCCCGCCCATCCCGAACGACGACACCCCGGCCGCCCGCAACCCCTCCCCCGGCCACTCGCGCAGCTCGGCAGCGACCTCGATGCCCAGCTCAGTGAGAGGCATGTCGTCCGGGGGGCCGGCGAAGTTCAAACTTGCCGGCACCTGACCACGCTGAACGGACAGTGCCGCCTTGATGAAGCCAGCGACCCCCGCCGCTCCCTCCAAATGCCCTACGTTGGTCTTTGCCGAACCCACCACCAGCGGCCGATCCCGGTTGGCGAAGACCGCAGCCAGCGCCGCCGACTCCACTCGGTCCCCCACCGGCGTGCCGGTGCCGTGCAGCTCCACATATCCCACCTCGGTGGAGTCCATCCCCGCGGCGGAGAGAGCCACCCGCAGCAGCTCCTCCTGCCCCGACTGGCTCGGCGTGGTCAGCTGCTCGCCGCCGCCGTCATTGTTCACCGCGCCCCCGCGGATCACGCACACCACATCGTGTCCGTACGCAACGGCGTCCGCCAGCCGCATGAGCACCACCATGCCGGCGCCCTCGCCGCGCACGTAGCCGTTGGCGCGCGCGTCGAATGTGTAGCACCGGCCGTCCGGCGACAGCGCGCCGAACTCGCTCGCGGCCGCCGTCGACTCCGGCGAAAGTATCAGGTTCACCCCACCCGCCAACGCCCATGCCGACTCGCCGCGACGCACGCTCTCGTACGCCTGGTGCACGGCGACCAAAGCCGAGGACTGCGCCGAATCCACGACCACACTTGGCCCGGAGAGTCCTAGAAAGAACGAGATTCGATTCGCGAGGATGCCGCGCTGGAGCGCAGACAGGGTGAAGCTGTCGATCGCTCTCATGCCCTGGTCGTGCACCAGCCCGGCATAGTCGTCTCCCATCGCCCCGAGGTAGACCCCCGCCCGATTGCCGCGCACCGCCGACGGGTCGATTCCCGCATGCTCGAGGGCTTCCCACGCCAGTTCCAGCATCAGCCGCTGCCGCGGATCCATCGCCGCGGCTTCGCGTGGCGACACCCCGAAGAAGCCCGCGTCGAAGTCCGCGACACCGTCGATCAGCCCCGCCCTGCCCGCGCGCGCGCCGACGTGCACAACGCGGTCGGCAGGAACCTCACCGACGGCCTCCTGGCCGGCCGCAAGCAGGTCCCAGTACGCCTCGGGCGAGCTCGCGCCCGGAAGGCGGCACGACAGACCGACCACCGCGACGACGTCCTGACCACTCGTTTTCACGAAGTTCTCCGTCATGACAGCGGATTCTCACTCTGCTCTCGGGGGGGGGCGGGCGCGGTCGGCGCCGCGCACGCAAACCTCTGGTCCATGGGAATGCAACGAAGGTTGTAGTCGACGTGAGCCGACATGGTCATCAACGTGGGACCTTCGCCCCGAAGCATTGCTTGTCAAGCAAAGTGATCGGCAGAGTCTGGATCGAGGCCCGTCCCAACAACCACTGTGTGGAGGCATCCGTCTGTGTTGCGATTCCAGGTACTCGGCCGCCTAACCGTCACCAACGATCTGGGCGACTGCACACCGACCGCGCCGATGGCGCGGCGTGTGCTGGCGCAGCTGCTCATGTGCGCGAACAACGTCGTCATGCTCGACGCGATCATTGACGAACTGTGGGGTGACAAGCCGCCGAAGAGTGCCGTCCCCACCGCGCAGACGTACATCTACCAGCTGCGGCGTCAGTTCGAACCCTGGGTGCCGGTCAACACCGTCGAACAGGTGCTCGCCACATGTGGCACTGGCTACATGCTCCGGGTGGACCCGGACCAGCTCGACCTGGGAGCGTTTCTCCGGCTGGCCAAGCAGGGACGCACCGCGCTTGCCGCCGGTGATCCGGCCGCAGCCGGGCGACTGCTGCGGCAGGCGCTCGACCTGTGGTCGGGACCGGCGCTCGCCGACGTGACGGCCGGCCCGTCGATCCAGGCGCACGTCGTCCACCTCACGGAGCGGCGGTCGCATGCCGTTGAACTGCGGATCCAGGCCGACGCGATGCTGGGCCGGCACCGGGAACTCGTCGGGGAGCTGAAGGCCATGCTGCTGGCCGACCCGCTCAACGAGTGGTACCACGCCCAGCTGATCAAGGCGCTGGCCTCCAGCGGTCGACGGAACGAATCGCTCGTCGCGTACCAGCATCTACGCAAGACGCTGTCGACCGAACTCGGACTCGAACCGTCGGAGGTGCTGCAAGAGCTGCACCAGGCGGTCCTGGCCGGACGCGACTCCTGGTCGGACCGGGGGGTATCGGAGAAGCCCCGTTCGGAGCAGGTCACTTGGTGATTCCCGCTTCGCGGAGAGGCCACGGTGACGGATCGAGGATCGCTGGGAGGCGATCCTCGATCGCACCGATGCCGTACTACCTGTTGTGGAGCAGCCGGCCACCGTCGACGACAAGAGTGTGCCCGGTGATCCAGGACGCTTCATCCGAGAGCAGGAAGGCCACGGCCGCACCGACATCGGCGGGTTCACCGAGTCGCTTCAGCGGGACGGAGCCGACGACCTTTTCTTCCCTGCCCTCGACGTTCACCCTGGTGAAATCGGTGAGTATGGTGCCGGACGCGACGCCGTTCACCCGGACTCCAGGGGCGAGCTCGTTCGCCATCTGTTGGGTGAAATGGTTCAGCGCCGCCTTCGCCGTCCCGTAGGAGGTGCCGTCGGGAACGGCGAGCATACTGGCGATCGAGGATATGTTGACAATGGCGCCGCCATGCTCGCCGAGCCACCCGTGCCAGGCCGCCTGGACCCAGGTCAGCGCGGTCATCAGGTTGATCTCGATGGTGCGCCGGTATGCCGCCACATCGGTATCGACCAACCGCCGGGCGTTCCTCTCCGTACCGCCGACGTTGTTCACCAACAGATCGAGCGACCCGAACCGCTCGACGGCGGTCGCCACCGCGATCCGCTGGTGCTCGGGATCGCCGGCCTCGCCCGCAACGCCGACGGCCCGTTCGGCGCCGAGTTCGGCGGCCGCCTCACGCAGCTTGTCCTCACTGCGCGAGGTGATTACAACCTTCGCGCCCCGCTCGACCAACGCGGTGGCGATGCCGAAACCGATGCCGGTCCGACCGCCGGTTACCAGCGCAGTCTTGCCATTCAAGTTTGCCACGGTCTACGAACCTCCCCTTGATGGTGCCTCAGCTACTTCCGGATTACCGCCCCAGGGAACTGGGGACGAAGGTTCTTCAGCAAGCGATTAGAGCAGCACCAGGAGGCGGCAACAACCCGACAGCGCACCGCGTATTTCGATTCTCTTGCCAGCCACGAATGCGCTACGAGTATGCCTCCGACGCGCTCGCGCAATAGCCTTATCCGACGCGGGCAATGAGGCCGATGGAGGTTGCCTTGTTGACCGCGTCGAGCCGGGAACGGGCTCCTAGCTTTGTGAAGATGGTCCCCAGGTGGCGCTTCACCGTTCCCTCGGCGATGGCCAGCCGCCGTGAGATCTGCCGATTGCTCATGGCCTTGCTCACCAGGGTCAGAATCTCCACTTCCCGTTTGGTGAGCGTTTCCGGGCAGTTCGACGCCGAGGCGATGTAGGTCAGCGCGTCGACGGATACGTGCAGCACGATGCGGATATCGTCGGCGCACACCGCACGGATGCTGGACACCAGGTCGGTCCGGCTTACCGATTTGTTCAGATATCCGCGAACACCGCAATCGAGCAGTTGGCGCACCAGCACCGGATCGTCCCGCATGCTGACGATCAGGATTCTGGCGTTCGGCGATATCGAGCGGATGGCATGCACAGTCTCGGTGGCCGACCCGCCGGAAATATCCACGTCCAGTAATACGACGTCAGGTTGTTCGATTTTGCAACGCCGGATTCCGGATGCGCCGCTGGCGGCATCGCCGACCACTGCCATGTCTGGTTCCATGTCGAGCGCCTCGCGCACCACCTCGCGCAGCAGCGTATGGTCGTCGATCAGCACTATACGCAGCCGACCGTTGTGGTCAGGATGCATGGCCTGCCCCAGATCGGGACGGCGACTTCCACCACGGTGCCGGAATTCTGAGGACGCTGCGCACGAGTAATGTTCGACCGCGCGGCCGGGTTCGCTCCGTAGCGGACGCGAGCCCCGGGGCATGCGTTACAGTAAATGCGCCGGTTTTTACCCGTGTTCCGTCGGGACAGATCCTTCTGGAAATGCTTGCCAGTGCGTGGATGGGATTATTGACTGCGAAACTCGCATTTTTCATCCCCGCTGGTAACCATGCCTCAGCAGCTGCCACAGATTCCCCCGTATATTCGCCAACGTACGACATACGGTAGTCCGGGGCCACACCTGCTGACAAGATTGTTTTAAGGCGGCGGGCCTGAGTGGGTGCGGCCCTGCGCCGCATGTGTTTACGCTGCTCCGGTTCGTACCCCCTGAACAGGCAGGGGGTACCGTGCAACGCTGGGGAGGAGCGGTGGAGTCCAACCCTGAGATGCGCGGTGACCTTGGCCGAGTCTGACCTGCTGCGGCTGGTTCGAGTCCGTACGTGCGGCAGACGGAGTCGAGACCGAAGGCGGAGGGTTACGTCGCTGCCGCCGCTGTGACCGCCACGAGTGGCCGACCTCCCAGGGCTTTTGTGCACCTACCCCGCGATCGGGGCCTGTTTCATGGTTTCCACCCTCACTTCGGCGCCCGAACGACGGTCGTGTAGGTGTGGTTGGTCAGCATCTCGAATTCCGGGTCCAGAAGCGTCTCTCGGATCGCGGAGAGGTCGGCGGCGGTCAGGTTGGTCTGGCTCAGCAGGAAGGGCTCCAGCATGCTGCTGTGCAGCCGAGCAAGCCGCGCGGTCGGTGCTCCGCCCACCCCCGGTGCCCGATAGTCCCGCACTGTGATGTTCCGATAGCCGGCGGCGGAGAGCACGTCAGGCGTACGCGACGCCCAGTGGAAGTCCATACCGGTCTGCGCGGCGAGTTTGTGCACGCCGTCGTGGTATTCCTGGAAGATTCGCGCCGTATACTCGTCGACCGGGGATTTGATCATGCCCTCGGCGCAATCGCAGTACCAATCGGTGAGCACCAGCGCACCGCCCGGCCGCAGGTGTGCGGCCAGCTTTGCCGCGATGGCCTCCTTGTCGGCCAGGTGCATCAACAACAACCGGGCGTGAATCAGGTCGAACTTCGGCTCCGGCCACGGGTCACTGGTGAGGTCATGACGGATCGCCTCGATCCGTGGGTGGTCGGGCACGTGCTGCGGTTTGATGTCGCTGGCCACCACGTGTCCGGCTGTTCCTACTCTGGCGGCCAGCCAGCGGGCGACGGAGCCCTCCCCGGTACCCACGTCCCAGCAGCGCCAGCCGTGACCGACACGTACCTCCTCGCCCAGGGTGCTGAACGTCTCCCGGTTGAGGATTTCGGAGAGGAGGCTCAGCTGCTCGGTTGCCGCCGGCGCGTCGTTGTCGAAGCGTTGCTTGTGCTCTGTGCTGTACATGGGTGTCTCCTCGTAGGGACGTCCGCGCCACGGGGCTAGATCGACGCGGGCAGCAACTCGTTGACCAGTTCGACGAACTCCTTCGGCGTCGCGTCCTTACCCGTCCTGTCCTCCGGCAGGTTTATGCCGAGCTCTCGCTCGGCCAAGAGCGTTACCTCCACCATCGCGATCGAGTCATAGCCCATATCGGCAAACTTGATCTCGGCGATGTCGCCGTCCAGGTCGATCTCTCCGTCCTCGCCTGCCGCCTGGCGTATGTATCCCACTAGGTCCGCCTGGGTGAATGTCGCCATTGGTGCCCCCTTCGTCTCGTGACGTCGAAACCAACATGACTGGAATGCTTCGATACCCGATCGAGTTCCGATCGACGGCGACACGTGATCATTCAGGCTCAGGGCGAATGCGGTCTTCCGCGCCGAACCGATGCCACGGGCGACCGTCGGAAGGCAGCAGTTCGGCACGGCCTCGCCTGGGCCTCGAACGAGCCTCCGCCGGACATGACGACCCTGGTCGGATGCGGGTACCCGATTCGATCCGTGAGAGGACGACAATGGGCGACGAGCTCTACATCGCCGCCGCGAATTCGTGGCTGCCTGAACGCATGACACTCGACGAGGCGGAACGAACCGGCCTCGCCGACCGGGCGCGGGTCTGGAATACCGGCATCGAGTCGGTATGCGTATCGGCGGACAAATCAGCACCGGAGATGGCGGTGCTGGCCGCACGGGCCGCACTGGAACACGCCAAGTGCGAGCCGGAGGACCTCCACCTGCTGCTGCACGCCTGTGCGTACCACCAAGGTCACGACGTATGGCCACCGGCGTCGTACATCCAACAGTTCTCCGGAGGTAGCTCATGTCCGGCCGTCGAGGTCCGCCAGATGTCCAACGGCGGCATGGTGGCTTTGGAGCTCGCGGCAAGCTATCTGATCGCCAACGATCGGCCGACCGCGTTGGTCACCACGGCCGACAGATTCTGCCTGCCCGGCTTCGATCGGTGGCGTAGCGACCCCAGCTCCCCATTCGGTGACGGCGGCACCGCCGTGGTGTTGTCCACCCGTACCGGATTCGCCAGGATCCGCAGCCTTGTCTCGGTGTCCGACTCCGGTTTGGAGCGCGGTAGTCGGGGTGAGCGGTTCAGCGACGCGCCGCTGGCCGCGGGATCGCCGATCGACTTGAACAGCGATTCCCTGGTGCGCGAACTTGGGGTGGAGGCTCTGCTCAACCGCATCGAAGCGGGTCAACGGGAGGCGTTCGACCGGGCTTGCGCCCAAGCGGACGTGAAATTCGGCGACATCGACCGGTACGTGTTGCCGAACCTGGGCCGGACCCGGATGCGGGCACAGTACTTTGACCCGTTCGGCATCGCCCCGCAGCGGTCCACCTGGTCCTGGGGTCGGCAGGTCGGGCATCTCGGTGCGGGCGACCAGTTCGCCGGGCTGGCCCACCTCGCCTCCGAGGGCGCCCTCGAGCCCGGTCAGACTTGCCTGCTGGCCGGCGTCGGTGCCGGCTTCACTTGGACGGTCGGCATCTTGGAGATCGTCGCCAAGCCGTGAACCGGGCGATTACGAGTCGACGTATCCACCTCTCGGCCGGGTGGACTCCTCCGGGCCGACGCCGTACGCGGCAGCCGTTGCTGATGACTGCCCAACTCAACGGCGTCGCGTCCAGAGGAGGATCCCGCGGCTGCGGTACCAGCGTGTGCTAAGCCGCCGTCAGCACCATCACGGAGTTGATGCCGTCGCCGCGGGCCAGTATCACGGCGGTGGACACGGTCGTTTCCCTCGGCCGGCCGAGTACCAGGTCAAGCTGATCGGACTGGACCGGGTTGGTCACGTTGATCATGGGCGGGATGACGCCGTGCCGAATACTCAGCGAAGCGGTGGCCACGTCGAGCGCCGGGCTACCGGAATAGAGTCGGCCGGTCGTCGTTTTCGGCGTGGTCACCGGAACTGCCCGTGGACCGAACACGCCGGTGACGGCAGCGGCCTCGGCGCGGTCGAGCTCGGCCACGCCGGCCGCGTCCGCGAACACCACGTCGACTTCGGCCGGCGTCACGCCGGCGTCCGATAGTGCGAGCTCGATCGCCCGGCGTAGTCCGGGTTCCCGTCCGGAACCGGACCGCGGGTCGAAGGTGGTGGCGTACCCGGCGATCTCACCGTACGGCTGGACCCCCCGAGCGCGCGCACGTTCGGCCTCCTCGACAATGAGCATGGCGCCCCCCTCTCCGGGCAGGTAGCCGGACGCGGCGGCGTCGAAAGGTAGGTAGGCCCGGGTCGGGTCGGTCACCGTGCTCATCCGGCCGGTAGTCAGCTCGATCACCCAGCCGAGCGGACACATCGTGCTTTCCGCCGCGCCGCACATCACCACCGGCACACCGTCGGCCACGTATCGGCGGGCCTGCGCGATGGAATCCAGTCCGCTCGTCTGTCCGGTCAAGACCCCACCCGGACCGGTCAATCCATGCCGGATCGAGATCTGCCCCGTATTCACCGCGTAGAACCAGGAGAACGAAAGATATGCGCTCACGTGATCGCTGCCGAGGCTCCACAGTTTCTGCAACTCGCGCTGGCTGTACTCAAGACCGCCTGCGGAGATGCCGGTGACGATACCGACCTGGCCATCCGAGATGGCGGCTGGTTCGAGGCCGGAGTCGGTGACTGCGGCGTCCGTCGCGATCAGGGCCAGCCGGGTTGCCTGATCGGTCTGCGGCACCAGCCGGCCAGGAACGTGCGCGCGGACGTCGTAGTCAGCCACTTCGCCCCCCAGTTCGGCGGGGTACTGCGCCGGATCGAATCGAGTGATTCGATCGATGCCACTGCGCCCGTGCAGAACGGCGTCCCAGTACTCGTCGGCATCGAACCCATTCGGCGCGACCACCCCGATGCCGGTGATCACCGCGCGTGGGCGCGTCGGTGTCGGGATGGCGTTACTCATCAGTGTCCCCCTTGGTCAGTACCATGGCGCTCTGGAAACCACCGAACCCACTGCCCACTTTGAGCACCGTGCGCAGATCCGCCTGCCGCGCTTCCAGCGGGACGTAGTCGAGGCCCAGCTCCGGGTCGGGCTCATGCAGGTTGGCTGTCGGCGGAATCAGCCCGGATTCGATGGCCAACGCGCAGGCCGCGATCTCGATCGAGCCGATCGCGCCCAAGGAGTGCCCGATCATGGACTTGATAGAGCTCACCGGCGTTCGGAACGCGTGATCGCCCAGGCTGCGCTTGAACGCGTCCGTCTCGTGCTTGTCGTTCTGTTTTGTGCTGGAGCCGTGCGCGTTCACGTAGTCCACCTGCTCGGGAGCGCGCCCGGCCATCCGCAGCGCCACCTCGATGGCCTTGGCCATTTCGGTGCCCTCGGGTCGGAGCCCGGTCATGTGGAACGCGTTCGCGCGCACATCCCAGCCGCCGATCTCCGCGTAGATGTGCGCGCCACGTTCCCTGGCGTGGTTCCACTCCTCCAGCACCAGCATCGCGCTGCCTTCGGCAAGCACGAACCCGTTCCGGGTGCGGTCGAACGGACGGGATGCGGTGGCCGGTTCGTCATTGCGTGGGGTGGTCGCCTTGATCGCGTCGAAGGAAGCGACGCAGACAGGTGAGATGGGCGCGTCCGTGCCACCGGCCAGCATCACGTCGGCGGAGCCTTCGCGAATCAGTCGCGCCGCGTGGGACACCGATTCGATGCCCGCGGTGCACCCCGTGGACACCAGCCCCACAGGACCTTCCGCACCGACCTCCCGGGCCACGTCGGCAGCGATCGACGTCGGGACCAGATACTTGAACAGGTGCGGCATCGCGTATTCGTGGTCGAGGAGCCACTTGCGGCCGCCGTCGGAGAGCACGTTGTACTCCCGGTCCAGGCTCATCGTGCCGCCGATGGCGCTGCCAACGCTGGTACCGGTGCGATGCGGATCGATCGTGTCCATGTCGAGGTCAGCGTCCGCGACCGCTTCCCTGGTCGCGGCGACAGCGAGCTGCGCGCTCCGGTCCATCCGCCGGATCTCCTGCGCGGAGAAGCCCTCCGCTACCGGATCGAAGTCGCACTCGCCCGCGATCCGTGAGCGGAACCCGGACGGGGCGAACAGCGAGATGGGGCGAATGGCCGCGGTGCCGGTCGAGATCAGCCCCCAGAACTCCTTGGCGTTTCCACCGCCCGGGGCGCGCACGCCGATGCCGGTGATGGCGACGCGTCGATTCATCGTTCGCTCACCGTTCGCACGCTCAGTTCAACGTGTGGCATGGGAATCTCTTTCCTGATAGCGGAGTCAGGCATCGAACGTGACGGGCAGCGAATCCAGTCCGCGGAGCGTGAGGCTGCGCTGCCATCGCAGTTGCTCGGGCGGTACCGCCAGTGCCAGGCCGGGCAGCCTGCGCAGTAGCCCATCGAACGCGATCCTGCCCTCCAGCCTGGCCAGCGGAGCGCCGAGGCAGAAGTGCGCACCACGTCCGAATGCCATGTGCCCGTTGCCGGAACGGGTGACGTCGAAGCGGTCCGGTTCGACGAACTTCGCCTGGTCCCGGTTTGCCGAGGCGAGCGACAAGAGCAACGGGTGGCCCTTGTCTATGTGGGTACCTGCGATCTCTATGGGCTCGAGGGGGAACCGCCACGTCGCCGTCTCGAACGACCCGTCGTACCGGAGCATCTCCTCCAGGGCCAAGTCCACCAGGTGTGGTTGCTCGCGCAGCAGTGCGAGTTGGTCGGGGTTGCGCAGGAGAGCGAGTGTGCCGTTCCCGATGAGGTTGACGGTCGTCTCGAAGCCCCCGATCAACAGCAGGGACATCATCGACAGCAGCTCGGTCTCATTCAGCCGGTCGTCATCGTCCCTGGCCGCGATCAGCGCGTCGACCAGACCGTCGGCCGGCTCGCTCCGGCGCTTGGCGACCAGGTCGGTGAGGTATCCCAGGAGGTCACGCAGTCCGACCGGCCGCGCGTTCCCGCTGTCGGCCTGTTCGGTGTCGGTCTTGTTCGTCCACTGTCGGAAGTCCTTGGTCCACCGGCGGAACACGTCCTGATCCGCCGAGGGCACTCCCAGCAGCTCACAGATCACCGTGATCGCGAGCGGGAACGCGAACTCGGTGACCACGTCCACCCGTCCTCTGGGCACGATCTCGTCGAGAAGCCCGTCCGTGATCTGTTGCACCTGGACACGCAGGCCCTCGACACGGCGGGCGGTGAAGGCGGTCGATACCAGTCGGCGCAGCCGCGTATGTTCGGGCCCATCAGTCGTGAGCAGGTGTGTCCCGAGGCCGGTCCGGTCCTCCAGCGGCCGCCCCTTGCCCGCCTCTTGCCAGTCGAGCGGTGCATTGCGTGGGTCCTTGCTCATCCTGGGATCGGTCAGCAACATCCGTACGTCCTCGTACCGGGTCACCAGCAATCCGTAAAGGCCCTGGCCTTCCATGATCTGCAGGATCGGCTCTTCCTCACGCAGCCATGCGTACTTGGAATGGGGATCTGCGCCGAAATCCATCGTCCGCCTCCTCTGCTTTGATGCTCAGTTCGTAACCGAGATGATTCGGCCCGCCCTGCTGTGCCGAAGGTGCGGTATGACGCGTGCGATTCGCGGACAGCCAGGAAGGCGACGTTGCACTCCAAGCTTCGCGGCATCGGTTCGAGAGGAGTTCGTGTTCGGTTCGAAACCGGGAGAACGCTGTTCGGCGGTCATCCGGCCGCCGAACAACATGCGGCCGGCACCGAATGGGTCGGTGCCGGCCGCATGACCGTGTCGGAGATTCGTATCGCGGTGTCATGCCTCCTGTGTGAGGTCACTCGGGCCCTGCCGGCACAGGATCCGGTCGAGAGCGGCCCGCAGCCGCTGCTCGCTGGAGGCATGCGCTCGCGTGGTCGCCGTACGCCAGCCGATGAAACCGTCGGGACGCACCAGCACGGCGCCGTCCTCCTTGATGTTGGCGGCCTCGGCCCACCCCTCGAGTGCATGAGCGACCATGCCCAGCTCCCGTGCGGCATGCAGCCAGTGGTCGGCCGCGGTCCCGGCGAGCAGCGTGAAACCATCCACAAGGTCGACTGTGGAGCGTCCGTCCGGAAGCCATCGGTGTGGCAGGCGGCTGCCCGGTGCGCCGTCGAGTACGAGATCTTCCGTGTCCGGCAGCGGTTCCGGGTCGATCACCGCGGGTGAGTCGTACCGGTAGCCGACGACGGGGATCATGATGCCCGCCATGCCGACGGCCCTGCGGTCGGAGGCCAGGGCCGGATCGTTGTTCCAGTGCAGGTTATGGTTTTCCGCTCGGATCACACTCTGTTGCATGGAGAAGAGCGCGACCGGCCGGCGCTCGGCATCATAGGTGTCGAGCAGGGCATCGCCCCCGGCAGCCAGCTTCCAAGCCAGGTTGTGGCCGTCGGCGATTCCCATGTTCAGTCCAAAACCGCCGACCGGCGGCACCGCGTGTGCCGCATCGCCGACGAGGAAGACATTGCCCCGCCTGAACTCGTCGGCCACATGAGCCGTTGAGGACCACGGCAACCGGCTGATGATCTCCGGCTCGGCGTCCGTGACGCCGGTCGCGTCCCTGATCTGCTGCTGGATCTGCTCGGCGGGTGTGTTCGGGTCGCCGTTCCGGATGTGGAAGAGCCAGCGGCCGCTCTCGTCGACCCTGTACAGGATTCCGGATGCTCGCTCGTTGTGCAGGAATGTCATGGAGAGGGGTGGGGCCGGCAGTTCGGCGCGGAACAACACGTTGAGCATGTGTCCGTCGCCTATGGTCCCCGGGCCGGTCACGCCGATGCCGAGCAGCTCCCGGATCCTGCTGCGGATTCCGTCGGCGGCGATCACGTAGTCCCCCGCGACGACCCGGCCGTCCGCGGTGGTGACCCCCTCGTCCGTGACAGCGACCACCTCGCTGTTGAAGTCCACCTGACTGCCCAGTTCCCGCAGCAGCAGCAGTGCGGCCCGGTCGATCAGGTCCTGCGGGCAACTGCCCAGCTTCGCCGGGCCGATCTCCGGTCGCTCGAACTTGGACGTGACGGGGGTCAGTTCGGCCAGGCTCCGCCCCCTCATCAGGCCCCGGGCGAAATTCGCTGTTTCTACCTTGATGCCAGCCTCGCACAGGATCTCCGCCGACCGGTCGGTGAGGCCGAACGCCCTCGGATGGTCGTTGACCTTGGCCCGACGCTCCAGAACGTGAACCATCACTCCTTGGCGGGCAAGGAAAACCGCGGTGCACAGCCCGACGGTTCCGCCCCCGACTATCACGACACGCATGACTCCCCCTTCATTCATTCTCGAACGGTGATCCACCATCGATCCCGATGGGGATCTTGGTGAGTTGGCCGCCGGCGTGGCCGGGGATGGGGCGCCCCTGCGGAGCCGGGCAACCGAACCTTCGACAAGCGGCTCGTCCCGGCTCCGAGGGCCTTTGCGCATCATCAGGACCCGTTGGCGGATCTACAGTCCCGCTCGGGCGAAGCGGCGGGCCGAGAGCGGTACGAAGATCACCAACAGAAGGGCGATCCACATCAGGGTCGCGGCCACCGGATGGGTCATCGGCCACGCGGCGCCCGGCCCAGGGGCACCGGGGTTGCCGAACAGCTCCCGGATCGCCGTGGCCAACGCGCTGAGCGGGTTCCACTCACAGACCGCCCGCAGCCAGGTCGGCATTCCGTCGGTGGGCACGAACGCGTTGGACACCATGGTGAGCGGCAGCGTCAACGGCGCCAGGGCGGCCGCGGTGGACGCTGAACGGATCGCCAGGCCGAGGTAGGTACCCACCCACGCCAGTGTGTATCGGAACAGCAGAAGCAGGCCGATAGCGGCCAGCGTCTTTCCGATGCCGTTGTGCGGCTTCCAGCCGACGATCAGCCCGTACGTCATCAGGACCACCAGACCGTAGGCCCCGATGGCCGCCTCCGCCCCGCTCTGGCCGAGCGGCACGGACACACGATTGGTCGGCAATGAGCGGAGGCGGTCCATCACCCCGCGCGCGTTGTCCATCGCGACGTCCACCATCGCTGAGGACAGCGCGGTTCCGGTGCCCAGCACGAACATCCCCGGCATCATGTATTCGCGGTAGTTCGAGGAGCCCGGAACGCCGATCGCACTGCCGAACACGAACCCGAACAGCACCACGAACACCGTTGGCATCAGCATGATGGTGAGCAGGGTTCCGGGTTCGTGGCGCAACCGCAGGAGGTTCCGCTGCGTCAGAATCCAGCCGTCGATGAAGACATTCATGCCACTACCTCCTGCTTCTCGATCGGCTTCGCCGAGTCAACGGCCTTGCCGGTCAGCGACAGGAAGACGTCGTCGAGGCTTGGCTCGCGAATTCCGACATCGCGGATTACGGCACCGGACGCGTCGAGTTCACGCACGATCTGCGGCAGCGTCGGCACAGTGTCCACCGCGGCGACAACGATGTGTGACCCGTCCGCCTCCGGGCGTCGGCCGGTTAGCCTTTCCAGCACCGCCATGGCAATCGGCAGGTGGTCCGTGGATTCCACCACGACGTCGATGTGGCTGCCGATCCGCGACTTGAGCTGGGCCGGGCTGCCTTCGGCGATGAGACGGCCGTGGTCGATCACGCCAACGGCGGAGGCGAGTTGGTCCACCTCCTCCAGGTACTGGCTGGTGAGCAGGACCGTGGTGCCATCGGCGACCAGCTCGCGGATGGTGTCCCAGATCTCCATGCGACTCCGGACGTCGAGCCCCGTGGTGGGCTCGTCGAGGAAGAGCACCACGGGAGCACGCAACAGACTGGCAATCAGGTCCAGTCTGCGACGCATACCGCCGGAATAAGTTTTGACCGGGCGATTGCCGGCGTCGGCGAGGCCGAACCGTTCCAGTAGTTCCTCCGCGCGCTGACGGGCCCCGCGCGCGCCCAGCCGTGACAGGCGGCCGAAGATCCGCAGGTTCTCCCTGGCCGTCAGCCTGTCGTCGAGCGTGGCGTCCTGGCCGGCCAGCCCGATCACCTTTCGGACTTTCCCCGGCTCCCGAGCCACGTCGAGCCCGTCGACGATGGCCTGCCCGTCGGTGGGCCTGGTCAGCGTGCTCAGGATACGTAAGGCGGTGCTCTTGCCCGCACCGTTCGGCCCAAGCAGGCCGTAGACCAGATTCGGGGGAATGGCCAGGTCCAAGCCGGTCAGCGCTGTGACACTCCCGTACTGCTTTCGCAGATTTTTCGTACTCACGATCGATTCTTCCATGCCCAACTCCCAACCGGGTGCGGTGTACGCAGCTACAAGATAGCCACCGCGTGCGGTGTACGCAAGTAGCTCACGCGCGTATGCTGGTCGCTGTGTCGGACCCCAAACTCATCATCTGGATGCGACCGGAGAAATCCGCGCGCGGCCCCGCACCGACGCACACTCGCGAGGAGATCGCCGGGGTGGCGATCAAGATCGCGGACGCCGAAGGCCTGGAAGCCGCGTCGGTGCGCAACATCGCCAGAAACCTCGGCGCGGGTGTGATGACCCTCTACCGGTACCTGCCCACCAAGGAGGACCTGTGGGCAGTGATGATCGACGAGGCGACCGTATTCGAGCCGTACGAGCCGACCGGCGATCTCCGTGCCGACCTGATCGTCCTGGCGTGCCGCAGGCGACAGAACTTTCTGCGGCACCCCTGGCTGGCTCCGCTCCTCGCCACCCGCCCTATCATCGGCCCCAACTACTTGCGCGGCATGGAACGCGATCTCGCCGTCCTTGGCGGCTGCGGTCTGAGCATCGACGACACGATCGACGTGCTGAACCTGATCTACTCCTGGGTCAGCGGTGCCGTACAGGCCGAGCTGACCGAGCGGGCCAACGCACACCAGTCCGGCGGTGACCGTCACAGCTGGCGGATGCGCATGAAACCGTATCTGCTGTCCCTGCTCGCGACCGGTGAGTTCCCGTATCTGAGCAAGATGACCGCCGCGGCGGAGATCGCCGAGGCCGACGAACAATTCGAGACCGGGTTGACGATAATTCTGGGTGGAATCGAAGCCCAGTACTCGAAGACCACCGAGAACAAACGGTCCGGCACGGCTGGATAGTGGGGCCGACACCGGCTTCCATCGAGGACGAGTACTCAGCGAGGCGCACGTAGTTCCACGATGGACATACGACCGGCGGGCAGGATCGAGACGATCTCGAGGCGGACGGACCGAGCCAGTTCGCCCAGCTGCTCGGGGGTGTGCTGCCTGCCCCCGAAGTAGCAGAGCATACGCAGGTCACCTTCTGTCTGCCTCTGATCGTTGAAATAGTCCACGACGAACACGCTTCCCGTGGTCGACGCCGCCTCGGCGCAACGTCGCATGATGCGGGCAGCCGCCGCGTCGTTCCAGTTGTGCAGGACGCTCGACAGCAGATAGCCGTCCGCTCCGGCGGGAAGTTCCTCGAAGAAGCTGCCCGCCACGGCGTCGGCCCGATGCTCGAGACCGGCAGCGGCGATGGCCTTGCCGGCACGACGCACGGGGCCGGGCAGGTCGACGACCGTCCCGCGCAAGTCGCGATGGCCCTGCAGGATAGTGATCAACATGCTGCCGTCGCCACCGCCGACATCAACGAGATGACGAAGTCTTCCCCACGGATATCCCCCCGCCACGGCGGGCGCGTGCACCGCCAGCCGGGCTCCCATCTGCGCGTCGAACGACTCGGCACGCTCGTCGTTGGCCGACAGGTCTTCCCAGAACGCCAGGCCGTACTGCTGCTGGAACGCGGGCTCACCGGTGCGAACCGTGTGCAGCAGATGGACGAGACTCAACTCGGCGTGGCCGATCGCCCCCTCGATGTCGAGCACCGACCGCATTCCCTCGGGCTCGCCGTCACACAGGTACCGACCCATGTCCGTCACATCGTAGGCATCGGTCCCCGCACTCGACAGCACTCCGGCGGAGACCAGGTGGTCCAGCAGTCGCCCCAGCACATCCCGGTCGGCCCGCACAGCCTCGGCGAGCGCCTCGGTTGTCCGGGTGCCGGCGACGATGTGGTCGGCCAACCGCAACGTCGCCGCCACCCGAATCGCCACCGGGGTCAAAAGGTCGGCCGCTGCCCACACTCCCCCGCCTCCGGCGGTCGTCTTCTCGGCCATTGCTCCTCCTGGATCAACGATTACCTGTCCGATGAACATGGCGCGCCCGGCTCAGAATCCGGCGCGCTCTTCCGCGAATGCCTTGGCAAGGCTCAGGTTGCTCATGCTGTTGCCGCTCAGCAGACGCCGCAAAAACCGGCGCGCCTCACCGATCGTCGTCCCGCTGCCGAGCAACGACAGCGCCGAGGGCTTGACCGTGCTGGTGTGCCGGGCTTCGGCGATGACGCCTTCCCTCGTCTCGGTGAACCGCCAGTGGCCGGTGTGCGCGTCCAGCATCACGGGCAACGAGATCTGCTTGTACACGATCAGGCTGGGCGGCAGGCAGATCCGCACCGAACGGACGGTGTGCGTGCCGCCGTCCGGACCTTTGGTGTCCATGTCGAAGAACTGGACGTTCGGCACATCCTCGGTCATGGCGAGCCCCACCACGTGAGGAATGCGCTCGGGCCACAGGTCCGCACGGTAGAGATAGTCGTAGGCGTCCTCGATCGAACCGGCGATGAACAGCGGGTCGGTGAAGGACACGACAAGCTCGTCCAGTTCGTCACACCGCTGCGCCGTGTCACGCAGCGTTTCGAGATGCTCCTTGCTGTCCTGGCGGATCCTGTCCGACAGCGGGCCCAGATCAGCGCCGGCCGGCGCGCTGACATGGTGGCGCAACTCGACCCGGGTACGGTCCTGCGCCAACTCGGTGAACACCCACTCGCCGCGGATCTCGGTGGCGGGCGGATCGGCCTCCATGTACGTGAACGTGATGCGGCGTCCCGGCCGGTCGACGGAGCGCACGGTCCGCCACGTGCGGACGGCGGAGTCACCGACCAGCGACCAGTACTGGACCAGATCAGTTTTCTCGTCACTGCGGATCATCTCCGCGTGCACGGCGGACAGATGGAACTGCGGCCACCGCGCGACGTCCGCGACCAGCTCGAACACCGTCCCGTAATCGGCGTCGATGGCCACGCCGTGGTCAACATGCTGATGTGTGCTCGACACAACAAGACACCTCACAAGCGTCGTAGTGTCCGGAACCGTCGCGCTCGACGATGTCCGTCAGCGTTCGACCACGCTTCGAGGACCCGTCGAGTTGATCCGGCGTCGACTCGGCGTCGAAGGTGACGGCGCAAGCTTGGCGCGACCTCGAAACGAGCCCCGCGAGGGTCCGTGGCGCGGCACCGGTCACAACCTGCCAAACGTGAGGAGAGGCATATGCCGAGCATGGTCGCTGTCGGCACGTTCGACAGTGATGACGCCGCCGAGGTAACCAAGATCCTTAGGGAGTTCGACGGCGAGGTCGCGTCCGAACTTCCCCAGCTGCGCCGCAGGCAGGTCTTCCGTTACGGCGATCTCTACGTGCACATGCAGGACTGGGACGTCGCGGACGCGGATGAGGCGTACCGGATGGCATCCACCGACCCTCGGTGCGCACGGCTGAACGACAGCCTCTCGACCTACTTCGGCGACCACGCCGCGACTGAGGACTGGGACGGCCCAGTCGACCGGCCGACGGCCGAGCGTTTCTACGTGTGGCCGACTGAGCACCTGGAGAACCTCGAGCACACGTACAGCGCGGTGATCGTGAACACCCAGCGGCAGGAACACATCCCCGACGTGTCGCGGCTGTTCGCGGAATCGGATGCGACTGACATTCCGCGGAACATGGGGACGTTGCGCCGCCAGATCTATCTGTGGCGTGGCATCTACCTGCACATCCAGGACTTCGCGGAACCCGACGCCATCAAGGTGATCAGCGCGGTGTGGACAGAAGGCGATCCCCGTTTCCTCCAGCTCGTCGACGACCTGACGCGGGTCATCCCTCCGTACGACCCGGAAGGCAACTCGTTGGCCACTCGCTTCTACCACTGGGCTGCAGAGGTGTCAGAATGACC
The DNA here is from genome assembly GCF_044744165.1 of Streptomyces sp. NPDC087420. NCBI lineage: Bacteria > Bacillati > Actinomycetota > Actinomycetes > Kitasatosporales > Streptomycetaceae > Streptomyces > Streptomyces sp. NPDC087420. The sequence goes on from NZ_JBIUXU010000020.1 coordinate 20,735, forward strand.
AAACTACCGACCCACCCCCTTCGGCGAAAGCTCCCCGGCGTGCTCCCGGCCGAGTACGAAACACTGCGGGAACGAGGCCTCGGCCGGGTGACCCTGCCCACCGGAAAGTTGGCATGGATGGTGGTGAGGCCCGAGTACGCCCGATTCGTACTCTCCGACCCGCGGTTCAGCTCGGACAAGATGAACGACGACTTCCCGAAGATGACGCCGAACTCGCTGAACAAGTTGAAGTACTGCGCGCCATTTATGATCAACCTGGACGGCCCGGAACACATAGCGAAGAAGAAGCCGGTCATCCAGGAGTTCTCCCCGGCAGGGCTCGCGCGATTGCTGCCACGCCTACAGGTCGCTGTGGGCGAGAAGATCGACGCAATGCTGAACCGGCAGGACAAACCCGTCGATCTGGTGACGGAGTTGTCGTACCCGATCGCCTGGCGGCTGCAGGAAATGTTCCTCGGCATCCCCATGGCCGAACTGCGGAAGATGCGGGACAACGTCTGGGACCTCCTGATGCGAACCGCCACCGAGGAGGAGGAGAAGGCATCAGCCGCACGCCTGAACCAGCACGCCGAAGACGTGATGAAAGAAAAGGCAAAAAACCTCGGCGACGACCTGATGAGCCGCCTGATCCAGCAGGAACTCGACGAGCACGGCGAGGTCGACTGGTACAAGTTGGCGCCCCTCATGCTGTCGAACGCCCAAGGCATTCACAACTCGACATCCACAATGATCTCGCTGGGCGTGCTCACCTTGCTGAACCACCCGGAAGAGCGGGCGACGTTGCTTGCCCAGCCCGACCGGATGACAGTGGCGATAGACGAAATGATCCGGTTCTTCTCGGTCAACGACGGAACACCGATGCGGCTCGCCGTGGAGGACGTCCGCATCGGCGACACGTTGGTCAAGGCCGGTGACGGCTTGGTAGTGCCGACGTTGCCGGTCAACCGCGACCCGTCGGTGTGTCCGCACCCCCACCAGCTCAATCTCCTGCGGGAAAAGCCCACCAGGCATCTGGCGTTCGGCCACGGTCCGCACCAGTGCCCGGCGAACAACCTGGTGCCCGAACTGATGCAGATCGTCTACACGACACTGTTCGAGCGGGCTCCCACCCTCGCGCTGGCCGTGCCGGAGTCGGAGCTGACGTACAAGTACCACTCGATACAGGCGTTCGGTCCGGCCGAGATGCCAATCACCTGGTAAGGGTGCCGGCCGCCGCACACGTGCCTCGGCAGCGGGCGCGGCGGCCCTGCCCACGGCCGATGTTCGGCAGGCACAACAACTCACCGACCCCGGACAAGGACGTGACACGGTGACCGACGACGACATCCGGGTCGCCGCCGCACCGGGCACCGACGGCCGCGTCGCCCTGGTCACCGGTGCCTCGGGGGCCCTCGGCGCCGCCGTGGCACACGTACTGGACCGCCGCGGCTACCGGCTGGCGCTGCACCACACCAACGGCGCGGACCGCGTCCGCGAGGTCGCCGCCCAACTCAGCGGCCCCAGCCTCGTCGTGCAGGCGGACGTCGCCGACTGGGCCGCCACACGGAACATGGTGAGCCGGGTACACGCCGAACTGGGCGGCATCAGCGTGCTCGTCAACGCGGGTGCGATACGCCGCGACGGCTTCATGGCCACCCAGTCCGTCGACGACTGGACCCAGACCATCGCCGTCAATCTGACCGGCACCTTCCACACCTGCCGTGCGGCACTCCCGGACATGATGCGCGCCCGCTGGGGACGCATCATCAACGTCATCTCGCCCGCCGGCCTCATCGGCAGCCCCGGCCAAACAGCCTACTCCGCGTCCAAGGCCGGCGTGCTGGGAATGACCCGGAGCCTCGCCCTGGAGTGCGGAAGCTTCCAAATAACGGTCAACGCCCTGTCACCCGGACTCATGGCCACCACACTCACCGAGAAAATGCCCGCCAAAACCCGTGCCGCGCTCGTGGCCCGGACCGCGTTCCGCCGCATGGGCACGCCCGGCGAGATCGCCACCGGCATCGAACTACTACTGGACGCCGACTACATGACCGGCCAAACAATCTCCATCGACGGCGGAATATCAATCTCATGACCGCCCCGACGAACACCACCAAACAACCACGGACCTCCCCCGTGTCACCTATGGCCCCCGCGTCAGCCAGACCAGCCCGGGCGGGCCCTCGATCGGCGTCGCCGACCTGCCGCCCCTCGTGACCATCGCAACGATCTGGCACGAGGCCCGCTCCTGCCCGGCTCGGAGCCCGACCCACCGGACACCGCTCTTCATTCTCGATCCTCTGACGATGACGCCCGCGGCTGCGCGACGCTCCGACAGGGCTCTCCTAATTTCGTGCCGCGCGCGACGTACTTGATGCCGGCGTTGTCGCTGCGGAGGCACCCTTCGCGCGCAGACCCGGGATCAGCACCGCCGCCACCACCAGATGCATCAAAGACAGCACGACCCGGGTGCCGCCGTCCACCCCCTCACCGGTCAATGGCAGGAAGGACACAGCCAATACCGCCACAGTCACCCCGGTCCAGACGCCGCGGGCCCACCGCACCCCCAACCGCTCCAGCCCCGCCAACAGCCCCCAGCCCGCGAGAGCCGCCAACAGCGCGAATAAACCCACCGACACCACGCCGATATCAAGCGTCTGATCACCGGTAACAATCCGCAGCCGGTGTCCCAGCACCAGGTCCGCCACCAACCACACCAAAACAGGCGCCAGGACCGCAAGGCCCGTAACCACCAGACGCCATCGACGCACACTCACTCAGCACCACCCACGAGCGCACCGTGCAAAAAAACCCCTACCAGTTCCTGCGTCGTCAGCTCCGGCTCATCCTCCATATGCAGCTGGGTGAAGAGCAGCCCGAAAAAGAGAGCCGCGATCTGCTCCGGCGGCCGGCGCAGCGCGGCCTTGTCGGGTTCCAGCAGATCCGCGAGGGCCGCGCGGATGCGGGTCGTCGACTCGTCACGGCCCGCGTCGCGCACCGTGCCGGGGTGCTTGCCGCTGCGGTGTCCGGAGGCATGCAGCGAACCGGCGATCGCGCCCATCCGGAATAGGTGCGCCTGCAGCGACTGGGCCGCCTCCGCGAGCCGGTCGGGCAGCAGCTGGGAAACCTCGATCGTGCCGAGTTCGCGGACCGCGTGCTCCGGGGAGAGAGCCTCCGCCAGACATGCTTGCAGCAGCTCGTCCTTGTCGGCGAAGACCCGGAAGATCGTACCCTCGCCGATGCCTGCGGCGCGGGCGATCTTCGCGGTGGTCACCGCGGCACCGTACTCGGCGATCAAAGGGATCGCGGTCTGGATAATCATCGCGCGGCGCTCTTCCGGCGACATGCCCGGGGCACGGCGCCGGGTGGTCTGGTTCTCTCTGAGTGCTGTCATGACCGCGAGAATACGGAGTGAGGACTCACTCTGTCAATGAGTGAGTCCTCACTCCGCGCATGGCGAAGCGTATGGCCCGGAGTTCGGCGACCGTGCCGCGCTGCTGCCCAACCGGCTTATCGTCCAGGGCGGTCATGGGGCCCCTTTCGACCGGGGTGACGAACCTGCGACAAGCATCCGCCATGTCGCTCGGGCCCGGTTGCAGCGCCGGATGGCGCCGACCGCGCGCGCTCTCCACCACCCCGCGAGCACCCCTCGATGGCGCGACGGGATGCTCGGGTCGTGAGCTCCGCCGCGGACCGGCACAAACCTGAGCGGAGCAACAAAGCACCCGCCGGCGCCCCCCATCCCCCGAGGGCACCGGCGGGCCTTCTTCCGCCCGTCGGCGGCCAGGACCGGCCGGCACAGACGAAGGAACACACCAATTGTGAACAGCACGTGATTCCGGCGCTTCACCAAGACCGCGGGGAACGGGCCGCGGCTCGCGTGCGACTGTCCCCCGCCGCCTCCCGGATCGTCACCGCCGCCCGCCGACGGCACCTGCGATTCACCCGCCCACCCTCTGGAGCGAACGCATCGGCGTGCGCGTCGCCCGCAAAGGAGTCGAGCCCGGCCAACGGTCAACGAGCTCGTGCGCGGTCAGCGGTGAGGCATCGAGCCCTGGATCGTCGATCATGGCCGCGTGGTGGGGAAAGTGACGCGCACAGCGATCATCGGCGACCGGAGGACCACGGGCCGGTCGGCCGCCTTGATCGCTGGACTCGCCGCCGAGGTAGGACCGTTGTGGCATGAGCGGCACCGGTCCAGGCTCGCGTCCCGGCCGCGGGAAGCGTGCCGTGGGCGCCGGTGCGAAGCACCGCACGGTCGTCGTCGACCGGCTCCTGGCCGGGGTTGTTGACCATCTTGGCGCGACCGGAAAAACCGGCCACCTCCTCCAGAACGCCGCTCAACGCCGCTCGCACGGCCCCGTCCTCGGCCTGCAGGGCGGCATGAGAGTGATCTTTGTCGACCGCCCAGATGTTGGGGTTGAAAAGCACCTCGTCTCCGTCGGCGCTCCGCTGACGAGTGCACAGATGCAGCGACTCGAGGTCCTCGACAGCCCGGACAGCGAGAGCTTCAGGCCCGAGTGCCGCGCATTCCTCCTCCGCCGTCGAGACGGTGATCGGCATGATGGTGGTCGTACGGAGAATCCTGAGAGCCATCATCTCGAGCGGCTCGGGCATGACGTGGCTGAGGACGCTGTCGGCGCGCTGGTATAGGTCGTCGATAGGCGGGATCTTCTCGGACACCACCTTGATGGCCCCCTCACGGTCGCGCTCGAGGTCGACAAGGCCGAGAACCTCAAGCGTGGGGAGGAACTCCCTGCGGATCTCCCGCTTGCCGATGCCGGCACTGACCCCGAGGGCCTCGACACGCTCGGGCGAGCTGACACCGCTGCCCCGTAGGCGGAGGGCGAGCTCGAAGACCCGGCCCGCGAACTCGAGCTGGGCCAGGTCGGCCTTGGGCTGGCTGGCCCCATAAGTGCTCAGGTGTCGTGACATGCCGACAAGAAGTTCTGCAGTTGGTAGCAACGGAGTCTCCAGGAGGGCAGCGGCAAGTCGCCACAGCGTCGTCGTGGTCCGGCGGCCGGGGTGACTCGGCCGCAGTCCATGCTGCGCCACACCCCGCCCGGATAATCACCTTTTCAAGAGATCCGACGGCGGGAAATCATCAAGACCCGGCGTCGGTGGTGAAGGTGGCGATAGCAGGTGTGGGCCCGACCCGCTGTCGAAGCCAAGCGCGTCCGGGCCCTGGACCTCCACGCGGAATGGTCCGGCGTCCGGCAGGCCGCACGTCCTGTTCCTTCAGCGGTCTGGCGACCCGGGTCCCAGCTGACGTGGTGTGCCAGGTGTTACCGGCACCGCAGAAGACGACAGTGCGGCGGGTTCGGTCAGTGAGCCGCTCACGGGCTATCCCGGAAAGCGGCTCTTCAGGGGCGCCGGGTGGAGTTGAGGCGGCCGAGGACCCACTCAATAAGTTCTTTGGTCATCTTGAGGTCGGGTTTGTCCTTGATGGCGTCCTGGGCGTGGAAGGTGATGCTGGCCCAGTTGCGGAAGTGGCCGTGTGCGCCGTTGTCGTCGGTGAAGGCGAGGAGGTCGTCGTCGGCCTCCTTCCAGACTGGGTGGTAGAGAGGGATGGTATTGAAGACCTCGGCGAGGGTGAGCGGTTTGAACTGCTGGTAGTGGTAGATCCGGGAGTGCAGGGGCGCGTGGCGCAGTACTCGTTGGCGGGTGTTTCCGCTGCCGACGAGGATGACGGTGAGGGGGATGCTTTCGTTGTCCCACAGGATGCGGGTGGATTCCATGAGGGATGCGCTGATGTTCTGGACTTCGTCGATCAGCAGGACGTAGGGCTGGGCCGCGAGGGCTTTCTGGATGTCGAGTCTGCAGGTGGCGAGGTTGTCGGGTGGTTCGCCTGGCAGGGCGAGGGCGCGCCAGAGGGTGTGGAAGACCTCGGTTTTCGTGGCGGTGTCGTCGAAGCGCAGGCGGAGGGTGTTGTGGGGTGCGTGCTTTCGCAGGGCCCGGTGTACGGCGAAGGTTTTACCGAGGCCGACCTGTCCGTGGATGCAGGCCATGGAGCGGTGCTCGATGGCTTTTTTGATCAGTTGTTCGGTTTCGCGTACGGCGTTGGTACCCATGGTCTGGGCTCCGGGGAGGCGTTGGAAGTGGTCGTGGATGGGGTCGGGGAGGGGGAGGGTGCGCGGGGGGTTGTGGGTCACGGGTGGGGCTCCGTCTTGTCGTGCGGCTTGTCGGGGCGTTCGTCGGTCGGCTCGTCGGACGAGCGGTTGAGGGGCATGATCAGGTCGTCGGCAGGTGCGGGCAGCGGGATGAAGTCCGTTGAGGTCTCGAACACCGCGCTGGCGCCGCCGAGCTCGCGGAGCTGCTCGGCTGCTTCGTCCTGGGTGAGGGCGTCGAGCCGCCTGGGTGGGCGGGCTTGGGTGACGGCTTCGTAGCGTGCGTTGCGGTTCTTCTCAGCCTTCTTGAACTCCGCGCGCAGCCGGTTGGCTTCGCGTCGTCGGGCCTGGTCGAGTGCTTTGCGCTGGGTGGGGGTCAGTTGGTCGGCCAGGAAGGCGGGGCCGAGGTGGCGAAGGGTACCGGGCTCGTAGAGTTCGACGCGGTGTTCGTGGTGATGGAGGTAGCGCAGGTGGACCTTTTCACCGACGCGCCCGTGCATCCAGTCGCTGATGTAGTCGCGTTTGCGCCAGCGGACGCCGCTGTTGTTGATGGTCAGGGGTTTGCCGGGGCGTTCCAGGGTGTAGGTGTGCATCTCTTCGGGGGAGACGTGGAAGATGGGGGTGAGGTCGTCCTGCCATGCCTGGTGGGGGGTTCTCCTGTCGAGGCTGTCCATGGGGTGGAGGGTGTTGCGTCTGTCGACCCAGTCGAGGACGTGTGCGACGAAGGCTTCGAAGTGCAGGAGCGGCTGGTGGGGGTCGATGGGTTTGCCGCCCGGCGTGGTGGGGGCTTCGGTGTAGCCGGGGAAATCGGCGAAAAGTGTCTTCTTGATGGCGCCGTTGGCTGCTTCGACGATGGGTTTGAGGTCGGGGCGGCGTGGTGGGAGCACGATGTGCTCGGTGCCCAGGGAGCCGAGCGCGTGTCCGACGGTGTCTGAGAGGAAGTCGCGGCCGCCGTCGACGCGGATCCGGTCGGGAATGCCGCCGTAGGGCCTGTGGGGTTCGTCGGTGAGGATCGCGTCGTACAGGGCGACGAGGATGCTTTCCCTGCTGGGTGTGTGGGGGGTGACGGCGACGCCGCAGATGCAGCGGGTGGCGCAGTCGATGAACCAGGTGATCCAGGGTTTGCGGATGTGTCCGTCGAGGATGACGGGCACGCTTGCTTCGACGTGGTCGGTCTCCCATGCGTAGTTGCGGTGGTGGTGGTCGCGTTTGCCGTGGATGTCGAAGGGGCGGCGGGCTGCTTCTCCTCCTTTGAGGCCGGCGCGGCGGCCTTTGCTCCAGTGGCGTTCGGCCGCGCGGTGGAAGGTGGCCAGGGACGGCAGTTCCTCGTCCTTGAAGGGTTCTGCCGTGAGTTCGCGGTGTGCGGCGGTGACGTTGCCGCGCCAGCGGGCGATGACTTCGGCGGCGTGGTCGGTGAGCTGGTAGGAGGGGCGGCCCTGGGGGGTGTAGATGCCGTTGTTGGCCTCGGCGTTCTTGATCCACCGGCGGACGGTGCGGGAGGTGACGTCGTAGGTGTCGCACACGGCGCGGAGGTGCCAGCGGGTGAGGGTGTCGTGTTCGCGGTGGTGCAGCAGGCGGCGGACGGTCAGGGCGCGCAGCTGGGTGTCGTCGGGGGCGGGCGGGGTGGGTTGGTCCATGGCGGTTTCTCCAGGCGGTTCAGGCGGGGCTGAGGGTGAGCAGGCCGGCTCCGTAGGCTTTGCCGCGGCCGACGCCTTCGCGGATCGCAGTGTTCAGGAGGTCCGGTTCGCTGATGGTGGCGGTTCCCTCGAACTGGGTGAGGCGCTCGTAGGGTCCGGGGCGCGGGGAGGGGAAAGGGCGGGGTGCGGCTGTGGGCGGGCCGGTGAGGTGCAGGCCTGCGGAGGGGGCGCGTCGCTGCCACCAGGCGATGGCGTCGGGGCCGGTGAGTGGGGTGAGTTTGCCGCGTCGTCGTCCGGTGACGGGGTGGGGTACGGCGGTGGCGCTGCGGCTGACGACGGGGGCGGCGGTGATGCGGTAGCGCACGGGCAGGTGGGGGGTGAGGCCGGTGAGGATGGGGGTGAGGTCGTGGGTGGTGGCGTCTCCGTAGCCGTCAGGCAGGCCTGCGAGGTGGGGGGTGTCGGCGGTTTGGACCAGGAGGACGGGGTCGAGGCCGGGGTCGAGGCGGAAGAGGAGGCCGCCGGCTTTGCGGGGGTGGTCGCCTTGGGGGTCGGGCAGCAGGCGCATCATCGTTTTGTGCAGGCCGGGGCGGTAGGCGAGGTCGTCGCGGGCCTGGCGGTGGTGGCGGTTGAGGACGATACGGGTCAGGGTTGTCGGCACGGGGCGTCCTTGAGGATGTAGTCGGTGAGGGTCTCGACGGGGCGGGGGCCGGCGTAGAGGGTGGCGGGCAGGGGTTCGGTGGTCTTCCACAGGGGCCGGGGCAGGTGGCTGCGGCGGGTGGAGGCGAAGTCGACGGGTTCGCTGGGGCTTTCGCGGTCGGGCGGGGTGCCGGGGTACGGGGGCTGCTCCGACCAGAACACGACCGGGATGTGTTCCTGGCCGGGGTGGGGCGGGCGGGCGAGGGTGAGGGGGACGCGGTCGCGCAGGGCGTGGTGGGGGTCGGGGATGTCGGTGTGGATGAGGAGGGGTTCGTCGGGCAGGCAGATGCGCCGGCCGAGGAAGGGGCTGAAGTGGGGGAAGGCGAGCGTGGTGGCGATGTGCGCGAGGAGCGGGGCGGGGCCCTGGACGGCGATGGCGAAGACGGCGCCGACGAGGTAGTCCCGTCGTGAGATGTGCGTGGATTTGTCCCTCGTGCGGTAGGTGCCGTCGCTGGTCGGCAGGCCTTGTTTGTGGGGGCGTCCGCCGCCGGTGGTGTGCCAGTCGCGGTAGGGGGTGCCGGGCCGGTCGATACGGATGGTGAGGACGAGGTCCCGGTGGGAGGGGGTGCCGGGGAGTTCGGGGTAGGGGTCCAGGGCGTGTTCCCTGGTGCGTCCCTGGGCGGCGGCGAACATCCCGATCAGGGCGGAGCAGGTCGGGAAGGCTGCGGTGTCGCGGTGGGCGAAGGTGCCCGCCTCTCCGTAGGACTGCAGCGGGCCGGCGGCGCGCAGGACCAGTCCCCGGCTCATGCGGCCACCTCGTCAAGGGTGTCGTCGGGGGTTTCGGGCAGGGCGGCGCGGGAGCAGGTGGCGGCCAGGTCTTCGAAGCTGGCGTGGTGGGTGCCCAGTTCCTCCAGAGGGGTGCCTGCGGCGATGGCGTGGCCGTGGGTGATGCGATGGCGGGTGCCGATGAGGCGGTCGATGGTGGTCGCGTACTGGGTCAGGGCCTGGCGGGCAGGCGGAACGTAGCCCTGGCCCCGGGAGCGGACGGGCTCGTCGAAGGCGGCGCCGTAGGAAACGGGGCGGCGGTCGCGGACGACGTAGTGGACGAGGTCGGGGACTGTGTGGGCGGCTGCGGAGGTCTGCCCGCCGCGGGGCATGGTCATGATGAACGCCTGGGTGAACAGGTCGACCAGGGTGCGGGCGGTGGCGGTGTCGCCGTCGAGGTTGGCCACCAGGGTGGTGATGTTGATGGTCGCGAAGCGGTAGAAGAGCCCGGTGGCGCGGTAGGCGGTGTTGAGGTGGGCGCTGCCCTTTTCTCCGGGGCGGGGCCAGTCCTCGACGGCGGTGAAGTAGTCGGGTTGCAATTCGCTGCGGTGGACGGTGAAGGCTGGCGCCATCTGCACGGCGGCTTCGACATGTCCGTCGGTGATCTCGGTGAGCATGCGGCCGAAGAGGCTGATGGAAGCGGTGCGGCGGACCAGCAGGGCGGCGATCTCATCGGTGGGCAGGAGCGTGGGAGCAGGCTTCTTGGACGTGTTCTGCCGGTCCAGAGCCTCTTGGAGGGCGTTGCGGTGGGTATCGCACAGCACGGTCAGGTGGCGGACGGTGTCGGTGGGCACGTAGAACATGGCCTGGGTGCGGTGGCCTTCCTCGGGGTTGGTCTTGAGTCCTCCCTTCTTGGCGCTGGCTGCGATCTGCGCTGCGGCGAACATGGCGAGGTCCTCGGGCCAGCCCTGGCCGTGCAGGGTGTCGGCGACCCTGACGGGGATCATGCGGGTGCGGGCTGCGCGCTCGTCGAGTTCCGCTTCCACGGCCAGGCGGATCGAGCGCTTCCACGCTTGCGAGGAGACCATCGTGCGGGTGGCGCCGCCCAGTTCGAGGCTTTTGGGTTCCCCGCTCTCGTCGCTGTTCAGGTTGGCGGCGGGGGTGGGGTGCAGGGCGTGGATGTCGAGGTGGCGTGCGGTGGTCACGGGGTTTCCTTCGGGGTCGGGGTGAGGGTGCGGTAGAAGGCGTCCTGCCAGCGGGTGGCGACACGGCCTTGGTCGTAGGGGCGCCTGGCCAGGTCGTCGAGGAGGACCGGCCAGTCGGGGATCAGGCCCGCGTCGACGAGACGGCCGGTCAGGGCGGGCAGGCGGCGGTGGAGTTGGTTGTCGCCGAGGCGGACCATGACGGCGAGGAGTTCGTCGGTGCGCGTCTCGTTGAAGCCGGCGGTGCGCACGGCGTGGGCGAGGGTCTCGCCGAGGTTGGGCCGCCGCCTCCAGAGGCCGGGGTCACCGGGGTCAGCACGCTCGCGAGCGGGCGCGCCCCCACCGCGGTCGGTCAACTCCCCTGGGCTCGTGGACTCACCGGGGCCGGTCGGCTCCCCTGGGACCGTGGACTCACCGGGATCGGTCCACTTGTCCGTGGTCTCGGGCCGGGTGGGGCCGGGACGCTCACGGGTGGTCTCATGCCCGTCGGTGGTGGTGTCCGGGTGGTGTGCTGCTGCGCGCAGGGCGCCGAGGGGGTCGACGTGGGCGATCATCGAGGCGACGGTGTAGTGGGCGCGGCGGTGGCCGTAGCCGCGGGTGGGTACGGACAGGAAGCGGTGCATGCCCTCGCAGTCGTCGACGGGCCGGCTGCGGCCGTTGCGCAGGACGCGGCGTGCCTTGGGGTCGGTGCACGCCTCCTCGACGAGGGCGGCGAAGCGGATGTAGTGGTGGCGGTACTCGGTCGCGGTGGGCATCACAGGTCCTCGCGTCGGCGGGCGGCGGGGGGCGGGCGGAAGAGGGCGTCGACGGCGTCGGCGACGGCGCGGGCCGCGGCCCGGTGGCGGAAGCGGGCGCTCGCGGTCGCCGCGCGCAGTGCCTGGGCGGCCGCGGCGGCGAACTGGGGCTGTGCGGGCGCCTGGGGGTCGGTGTCCACCAGGTGCCAGAACACTTTCTCGGCCTGCTGCCAGTAGAGGTTGCGGGCGGCACTGGTCCAGGAGGGGGTCTTGCGGGAGGGTGCGGCGTGGCCAGTTTCCTTCCAGGCCCTGCCGGAGAGGAACGTCAGCCGGGAAGCGGTGCTCTCGGCTGCGGTGCAGCACTCGGCGATGCGCTCGGCGCGTGCGGGGTCGTGTTCCTGGCTCCAGGCGAGGAAGGGCGGGGTGATGGCGGTGTACCAGCGGCGCTGGACGGCTTCGGCGTCCTGGTCGAAACCGTGGACCCGTACCCGCAGGGCCCTGCGCACGTCGGGCGGGAGGTCGTTGAGGGTGTCGAAGACCTCGGGGCGGCGGACCGTGCGGTTCTCGTCGGGGGCCAGTACCAGGGACTCCAACTCCCGCCACCAGGCCCGGTCGGCGTCCGCCCGGCGCGGGAAGGCCACGGGCGGGCGGCCCTTGCCGGTACGGAAGGCCAGATAGGGGTCGGTGACCAGCAGCCGGGGCTGCTGGGTGGCCCAGGTCAGATACGCGTCGCGCACCGTGGCCCCGCCGTCGTCGCCGGGCACCAGGAGCACGGCGTGCCGGTTGAAGCCGGTCAGGCGCCGCCCGGGCCAGGTCGCGGGCCGTAAGGGCGCCTGCGGGTCGGGGAGTCGGGGCTCTTCCCACGGGCAGTGGTCCGGCTCCTCCTGCTCGTCCCCGGTGAATTTCGCCAGGCCCACCAGAAGCGTTTCGTACAGGGTGCGGCCCAGGGGGTGGAAGGACACGGTGGTGCGCAGGGGGCCGGCGGCGGTGCGGTGGCGGGTAAGGGTGCCTGCGGTACGGCTCCCGCAGCCGCCGGCCGCCCCGTAGTAGTGGTGGATGAGGAGGTGCTGGAGTGCTTCCCCCGTGGGCAGGGGTATCGGCGCCCGGTCGTGGTGGGAACTCATCCAGGCGAGGTTGTTGCCCGCGGGGCGTCCGAAGACGAGCGAGTTGACGCCGGACGGTTTCGGGCATTCCTCGCTCAGCCGGGGGTCCTGCATCCAGGGCCGCAGCGGGTCGAACACCTCGAAGCAGTACTTCTCGAAGTACGCGTCGACGGCATCGGCGTCGAACCCGCCGGCGCGAGTCAGGAGTTCGTTGCGGCGCTCGTTCCAGGCGTCGGCGTCAAGGTGGGGGTCATCGAGGCCGGTGACGCGGGCGGCGAGGACCGTCGCGATGCGCAGGATCGCCGATGCGACCGGGGCGGCCGCAATGGCGAGGTCTTCGATGGTGTGGGCGGAGAGGAGCAGGCCGCGCAGGCCGGTGCGGTGGTAACCGTGCCGGTCACGGACGTCGATCCAGGGGTCGTCGGCCGCGCTGAAACGGGCGCGGGCGGTCGGTGTCAACGGTGGTGCTCCCAGGGCTACGGGGAGAAATGGGCAAGGGAGGACAGCACCTCACTCCCCCCGGGCCAGGAAGGGGCCCACACCCAGAGGGCAAGAGACCATCACACAGCGGGAGGAAAAGGGCACAGAACATGCTGGTACCCCGTCAACATGCTTGTGGCACAGGGGTGGTCGGCCTCGGCGGATCTTCCGGCCGGGCACACCTCAACACAATCACACAGTGACCATGCATGTACAACCGGCGAGATAAGTCGTACGAATGATGCGATGAGGGTGCCGTGAAGGGTGAAACGTCAGCTCACGGTGGTATGGACGAGGCCGAGCTCGTCGTCCATACGCAGCAGGTAGCGGCCGTACTGTTCGGTGTGTTTCGTGTCCGCGGCGGGTGCGGGCAGCAGGACCAGGTCCGCGAGCACAGGATGGGCCGCCCACCCCGGCGAGGGAAGGTGCTGGGGGCTGCGGCGGGCGACCCAGGCGGCGGGAACGGGCAGGGTGTGCCGCAGCACCTCGCGGACGTCCGTGGTCCGAAGGCGCGGCCCGGTGGGCAGGGGGCGGCGGCCCGCCCGGTCGAAGGTGAGGATGCCGTCGCTGCCGGTGGTGCGGTAGCAGGGCAGCAGCCTGACGGGCAGGGTGCCGAGCCGGGTGGCGGCCTGGGCGGCGGTCAGGCGCTGGCGGTGCAGGTCGGCCAGCGAGGAGACGCGGCCGGCCGGCGGAATCAGGTGCGCGGCGCTCAGGTGCTGTTCGACGGCGTCCTTGGTCTGCAGACGGGCGGCGTCGCGCTTGAGGGCCTCGGTGGCCTCGGCGAACGGTGAGTGCGATCCGTGGATCCGCTCGACCAGGTCCTGCACGTCACCGGGCAGGTCCGTCACCGAGCGCGTCGCCAGCAGGTCCGCGGTGGCCCGCAGCAGGAAGGGGGCTTCCAGGGTGCGCCAGCCGCCCGGGATCGCGGTGGTGCCGGCGGCCGAGACGGGGTTGAGGACATGAAGGTCGGGGACATGGCCCTGGTTCCACCACACCGGACGGCGCGAGCGGCCGGAATGGTCCTCGCGTTGCCACAGGTGGGCGAAGCGGGCGAGGCGGCCCATGCGCTGCAGGAGGCGGCTGATGGACGCCAGGTCGCTGATCATCAGGTCGACGTCGATGTCCAGGCTCGTGTCCAGCAGGCTCGTGGTCACCACGACGAGGCGGCCCGGGCGCTGCCCCGTGGGGCCCAGTTGGCGGCGCAGAGCGTGCAGGAGCCCCTCACGCCGGTGGGCGGGGAAACGCGCGTGGAGCAGCACCAGGTCCGCGGGATCGCCGGACCAGGCGCTTTTGAGGTGGCGGTAGGTGTCCTGGGCGTCGGGGACCGTCGCGCAGGTCACCGCCGCGCATCCGCCCTCGCCGATGACGGAGGCGAGGAGGCCGCCGATGACCGCGAGGCGCTCCCCGCTCCCGACCGTCCGCGGCTGCGGGCCGAGCCGCTCGCGCCGCACCTGGTGGAGGCGGAAACGGGCCTGGCGGTGCTGTGCGGCGGCGTGGCGCAGACGAGCGGTCTCGTCCATGGTGTGGACGGTGGCGTGGGCGGCGTCCGCGAACAGCCACCCCGGATAGGACGGGGTGAATGTGCCCGGGGCCAGGGCTGCGGGTGTGTGTCCGGCGCCCGTGAGGTAGGCGCGCACCAGCGCGTCCGCGGTGGAGGCCGGCAACGTCGCCGACAGCAGCACCACGGGGGTGCGCAGCGCCCCGAACCAGCCCAGCAGGCGCAGCAGTTGCAGGTGGCTGAACGCGGACAGGGCGTGCGCCTCGTCGACCACGACCGTCTTCCCGGACAGGCCCAGCATCCGTACCGCGTTGAACTTCACGGGCAGGACCCCCATCTGCGCCTGGTCGACCGTCGCGGCACAGAACGGGGCCAGCAGCGACACGTCATGGCCGCGCAGCCACGGCGGCGGCTGTGTCACCCCCGCACCCAGCTCCTCTAGAACCTCACGCCCCAACGGCGCCGCCCCCGCCCCCTCCTCCTCCCCTTCCCGCTCCCCCACGGCGGCCGGCGGCCCGGGGGCGAGGGCATCGACGGCGACGGGCCGGTCCTCGCGGTAGGCGTCGGCCTGGCTGTGCACCAGGGCGACCGGCACCCGGCCGGTGTCGTGGCGCAGCACGTACTCCTCGAGCAGTTCCCACGCGGCGTCCGCGGTCGCGGTCGTGGGCAGCAGCCACGCCACCCCCGCACTCCCGCACGCGGCGTTGAAGACCCGTGCCGCCTGCAGGGCGGCCATGCTCTTGCCCGTCCCGGTCGCGTCCACCGCCACCACGATCCCCGCGCCCCTCTCACGCACCAGCGGGGGGAGCTGCTCCATCAGCGACGCCTGGAACACGTTGGGGCCCGGAACGTTCGGATGCGCCACCGCGAACGGCACATCCTGCCAGTCCAGGTCCTCCAGCCCGGCCGCCTCCGCCAGAGCTGGCGCCTCCTCACGGGCCAGGGCGAAATGCTCCGCGGCACCGAAAGCCGGCATG
Organism: Streptomyces sp. NPDC087420; assembly: GCF_044744165.1. Taxonomy (NCBI): domain Bacteria; kingdom Bacillati; phylum Actinomycetota; class Actinomycetes; order Kitasatosporales; family Streptomycetaceae; genus Streptomyces; species Streptomyces sp. NPDC087420. The sequence continues at coordinate 35,853 of NZ_JBIUXU010000020.1, forward strand.
TGAGCGCGCGGGAGCCAGCAGGAACGCTGCCGCGCCAACTCTCCCGCCACCGCCCCCACACCCGCAGCGAGGACCGCGGCGGGAACAGACATCCGCACCGGAACCTCCACCGCCCCCGTCAGATGACGCACCACCGCCGCGTACCGGGAGCGCAGCCCACCCCACGCCTCGCCCCCGGCCGAGGCGGCGACCCGGCGCGCGGAGGCCGCACCGTCCACGTCGGCCTGGAGGAAGAAACCCCCGCAGCCGCCCACCACCTGAGCCGCCCGCACCCCGGGACTCGCGTTGCCCCCGCACGCGTAACCCGCCTCGGCCAGCACTCCCAACGCCACGTGCATCGAACTACGCGACGTCTCACCCCACCCGCTATCACGGCCCGCCTGCTCCGCCAGAGCCGCACCAAGACGCGCCCACCCGGCACGGTGCCTGCGCTGGAAGCCCGGTACCAGACGCCCCAAGTCCTGCAGCCCCGCCAAGAACGCCACCACCGACCGCGCCTGCCCCGGGAGCAGGCCCATCCCCTCGCTCAACACGTCACGCTGTGAGGCAGTCACCGTCCGGTCCCACACCTCGAACGCCATCGCCGCGCTGTCGAGCATCCCGAACAACAACGGATACGCCGTTCCCGTAGACACCTCGAACTCCGTCCACGGCCCCAGACCAATACCCCCCAGCCTGGAATCCTCAACAGCCCCCACCAACCCGCCCTCCCCCACTCACCAACGAACGCAGCGCTCCCACGACCAACCTCACACAACACAAACAAGCACAACCACAAGCAACAGGAAGCAGCAACAACCCGCCGCAACCGAGGGTCAACGCAAAGCACTGATAAAGTCGCCCAAGAACAGCAGGTCGCAAAGGGGACGCCCCGCGCAAGCAGGGCTGAGGCGGGCGAAACCGCCCGGGCGTACATCACCCCGGAGGACGCCCCGCGCAAGCAGGGCTGAGGCCGCATTGGATCGATCACCCCCGGTGCAGACATCGGACGCCCCGCGCAAGCAGGGCTGAGGCGAGCACTCGCCCTCGGCCGTCCTCTTCAGCTTTGGACGCCCCGCGCAAGCAGGGCTGACGCGATCTGGCGGGCGTCGTGGGGATTGTGGTGGACGGACGTCCCACGCAAGCAGGAATGACTCAAGTCTCGGCGTAGCTGTGAGATAGAGGCGACACAAGCCCGGCGCCAGCAGGGACAGGCCGGCATGATCTGTTCAACGTCGCGCGTGCCACGCGCGAGCGGGTGAACCAAGAGGCCGTACAACACACCATTGATATGGTGGATGCGCCCCACGCAGGCAGCGGTGACTCAATCCGAGGCGTGGGCCGCTGAAAGCCCAGTGTCATCAAGGACGAGGCGACCTGAGACTCCTTCTACTAGAGTGACGTCCGGACATCGCGCCCGCAGGAATGAGTCGTGGGCATGAGGCAGGATGAGGCAACATTGTCCTTGCCTGCGAGCAGATCGATGCAGGACGCCCCGCGCAAGCAGGAATGTGCCCAGTCCGTGGCAGATGTCGCGGAGAGTCAGGCCGCAACCCCCGCGTAAGCAGGGCTGAGGCGGCGGGGGCGAAGAAGCAGGGCTTCGATCAGTTGGACGCCCCACGTATGCAGGGCCGGCCGGTCTTGGCCACGGTGATCAGGTCCACCAGCACCGAGCCACGCGCAAGCAGGAACGAATCGAGCGGCCGCAAAACGCATCGGCGATATAGTAAGCACGCCCTGCGCAAGCGGGAATGGCTCGATGCGAGGCGTCGCGGTCATATAGAGGCGATGTGAGCCCAGCGTCAGCTGGAATGAAGCGCGCGCTGAGGCGCTCTCATACGAGCAAGCGTGCGCCGCGCGAGCAGAGATCTGCCGAATCGACAACCGGCAGGTTCGCGCTGGCAGAAGCCCCGCACAAGCAAGAACGAGGCGCGCTCACGGACGCGGGGCAGGAACAAGTCGTAGTACTCCCTGCGCAAGCAGGAATGACGCGATCTGGCGGGCGTCGTGGGGGTTGTAGTGGACGGGCGTCCCGCGCAAGCAGGAGCGAGGCGAACCGAGCGGCCACAAACGAGAACGTCAATATGGTAGGCATGCTCTGCGCAAGCAGAAATGACTCAAGCCTAGGCATGGCCGTGACATAGAGCCGAGGAGAGCCCAGCGTCAGCAGGGACGAGGCGACCTGAGACTCCTTCTACCAGGCCGACGTCCGGACACGCGACAGCGGGAACGAGCCGCGGGCGTGAGGCGGCGAGGAGAGCACCCCCGGTCTGAATGCCCCGCGCTAGCAGGGCTGAGGCGAGGGCCAGGACGTCCAGGCGGGTGGTGTCGGTAAAAGTCCCGCGCAAGCAGGAATGAGGCACACGCCGCCCAGGGCAGGTTCCGCAACTGAGCACCATCCCGCGTGAGCAGGAATGGCTCGATCCGAGGCGTCGCGGTCATATAAAGCCGACGCAAGCCCAGCGTCAGCCGGGATGAACCGAGCAGCCGCGAGACGAACCGGCGATATGGCTGGAACGCCTTGCGCGAGCGGGGCTGAGGCGATCCCGGAGACATCCGACAAGCTCACTGAGTGGGACGCCCCGCGTGAGCAGGGATGAGCCGCCGCCCTTGTGGCCGACGGGTCCGAGGATGTCGGAAACCCTGCACGAGCGGAAATGGGCCAGCATTCGGCTGGCCACCGTATCGCGGCGTAGAGGAAGCCGTCCGGGAACGGGCCCGGGGCCTGACCGGCGGAGGTCGGCTGACGTGTCCCCTGTCGCTGCGGAACGGACGGTGGGGCGCCGGGCGGTTGGCGACAGGCGATCGGACTCAGGCTGCCGTCGGCCTGGCGGCGGCGCTTCCGTTTCCGGGAACGGGCGCCCGCTGGTGCGTTGTTGACCCTATGTTGGCGTGATGGCACGTTCATGGACTCGGCTGCACGAGCATCTCGGCCACCGGCCCGGCCCGCTCACGTACGACATGGTCGCAGCCGCCGTGGCCGAGAAGCTCCCGGAGAGCGACGACCTGGACTGGAAGGGGGAACTGCCGACGTTCCTGCGCAAGCCCGGCCTGTGGAACGAGTTCGCGAAGGATGTCGCCGCGATGGCCAACACCCGCGGCGGACTGCTGATCTACGGGGTGAGCGACGAGATCGAGCTGGTCGGGATCGACCTGTCCGAGGTGGACGAGAAGCAGATGCGGCAGGCTCTGCGCAACGCGATCCAGCCCTACGTACCCGGGGTGGACCTCGTGCCCCTGCCCGCGCCCGACGGTGGTCTCGATGTCCTTGTCGTCGATGTCCCGCCCAGTGAGTCGGCGCCGCACTTCCAGTACGGGTGGGAGCAGAAGGACAAGGACCGTGCCACGTTCAACGCCCCCTACCGTGTCAAGGACGACACGTTCTACCTGGCGGAACACCAGGTCGCCCGGGCCTACCAGGACCGATTCGCACGACAGGACGCCGCCGGCGCGCTACTGAACGCGCATCTCGCGCACGCGACCGACACCGTCCTCCATCAGCCGGGGCAACGATGCGCGTGGCTGGTAGTCGCAGCCAGCCCCGCACGGCCGGTGCCCCGGATGGTTCCCGCCCCGACGCAGACGGAAGCACAGGACACCCTCGTCCGGGCCCAGGCCACCGCGAACCGACTGCACGACGAATTCTCGCCGTCGTCCGTCATGTCCCGGGTCCTGAACAGCGGCATGCACGTCGGGCTTCGCCGGTGGGTCGCCAGCAACTTCCTCGTCCCCGACCAGCGAACCTCCGCACGCCGCGTCATGGCGGAGCTCCACCACGACGGTTCGGTCGTCCTGTGTGTCGCGCTGGGCGAGAACACCCCTCAACTCGGCGACCTGGTCCCGGTCGACACATGGCTCCTCAACGCGGTGATCACCGACGCCGTCGCGGTATGCGACGCGTTCCGCCTCTCACGCACCCCCGACACCTCCTTCGACATCACCGCCACACTCGCCACGACCGCCCCGGACAGTGAACAACCCGCACTGGCACCCATCGGTTACAGGTACGGCCGATCGTCCGTTGTCGAGGATTCCCGGCATCCCGTGCGGCTCCTGCCTGCCTCGACCGAGTTGACTCCTGTAGCGGACGACGAAACGCTCAAGGCCTGCGTGGCAGAGCTGAGGAACGGACTCCTCAACCAGTTCGGACTCACCGTCAGCCTGACCTGACCGGCCCACTCGGATCACGGGGCAGATGATGGCAGACGCCCATCCTGCGCCCGTCCGACGCAGGTGCCACCCCGCCTCGAAACCTATTCGACTACGCAAAGCATTGATAAAGTCACCCAAGAGTGCCAGGTCGCAAAGGGACGCCCCGCGCAAGCAGGGCTGAGGCCGGACACTGTGCACACTGGTGCTCGCCTCGTCCTGGAGTTCGGCGCCGAATCCAACACCTCCGGCGTCATCCGATGACCGGCGAACGCCTCGTCCGCCATGTCCCCCGGGCCCTCCTCGTACGGGTCAACCAGGCCCACAGATGGCGCATCCATGCCGGGGCGGAGCACGCTGTGGGCGAAATTCAAGTCGGGCGTGTGTCCGCTGCGTTGGTAGTCGATCTCGTCCGGGTGGCTACGGATGCGGGCATGGTGCCAATGCGACGCCGAAGGTGACGTTGCCGTAGCTGGCGGCGCGGGGCAGGCGTATGGCGTGCCAGTTGGTGCGCGGGGCCGGGAGGCAATGCCGGCCGTCCGGCAGGAGCAGACGGCGCGGCAGCCGGAGCGCGGCCAGGGGGCGTGACGGGCCGGCATGAACCCAACCTGAAAAAGGGAGGCTGCGGGCGGTCATACGAGCCTCGGGGCAGACTCACAAGGCGCTCGAACTCCGGTTCAGCGCCCACTGCCTGACCTGCTCGATCGTGGCATCCGGCGTGGGCGCCGTCGAATGGACGACGAACTCCGCGTAGGCCGGATCATCGATCGGCAGTGACGTCAGGGGGTGTTCACGCAGCCGGGCCACGAGGCACCCGGCGGCGAGCAGGTCCCGGGACTTCTCGATGTCGATCTCGTGCTTGTCGGCGTGCCAGTAGGAGCCGTCGTACTCGATGACGAGGGTGCGACCGGTGGCGAGTTCGACGGTGATGTCGACAAGCCAGTGTGAGCGCCGGGCGAACGCGGCGCTGCGCAGCGACGGGCCGGACGCGGCCCGTCCGAAGGCGCGTTCGGCAGCCACGTGGTGGCTGAGTTCGACCTGCGACTTCCCGTGTTCCCTGCACTCGGGGCAGCCGCTGCCGCCTGTCCGGGAAGCCAGTGAGGCATGCCACACATGATCAGGGTTCGTGGAGCAGATCCAGGCCGGCACGAATCGTGTCTGCCCGGTAGGGCGTACCTGCCACGCCGTGCGCGGATTCGCCGGGGACCATTCGGCCGCCAGGTCCGGGAAGTGGTAGGCGAGCGAGTCTAGGATCGTGCGGCATTGGGGGCATCGAAGCCGCTGCCCCTTGTCGCGCTGAGCCGGTGATTCCTGCCACTGGTGCCCGCAGTCCGGGTCCTGCCACCACACGCTCTTGCGGGAGCCGGGAGATATGGTTGCGGCCCGGATGCCGCCGTTCTTCGACGGGTGCCACTGCGAGGCGATCTCCGCGGCCAGACGGAGCGCCGCCGGATCCACCTCGACGGCCTCAAGCCATTCGTCGAGTGTGTCCTGGCCACGGCAGGAAGGACAGCCGGCCGTCAGGTACGTGTGCGGCGACAAACGCGAATGGTGTCCTCGCGGGCAGCGGAAACGATGCCCGGGGCCACGGCCGGCGACCGTGACCGTACGGGGATCCGCGTCGTCCGCCCAGGCCGCGAGCAACTCGGGGACCTCGGCAACCAGCGTCGCCCTGTGGCGCTCGTACTCTGCCTCCCATGCCGCCCGCTGCTTCGATTCGCACTCGGGGCATCCGCGAACGGCGACCATGTCCAGGATTCTCCTCATGAACCGCAGCCCGCAGTGCGGGCAGCGCCAGGACACCTCACGGCGGGCCTTGAGCGTGACGGTCTCCCAATCCGCCGTGTCGTTGCCCTCGTGATCCCACCAGTCGACGACGGGCAATCCGGAGTCCTTGAGCAGATCCCGTTTCTTCGCCCCTCCCGCCCTGGTGGTGATGGAAATCTGACGGTCACGCTTGGGGTTGGTCTGACACCTGCACCCGAACGCGATGTCTCCCAGCCGCTCGGCACTGAGCCGCTCGCAGTACCGGCACCGCACATGGTGCGGGTCCTCACTCAGCGACGGTTCGGTCAGCGGCCCGAGGTAGTCGTAGCCGTTCCTCCCGGCGTGCTCGCGCGCCTCTGATACCGGCACGGGAACCAGGTCCGCGTACACTCCCTTGACCCGCCGGTCCTTTGCCGCCCACCCTCGCCAGTAGCAGGCCCGGCACGTCGCCTCCCCCAGCGTGTTCTTCTCCAGGGTGTACTCGAACCGGTAGTGCGCCTCCACCCCGCAGGCCAGACACCTCGTCAGACGCCACGCGGTCGGCTTGATGAACGACTCCAAAGGCTCCAGACCGCCAGCGCGCAGCATCGCCGTGATGTGGTCGTCACACCAGGAATCGCGTGAACGGGTGCGGTACGCGGCCGGCTGCGGGCAATCCGGCTCAGAGCACAGCTGAACCGTCTTTCGAGACGACGTAGAACTCACGTGCGGAGTCTCCCACGGCTGCCGCCACCGCTCCGGGCCGGTGACACCACGGCGTGCACCCCGCCACCCCACTCGCACGCGCGCGTTCCGGATCGCTGACCCTGATCTCGTAGCAACGCTTCGACGGTCAGGTGAAGTTGCGCAATCTACCAGCGCGATGGGCAGCCGATCCATCCGGCGCGCAGAGGTAGCGGCGGAACGCCTTCGGCAGGTCGCGCCGCAGTGCGAGAAGTCCGAGCACCCTCAAGGGACGGGATCCCCGGCCCGCCATCTACCCGCACGGGCCAGACCTGACCCCCGGCACAGATCGCAGGCCGCTTTCCCCGGCCTAGACGGCGCCTGCCACGGAACGGGATCAGTTCTCGATCCGAAGATCAAACGGTTCGTCAGCGCCATCGTCCCGTGATGCCCACACCGTGCTGGGTTACGTGAGGATCCGACGCGACCACCAGGCCGTACATCTATGCTCGCGTCAGATCCATTCCGATGACAGGAGGCAACCGGGCGGCGGGGCCGCTCCCCTCGAAGTGAGACCGATCGGGCCGCGGGCGAACACCTGCCAGCGAAGTCGATCCCGCTCCCGGCCCCCAGCCTGACGAACTGAGCAAACCATCCCCACGACAGCGCCCATGCTCAGCAGAGATCATTCACTGAACAACCCCTAGCGATGACGACAGACACCAATCCCGCACCCGCCCAACGAAAGTGCCGCCCAGCCTCGAAACCCATACAACTACGCAAAGCATTGATAAAGTCACCCAAGAGCGCCAAGTCGCAAAGGGGAAGCCCCGCGCAAGCAGGGATGAGGCGAAGGTCTGGCGGCTGAACGTCGTTGAGACGACGGAAACCCCGCGCAAGCAGGGATGAAGCCGGCAGAATGGTCGCGCGCCTCGGCCCCGCCCGGAAGGCCCCGCGCAAGCAGGGACGAGGCGCCATTCTGGGCCACTGCTCACCCTCAACTCAAACCTCTTAAAACCTGTAGGTCAGACGCAGTGCACTATAGCGATTCTCACGAAAATGTCCTGGCATTTCTCATGGCATGGCATCAAATTTTCTCACCTGATGTCACACCCTGGGCGGCATGAACACACGTTAAGACCAGGTCAGTTAAACCCGATTGGATCAGAAGATGTGACACCGAGATGAGAATCTGAGCGGTCATCGAAATGAGACTCAGCACCGGGCGAGCGCCATTGGCCGGACGGTGCGTTCCTGGACGTCGCTGCGCGGTCGGCGCACAGACGCGGGAGACGTAGCGATGATTCAGAACTTGGCGAGGTTCTGACCAGCACGGTGCGCTGACACCGCGACAGGTGGAACAGCTCCCGCCGTACGGACACCGTCAGCGTCCGCCGGAACCCTCCCTTGCGTGGACCTCGGCGCAGGTGTCCCAACTACTTCTTGCGAATCGCTCCTGTGGCCATCCAGTGGACCAGAAGAGCCGCAGTGTGCACAGCGGTCTCGGCAGCCTCTTGTGTCACTGGTCGGCTCGTAGGGCCGCCGGCATGCCGGTCGCGTTGGCCGTGCCAAAGGAGGTTGAGAAGTTCAATGACTCCGTCAATGCCTGCTGGCGCTCCCGTGCGATCTTGCACAACCATCTCGTACTTGTTCCTGCCCTGGTCAAGCGTCGATCGCACGGCTCCCAGGGTGGGTTCTGGTGACCTAGGAAGAAAGAGAGGGTTGGCTACAGCCTCTACCGCCTTCACGGACTGGGAGTAGGCGACGCTGGGGTTGGGGTTGATTCCATATGCGGCGGTGAAGGCTTCCCGGAGGTGCGCCCCAGCATCATGCTTCTGCTTTTCCGCCACCTGGACCGCAGCTTCCAAGGACTGCCGCAGGGTCTCATTGACTCTGCGGCACAATCCGTTCTCGTCCGGGTTGATCGTGTAGGCCGATCCTCCTTCAGTGAGGATCGTGTCCAGCTCCACACGGAGGTCACGGGTGGAGGCCCCGTTGTGTCTACCTACGTTGAAGGGCCTGACTTCCGCGAGCCGCCAACACCGCGTCAACGATCTCTATGAAGATCATCGGGTTATTTTTGTCGCGGTAATTCACCAGAGCCATCTCTGGCGAATCGTTGTTGAGGACCGTGGACGGCAGCCGCAGACGCAAGCAGACAAGCCCAACGAGCTGATAGTTTCTTGTGGCCTGCATGACCCATTGCCGGACGGGGATCTCCAGGTGATCAGGAAGCTCCTCGAAAAGAACTTCTGGATCTTGCTTGCCGCTGAGGCGGTCCGTCAGCCGACGCCATGTTCCTGTCACGTCATAAGTCTATTTCCGCGCCGCCCGACTCGGCCCTACTTTTCCGAGTTGACCGGTTGTCCAATAGCCATCCAGAGCTGGGGGAGTCGGCCTTGACCGGCGACCGCAACCGCGGTGGTGGCGGTCGCGGTCCTCCTAGCTAGCGCCGTCGCGCCCCAGCCTTGCGCGTACTTGAGTGCAATGCCGTAGTGCTCAGCGTGCCTTCGGCAGCGCGGCCAGAGTGCGGCGTTCCTCGCCGTGGCCGTTTCCATCACTGCGGTTCACGGCACGCACCCGTAGGAGGGGCCGCAGGCCAACGCAGGGCTGAACCACCCGTACGCGGTGACCGGTCCGGCCCCGTGTCCTTTGACCGGACAGCGGCCCCGGTTCGACCCCGTTCCCGGGGCCGCCACCCCCGCCCCACCGTCATACGCGTTCTCGTGCGTATCCCGCCGTACGACCCGCTCAGCGGCCAGGCTCCCGGCCGCGGTACGGGCCCGACTGCCGGGAAGTAATGTGCCAGCCGGAGGTGTTTCGCTCGGGCGGCTGTTACCCCCAGGTCTATCTGCGAGGCGGGGGAAGTGAAGAGGACTCAGGCCAAGGGGTTCAGCCTTTTGGCCGTACTGCAGTGAACGGTCCTCTGATGCCGCCACAGCTGGACCATCGTCAGTCCGAGCAGCACCGCGAACACCACCGCCAGAGCGCCGGCGATCTCCGACTGCCGGCCGCTGCTCACCCGGCCCGACTGCAGGACCAGGCCCAGTACGGACAGTGTCATTCCGACCAGGTACACCGAACGCACGCGGCGCAGCTGCCGTACCGCACGGGGGGCAAGGGCAACACGCTTCATCAAGGCCATACCGGCCCCGGTACCCCCGCCCGCCCGAAGCAGACATCTCGTCCCGCCGGGAGCAGGCAGAAATCTCCGGCCTCTGTCCACAGGCCCGCCTCGAACTGCCATGCCAGGGCAGCCTGACACGAAACGAGCCCCCACCCGTGCCTGATCCACCGCGTTCCGGTCGGCGTGCGGAACGCGCGGCGGACGGTGCCCTCCTGAGGTGACGTCAACTCCCGGGATGCTGACGCGCAGCGGCGAAAAGGCGTTGCGCGGTTCGCTCACCGGCCTGGTAGCGGTGGACGATGTCGGGGGTGGTGAGCGGTGTCCGGCCGGCCAGTTCGGCGATCTCCGCAATGCGGTGGTCGTGGCGGGGGCGTGGTGCCCGGTGCGGGGGGCGGCGGGCACCCGGCTGCGCCGGTCAGCGGCCTCCCCCGCGCGCTCCGTACCCCCTCCCGCGCTGTGCCCGAATACCGGGACAGGTGGTTACGGAGTGGCCGCGGACGGCGCACAGACGTGGGAGGGGCACCTGTTCCCCGTCATCAGACGCCCATCACGCGGTACATGCCGATCGAGTCGTGCGTCGCGGTGTCGGCGAAACCGAACTTCTCGTAGAGAACACGGGCGGGGCCGTCCGCGATTAGTGAGACGTAGGCGGTGGCGGGCGCCCTGCGTTCCAGTTCCTCGGTGAGCGCGGCCATGATGCGCCCGCCGAGGCCGTGGCCCTGGTGTGCGGGATGGACGCAGACATCGACGATCTGGAACGCGGTACCGCCGTCACCGATGATGCGGCCCATGCCGATGGGTTCTCCCTCGTGGTGGAGGACCACCCCGTGCCATGTGTGGGGCAAGGCGAGCGCCACCGCTTCCGGGGCCTTGTCCGACAAGCCTGCATCGGTACGCAGACGCCGGAACACTGCCACGGAAGGCACACCCTCACGCAACTCGTACGGATCACTCAAGCTGCCCACTTCCGATCGTGTGATATCTGCGGCAACGGCCCACGAGTATTTTGGACCTGGCGTCGTACGGACAACAGCGGGGCCGGACAGGACGATTCCCGTCCCACCCCGCAGCCGTGTAGTCGGCCGAAGCCGAACGTCTCCTCGGCCGGGACGAGCCGGCTGACTCGGAAGCGTGAGGTCAGAGTTTGAGGAGTGCTTGGGCCGGTTCGTCGGGGTGGGTGAGCAGCGACTCGTGGGTGCCCGGGACCATGACGGGGTCGACGCCGAAGGCGACGTGCGCATCCCGCGCGGGTTCCTGGTCGGCCGAGTCCCTGTCGTTCTCGCTCAGAGCGTAGGCGGGCGGAACGCCAAGGGTCGTGATGTCGGGCAGGTCGGGGAAGCGGGTCGGGGAGGCCGAATCCGTACCGGGCGGGCCGGGCTGGAGAAGTTCCCACAGGAGGCGCTGGACGGGTTCGGGTTCGGGTTCGCCGTGGATCAGGGTCTTCCTGACGATGTCCAGGGGCGGCAGTCAGGCCGGGGGTGTGGACTTGATCGCAGTGTCCCGTGCGGCGGCGGGGCCGTTTCCCGCCAGCTCGTCCCGCCGCGGCCACCATCTCGGCGGCGACCTGCGCCCACTCCGCGTCGGACAGGACCCGGTCACCGGGGGCGTTACGGACCGAGACGTGCCACACGTGCTCGGCGGTGCTCTCCCCGTCACAGGCCCTCTTCGGCATCACGATCTGGAGCGCCTCTCCCACATCACCTGAATCGTCGCCCACTCACGCTGCGACCGGGCGGCAGCAATCTGGTCAAGATCCGTCAGAATGCTCTCCACCACGTCCGGGGCGTTGGCACCGTGATGCTGGAGAATATGCAGGCGGAGCCTGCGGAAGACCATTCCGGGTGGCATCGGGCAGGAGGACCTCGCGAAGGGCGCTCTCCAGTTCCCGGAACAGGTGCGAGACCAGCATCCCGGTCGAATGCAGCGGCAGATCCTCATCCGGCAGGGGCAGATATCGGCGTACCAGCCCGCGGGCCCGGGGCCGGACCGGCGCAGGCGACTCAGAATCCGCTGCCGCCTATCAAGGTCGGCCGGGCCGGGGCGTTGCCCGGACAACCGCTCCAGAGGAACCTCACGGTCCTGCGCCTGTGGCACCGGTGCCATCCCCTATCGGCCGGCCCAGGGGGTGCGCATCGAGCGACCCGCCGGCGGCTGGCCCGGCTGCGGGATGAAGAACTGGTCGAATCGCACCACCTTGCTGCGCGGACGCATCCGGGTGTGGTTGCCCACGTGCAACTCGTTGCCGAGTGGCCCGAGATGCGCGGGCGCCGGCGCCTCACAGGGCGTGCCCGATCCGACCGCCGTACGCCTACAGACCGCTCACACGCCGGCCATGACCGAGACCGCGTTCACCTTCCTCACCGATGCCCGCCGCCACGGTGATCTTGCCGGCCACTGGACTGGATCTGCGCGATCCACTACCCGATTCCGGCTGGACGGCAACTAGCCCACCGGCGTTGAGCGGCTAACAGAATGTTCTGACGTGGCGGTAGGTGATCAGGCGGCAGGCCAGTTTGAGGAGGGCTTCGTGGATATCGTCGCGGATCTTCCAGCGGATGCGTAGGCGGCGGAAGCCGTGAATCCAGGCATTGGTGCGTTCTACCACCCGGCGGACGGTGCCGAGTCCGCTGCCGTGTGGCGTGCCGCGTGGGGCGATGACCGGCTTGATGCAGTCCCAGGAGGCCCTGTTGCCGCAGTCTTTCGTGCTCGCGTCCGTGGCGTCCGACGCACAGTCTGCGGCGTGTGACTGTCTCGCGCACAGGTTCGGCAACGCGGCGGACGGGCCGGACCGCGTGCGGTGTTACGGCTCCGACACCGCTGGCACCCGTGTGCGGCCGCGCCCAGGCGGTTGCTTCCACCGGGTGATCCATCCGGGGGCGGTGAAACGAATCTGCCGTCGGGGAAAGCTTATGCATGTCCGGGATGTGGCACGGTTCCAGTCATGAGGATGATCACCATCTCGGCCGCAGCATTGGGTGCTGTTCTCGTCGCCGCTCCGGTATCTGACGCATTCGCGGAGCGGCACTGGGACAAGAGAACGAAATGTGAGGAGACCGACCCCGACGGGCGGGTGATCCCCACCCGCTACGGCAACGGCGATCTTGGCTGGAACCACTTCTCCGGCAAGCACAACATCAAGAAGTGCCGGGTCGTTGACGCCGCATTGGCCGGAAAGGTCGACAAGAAGAACGGGGGGCGCCTTGAATATCATGGTGTCGCTCTCAATGGCCGCAAGCGGGTCAACATCGTGGTGATCGTGCAGTACGCGCGCCGTACGGCCGACGGTGAATACGACGCGGGCAAGGGCAAGAAGATCGGTGTCATCACGGCCTACTGCAAAGGCGTCACCAAGTGTCCGAACTGGATCAACGAGTGAACGGCAGCTGGGAGGAGGCCGTCGAGCAGCAGGCGTACCTCACCCGCTTCCTCCTCGACCACACACTGGTGCCCCTTGCCGGCGGGACCTTTCTGCGCGGCGTGCTGCCGACGCGGGACGCCGTGCGGGTCGTCACCGGAGCAGCCGACGCCGAGGTGGAACCGGAGCCGGTTGTCTACGAGATCCCCTTGTTGGACGACGAAGACGAACCGGTGACCGCTCCCCTGGTGCTGGGGTGGTCACGGACGCTCGCCGCCGGCACTCCGCCCGGTTCGGACACCTCGGTGATGGGCATGGCGCTGGTCCGGGTGGACACCGATACTCTCGAACCCGCCCCACCGCCTCTCACGGACCAGGCACTGCGTGTCCTGCGCACACTGGCCTGGCCGTTCGTCGAGGCACCACCGAGCCCGGCGCTGTGCGGCTTCCTGTTCACCGGCCCGGACAGCCTGCGCCTCTACCTCGCCGTCGAGGAAACCGACGGCCTGATCGCGGCCGACGTACGCCTCACTGGCGCGCTGACCGCCCTCCTGGCCGCTCTCCCCTCACTCGTACGCGAGAAAGAGCGTTGGGCGCCAGACACGGCCGATCCCCACTGCTCCCACACAGTCGACCTGACCGCCTGGTGACCACTCGCGGGCCGAAGCCGCCCGTAGCCGAGTGGTATCAGCAGCGCGTCCGGTGTGTCATCGCCCAAGGGCGAGTTCAGCGCGCTCCTTTCCCATTCCGTGCCCGGAGACCCGCGCGAGCGGGAGCGAATCCCCCGTGCATGGCTACTGGACCTCAGCCCGTCGCGGCCTCTCGCTTGCCGTCACGAGGGCAAGCCTGCCGGTCGTGCTCCTCCTGGGCCGCCGCGAGCAAGCTCCGCCAGGAGGTCACGGTAGGCCGACAGCGTAGAAGAGCGCGTCGTTCCCTGTCCGTCATGCCGCCCCAAACGCCATGCTCGACGCGCTGATCGAGGGCATAGGCAAGACACTCCGTGCGCGCGGGGCAGCCACCGCAGACGGTCTTTGCGCGGTTTCGGGCCGCGCCCTCAACGAATAACTCGTCCGGGCCCGCGGTACGGCAGGCCGCCCGGATGCTCCACCCCGCCCAGTCCTCTCTCCATCCCGGCCGCCTCGTCCTACCTGCACATGACCGCTCGTCCTACCCGGGTCCTCGACACCTCGGGCAGCCCGCCCCCTGCGCGGACAGCGTCACCGTCCTCCACGCCAGCTCCCCTCACGCGGTCGGACGTCATGTGTGTGCTGGCCAGCCAGAGCGTGCGCCGCGTTCACAGCGGCGGCGCGATCCGCTGGAACAGCCGCCGCAGCACAGCCCGGTCGACGACCGCGTCAGCGGTGACAAGGCGCGTTCTGCAGCTGCGCGGTCAAAGCGGCCCACGTACGGAACGTGCCGTGGGCGCACGACCGGTCGATCCACGTCAGATCCGGGGCCGGGACGGTGCGCCACAGCGGATGGAAGCCCGTCACCCCGCTCGCCACTTCTCCCGCGGCCAGGCGCGGAACCTCCTGCCACGCGCCGATGCGCGATGCCAGATGCGGCAGCCGGGCCGGCGCCCGCTCGGTGGCCGCCCCGCACAGCACCAGCGTGATCCGCGTGCCGGGGTGGTCCCACAGGCTCTGCACATATTCCAGGCACGGCACGGACAGCCGCTGCGCCTCATCGACCACCAGCACCCGCGCCTCGCCCAGAGCCCCGGCGACCGCGGCATCCACCAGCGCCGATGTGTATGGGAAGCGGCGCGGCAGTGCCAGAGCGTCTAACACCGCCCGCACCAACAACGACCGCACCGGCCGCGCCCCCGCCGGCAACACCACACCCGCCGCCGCACCGCCCAGCCCCGGCGGCAGAATCTCCAACGCCGCCGACGGCGGGTACGGCTGCCGCAGCGCGGCTGCCTTCACCGCGCCGCCCTCACGCGGCCCGGCCGGGGCAAGGTCGGCCAGGGCCTTCCGCGTCCGCTGCTCCTCCCGCTCCCGCCGCACCACCGTACGGTCCGGCAGAACCCTGACAGCCACACCCGCTACAGATAGCGCCCCGTGTCAGTGGCCTAACCCTCCATCAACACCCGAGCAGCGAAAGCGCCCCGGGCTGACGTGCCGTCGCCGACACCGAACCGGCACATCGCGCCTCGGTCACCGCGAGGGCCGCGTCGATGGCTGTGGTTGGCCGGCCGGTGGATTTCGGGGTCGCGTACCGGCTGTGCGGAATCTTGGCGCAGTTGCCGGCCGCTTGCGTCCCGTTTTTACGGCGGCCGGGGACGGCGTAGCCCCGATCCTTGCTGAGTACGGGGCGCCTTGCCTGTAGCTGTCCGGCGGGGCGCCGTCGCAACTGGGGTCTGCGGGGCGAGCGCTTCGCGAGCTCTGGCGTTCCAGTGGGTCGAGGGTCCGTGGTGGGGCCGTGCCGCCGCGCGCGTACCGGTATCGGGTTCTCAGGCCGCGAAGGCCGCCAGGAGTGTCAGCGAGACCGTGCGGGCCGCGTCCTCCGGCTTCAGGCGGCCGGCGTTGATCTCGTCGGCGGCGCCGTGCAACACGTTGTGCAGCGTCGCCACCAGCCAGGAGGCCGGCAGATCCGACCGGAACACGCCTTCGGATTGGCCGCGGGCCAGCAACCGTTCGGCGCGGGCCGCAGGTCCGGCGTGCAGGTCGCGGATCCGGGCGCTCGACAACTCCTTCTGCGCGGCGGCCAGGAGGGAGCGCGACTGGTGAATCAGCCGCCAGCTGGCTCCGATCAGCCGTTCCAGCGCCTCGGCGGGGTCTCCGTCGAGTTCGAGCGGTTCGAGTACCGCGTCACCTTGTTCGAGGACCCGGGTCATCGCCGCGTTCACGAGTTCGGCGCGTGAGGCGAAATGGCCGTAGAGCGTCACGCGCCCCACGCCTGCCGCCTTCGCGATCTCGGCCAGCGTCGCGTTCGGACGGAGCGCGAAGTTCTCGACCGCGGCGTCCAGGATCGCGTCGATGTTGTGTTGCGCGTCGGCCCGGCGGCCGGATGCGTGGGGCAACGAGGTCACACATCCTCCTTTAACTCAAACCGTGTTGTTTGAGTTACGCTACCAGTTGAGCTAACTCGAACATCAATGTCCAACTTAGGAGGGGCTGTGACCGATCAACAGATCACGACGGAGCCGGGTCCGCCCGCTCACGCGCGCCGGTGGAAGGCGCTGGCGCTGCTCGGTGTCGCGCAGTTCATGCTGATCCTCGACGTCACCGTGGTGGCGATCGCTCTCCCGCACATAGGTGCCGACCTCGGCCTTTCGCGCTCTGCGCTGACCTGGGTGGTCAGCGCGTACACGCTGACGTTCGGCGGCCTGATGCTGCTCGGCGGTCGCAGCGCCGACCTCTTCGGGGCCCGGGGCCTCGTCCTGGCCGGGCTGGCCACCTTCACCACGGCCTCACTGCTCGTCGGTCTGGCGGGCGGCGCGGAAGTGCTGATCGTCGGCCGGGTGGCGCAGGGGCTCGGCGCGGCCATGCTGTCGCCGGCCGCGCTGTCGGTCGTGGTGCGGCTGTTCGAAGGAGAGGAGCGGAACAAGGCGCTCGGCATCTGGTCCGCACTCGGCGGCAGCGGCGCCGCCGTCGGCGTGCTCCTCGGCGGCGTACTGACCGCCGGGCCGGGCTGGCCCTGGGCGTTCTTCGTGAACGTGCCCGTCGGCGTCGTCATCATGGTGCTGCTGCCCCGGATGCTGCCGCCGCTGCCCCGGCCCGAAGGGGTGCGCCCGCGACTCGATGTGCCCGGTGCGCTCCTGGTGACCGGAGCGACCGGTGTCGGCATCTACGCGCTGATCAATGCCGGTGACCACGGCTGGTCCGCCATGAGCACGCTGGGCCTCGCCGCGGCCTCCGTGGTGCTGTACTTGGCCTTCGGGGCATGGCAACGAGCTGCGAAATCACCACTGATGGACCTTGGACTGCTGTTCCGCCGCCCGGTTACGGCAGGTACGTTCGTGATCCTCACCGGCACGGCTCTGATGGTGGCGGTCTTCTTCCTCGGCTCCTTCTACTTGCAGGAATACAGCGGACACGGGCCGCTGGTGACAGGGCTGCTCTTCCTGCCGGTGGCGCTCGCCACCATGGCCGGCGCCCAGACAGCGGGCCGGGTCATCGGCGGACTCGGAACCCGCCGGGTGGGAGTCATCGGGATGGTGATCGCCGCCGCCGGGCTCCTCGTCCCGGTCCTCTGGGCCGGGTCAACAGCCGTCGTCATCGGCGTCAGCCTGGCCGCGACCGGGATCGGTTCGCTCTTCGTGGTGGCGTCGGCGACGGCGCTCGGCCAGGTCGAGCCGCACCAGGCCGGGCTCGCCTCGGGCATCGTCAGCACCTTCCACGAGTTCGGCGCTTCGATCGGGGCGGCCGTCGTCTCCAGCCTCGCCGCGGTAAGCCTGGCGGGCGGTACGGACACAGGATTCCAGAGGGCGTTCACTGTCTCGGCCATCGTCGCGGCCGTCGCGGCCGTCGTGGTCGCCACGCTGATCCCAGCCGGCTCCGCCCGCCAGAAACAATCTTCGTAGTGGAGTGATGCCGCAGGCGCCGGACGAGCTGCCGAGTCCGTCCGGCGAGTGCGGAGCGCTGCGTCAACCTCGCTTTGCCGTCCCGGCAGCCTGACACCCCACGCCGGGTGGGCACCTTCTCTTGATGGTTCACCAAGACCGCTTTCTCCACCGTGTCCGTGTCACCGGGCTGTCCGTACGCGTGTTCCGCGCAGGGAGAGCCCGAGCAGCGCGAGGACGGCGAGCGGTGGGAGCCACCAGGCGTTCTGGCCCGCACGGACCAGACCGTACGTGGCGGCGAGCGCGGCGACGGTGCCGGCCGCGACCCTCCAGTCGTCGCCCACGACGAAGTCGTACCAGAAGTGCGCGAAGGAACGGGCCCGCCTGAGGTACCGGTTCGCGGCTCGGTGTTGTTCCCCGGAGGCTGTCGCCCGGCGGGGAGGTGTCACCGCCCGTGGCGTCGGGCCGTGGCCCGCCGTGCGCCGCAGCAGCGCGGTGAACCCGAGCGCGACCAGGGCCACCACCGGCACCAGCACCAGCAGCGCCACGTCGGCGCCGGGCCATGCCACTCCCGCGCCCTCGGCCGACCAGAAGACACCGAACGAGGCCAGCATGGTGCCGACGACGAACTTCATCGTGTTCTCCGGGACCCGGGCCAGCGGTGCCCGAACGGCGAAACCCACCCCCGCGACGGCCAGGACGGCGGCCGCGGCTCCAAGAGCGGCGAGCGGAACGTTCCGCTGGTTGTTGCCGAACGTGACCACGATGAAGGCCACCTCCAGTCCCTCCAGGAGGACGCCTTTGAAGGACAGCGTGAACGCGTACCAGTCCCGTACCGCCGCCCGGCCGCCCGTGCCGGCCGTTCGCGCGGCGGCCGACTTCTTCTCGTACGCGGCTGCTTCGTCCCTCAGCGGCTTGAGACCGCTCGCCCGCAGGACGGCCTTGTGCAGCCACTGGAGACCGAAGACGAGCAGCAGAGCGCCCACGACAAGTCGCAGCGCGCCGAGCGGGATCAGGCCGATGGCCGGGCCGAGTACGCCAACGGTGACCGCGAGCGTGACCAGGGCTGCGGCCGTGCCCTGGAGGGCCGACCCCCAGTGCCGGCTCGTGCCGGCGGCCAGGACGACGGTCAGGGCCTCCACCGCTTCGACCGCGCAGGCCACGAAGACGGTCAGGACCAGGACGAGGCTGTTCACGCGTCGCCGCCCTGCGCGGAGGGTTCGGTGGCCATGGGGAACCTTTGCGGGAGAGGGCGCGGCTTCTTGCCCGGGGCGCCGGAGGTGTCGGGGGGGGGGAAGGGTGTTCGCGGTCTCACGCCGGCGGTGCCGGCGTACTTCCCTCTTGGCCGGTATACGCCGGAATCGGGCGGGCGTCGCCCATGGGTGCGTAAGGAATCCGAGGGCGGGGGCCCGCGGGTGCCCCGGGGGGCGGCGGGCGCGGGCGCGGGAGCACGAGGGCGGGTGGACGGTGGAGTCGTGTGGAAGCGGGCGGTTCGGGGCTGGTGGACAGGTGCCGCGACATGGCTGGACGAGGGGGCGCCGAACAGGTGGTGCATGTCCTGGGCGGACAGCAGCACGCTTCCGCAGCACGGCGGCATCGGGGTGAGGCCGCCACCCGGCGGCGTAGCAACGGAGGCATCGGGGTGAGCAGCGCGTGGACCCGCTGTGGTGCTGGCCGCCGGTCGCGGCCAGTGCGGGCTGAGGTCCCCGCTTCACGGGGCGAGCGCCGCCCGTGCCACGGCCCGTGCCACCAGGGGCGGGTCGCCCACCACGGTGCCCGCGTCCTCGTCGGCCCGGCGCTCCAGCGCGAAACCGCCCCCATCGGCGACGGGCCGCATCAGCGGGTTGACCGCAGCCGTCAACTGCGTCACCAGGAGGAACACGTGGTGGCGGTGGCGTAGATGGGCCCGCTCGTGGGCCAGGAGTGCCCGTCGCTCGTCCGCGGTGAGGGCGCGCAGCATGGTGGAGGAAACGACGACCCGGCCCGGCGCCCCTGGCAACGCGAAGGCGACGGGAACCGGGTCGTCCACGACCGCGAGGTCTCCCGTGGCGGGGCGGTGGTCCTGGACCCGTATCGCCGGCTGGAGTTGAGGCGTTTCCGCGGCCTTTACGGGTCCGGAGCGATGAGCCTGTGGGAGATCACCGGGGCGACCGGGCTGAACCGCTCGCTCAGCCTCTCGGCGGACCGGCAACGCACCAGGTCGGCCGCCGCCCCGTACTCCGACAGGCTCCCTCCGAGCGTCAGGTGAGGGCTCGGCGCATGCCGCTCAGGCCGTACTCGAAGGCGCGGTCGATGTCGCCCCCGAGCCGGAAGGCGCCGTTGATCTCCATCTCGATGAAGCCGGTGACCCAAGCGGTCAGCATGCGCGCGGCCTCGAGTGCCTCCTGCTCGCCGACGAGTTCCCCGGCGATGCGCAACACCGGGCCGGCCAGGCGGGCGAGGGCCTCGGGCGGTGCGTACGGCGAATGCATGAGCCGGAAGCCCTCGGGCCGCTTCAGGGCGTGCCGCCGGTAGCAGCGTGCCAGGTCCTCGAGGGTGCCGTCGGTCGCCTCCAGGTGAGTGGTCAGGTCGGCGACGGTGGCCTCGGCCACGGCGGCCAGGAGAGCGTCGCGGTTGTCGACATGCTTGTACAGCGAAGGGGCCCGCACCCCCACTCGATTGGCGACGCTCTGCATGGTCAATCCCTGCTGACCGCCCGTCTCCAGCAGTTCACGGCCGGCGGCGACGATCCGGCTGAGCGAGGTCTTCTCCGGAGTCGGCATGCTCCACACTTCCCCTCTGAAAGCTATTGACCGAAGCCATCATAGCTACGTAGGTTAGCCATCGGAACCTGCAGTCCATATCCCGGAGAGAGTCTCCATGAAGCTCGCACCCCATTTGCACCGCCTCGGCAACGACGTGGTGGCGTGCTACCTCGTCGACACCCCCGACGGCATCACGCTCATCGACGCAGGCCTGCCGGGCCACTGGCGCGATCTGCAGCGCGAACTGAGCTCCCTGGGCAAGTCCGTCGAGGACATCCGCGGACTCGTCCTGACTCACGGCGACTCCGACCACATCGGCTTCGCCGAACGTCTCCGCAGCGAGCACGGCGTGCCGGTGTTCATCCACGCCGCCGATGCCGCCCGCGCGCGCACCGGAGACAAGCCCAAGACCGCGCTCGGCCCCCTGCGACCGGGCCCCACGCTGCGCTTCTTCGGCTACTTGTTGAGCAAGAACGGCCTGCGGACCCGATACGTCGCAGCGGCCACCGAGGTCCACGACGGCGACGTCCTGGACCTGCCCGGCAGCCCGTCGATCGTGGGCATGCCGGGACACTCCCCGGGGAGCGTGGCCGTACATGTCCCCCTCGCCGACGCGGTCTTCGTCGGGGACGCCCTGACCACCCGGCACGTCCTCACCGGCCGCACCGGACCGCAGCCGGCACCCTTCACGGACGACCAGGCCCAGGCACTCGCCTCCCTCGACAAGATCGCCGCACTGCAGGCGTCCTGGATACTTCCCGGCCACGGCGCCCCCTGGCGCACCTCACCGGCACAGGTGGGCGAGACGATCAAGAAGATCTGACAGGCACGCCACCCTCTGCTTCATCACGCTCGACGGCCCGGCAGCAGCATGGGGACGATGGGGTGGGCCGGGGCCCGGGAACCTCTGAGTGGCACTGCTGACCATCAGGGCCGTGGGGATCCGTCCGGGGTCCCTCCCGGGAGTCCGGCTGGCCGCTCCTGCGGGCCGTTCGGCCGGTGATCCGCCTGGTCATGAGGGTGATGGCCGCCCAGGTGACCAAGGACTCGGAGTGCTGGATCAGCCGTTCGTGGTCCCGCGCGTGCCGGCGGGGGTGTTCCCGTCTCATTCGATCTTGCCGGTGACCGACCCCATGACCTGGCGTGGGATGGTCAGTGTCCGAGCTTGCGCCGGTGCCATGCCTCTGTTCTGCACCTCGCTGAGCACCTCGTCACCGTTTCTCCGAGCCGCGGTGGTGTCCCGCAAACCGGAGCCGGTGGCGCTCTACCGGCCTGGGTTCGCGGCCCGGAATCGCGGTTGCTGACCAATCACTCCGTTACGGGCAGGCACTCGGCGAGCAGGCCGACTACGTCGCGCCAGGCGCGCTGCGCGTGCTGTGGGTGGTAGCCGACGCCGGGGACCGTGGGGTGGTCGACCGGCGGGTGGTGGAAGGCGTGCAAGGCGCCGCCGTAGACCACGAGGCGCCAGTCGACGCCCGCGGCCCGCATCTCGGCGGTGAACGCGTCCCGTTGCGCGGGCGGCATGATCGGGTCTTCCGACCCGACCCCGGCCCACACTGGGCAGCGGATGCGCGCCGTCTCGCCCGGCCGGCCTGTGGTAGTCGCATTGACTGTGGCGATCGCGCGCAGGTTGACGCCGTCGCGCCCGAGTTCCAACCCGATGGCGCCGCCGGTGCCGTAGCCGACGGCGGCGATCCGGTCGGGGTCGGTCCGCGGTTCGGCGCGCAACACGTCGAGCGCCGCGTGGCCGATGCCCCGCATCCGGTCGGGGTCGGCGAGCAGCGGCAGGCAACGGGCCAGCATCTCCTCGGGGTCGCCCACATAGCGCCCGCCGTGGAGGTCGAAGGCCAGCACTACGTATCCCAGTTCGGCGAGCGCGTCGGCCCGGCGGCGCTCGACGTCGCTGAGCCCCATGCCCTCCGGTCCGAGCAGCACCGCGGGCCGACGGCCGATCCCGGCCGGGAGCGCGAGGTGCCCGATCATCGTCAGGCCGTCGGCCGGGTACTCGACCGTGCGCGTGGTAATCGTCGTCATGAGACTGGACCGTAGTGATCGTCGCGCCCGGCCGGGCCGGTGTTCTCCGCCGGCAGAACAGCGCGGGAGTGCCTCTGAAATGCGGCGATGGCTCACAAGATCCCTCACCAACCCCGTTCCCGCAGCAGCGTTGTCGGATCACCTTCCCTGGGCACGGTGCTGGAGGTGGACCTGCCGGGTCTTGCGCCGGGGGGGCGGCGCCCGCACGAGGAACAAGTCGG
Organism: Streptomyces sp. NPDC087420; assembly: GCF_044744165.1. Taxonomy (NCBI): domain Bacteria; kingdom Bacillati; phylum Actinomycetota; class Actinomycetes; order Kitasatosporales; family Streptomycetaceae; genus Streptomyces; species Streptomyces sp. NPDC087420. The sequence goes on from NZ_JBIUXU010000020.1 coordinate 58,399, forward strand.
ATGCGAAGGGGTTCGCGGAAGCGCTCGCTGAACTCGACGGCCGGTAGAGGGAGCCCCCGCGAGCGCCGCCTTCTGGTGGGCGTACGTCCTGCCCCGGCCGCTCGGAGCCTCGTTCTCGGACTGGATGGGGGCGTCCGCCGCACACGGCGGTCTCGGCCGGGGCGCCGGTGAGTTGGCGCCCGGCCGCCCGAGCACACCGGAGCGGGCGACCCGGCGAGCGTCGCGTCTGCGGGTACCGTCCGCTCCCAGGGTGTACGGAGACCGCCGGGCGGATCGGGGCCGTCCACCAGCACCCTGCGCCGGCCCCCACGGCACGGGCACGCGCGGCGCTGTCTCAGGACCCGTACCCGCTGAACCCCGAGGTGCGCCACTGCCGCCCGTCGGGGAGGACCGCGAGGGCCTCGTACCCGTCCAGTGCTTCCACCCAGTCCCGCGCGGCCCCGCCTCTGGCGAACGCGGCGGTGGCGTAGGTGTCGGTCGGTGTCAGGCGGGGGCCGATCAGGGTGAGGGAGGCGAGCGCGGTGGCGGGTGTGCCCCGGTGCGGGTCGAGGATGTGGGCGCCGCGCTCCGCCGTACCGGAGGTGGCGATCGCCAGGTCGTGGCGGGCGGTGACGACGGTGGCCAGTTCGCCGGGGCGCAGGGGGTGGGCGACGCCCACGCGCCACGGTCCGCCGCGGAGTTGGAGGTCGCCGCCGCCGTTGACGCAGGTGTGGTGGGCGCCCGCTTCGTGGAGGAGTCGGGAGGCGGTTTCGGTGGCCCAGCCTTTGACGAGTCCTGAGGGGTCGAGGGTTCCCGCGGGGGTGGCGCTGAACCAGCCGTCGGTGTCCTGGGTGGCCTGTGAGCAGAGGGACAGGACCTCGCGGACCTCGGAGGGGCAGTCGTCGAGGCCGGTCTCGCCCCGTCCGAGGCGGCTGATGGGGCTGTCGGGCCGGTAGGTGGAGAACACGGCGTCGACCCGGTGGAGGTGCCGTACCGCCTCGGCGAGCGCGCGGTGGATCGCCGGGGTGGGTTCGTCGCGGATGTCGAAGGAGAAGACGGTGCCCATGACGTGCTCGGCATGGCGCAGTCCGTGTGCGGTGTCAGGCACGGGCCTGGTCCAGGGCGCTCTGGAGGGACTGGATGTAGCCCTGGCTGGTGTAGCTGGCTCCGGAGACGGCGTCGATGTGGGCGCTTTGAGCACCGAGGGCTTCCGCGGTGAGGCGGGGCAGGGCGTAGGCGGCGAGTTGCTGGTCGCGGCCGCTCCCGTCGGGGGCCTGGAGCACCTTGACCGCGGTGATCCTTCCCCGGGAGAGGGTGGCGGCGACCTGAACCGTTCCGTACGGGGTGTCGATGGGACTCCCGGTGAAGGTGCCCGTGTCCGTGCTTGTTCCCGTTCCCCTGGCGGAACTCCCTGGCGAGTCGCCCGCGGAAGTGTGCGGGGACGGGGCGGCCGTGGAGGATCGCGGGGACACTCCCGCGAGGGCGGGCGGCTGGTGGGGCTTGAGGGCGAGCAGGGCCACGACGAGGGTGCTGATCCCGGTGGTGGCGAGGACGGCTCGGCGCATGGTGGTTCTCCTCAGAGCGCGAAGGACTCGTGGTGGATGCGCCGTGCCGGGACACCGGCTTCGCGCAGGGCGTGGATCGCTGCCTCTGTCATGCCGGGGGGACCGCAGAGGTAGACGTCGTGCGCGGCCAGGTCCGGGACCAGGGTGCTCAGGCCGGAAGCGGTGAGGGGTGAGGAGTACCCGGCCGGTTCGTCGACGACGTAGTGCGTGGTGGCCTGCCGGCGGGCGGCTATCGCGTCGAGTTCACCGCGCAGGGCGAGGTCGTCGGCGCGGCGGGCCCGGTAGACGAGGGTCACCTGGCCGGGGAGTGTCTCGAAGAGCGTACGCAAGGGGGTGATGCCGGCGCCGCCGGCCAGGAGCAGGACTTTGGGCGCGGTACGGCGGTCCGCGGTGAAAGCGCCGTAGGGTCCCTCGGCCCACACCCGGGTGCCGGGCGCCAGACGGGCGAGGGCGGCGCTGTGGCCGCCGGCGGTCTTCACGGTGATGCGCAGGTGGTGCGGGTGTGCGGGGGCGGAGAGGGAGTAGGGGTTCGCGGTCCACCACAGGCCGCGGGTCAGGAAGCGCCAGCGCAGGAACTGCCCCGGCTTGCCGCCGAGTTCGTCCAGGTGTTCGCCGGTGAGGTGGACGGAGACCACACCGGGGGCCTCGGGGTGGATCGCGGCCACGCGCAGGCGGTGGCGCAGTCCGCGCCGTACGGGAGCGGCGAACCGGTACCAGGCGACCAGCGCCGCGACGCCGAGGAACAGGGTGTACCAGGCCGCCCGGGCGGGGCGGTTGCCCGCGAAGTCGGCTCCGTTGGAGAGCTGGTGGCCGAAGGTGAGGAAGACGGCCAGGTAGGTGGCGAAGTGCAGGTAGTGCCAGGTCTCGTAGCTCATCCTGCGGCGGGCGGCGCGGGCCGAGAGGACTCCTGTCGCCAGGAACAGCAGGAAGCCGGCCGTGCCCTTGAGGAGATCGGGGTAGTGCAGGAGGAGGGTGGAGGTCTGGCTGACGACGTCCGTACGGGAACTCAGCGAGTATCCCCAGATGATCAGCAGGGTGTGGGCGAGGGCGAGGGCGACGGTGCAGCGGCCGCCCAGGGCGTGCCAGCGGGCGAGCCGGTCGGTGCCGATGGTGTGGTCCAGGAGTGGCACCCGGGCCATCAGCGCGAGGAGGACCGCGCAGGCGTAACCGGCCAGCAGCCCGGTGATGCGTCCCGCGCCGGTGAGCCAGCCCGCCGGGCCGACCACCGAGGTCGTGTCGCTCCACCACAGGGCCAGCACCCCGGCCGCGCCGGCCCAGATCACCAGCGGCGCCAGGAACGGGACAATGCCGCGGCGCCCGCGCCGGTGGCGCGTCCCACGGCTCGCGTACGTGGTGGTGGTCATGGGGCTCCTCCGGACAAGGCGCGCGCCGGCGATGGGCGGTCAGCCTCACAGCCGAACCTCTGTGAACCTTCTGAAACAGCGGCGCCGATCGGTCCCGGCGCCGATTCAGAGGAAACACAGAGAAACGGCTCACCCCGCTGTGACCTTGGCCGGAGCATGCTGGGGTCACCATGGACGAGCCGCGTACGCCATCGTTTCTGCACCGCCCCGACGGAGAACCGGTACGGATCCTCGTCGTCGACGACGAGCCCGACGTCACCGATGTCCTGGCCGGAGTGCTGAGCGGTGAAGGCTGGCAGGTCCGTACGGCCGCGGACGGCGCGACCGCGCTGGCCGTCGCCCGTGACTTCCGCCCTGACGCGGTGGTCCTGGACTGGATGCTGCCCGACCTGGACGGACTGCGGGTTCTGCGAGCCCTGCGACACGGGGAACCGAGCGTGTGCGTGCTTTTCCTCACCGCACGCGACGCGGTCGAGGACCGTATCGCCGGCATCACGGCGGGCGGCGACGACTACGTCACCAAGCCCTACAGCCTGGAGGAAGTCCTGGCCCGGCTGCGCGGCCTGCTCCGGCGGGCGGGAATGACGGCCGGCCCGGGAACGAACCGCCTCGTTGTCGGAGACCTCACCATGGACGAGGAAGCCAGAGAGGTCAGACGTGGCGCGGCCACCGTGGAGCTGTCCCGTACCGAGTTCGAACTCCTGCGCTTCCTCATGCGCAACCCTCGCCGGGTGCTGTCCAAGGACCAGATCCTCGACCGCGTCTGGGCCTACGACTTCGGCGGCCGCTCCCACATCGTCGAGCTCTACATCAGCTATCTGCGCAAGAAGATCGACGCGGGACGCACTCCGATGATCCACACCGTGCGCGGTGTCGGCTACGTCCTCAAACCGGAAGCACCGTGAGGCGCCCGCCGCCCCGCACGCTGCGCGGCCAGCTCACCGCCGGACTCGTGGCCCTGCTCGCCCTCGCCTGCCTCGCCGTCGGCATCACCACCGCCGTCGCCCTGCGCGGCTTCCTCATGGGGCGCCTGGACGAGCAACTCTCCGCCTCCGGCGGCCGGTTCGCCGCCAGCCTGGAACACGAGGCCAAGCCCGACGCCGACAACCGCCCCGACACCAGGGGCCAGGCGGAATCGACCTTCGGCGCCCGCCTCCTGAACGGCACCGTCACCCAGGCCGCTGTGGTCGACGACGCCACCGACCGGCCCCTCAAGCTCACCCCCGGGGACCGCCGCTCCCTGGCGGGCCTCCACCCCGACGGACACGGACACAGCATCCGCCTCTCCACGCTCGGGGCGTACCGCGTCACGGCCGTCCAGGGCGACGACCAGGACGTACTGATCACCGGCCTGCCCCTGCACCCGGTGGAAGAGACGGTCCACCGCCTCGAAGCGGTCGAAGCGGCGGTGTTCGGCGGTGCCCTCGTGGCCACCGGCATCGCCGGAGCCCTGTGGGTACGGATCTCCCTGCGCCCCCTCCGACGGGTCACCGCCCGCGCGGCGGAAGTGGCCGGGCTGCCGCTCGCCAGCGGCGAGGTCGCCATGCCGGGACCGCTTCCGGACACCGACCCCCGTACCGAGGTCGGCCAGGTCGGCAGTGCCCTGAACCACATGCTCGGCCACGTCGAGGACGCCCTCACCCGGCGCCAGGCCGGCGAGGAGAGACTCCGGCACTTCGCCGCCGACGCCAGCCACGAACTGCGCACCCCCGTCGCCAACATCCGCGGCCACGCCGAACTCGCCCTGCGCCACCACGGCCCCCTACCCGCCGAAGTCAGCCACGCCCTGAACCGCATCGACGGCGAATCCCGGCGCATGACCCGCCTCGTCGACGACCTGCTCCTCCTCGCCCGACTGGACGCCGGACGCCCCCTCGAACACGAGCCGGTCGACCTCACCCTGCTGATCCTCAACGCGACGGACGACGCCCGTGCCGCGGGCCCCGGCCATCACTGGCTCCTCGAACTGCCCGAGGAGCCCGTCACCGTCACCGGCGACGCCCACCGCCTCCAGCAGGCCATCGGCAACCTCCTCGCCAACGCCCGCGTTCACACCCCGTCCGGCACCGACGTGACCATCGCCCTCACCACCGCACCGGCCGGCGTCCGCCTGGACGTGAGCGACAACGGTCCGGGCATCCCCGACGAGGTCCGGGCCGAAGTCTTCGGCCGCTTCGTCCGCGCCGACCACGCCCGCTCCCGAACCACCGGCAGCACCGGCCTGGGCCTCGCCATCGTCCACGCCGTCATCACCGCCCACGACGGAACCGCCACCGTCACCAGCAGACCCGGACACACACGTTTCCGCATCACGCTTCCCCACTGACACCGGCCGCCGGCCGCATTTCGGGCCGCCGTCCGAAATCGCGTAGCGGGCAGAGCCGGCTTCAGGCTGGTGGGAGTGTCCACGCGCGGCCACTCTCCTTCCTTCGCCATACAGTCGCGGTGCGCCTTCCCCTCTCGCCGGCACACAAGCGGCTTGGTCACCTGGGCACTTCCGGTGGGTGACGCAGGAGTGTCTTGGTGGAGCTGACGCATCGCCATGTATACCCCTACCCCCTACGGGAAGCAAGACCGGCCGGGGACCCGCCGGGCGGATCCGCGGCCGCAGATCCACCCTCCTCCCTTCCTCCTGCCCCTCCGCGGCGGTATTCACCAAGCGGAATACAATGCTCCCTTTATCGCGACACTCCAGATCAGACGCGCAATGAAAATTTTCCCGTAAGCGGGTGAGGCCCGCATTCGCCCGGCACCGGACGTGATCCGGCACTGAAGTCGAGAACACCCCTACGCGCCCCCGGGGGTTGCCCGCGCCTGCCCCGCGCGGTGCCCGGGCGCCCAATCACAGCTCCTTCGCAGTAGGCACCGCGACCGGCCGTGGATGATTTATCCCATTGACAGGGGCTACCCCCATGGGGTTTCCTCAACGGCGTTCGAACCGATGCCCGTACCCAACCGCAAGGCGAACAGCGCACAGCGAGACCCCGGCCGGCCCCTCCGATGGAACAATCGGAGCATCCGCATACCAACGGCCGCACCGGGTAGAAGACGGCCTCGCTGATGGATTGTCATGGCTCTTCGACCGGTACGTATTCCACGAGTGGGCTGCTGAGCTCAGGGCGGGCACACGCAGACGAGAATCAGGCCGCCGCCCGATTCCCACTCAATACCTGGCCACTCACGGCCCAATACTGTCGTTTCCCCCTGCACGCTTCTGCTTTTTTCAATCTCCCGGAGTGCGCTTCATCACGCCCGAAAATCTTTCCACGATCCACAGCATTCCCTACACCTGGAATGGACGAGAGGACTCATGGACATAACAGGGAAGTTGTTCGTGCACCAACGCTTCGCGGCTGTGGCGGCGGCACGACACGAAGCCACAGCCGTGGAACACGACGGCGTCCGGATCAGCTACGCCGAGCTTGAGCAGCGCGCGAACCTGCTCGCACACAGGCTCCAGGAGCACGGGGTCGGACATGGGTCGGTGGTCATGACCCACCTCGGGCGCTCGATCGACCTGATCGTGTCGCTTCTCGCGACCCTGAAGGCAGGGGCGGCGTACCTGCCGGTGGAGCCCGGCGCTCCGGACGACCGGATCGCGACGTACATCAAAGAAACCCGCTGCGCCGCGGTCGTCACCCATTCCGATCTCGAGCATCGCTTCGCCGGCTTCCCGGTGCCGACCCTGACCGGCGGCGGTGGCAGCGCCGAGGCGCACCCCGGGCCGCCGCACGTCACGGTTGAGGGCTCGGACATCGCCTACATCGTCTACACCTCGGGATCCTCCGGCACGCCCAAGGGCGTTCAGGTCGCCCATGCCTCCCTGGACTACCTCTGCCGGAGCGTGAACGAGCGGTACGGCATCGGCCCTGACGACCGTGTGCTGCAGTTCGCCGCGCTCTCCTTCGACACGTCCATCGAGCAGATCTTGATCACGCTCCTCAACGGAGCGGCACTCGTCCTGCCCGACTACAACTGGGCCCCGAGCGAACTGGCCGCCAGGCTCACCTCACTGGACGTCAGCGTGATGGACCTGACGCCCTCCTACTGGCGCGCCTTCCTCGCCGAACTCGAGCGGTCTCCCGCCGGGCTGCCGATCCGGCTGACGATCGTCGGCGGCAGCGCCGTGCACGCCGCCGACTGCCGGACGGCACTGCGCCTGATGCCGGACTCCCGGCTCGTGAACGCGTACGGACTGACCGAAACGACCATCACGTCGTGCACCATGGAAGTCGGGCCGGAGTCGCTCCCCGCCCAGGGGCCGGCGCCCATCGGGCGTCCGCTGCCGCGGACCGTGGTGCTCGTCCTGGATCAGGACATGCGGCCGGCGCTTCCCCAGCAGCAGGGGGAGATATACATCGGCGGTCCCGGTGTCGCTCAGGGCTACCTCTGCGAAGAGACCCCGGCGAAGGACCGCTTCGTGTCCCTGCCGGGGGCGACGGGTGGCACGACGCGGTTCTACCGCACCGGTGACCTGGGGCGCTGGACGGCGGAGGGCGACCTCGAGATCACCGGACGGGCCGACCGGCAGATCAAGATCCACGGTTACCGTGTGGAGCCCGCCGAGATCGAGGCGACGCTGTCGGCGCACCCTGCCATCGAGGACATCGCGGTGACGTCCTTCAGCGTCAAGGGCGAGCTGCAGGTGGCCGCCTACTTCACCGCGAGCGGCACGTCGCACCCGCCCGCGCCCGACGAGCTGCGCACCTTCGTCGCCGGCCGACTGCCCACGTTCATGATCCCGGCCAGGTTCGTCCAGCTGGACACCATGCCGACAACGGCGCACGGCAAGATCGACCTCGCCGCGCTGCCCGATCCGTCGCGTGAGAACATCACCGCGCACGAGGCCGGCGAGGATGCTCCGCCCGCCAGCATGGTCGAGCGGGCCGTTGCCGGCCTGTGGTGCCAGGTGCTCGGCGTGGACGCGGTGGCGCCCGGCGACAACTTCTTCACCCTCGGCGGGAATTCGATCCTGGCGGCCGAACTGCTCGCCAAGGTGCGTGCCTCGCTCGGCATCCTGATCACACAAGTCCGCCCCCTCATCCGGCTGCTCCTCGACGACGCGACCCTGCGCGGCTTCGCCGCGGGAGTGGAGTCGGCCCGCGCGGGCACGCTCGACGCCGCCGGCACCCCGCACGTCGACCTCAACGCCGACACCGCTGTCGGGGTCCCGATCCAGCGGGAACCGACCGGTTCCACGGCCTGGGCCGATCCCTCCCACGTCTTCCTCACCGGCGCGACCGGATTCCTGGGCGTCTACCTGCTCCGTGAACTCCTGGCGACCACCAGCGCCACCGTGCACTGCCTCGTACGCGCCGCGGACGCCGACCAGGCGCGGGAACGCATCACGGCCAACGCGGTGCACTACATGAAGGACGGTCTTCAGCCGTACTGGGCCGAGGGACGGATCTCGGCCGTTCCCGGAGACCTGGACAAACCGCGGTTCGGCCTGTCCGGCGAGGCCTTCGACCACTTCGCGAGGATCGTGGACGTCATCCACCATCCCGGCGGGCTGGTCAACTTCATCTACCCCTACTCACACATGCGCCCGACGAACGTCGAGGGCACCCGCGAGATCATCCGCATGGCCGGCCGCTACCGGAACATCCCCGTCCACTACGTCTCCACCATGGCGGTCGTCTCCGGCTTCGGGACCGCGGGGGTGCGACACGTCACCGAAGAGACACCACTGGCCCATGCCGACCATCTCTCCGTCGGCTACGTGGAAAGCAAATGGGTCGCCGAAGCACTTCTCCAGAACGCCGCGGCCGAAGGCCTTCCCGTCGCCATTTACCGCGCCGCCGACATCTCCGGCGACCGGACGACCGGTGCGTGGAACACGGCAACCGAGATGTGTGCGATGAAGCGGTTCATCGTCGACACCGGCACCTCGCCGATTGCCGAACTCCCCCTGGATTACACGCCGGTGGACTGCTACGCGGCCGCCCTGCTGCATATCGCCTCCAGCCGCCGGCCCGCCGGAGAGGTGTACCACCTGACCAATCCCGGAAAGGTGAACGTCTCGCTCCTGGCGGAAAGGCTGCGCGCCCACGGTCACACGATCCGCGAAGTCCCCTGGGACCAGTGGCTGGAGCGCATCGTCACCACCGCTGTGGAACAGCCGGACCACCCCATGACACCGTTCGCCCCTCTCTTCATCGACCGGTGCTCCACCGGCACCATGAGCGTCGCCGAGATGTATCTCGAAACGAGCTTTCCCACCTTCTCGCAAGACAACGTGACCACCGCTCTGCGGGGCAGCGGAATCGAAATACCTCCCGTGGACAGCGAGATGCTCGACCGCTACATCGGATACCTGACCTCCATCAAATTCCTGTGAGGGCACGCATGATCCGGACAAATGATCAGACCGAGTCTTTATGGGCGGCGCTCAATGTCGGCGCGGGACCCGCCGAGCGACCCGTTGCCCTGGGCGGCAACCTCGATCCCGAGAACCTGCTGGCTGCCTACCGGAAGGGCCTCTACCCATTTCCGGCCGAGACAGCCGAAGCGGCGATCGTCAATGAACTGACGTACGAGGCCGAGGTCCGGTCCGGGCGCGTGAAGCTCGTCCCGGGATGCCAGGATCCCTTCGCGATCTCATGGTGGTCCCCGGATCCGCGGCCCGTGATCCTTGTGGACCAGGCCCGTATCCAGCGCAGCCTGCGACAGCAACTGCGCAACCGAACGGACTGGACGACGACCGCAGACGCCTGCTTCGAAGAGGTGGTCCGCCGGTGCCGGGTCGGCCGGGCGCAGCGATGGCTCACCGACGGCCTGCTGAACGGGTTGTCACACCTGCACAGGCAAGGCCATGCCCACAGTGTCGAGGTGTGGGAGGGCGACGAGCTGATCGGCGGAACCTTCGGCATCAAGGTCGGGGCCGTGTTCAGCGCCGACTCCCAGTTCACCCTCCGCAGCGGGGCGGGGAAGACCGCGGTGGCAGACCTGACACGCCGCTTCGCCGAAGCCGGGGGACTCGCCGTCGACGTCCAGCGCGACGGCGACCACGCCCGGCTCATCGGCGCCCGCCCGATGCCCAGGGCCCAGTACCTCGACCTGCTGGCCGCCCGGGGCCGGACCCGCCCCCTCGTCACACGGAAGTTGCCGGCCGGCCGGCTCGCCGGTTGATCTCACGACGCCCTCATCTGCTCCTGGGAGATACGCCTTGACCATGACCAGCAGTGACCTTCATGTGGTCAGCCTCGCCGAGAGGCCTGATCTCGAAGAGGCCATGATTTCGATGGAGTCGTCGTGGCCCGCCTACATCCGCCCCGACCCCCTCCTCGTGGAATGGGGCTTCGACCGGCACACCGAACACCAGCTCGTCGTGATCGATGAGCAGGGGCAGGTCATCGCCCGGGCGGCGGGAGTGCCTCTGTCCTGGGACGGAGACCCCGGCCGCCTTCCCGACACCGGCTGGGACGAGGCGCTTCGGCAGTGCCTGTCGGACACGTACGCGGGCCGGGAACTGACCGCACTGTGCGCGCTCGAGATCGCCATCGCCCCCGGCCGGCAGTCCCAGAACCTGTCGGCACGCACGTTGCGGGCCCTCACCGAGCACGCGCGTGGCAAAGGGTTCCGCGACCTCGTCGGCCCGGTCCGGCCCAGCCTCAAGCACGAGCGCCCCGACCTGCCGATGGACGAGTACGTCGGACTGCTCCGGCCCGACGGCCTGCCCCAGGACCCGTGGCTGCGCATCCACGTCAGGGCGGGCGGCGAGGTACTGCGGGTGTGTCCGGCGTCCATGACCATCTCCGGAAGCCTCCGCCAGTGGCGCGAATGGACCGGGCTGCCCCTGGACGCCAGCGGTCCGGTCGCGGTGCCCGGAGCACTGACACCTCTGACCGTGAGCGTCGAGCACGACTACGCGGTGTACGTCGAGCCCAACGTGTGGGTCAGGCACCGCCTCACCGGCCCACGTCACTGACAACCCCCGCGACATCCCGAGCGGCACAGTCGGCAAAGGAGCACAACTCATGAGCGGTACAACTCCTCACCAGGTTCCCCCGACGGACAAGCTGGCTCTGCGAGCGGCCCTGATCGAGCGGATCGGCGGTTACATGACCGCGCACTCGATCGCGGTCGCCGCCGAACTCGGTCTGGCCGACCTCATCGGGACGGGGTCCCGTACAAGCGGCGAACTCGCCGCCGAGACGCGGACACACGAGCCGTCGCTGCGCCGGCTGCTGCGGCTGCTGGTGGCCGGCGGGATCATGACGGAACCGCAGCCCGGGCGCTTCGCGCTCACCGAGATCGGCTCCCAGTTGCGGGTGGATTCCCCGGGCTCACTGAGGAACTTCGCCCGCATGTTCTGCGACCCTCTCTTCCTCACCTCGTGGCAGGGCCTGCGGCACACCGTTTCCACCGGCGAGCGCGCCTTCGACCACGCGTACGGGGCGGGGGTCTACGACTACCTGGCCCAGCATCCCGAGACCAGCGCTCTGTTCAACGAGGCGATGAGCGAGGAGTCGAGGTACTCCGCCGAACAGCTCGCCGCGGGCTACGACTTCCCGCAGGCCGGGACTCTGGTGGATCTCGGCGGCGGCGACGGCACCCTCCTCACCGCGATCCTGCGTCGCCGTCCCGGACTGCGAGGCATCGTCTTCGACAGTGCCAGCGGCGTGGCGGAGGCCTCCGCCACCGTGAACAAGGCCGGCCTCGCGGACCGGTGCGAGGTCCAGGCCGGCGACTTCTTCACGTCCGTCCCGGGCCATGGCGACATCTACCTCATCAAGAGCGTCTTCCAGGACTGGGGCGACGAGGAGTCCCTGGCCATCCTGCGCACCTGCCGCGCTCACATGCCCGCGTCCGCCACCCTCCTGGTCGTCGGCACGGTGCTGCCCGAAACAGCCGGCACCTCCACACCGGTCATGTTCCTCACCGACGCCAACATGATGGTGACGACCGGGGGCCGCGAGCGCACGGAGAGCGAGTTCCGGGCGATGCTCGGGGAAGCGGGCTTCACGGTGCAGTCGGTCGGAGACGGGGACGCCGGGCCTCTGTCGGTCATTCAGGCCGTCCCCGCGCTCGCCTCATGACGGCAGACGACCCGGCGGACCGCCAGGCGGACCGGCCGGGGTTCACCAGGGAACTGTTCCTGGGCAGGGTGCGGAATGATCTCCTCGCCCTGCCCGGGGGCGACCCGAGGCGTCTGGACCCCACGGAGGAGCAGTTCCTGTCCCGCCTGCGCGACTTCTGCGAGAAGGAAGTCGACGGTGCGGAGATCGAGCGTACGGACCGGATCCCCGACCACGTCATCACCAGGCTCAAGGACCTCGGAGCCCTGAGCATCAAGATCCCCGAGCGGTACGGCGGCCAGGGGATGTCCTCGCTGTGCTACCACCGGGCTCTGATGCTCACCAGTACGGCCCATCCGGCCCTCAGTGAACTGCTCGGGGCGCACCAGGCGATCGGTCTTCCACAGCCGCTCGCCCTGTTCGGAACCGAGGAGCAGAAACGTGTGTTTCTGCCCAGGTGCGTCAGAGAGATATCGGCCTTCGCGCTCACCGAGGCCGATGTCGGCAATGATCCTTACCGCATGCACACCGTGGCCGTCCACGATCCGTCCACGGACAGTTATGTCCTCGATGGTGTGAAGACATGGACGACCAACGGTGCGGTCGCCGACCTGCTGGTGGTCATGGCCGTCGTTGCCCCCGCGGGCGGCAGCGAGGGAGGGATGACCGCGTTCATCGTCGAAGCCGGTTCGCCGGGGGTGACGGTCGAACACCGCAGCTCCTTCCTCGGGCTGCGGGGCCTGGAGAACGGCTGCGTCCGCCTGCACCAGGTGGTGGTCCCCTCGGGTCAGCGGATCGGCGAGGTGGGTGCCGGCCTCGAGGTCGCTCTCGCCGCACAGGACACGGGACGGCTTTCGCTCCCGGCCGTGTGCGCCGCGGCGGCGAAGTGGAGTCTGCTGGTGGCTCGTCAGTGGGCAACGGCCCGGGTGCAGTTCGGCCGGCCCATCGGTGAGCACGACGCGGTCGCCGGCAAGCTGGCGTTCATCGCGGCGACGGCCTTCGCTCTGGAAGCGATGGTCGAGGTCACCGGTCGGCGGGCCGAGTCGGGGGACACCGATACCCGTCTTGACGCGGAGCTCGCCAAGCTGTTCGCAAGTGAGAAAGCGTGCTCTGTGGCGGACGAGCTCGTCCAGATACGGGGCGGCCGCGGATACGAGACGGCGGCTTCGGCTGTCGGGCGTGGCGAACGCGGTGTGCCGGTGGAGCAGTTGCTGCGCGATGTACGGGTGGGCCGCATCTTCGACGGTTCAAGTGAGGCACTTCGCAGCTTCATCGCCCACGATCTGGTCGAGTCGCACCGCTCCCCGGCGAATGGTCACCCACCCGTGCCGTTCGGCGGTCAGACACACGAGAACAGTGCCCTGGGGTCCCACGTCGCGTTTGTCGAGCGGGTCTCCCGGCTACTGGCCGACCGGCTGGCTCTCGTCGCCGCGGCGCCGCCCGCCGCACTCGAACGCCAGCGGTACCTCGGCCGGATCGTCGACATCGGATCCGAGTTGTACGCCATGAGCGCGAGTTGTGTCTACGCGGCGGCACTCGACGGTGTCGGTGACACCACGACCGCCCTGGCCGATGCCTTCTGCCACCAGGCCAGGCTCAGGATCGCAGAGCTGCTGGAGCGGCTCGACGACAACGGCGACGAGCGGGACCGGGAGGTGGCCGGACGCGTGATGGCAGGCCACTTCACCTGGCTCGAGGAGCGTGTCATCGATCCGTCCACCGACGGGCCGTGGATCGCCGAGGCCAGGCCAGGACCCGCGACCGGTCCGAACCTGCGGCGAGTTGTCCCTGCGACCCCTGCGGAGGACACCCGGGCGGCCGGCTCCTGATACGCGGCGGTCACGGCGATCCGCTCCGACGGCGGATCGCCGCTCCGACGGCTCCGCGCAAGTCCGCTCCTCCCCGCCGGAAGGCGGGGGTGACCCACGAGGAATCCGATGCACCCCATCGCCGATGTCATCACCTCCGCGCAGCAGCAGATAGCGAGGCAGGCTCAGCCCAACCGGTTCGTCGGCCTCCTCGAACACGGCCAGGTCCCCAGGGAACGGCTCGGCCGGCTGGCCGGGGAGCTCTACCAGCTGGTGAGCAGCGACCGCCGCAGCATGGCCCTGCTCGCGTCCCGGTTCCCCTCTCCTCCCGCGGGGGATCTGTTTCTGACCATGGCAGAGGGCGAGGGGCTGGCTCTCGGACTCCTCATGGACTTCGCGGCCGCGCTCGGGACGGACGAGGAGCAGCTGCGTGGCTACGAACCGCGGCCGCCGGCACAGGCGTATCCGGCTTACCTGGCGCAGTCCGCGCGGTACGGCGCCTCCAGCGACATCGCCCTCGCGCTGCTGGCGAACGTGCGCGAGTCCGGGGAGACCTATACCCGTGTGGCCGACGCACTGGTGGCCCAGTACGGCTTCCAGGAGTCCGCGGTGGCTCACTTCCGCTTCTTCGCTGACACACCGCGGTCACTTCTGGACCAGGCTGAGGCCACGCTCGAGAGCGGAGTGGCCGGCGGGGACGACCCGGCGGCCGCCATTCGATGCGCCCGGACGGTGCACAGCCTGGAAGGCGAATTCTGGAACTGCCTCGCCCGGGATCTTGACGTGCCCTGAGGGCAACGACCTTCGTTCCAGCCACAACGCCCGTCGTTCCAGCCACAGTTCCCTTGACAGCAATACCCCCCGCCCGCACATCCCGGCCGCTGATACCCCATAGGGGTATCGGCTTCCCGGGTGAACCCGCTGCCTCAGGCGCCGCCGTGTCGCGGGCGCCCACAAGAAGAGGAGTCCCAATGATCGATTTCAGCGCAGCCACCGTCGAGACGATTAAGAGCGTCGGTGGTCAGTGCATGTATGAACAGGTCACGCACCTGCGCGCCTCGGGACCGGCCGTTCCCGTGCAACTGCCCGAAGGGGTCGGAGCGTGGTCGGTGTCACGCGGCGACGTGGTCAAGCGGCTGCTGACCCATCCGGGCGTTTCCCGGAACCTCAGGGAGACCGTTCCGGCCTATGTGCCCGGGTCCGTTCCCTGGCTGGCCCCGTGGGTCGACGTGGAGTCCATGGCCACCACGGACGGCAGCGCACACGCACGGCTGCGGAAGCTGGTCACGCCGGCGTTCACCCCCCGCCGGGTGGAGAAGCTCCGCGTCCAGATCGAAGCGATCGTCGCCGGACTCCTCGACGGGCTCAAGCAACGGGCCGGCCGGGAACCGGTCGACCTGCACACGGAATTCTCCTACCAGGTTCCCACCCGGGTCATCTGCGGTCTCTTCGGTGTCCCGGACGATCAGCGCCCCGAGGTCCTGCGCGCCTTTCGCGTCGTAGCTACGACCGATGTGCCCGAGGAGGAGTCCGTCGCCGTCTTCAACGACCTCGAGGCGGCGATGCGTCTCCTGATCGACACAAAACGCGAGACCCCGGGCGACGATCTGACCAGCTTCCTGATCGCCGCGCGTGATTCCGGCGAAGAGCCCCTGACGAGCCACGAGTTGATATCGACGCTGCTGCTGATGATCGGCGGGGGAAGCCAGACGACCATCAATCTCATCGATCACACGATCCGTGAGGTCCTCGCCCGTCCTGACCAGCTCGACCTCCTTCGTTCGGATCCCGACCGGTGGGACGACGCGATCGAGGAGTCGTTGCGCGCGCACTGTCCGGTCATGCACCTCCCGATGCGCTGGGCAACCGAGGACATCGACCTCGGTGAGGGTGTGGTGATCCGTGCCGGTGACGCGATTTTGATCTGTTACGGGGCCCACGGCCGGGACCCGGGCGTGCACCAGGATCCCGAGACCTTCGACATCAACCGCGAGAACAAGGACCATCTCGCCTTCGGACTCGGCGCCCACTTCTGCCCGGGCTCGCACCTCGCACGGCTTGAGGCCAGGGTGGCCCTGCCTGCCCTGTTCGACTGTTTTCCGGAACTTGCCCTGGCTGTCGCGCCGCAGGACGTCCGGCCCGGCCAGACCTTCATCGGCAACGACATCGCCGCCCTCCCCGTCCGCCTGCGGCGCACCTGAGCAGAGCGGGCCCCGTGACCCCGTATCACTCCACGACAGCGAAAGGTCCGCATGGTGACAGCCGACGATCTGGCCGAGAGGGCGAAGCGGGTCCTGGACACCGCCCGGTACATGAACCTGGCCACCGCTTCCGCGGGAGGAGTTCCCTGGGCCGCCACCCTGGAGTACGCCTGGCTCGCCGATCCTTTGCGTTTCGTCTTCGGTTCGGCGACCAGCTCCCGGCACAGCCGCCACGTCCGTGCCAGGCCGGAGGTGGGCGGATCCCTGTTCATCGCCGGCCGTCACAGCGCCGGTGTGGACATCGCCTCGGTTGACGGCGCCCAGTTCAGCGGTCACTGCACGGAAATCGCCCCCGACAAGCTTGACGAGTACTACGCGCGTTTCTACGAGACCGTCTTCCCGGACCCGCGCCAGCGTGCGCGATGGCAGCTCCGGCCGACGCTGCTGCGATCACCCGCTGAGCACCGGCTCTACCTGGTAGAGGTGGAACGCTGGTGGCTGATCGACACCGGGACGTGGGCCGAGGACCGTATCGACCGCCGCGTCGAGCTACCACTCGACATGCCGGCACTGACGGGTCCGTCCCGCCGGACGCACGCCCGGGCAGACTCCTGACGCCCTGTAGGTGCTCGCTCATCCCGGGAAGGCCGACCGCGGACCTCCCGGGATGAGGGCGGCCGGGCTCACCCCGGCGCTCCCGCCCGATCCGACGCGTCCCGCGCGTACCTTGCCCCGGCTCCCGGCTCGGCTCCCCCAGTGCCGCCGGGCTTTACCGGCAGCGAGCGGACGAGTCGTAACGCCGCATTCCCCGCCGGGGACTCTCAAAAGACACTGACCGGTTCGCGTTCGTCTACGGGATCGATCCCGATCGATCCCGGGAATGACAGCCGTACGGAGAAATCATGGACGGAATCCGCCGGGCGGTTTCCGTCCATTCCAGCGTTACATCGTACGTCGTTGTCGGGATACCTCAGCGAACCATCCACAAGGCTCCCGGTGGAAAGGCGCCGCGCTGGTTCCGCTTCGGGCCGCGCCGGGAGTCCTTGGCCGGTGTCGGCCGGCAGCGGAGGAGGAGGGCGATCACGGGTTCGGGCCCCGGGCGTGCCCTGCGAGCAACGTGGGCCGCGTTCTGCCGGAATCCGGCCCTCTGTGGGCCACAGCTTCATACGGTGTGAGGGTATCTTTCGAGGGGAGGCCGACGCTGTGCGTGGCACCGGCCGGGGAGGAAGGATTTGAAGCCATGGCCAGTCGGAATCAGAAGACACACAAAGAAGACGTGATGATGCGGCTTCGCCGTATCGAGGGCCAAGTACGCGGCCTGCAGCGGCTGGTGGACGAGGACACCTACTGCATCGACATTCTCACCCAGGTGTCGGCGACGACGCGCGCCCTGCAGTCATTCGCCCTGCAAATGCTCGACGAGCATATGGCCACGTGCGTGAGCCACGCCGTGGCCGAGGGCGGGGAGGAGAGGGAAGTGAAGCTCAAGGAGGCGTCCGACGCGATCGCGCGGCTGGTGCGCTCGTGAAGGGCTTCTGAAGGTCCACGGCGGGGGATGGTGCCGCGGCCGGCCGCTGCGGGCCCGAAAAATCCGTCGCCGGGGATCGACCTCGCCGTTCCCGGTTGCTTTCACGGCATCAGGTCAGGGACTCCCCCTCGCTTCACGTCCGACACGCCCGGACAGAGTCCCTGTCCGGACGGACCGGTACGCCGGTCCGGCCGGACAGCGGACTCAGTGCTCATGCTCGGCCGGGCTCGCGGGTGCCGTGCTGGCGGTGCCGTCCGGCGACGCATGACCGGCCTCGACGGTGAAACTCGCCGTACGGACCTTCCCCTGGTGCTTGAAGTCGAGGAAGAAGCGGTACGAGCCTGAGCTCGGTGCCGTTGCCGTGAAGGACACCGTGGGTCCCGGCTTGGTCTTGCCGTCGCCCGGGGCGCCGTTGGGGTGGACATGCAAATAGGCCAAGTCCCCCGAGCGCAGGGCGACCAGGTGGCCGTACGCCTCGAGATACGGTTCAAGATCGGTGACGGGCCTCCCGTTCTTGGTGACCTCCAGGTCGACCCGTCCCGCGACGCCCGGGCGCAGTTCGCCCTTGAGCGTGACGCTGTAGTCCCCGGTCTCCGCGACGGTCGCGGGCGGGGGGAGCGGGGCCGGGCGGTAGTTGCCCGAGACGGCGAGATCTGCGCCCAGGGTCAGGTTCTTCGCCCCCTTGGCGGCGGGCGTGAAGTCGGCGAAGAGCCGATAGCCGCCGGCCGCCGGGAGACGCGCGTCGATGCTCCATGTCCCGTCAGGCGAACGGGTCGGGTGCAGGTGCTGATAGGTGGCCAGGTCCTGGGAGGCGAGAATCAGGTGCAGTTCCTTGCCGTGCTCGCGCTGATAAGCGGTGACGATCCGGCCCGTGTCGTCGCGTACGACAAATCGGAGCCCGGACCTCTTGGCCGCGGGAATGCGGGGGGTTTCGAGGTCGAGGCTGTAGCCGTTCTCCGAGATCTGCAGCCCGCCCGGCGGTTCCTCGTCGCCGCCTTCCCCGGGCCCCGCTTCCTTCTCCGGGGTCCTGGCGGCCTCGTGCCCTGTGTGCGCGGGGGATTTCGATGGGGTGCCGATCGGGTCGACCGCGCCGCCCACCCCGTACGCGGTTCCGAAGGCGGCGGCAAGGGCGGCGGCGAAGGCGGCAATCTTCAAAGGGGTGTTCATCGGTTCTCCTCGGGCGTCGTCCGGGCGTCTACCACAGGGGCAATATACCCCAGTGGGGTATATTCGCCCTGAACCCCGGACGCTTGCCAGTGATACAGGGCGGGGGTATATATTACAGATACCCCCAAGGGGTATCGTCAGTCAATCATTCCCAGGAGGAACCATGTCCGACTGCTGCACGCCCGACGGCAGTTGCTCGACCGGCGCAACGCAGGGCACGGCGACCGCCGCGGCCGACAGCTTCTCGACGGTCTACACGGTGACGGGCATGACCTGTGACCACTGCAAGTCCTCCGTCGCCAAGGCGGTCGGCGGCATCGACGGCGTGCTGAGCGTGGAGGTCGACGTCAAGGCCGGCCGTGTCGCCGTCACCACCAGCGCGGAGCCCGACGACGCCACGTTCACGAAGGTGATCGACGACGCGGGCTACGAGCTGACCGGCCGCGCCGCCTGACCCTCCCCACGCTGCTGGGCCCGCGCACATTCCCCCGGGCGGGCCCAGCCCCCCTCTTGCCTGAGGAGCAGTGATGACCAACCTCACCGCCATCAGCGAGGTCGAACTCGCCATCGGTGGTATGACCTGCGCCTCATGCGCAGCCCGGATCGAGAAGAAACTCAACCGGATGGACGGCGTCGAGGCGACCGTCAACTACGCGACCGAGAAGGCCAAGGTCAGCTACCGGGGTGACAATGTGGCCGTCAGCGATCTGATCGCCACGGTGGAGGCGACCGGATACAGCGCCGAGGAGCCCGCTCCCCCGGGCACGGACAGCGTCTCGGAAACCGGGACCGCGGAGGAACCCGGCCCACTGCGGTCACTGCGCCGGCGCCTGGTGACGACCGTGATTCTCGCCGTACCGGTGATCGCGATGGCCATGGTCCCCGCGCTGCAGTTCGAGTACTGGCAGTGGCTGTCTCTCACCCTGGCCGCTCCGGTGGTCACCTACGCGGCCTGGCCCTTCCACCGTGCCGCGTGGACCAACGCCAGACACGGTGCCGCAACCATGGACACCCTGATCTCGGTCGGGACCTCGGCCGCGTTCCTCTGGTCGCTGTGGGCGCTGTTCTTCGGCACCGCGGGCACACCGGGCATGAAGCATCCCTTCGAGCTGACCATCGCCCGGAGTGACGGTGCCGGCAACATCTATCTGGAAGCGGCGGCCGGCGTCACCGCGTTCATCCTGGCAGGCCGCTACTTCGAAGCGCGCTCCAAGCGGATGGCGGGCGCGGCGCTCAAGGCCCTCCTCGAACTGGGTGCCAAGGAGGTCACCGTTGTGCGGAACGGCCGCGAGTCAACGGTGCCCGTCGCCGAACTGAAGACCGGTGACCACTTCCTGGTACGGCCGGGAGAGAAGATCGCCACCGACGGAACGGTGGTGGAGGGCTGGTCCGCCGTTGACGTGTCGATGCTCACCGGTGAGTCCGTTCCGGTGGAGGTGGTCGTCGGCGACAGCGTCGCCGGTGCCACGCTGAACACCAGCGGACGGCTTGTCGTCGAGGCCACCCGGGTCGGTGCGGACACCCAACTGGCCAGGATGGCGCGGCTGGTGGAGGACGCGCAGAACGGGAAGGCTGCCGCGCAGCGGCTCGCGGACCGGATCTCGGCCGTCTTCGTGCCCGTGGTGATCGCGCTCGCGCTGGGCACATTCGGTTTCTGGCTCGGCAACGGTGCCGGCTTGTCGGCGGCGTTCACGGCCGCCGTTGCCGTGCTCATCATCGCCTGCCCGTGCGCCTTGGGGCTGGCCACGCCCACAGCGTTGCTGGTGGGCACCGGCCGAGGCGCTCAGCTGGGAATCCTGATCAAGGGGCCGGAGGCCCTGGAAACCGCCCGCAGGATCGACACCGTCGTGCTGGACAAGACGGGCACGGTCACGACGGGGCGGATGACGCTGGTCGCCGTGCGGAGCGAGGAGGACGAGACCGAGGTCCTGCGGCTGGCGGGCGCACTGGAGAACGCGTCCGAGCATCCGATCGCCCGGGCCGTAGCCGAGGGCGCTTCGCGGAAGGTCGGCGCGCTCCCGGCCCCTGAGGACTTCTCCAACGTCGCCGGTCTGGGCATTCAAGGGGTGGTGGAGGGGCATGCGGTGGTGGTGGGCCGCCAGAAGCTCTTGGACGACTGGGATATCCGCCTGCCGGTCGGCATGGAACGGGCCAGGGCGGAGGCCGAGGCCGCGGGGCGGACCGCGATCCTGGTGGCCTGGGACGGCGTGGCACGCGCGGTGCTGGAGGTCGCGGACGCGATCAAGGAGACCAGCCCGGAGGCCGTCCGCCGGCTGCGCGCTCTCGGCCTGACCCCGATCCTGCTCACCGGCGACAACAAGACGGTCGCCGCCACCGTGGCGGCGGAGGTCGGAATCACCGAGGTGATCTCCGAGGTGATGCCTGAGGACAAGGCGGATGTGATCAAGCGTCTGCAGGAGGAGGGCCGCAGCGTCGCCATGGTCGGTGACGGCATCAACGACGCGGCCGCACTCGCCCAGGCCGACCTGGGCCTGGCCATGGGCACAGGGACGGACGCGGCGATCGAAGCGAGCGATCTCACCCTTGTCCGGGGCGACCTCCGCACAGCGGCGGATGCCATCCGCCTGTCACGCAAAACCCTGGGGACCATCCACTCGAACCTCTTCTGGGCCTTCCTCTACAACGTGACAGCGCTGCCGCTGGCCGCGGCGGGACTGCTGAACCCCATGATCGCCGGAGCCGCGATGGCGTTCTCCTCAGTCTCCGTGGTGGGCAACTCGCTCCGGCTGCGCCGTTTTTCCGCCCAGTCCTGAGGCATGCCTCCTCATCCCCGCCCGCGAGGGCCGCGTGGGCGCGTGTCTCCCGTCAAGCGGACGGGAGGACACGCGCCGCCGTGGGGAGCGGACGCACGCGTGCCCGGAGGCCGCCTGGCGGGGGCGGCCTCCGGGCACGGTCGGGGCGCGGGGGGTCAGTGGTACGCGTGGACGACGGCATGGCCCTTGCCGCGGCCGATCATCCACTTGTTGACCGGGGTGGTGAGCAGGAAGGCGACGACGAACCCGCCCAGCAGCGAGGTCCAGAACAGGGCGTCGGCGAGGTGGGCGTCCATGGCGCCGGGGACCAGGGCGATGATGCCGTTGTCCACGAGTTCCATCACAGCGATGGAGACGGTGTCGGCGGCCAGCGCGACCTTGAGGGCGGTCCGGAAGTCCAGACCTGCCCTGCGGACCGCGAACAGCGTGAACGAGTAACCGAACACGAACGCCAGCGCGATCGCGAGGATCATCGTGGGCACGTTGCCCCACATCAGGGCGGTGCCGATGACCATGCCGAGGATCTCGCCGACGGCGCACCCGGTCAGGCAGTGCAGCGTCGCCTTCATCGCGGCCCCCCAGGTCACCCCGCCCCTCTCGTGTCCGGTGTGATCCGCGTCCGGCCGATGCGCGTCCTGGTCGTGGGCGGTACCGGTGTGGTGTGCGCTGTGGTCCATGATCGTCATCCCCAATCCCGTCCAGCGTGTCCGCTCCCCGCGGACCCACACAACCATATACCCCCTAGGGGTATTCCGTGAGGGGGTGAGCCAAAAATACGGAAGAGGTGTGCCGCACCGTGGCCCCTTCCGGGGGGCGGGACGGCCGGGCCGGCCGGCTGGAGGGTCCAGGTGCCGGGGGTGGTGGGGTTGAGGACAGGGAAGGGCAGAAAAGTCCGGCGCCAAGTGCCTGCAGCAGACAACACTGTTTGTATGACCGTCACCTCGCAGGCTCGCTCGTTCGACACGGCGGCCGCCAGTTACGCCGCCAACCGTCCTTCGTACCCGCCCGCGTTGCTGGACGCTGTCGAGGAACTCACAGGCCATTCCTTGGAGGGCGCTCGCGTCGTCGATGTCGGGGCCGGCACCGGACTGGCGACGATGCTTCTCCGGGCCCGAGGTGCGAACGTCATCGCTGTCGAGCCCGGCCCCGGGATGGCTTCCCAGTTCCGTCTCAGCCTGCCCGACGTTCCCCTTCTGATCGGGGACGGCAACAACCTGCCGTTGGCCTCCGCCTCCGTCGACGTCCTCACATATGCCCAAGCCTGGCACTGGACCGACCAACGCGAATCCGTCCCGGAAGCTCTCCGAGTCCTGCGCACCGGTGGTGCACTCGCCCTCTGGTGGAACGACTCGGACAGCACCGTTCCGTGGATCGCCAACCAGGACGCGCGCTTGCGCCGGCTTTTCGGTGCCGGCGACGGCCCTCACGACCCCATGGCCCGGTTCCGCGGACTGCCGCCCGAGCTCGGATTCGCCTACAGGCACGTGCCGTGGACCCGGAGCGTTCCTCTCGACACGCATCTCTCCAACCTCGCCAGCTACTCCGACTTCCTCGTCCTCGGCAAGGAAGCGACGAACACCTTTATTGCCAGGGAGCGCGACCTCCTGGCCAAGGTCTTCCCAAGCCGGATGGTCGAGGAGCACTACGTGGTCAGCCTGGCCGTCAGCACCTGCTGACACAACGCTGCGACACGTTGGCGACCGCCGGCGAACAGAGGTGCCGTCATCTCTCGTGAACAAACATGGCGACGCCGGGTACTCACTACCGCTCGAACAGACGGACAGAACAGACGGACAGACACTGCCGCTGGAAGTGAACGGAGCCAGCGGGGCGAGGAGAGGTTCGCGGGGCATCCTCGGTGAGGTTGTCGCGGAGACTGCGGGCAGTCTCTTCGGGGTCGGCCACCGGCACGATGAGTGTCCTGCCGCGCAGTCCTGCTTCGACCATGGCCGCGTGGAGGGAGAGGGGTCTCTGCCGGTTCGCCGCAGGCGGGCAGGCCTGGCGTGCCGGGGTCCTGACGTCGTTCCTCAAGGGCGTCGGGTGGTGGAGTTGAGGCGGCCAAGGACCTACTCGATGATGGTGTTGTGGGGTGCGTGCTGTCGTAGGGCCCGGGGTACGGCGAAGGTTTCGCCGAGGCCGGCCTGTCCGTGGATGCGGGCGATGGAGCGGTGCTCGATGGCTCTTTGGAATGAGACTCAGCAATCTCTGAGTCTCATTTGCCGAGCAAGCTTCCTGGCTCCTCTCGAACTGTGCCCGTATGCGCCCGCACCCGCCGCGGGATCCGTTGAGGGGATCGCCTTGGGGGCGGCGAGCGTGACCGCGGTGCTGGCGTCAGGAGCGGTCTCCCGCAGGGCGGATACCGTGAAGCGTCCCGGCCCAGTGCCCGCGCGGGCGAGCGCCGGGCCAGTTCTTCGCTGCCCCAGTCCTCCGGGGCCGCGTACACGGCCGTCGGCAGAACGAGCGTACGGAGACAGGCGCACAGCGGGCGCGGGACCGTATTCGGTGACCGGGGAATGCCTGGCCGGACCGTCACCGGCCCCTGGGAGCACCGGCTTTCCGATGGGGCCGTCCATGACAACACGGGACGAACGGCCGTCGAGCCCGGACACGCTGGTCCGGGGAGCCGTGGAGTCCGTATTCCCCGGCACCGGCCACGGGTGCCGGGCCCAGCTCTGGCTACAGGTTGGCCGCAGACCGTGATCGAATGATGCATGTCCGTCACGGAGTCTCACCGTCACCGCAAGCCCAAGAAAGAGGGTGGAGATATTGTTTGCAAGGGCCAGAAGAGGGCTTCCTCCCCCTCGGGCATCATTACGATCACACCGCACCTCCCGGTAGGCCCTGCCCGAACTGGCATTCAAGCTGATCACGAACCGTGCGAGTCGCCACACGCAGGTCACGTTACGGGGGAGTCGGTATGTTTTTTAACGCCTCAAGATACGACTGCATACGATTCAAGCCACCCGAGAGCCAACCCGGCCCAGCAGAGAGGGACTTCATGGCCTCACAGAACCCGGCCGCACAGCCGCGCCAACAGGAACGAGCTAAAATCACACGGCACAAACTCCTCGCTGCCGCCGGTGCGGTTTTCGAGGAGTACGGCTACGCGGCAGCCACCCTGGAACGTGTCTACGAGCGTGCCGGCGTCACCAAGGGCGCCCTCTACTTTCACTTCCGGTCGAAGGAAATCCTGGCCCAGGCGGTACTGGATGCGCAGGTGGGTAGCGGCGGCGTACCTGACCAAGAGTGCCGGGTCCAGCAGATCGTGGACGTGGTCTTCGCCTTCGCCGAGCGGCTGCTGACCGACCCGCTCGGCAAAGGCAGCGCTCGCCTCTCCACCGACCAGGACGCTCCGGGGGTCGACCACGCGGCACCGTACCGCGACTGGGCCGACCTGTTGATCGATCTGCTGGAGAAGGCGCAACGGAACCAGGAACTGCTACCCGCGGTCGACCTCAGGGGCATGGCCGAGCTGCTCGTGGGTTCCTTCGGCGGGATCCAGGTGCAGTCGCGCGCGCTCAACGGGCGCGAGGACCTGAGAGAGCGTGTTTCCTTCCTCCTGAAGCGGTTGCTGCCGAGCTTCGTACACCCCGGGTTGCTCATGAGGATCGACATGGAGCCTGACCGGGCACTCCGCATGACCACAATGACCCGCGCCGACTGACCGGAAGCACTTTTTCAACTGACGTTCGGGGCCAGGGCGGAGAGGCCGACGTGCCCGACATCCACTTTGCTCCCAGCGGGTTCCCTGGTTCAAGCCAGAGCGGGCGGCGGCCCCGGGTGTGGGACGGGAAGCGCAAGTCCACGGCAGACCGGGGAGGAATGCGCCCAGTTGCTTCCTCGAGTGGCCTTCCGGCTCGGCCATGGTGGTCACCGCGCACCGGGGAGGCGTGCGACTTACCACCGTCGACGACGGACAGACCTCTTTCGTGCCGATCCGGTTCTCTGCCGTGCCCCATGCCGTGGTAGGCGTTCCCGCGCCGGACGGAACGAGCAGGTGGATCGCGTTCGGCAGCGGCGGCGGCGTTGTGATCTGGGATCTCGCTTCACAGCGGGTGCTGAGGGAACTGCGCATCCCCCGGGAGAGAACCAATGTGAAGGCGGTGACAGTGGTTCAAAGCGGCGGCAGCACGCTTCTGGCCGCGGCCACCAGAGAACGCATCCAGATGTGGAACACAGCGTCCTGGGCGCCGCACGCCCGCATCGACACACCCTGGACCAAGTCGCTGGCCGCCGTGCCGCTGTCCGCCACCCACCACCTCCTGGCCAGCGGCAGCGGTCACGCGTTGAACCTGTGGGACCCCGTCACCGCGGAAAACCTCCACACGCTCGTCACCGCCGCGCCCGTCGAAGCCATCACCGCTCTGCGCGACAACGGCACCCTCCTCCTCGGGATCGGAGGGCCGGCGGGCTTCACCGCCCTTGAGGTCAACCTCCCTTCGCCCTGACCTCCGCCCGCGATCGGACGGGGTTTCCTGGCATCGGGGGCGGCCGGAGGGTGGGGGGTGCGCCAGCGGCCGACGAGTTGGGGGGCCCATCGGCCGGTGGGCCGGGTGGTCAGTTCTTGTCGTCCTCGGGTTTTGTCCAGATGCGGCTGCTCAGGTCGGTGCCCCGCAGTACCTGTACGCGCCAGGGGTCGATGCGCAGGACGTGGTACTTGGGGTCGGCGGGGCCGCCGCGCCAGAAGTTGTAGGGGTCGTAGCCCACACCGGGCGGACTGCCCTTCTGGTACAGCTCCCACGCGTAGGTCTTGGTCTCCATGTCCTCCGCCCAGGCGGAGACGCTGTCGACGTAGACCGCGTTCTGGCGCGGGCTCCAGTACGCGTAGGTGGTGTGCGGGTTGTTGGCGAGGTGGGCGACCTTCACCGGTGTCTTGTACGCGGCGAGCCAGCCGACCGGCTTGCCGTCCACGACCTCCCAGATCGGCAGGAGTACCCGGGCACGCGGGCGGGACTTCTTGTCCACTGTAATCATCGTGCAGTAGCGGATATCTTTGATGTATTCGAAAAACTTGTCCGCGAGCTCGGAAAACGAGTCGACCTTGTCGGCCATGCGGGCTCCTGTCCGATAGCAATTAACCTGATCTGAAAGGTGATCCGTAGAAGGTCACACGAAACCAGCATGCATCGGCCACAAGGGGCGTGGAAGAGGGCACTTCAAAGTCACCTACTCACTTACGCGATACCGTGTCGGGGTGAGAGATGCCCTGCCGTATCTGTCGCAAGGCATCTCTCGTTCGCGTCCCCGGTGTGCGGGCCCGGCTCAGAGGTTCCATGCCCCGCGGGAAGCCGCGTCCGCCACGAAGTCGGCGAAGTCGCGCGGTTCGCGGCCCAGGACACGGCGCACGGTGTCGGTGGGGACGGAGTTCTTGTTGTCGCGGATCTGCGCGACGAGGTCGGCGACGAAGAGGGCGTAGTCGGCGGGGACCTCGTACTGGACGAGTTCGTCGACGTAGTCCTGGTGGTCGACGTGGACGTAGCGGACGGTGCGGCCGATGGCGGCGCTGATCGTGTCGGTCGCCTCGCCGAGGCTGATCGCGCGCGGACCGCTCAGTTCATAGGTCTGGCCGGCGTGCCCGTCGTCCAGGAGCGCGGCGGCGGCGACCGCGGCCACGTCGTCGGCGTCCACGAAGGGCTCCAGGCCGTCACCCGCCGGAAGCCGCAGTTCGCCGTCCTTGACGCCGTCCAGCAGGACACCCTCGTCGAAGTTCTGGTTGAACCAGTTGGGGCGCAGTACGGTCCACTGCGCGCCGGACTCCTTGACCGCCTCCTCGCCGGCGATCAGGGACTTGCCGCCCACCGGCTCGGTCACCCGCGCCTGGAGCAGCACCAGGCGCTGGACCTTGGACTCCACGGCGAGCTTGGCGAGTTCACGGATGTGGGTCTCCGCGTCCCAGGTGCCGGGCTTGTCCTGCATGTCGACCAGGTAGGCGGCGTCGGCGCCCTGGAGGGCGGGTTCCCAGGTGTTGCGGTCGTCCCAGTCGAAACGCACGTCGCCGGACCTGCTCGCGGCACGGACGCGTGCGCCGCGCTGCGTGAGCCGGCTCACCAGACGGCGGCCGGTCTTGCCGGTCCCTCCCAGGACGAGGACGGTCTTGTCGGTCATAGCAGCGGAGTCCTTCCCCACCGTGGATGCGCGAGGGGTCGCCGACGCGCACGGGCACGGGGATCAATCGGTCTGGCGTGGGCATGACAGGGTGGTCGTCCGGGCCGCCCGCCTGTGCGGCGGGCGGCCCGGACGACGCGGTGCGGCCGGAACCGGCCCCCGGGGGCGCGGCTCGGCCGCCCCCGCTTCAGTGGCTCAGTGGCTCACAGGAAGGGGGTGTCGGGGGCGAGGCCGAGGATCGAGCGCCCGTGCACTTCCTGGTTGCTGTTGAACGCGAACAGCGCGTGCAGCGCGAGCCCCCGGATGTCCCGGTGGAAGCGCTGGAAGGGCACGTCGCGCATGATGACCGAGGCGCCGCTGGCCTCGAACAGCTCGTCCACGGCCTCCTTGGCGAGCTGGATCGCGTACGCCGCCCGGCCTCGTACCGCGGCCCGCTCCTCGACGGAGGGCTGGGTGCCGGCGTCGGCGTGGTTCTGGATCAGGCTCAGCCAGCCCTCCTGGAGCGCCTCGGCGGCCGCGAGCTTGTTGGCGGCCGTGGCGACCTGGATCTGCGTGACCGGCGACTGGCTCTGGTCGGTCCACGAGGTGTACGTGATGCCGCGGCCCGGCAGCCGGTCCAGGAACAGGTCGTAGGCACCCTTGGCGATCCCGATGTACGCCGAGGCGCCCTGGGCCATGAAGAAGGGAATGAACGGGTAATTGCGGCCGGTGGCACCGGTGTTGGAGCGCTCACCGGTGGCGCCCGAGAGCACGTCGATGAGGAAGGCGACCCGGTGGGCGGGCACGGTCACGTTGTCGGCGGTGACGGTGGAGCTGCCGGTGCCGGCCGCGGAGGAGGCGTGCCAGTCGTCGGCGATGCTCAGTTCGGAGAACGGCACGAGGGCGGCGTAGGGGGCCGGGGTCCCGTCCGGTCCGGTGAGCAGGGCCGACAGGAGTGCCCAGTTGGCGCCGCGGGAGCCGGAGATCCACTTCCAGGATCCGCTGAGGGTGTAGCCGCCCTCGGTGGGGGTGAGGGTGCCGGAGGGGGCGAAGCCGGTGGAGACCCGGGCGGAGCCGCTCGCGTAGACCTCCTCCTGCGCCTGGTCGGAGAACTGGCTGGGAACCCATGAGCTGGACACCCAGATCATCGCCACCCAGCCGGTCGCCGTGTCGGCGCGGGATATCTCGGTGAGGATCCTGACCTGGTCGGCGAGCGGCGCCTCGAGTCCGCCGAAGCGGCGGGGCACCGACAGGCGGAACACGCCGGCCTTGTCGAGCAGTTCGATGTTGGCTTCCGGGATCCAACGGCGTTCCTCGGCCTCGGGACCGCTCTCCCGAAGTGTCGCGGCCAGACCGGTGACCTCGTCGAGAACCGCGGCGACGGCGCTGTCCGTCGTAGTCATTCTGCCTCCTGAGCAGTCTCGTCCCACCCGGGGAGGTGGGAGGCCGGGTCCGGGGGCCGCCGCCGGGCGGCGGGCCTCCGGACCCGTTTATGCGAACGGGTCAATACGCGCCGCGCGGTTGGGACCGCCACGCAACTTGGGTAAAAGCAACCGAGGGCAATCGGCCTCGATTGCGGCACGCACCGAGCATTCTCCCGGAAGGGCGGTCTCGTACCGGTAATCAGTAAGTCATTCGCCAATCCCCGCCCAATGCGGCTCGCCTCGCGCGTCAATGGGAGCCGGCCCCGGCGGGCCTCGTACCGGAGCCGGGCATGAAAAAAGGCGGCGCCCTGGCCGGCGGGGGAATCGCGGCCAGGGCGTCGCGCTGGGGGGGCCGCCCCGGGGCGGCCCGTCAGGGGGTGCGGGCGGTGTTACGAGACGGAGGCGGCCTGCGGGAGGGGCTCGTCGGCGGCGCCGGAGCGCTTGCGCAGGCCGAAGGCGCTGAGCACCGTGGCCAGCAGGGCCGCGACCAGGGGGACGACCAGGGCGGCCTGGTAACCGTCGAGCTGGGCGGCGGGCGACGATCCGTCGGTGGCGGCGATGTTGACCGCGGCGACCGAGGAGAGCCCCAGGGCCGCTCCGAACTGGAAGGAGGTGTACAGCAGGCCGCCGGCGACGCCCTGCTCCTCCTCCTCGATGCCCTCGGTGGCGACGATGGTGAGCGGGCCGTAGGCCAGGGAGAAGGCGAGGCCGAGGATGATCAGGCTCGGGAACATCATCGCGTACGTCCAGTCCGCCTGGACCGGCAGGAACAGGGCGTACGACAGCGAGGCCAGGACCAGGCCGCCGAAGATCACCCGGGCGTTGCCGAACTTCTCGACCAGCTTGGGCGTCAGCGTCGGCGAGAGGATCGCGTCGATCCCGATCACGATCATCGCGAAGCTGGTCTCGAGGGTCGACCAGTTGCGCAGTTCCTGGAGGTAGAGGACGACGATGAACTGGAAGCCGAAGAACCCGGCCGCGAAGAGGAGTCCGGCGATGTTGGAGCGCACGAGCGCGGAGTTGCGGAAGATGCCGAGCCGCACCAGCGGGGAGGCCGACTTGCGCTCGATGGCGGTGAAGGCGAGGAACAGCACCAGGCTGGCGGCGACCGTGCCCACGGTCCAGGGGGCCGCCACGTGGGTGGCGCGCTCGACGGCGAACACGAGCAGCAGGATCGCGCCGGTGACGGTGATCGCGCCGGCCAGGTCGACGGGCTGGCCGTCACGCCGGGGCCGGGCCGACTTGGGGATGAGGGCGATGGCGGTGACCAGGATCAGGAAGGAGAGGATCACCGGGGCGAAGAACACCCACCGCCAATTGACCGCGGCCAGCAGGCCGCCGACGACCAGGCCGATGGAGAAACCGCCGGCGGCGGTGCCCGAGTAGACGAGCAGGGCCTTGTTGCGCTTGGGGCCCTCCTCGAAGCTGGTGGTGATGATCGACAGGCCGGCCGGGGTCATGAAGGCCGCCGCGACACCGGTCACGAACCGGGCGGTGATCAGCATCCAGCCCTCGGTGGCCAGGCCGCCGAGGCCGGAGAAGAGCAGGAACAGCACCAGCCAGAAGATGAACATCTGACGGCGTCCGAACAGGTCGGCGGCCCGGCCGCCGAGCAGCATGAAGCCGCCGTAACCGAGCACGTAGGCACTCATGACCCACTGGAGCGTGCCCGTGGACAGGCCCAGGTCCTCACGGATCGAGGGAAGCGCCACATTGAGCATCGCTACGTCGATGCCCTCCAGGAAGATCGCGCCGCACAGCACGAACAGCACGCCCCACGCGCGCCCGCTCATGCGGTCGGTGCCGCTGCCCGACGGGTTTTGCACTGTGGACACAGGAAGTCTCCTTGAAAACACGCAGGAATCATGAATGACGAAAGGAAATACGCCCGCGCTCCGGTACCGGCGCAGGTGGAGCGCCCGGGGGAAACAATGCGCGGTTCCCCGGGCGCGGAGTCGGGTTACGGGAGAGCCCGCCGGTTCCCACTTGTAACTCCCGGAATCATCGGGCAAGCTGACCGGTCATGGAAGAAGGCACTTTAAAGTCACCGACGCACTGCACGGGTACCGATGGGGACTACGACATCCTCCAGTGGGACACGCGGGAGGGCTGCGAGGTACGGCAGATCCTCGACCGCGTCGCCGACAAGTGGTCGCTGCTGGTCATAGCGCTGCTGGAACGGCGGACCCTGCGCTTCACGGAACTGCGCCGCAGGATCGAGGGGATCAGCCAGCGGATGCTGACGGTGACGCTGCGTCAGCTCGAACGGGACGGGCTCGTCCGCCGGACCGTACACCCCGTGGTGCCTCCCCGGGTGGACTACGAACTCACTCCTCTGGGGGCGACGCTCCACGACACCATCCAGGCCCTGGTGGCGTGGACGGAGGCGCACCAGCACGAGATCGCGGTCGCCCGCGGTGAGTACGACCGGCGTGTGAAGTTCGAGTCCCAGGCGTCCTGAACCGCTGAACACCCGCTGGGCGGTGGGCGGTTACCGGGTGGTTGCCGGCCGGTGACCGCCCGGGCGGCGGTTACCGGGAGTCCGGGGGCCGGCCGGCCGGCGTGCCGTCGGCTTCCTTGGCGGGAGGGGAGCGCTCCATCTCCGCGGCGGCCTGGGTCACATGGTCCGTCCGCTCCCCCACCGAGAACTCCGCCGCGTACGCCTCCTCGCCCAGCACGTTGCGCAGGCGCGCCGCGATGCGTTCCACGTCGGCCTGCTCGGCGGGCGGCTGGGGCGCGCCGGTGCGCCGTCTGGTGGCGGCGGCCGTGCCCAGCAGTCTGGCCGCCCTTTCCCACTGGCCGGCCAGGGAGTGGGCGCCGGCGAGGCCTTCCAGTGCCAGGGCCACGGCGCGGGGGTCGCCGGTGGCCGTCGCGGTGGCCAGGCCGTCCTGATGCAGCGTCAGGGCCTGTGCGGCGTCCACGCGTTGCTCCGCGATGAAGCCCAGTTCGGCCAGTACGAGGGCCAGGCCCGGGGCGTCGTAGCGGCTGCGGTTCCAGGTGAGCCAGGGGCGCAGCCGGGCCTCGGCGACGTCCAGGTTGCCCTCGCGCCGGGCGCCGAGGGCCAGGCCGAGGGCGGCGAACTGCTCGGCGGGCCGGTTGCCCTGCTCGACGGCGAGGCGCTGGGCGCGGGTGTGGAAGTCCTCGGCCTCGCGGTAGCGCCATTCGAGGATGGCGATGCGGCCGAGTCCGGAAAGCTGGCGGGAGACTTCGGGCCACAGTTCGAGGGCCTCGGCGATCCGCAGTCCTTCGCGGTGGAGTTGTTCGGCCTGTTCGTAGTTGCCGTTGATCTCGGCCAGTACGCTCAGCACCTCTGCGGCTTTCAACTGTCCCCATTGTTCTCCGAGTTCGGTGAACTGGGCGCGGGCTTCGAGGGCGTTGTCGCGCAGGGCGTCGAGGTCGCCGCGGGCCAGGGCCAGGGCGGCGCGGCTGCTGAGGGCCGCGGCGGTGCCCCAGCTGTCGTGCAGGGCGCGGGAGTTGCGCAGGGCGCGCTGGACGCCGTCCTCCCCGGCGGACAGGACGCCCACGCTCCAGTGGGCGGCGCCGAGGAACCACTCGGCCCTGACCTGTCCCACCTCGTGCCCGGCGGGGGCGGCGGGGGGCGGGGGGTCGGGGGCGCCGTCGCCCAGCAGCATCGAGAAGCCGGCGTGCCAGCAGGCGGCTTCGGCCCGTTCGGCGGGGGCCGCTCTGCCGCCGTCCGCCTCGCTGTCGACGGCCAGTGCGGTCGCCAGTGCCCTGCGGGCCTCGCCGAGCCGGCCGCGCAAAAACCGGTACCAGCTCAGGGCGTTGGCCAGGCGCAGGGCGCGGTGGGTGTCCTTGGCGCGCCTGGCCTCTTGGAGCGCGCGCTGGAAGTTGGCGGCCTCGGCGTCCAGGCGGCGCAGCCAGCGGCGCTGGTCGCGGCCGTGGAGGTGGGGCTGGGCGCGTTCGGCCAGGTCGGTGTAGTAGCGCAGGTGGCGGGCGGCCAGGTCGCCGGACTCGCCGGATTCGGCGAGGCGCTGCTGGCTGTAGGCGGCGACGGATTCCAGGAGCCGGTAGCGTGCGCCGGCGGGGCTGTCGCTCCTGAGGGCCAGTGAGCGGTCCACGAGCACGGCGAGTGCGTCGACCACGTCCTGGGCCGTCATGCCGGTGCCGGAGCAGACCTGTTCGGCGGCTTCCAGGTCGCAGCCCTCGGCGAAGACGGAGAGCCTGCGCAGTACGGTCTGTCCGCGGGTGTCCAGCAGGCTCCAGCTCCAGTCGATGGTGGCCTCAAGGGTGCGGTGGCGGTGGGGGGCGTCGCGGTATCCGCTGGTGAGGATGCGGAAGCGGTCGTCGAGCCGGTCGTAGAGTTCGTCCACGCCCAGTGCCCTGACGCGGGTGGCGGCCAGTTCGAGGGCGAGGGGGATGCCGTCGAGGCGCCGGCATATGCCGGCGATCCTGCGGACGGTGGCGGCGTCGGGTGCGAAGTCCGGGTCGGTGGCGCGGACCCGTTCGACGAAGAGGCGTACGGCGCTGGAGGCGAGGACGGTGTCGGGCCTTTCCTCGCCGGAGGGCGGGAGGCCGAGCGAGGGCACGGGCCAGAGTGTCTCGCCGCTGACGCGCAGGGGTTCCTGGCTGGTGGCGAGGATGTGCAGGCCCGGGGCGCTGTCCAGCAGCGGGCCGGCGAGGTGTGCCACGTCGTCGATCGCGTATTCGCAGCTGTCCAGGATGAGGACGAGGCGCTGGGAGGCGAGGATGCCGGCGAGGCGCTGGGTGGCTCCCGCGGCGGGGCTGTCGGAGGCCGATTCCCTGATGCCCAGTACGGCCATGATCTGTTCGGCGAGCGGTTCGGGTCCGATGGTGCGTTCGGGGGCGCGGGCGCCGGCCAGTTCCACCAGCCAGGTCCCGTCGGGGAATTGGGCGGTGAGGCCGTCGACGGTGGCGGCGGCCAGCCGGGTCTTGCCGACGCCGCCGGGGCCGGTGAGGGTCACCAGGCGGCGGTGTGAGACGAGCCGGCGTACCTCGTCCATGGCTTCGTCCCTGCCCACCAGGGTGCTCACCGAGGCGGTGAGGTTGGTGCGGGCGCGGGCCGCGGTGGCGGGGGCGGGAGGGGAGTCGGGCCGGGCGAGTTGGGGGTCGTGGCGCAGGATCGCCTGCTGGAGGGCGTCGAGCGCGGGGCCGGGCATCAGGCCCAGTTCCTCGTCGAGGCGGCGGCGCAGGTCCGCGTAGCTGTCGAGTGCTTCGGAGGGGCGTCCGGCCCGGTAGAGGGTGCGCATCTGTACGACGCGCAGGCCTTCGCGGAGGGGGAACCGCTCGACCAGGGCGGTGAGTTCGGCGACCAGGGCGCTGTGTTCGCCCAGTTCCAGGCGGGTTTCGGCGTAGACTTCGACCGCGGCGAGGCGTTCTTCCTCCAGGGTGGCCGCGGCGGAGCGTACGAACGGCTGGTCGGCGAAGTCGGCGAAGGCGGGGCCGCGCCACAGTGACAGGGCCTCCGTCAGGACGGTGACTTTCTCGCGGGGTTCGTCGCAGGTGCGGGCCTCGGCGACCAGGGCGCGGAACCGGCCGACGTCCAGTGCCTGGGCGGGTATGTCGATGGTGTATCCGGGTGCCTGGTGGGCGATGAGGGAGCGGGCGCCCGTTTCCGCGTTCTCCAGGGCGCGGCGCAGTTGTGAGACCTTGGCCTGTAAGGATGAGGTGGGGCGGGCGGTGTAGGCGGAGCCGCCCCAGAGGTCTTCGATGAGCCGTCCTTTGGGCACGACCTCGCCGTGGTGGGCGAGGAGGTCCGCGAGGAGCGTACGGACCTTCACCTCGGGAACCGGCACCAGGCTCCCCTCGGCGCTCCACACCTCCAGTGGGCCCAGCACCCCGAATCGCATGATCACACAGTAACCCGGGCGGCTCACGGAGTGACGAGGCCTCAAGCGGGCCCCAACCGGGCGCGGTCGGGAAGGAGGGGTGGGTGCCCCGAACCGGACCCGAAGCAAACCCGAAGGACCATCCGCGACTGTGGGACCGGACCGAGGGCCGCCAGAGGGGAGTCCGGTGCGGGGAAACGCGAGGGGCGGGGCCGGCGCGGCTGCGGCCCGGCTGCCCGGTGCCGTGCGGGCCGCTCCTCCGGTGAGCGGGCCGGGGGCGGCCGGGGACCCCGCGCCGCGGCAGGCGCCTGTGTGGTGGTGCCCGGGTGCGAGGAGAGCCGGCCGCTCTCCCGGCCCGCCGGGGGCGGGGCGCGCCGGGCCGCCCGGGTGCCCGGTCGGCGGGGCGGGTGGGGCCGTGCGCCGTGCCCGGTCCGCGCTCAGGGAACTCTACGAGCAACCCCGATCGCACGCAGGGAGTTGAGGAACACGATGAACAGTCAGTGGTTCAGGCGGTTCGCGGAGGCGGGGCCCGGCGCGGTGCGGCTGATCTGTTTCCCGCACGCCGGCGGTTCCGCCAGTGTGTACGTTCCCCTGGCGCGCCGGCTGTCGGCCCGCGCCGGCGGCCCCGGTGCCGGCGAGGGTCCCGGCGGGCCGGGCGTCGACGTGCTGGCCGTGCAGTACCCCGGGCGCCAGGACCGCAGGAACGAGACGGGGCCGGCGGGCATCGTCGAGCTGGCCGGGCGGATCGCCGGGGAGCTGGGCGCGGCGCCGGGCGGCCCGTACGCCTTCTTCGGCCACAGCATGGGCGCGCTGCTCGCCTACGAGACCGCCCGTGCCCTGGCGGCCGCGGGCGCGCCGCTCCCGGTGCGGCTGTTCCTCTCGGCGCGCGGGGCGCCCGCCCCCCGTCCGGACCGGCACGACGTGCTGGCCGGCGACCGGGAGATCCTGGCGGCCGTCCGCTCCCTGGGCGGGACCGGTGCCGCCGTGCTCGACGATCCCGAGCTGGTGGAGATGGCGCTGCCCGCGCTGCGTGCCGACTACCGGGCGCTGGCCTCCTACCGGTGGAGCGGTGGTGCGCCGCTGGAGATCGCGGTGAGCGTGCTGGCCGGGCGCGAGGATCCGGTCGTCGCGGTCGAAGCGGCGGCGCGGTGGCGGGAGTTCACCCGGGCGGGGTATGAGCTGGAGGTCTTCCCCGGCGGTCACTTCTTTCTGGACCAGAACCTCGACGCCGTGGCCGGGCTGGTGCTGCGCGGGGTCCGGGACGCGGTCACGCAAGGGGGCAGGTAGCGCGAGCCCCAGTCACCGACGGTCGGTTGGTCAAGTCATGGGGAGAAAACGTGGAATTCAAGATTCTGGGTCCGCTGGAAGTCCAGTCCCGGGACCGTACGCTGGTCCTGGGCGGCTTCAAGCAGCGTGCGGTTTTGGGGAAGTTACTCTTACGGGCCAATCACGTGGTCGCCACCAGCGAGCTGCTGGACGCCCTGTGGTCGCAGGAGAGCCGTCCCGTAACGGCCAGGAAGATCATACAGAACGCGGTGTCCGGGCTGCGGGCGGCGCTGTCGCGGCCGCACGCGCTGCTGGAGGTGCCGGGGGCCCCGGCCCCGGAACTGCTCACCCGGTCCCCGGGCTACATGCTCCAGGTCGCCCCCGACACCCTTGACGTCTCCCGCTTCGACCGGCGGGTGGGCGAGGGCCGCAAACTCCTCGATGCGGGCGAACCGGCCCTGGCGGCGGAGCTGTTGCGCGAGGCGCTGGACGAGTGGCGCGGCCCTGTCCTGTCGGACCTGGTGGAACAGGGCCTGGACTGGCCGGAGGTGGCGCGGCTGCGGCAGTTGCGGCTCGACGCGATGGAGTACCGCTTCGAGGCGGAGCTGGCCTGCGGGCGGCACCACGCCGTGCTGGGCGAGCTGGTCTCGCTGGCGGAGTCGGAGCCGCTGCGCGAGCGGCTGTGCGGGCAGTTGATCCTCGCGCTGTACCGCTGCGGGCGGCAGGCCGAGGCGTTGAGTGTGTTCAGCCGGGTGCGGCTCGAACTGGTCCAGAAGTACGGCCTGGAACCCTCCCGTGACCTCCAGACCCTCCAGCAGCACATCCTGCACCACCACCCCTCGCTGACGGCGCCCGCCGAGGAGCCGGCGGAGGTGGCGCAGGTGACACGGATGAGGGAGGCGCCACTGGGGGATGTGCCGGTGCCCGCGCCGGCCGGGCCGGGCCCGGACCCTTTGGGGGCGGATCCCTCCGGGGCGGCGCCGGACGCGTCCGGGGCGGCGGCGCGGCCGGCCGGGGCGCCCGTCGCGGTGATCGGTCCCAGGGACCCCGGCCGGCCGGTGGAGGAGGACACCCCGGCCGTGCGGGCGCCCGGCGGCGGCGCGCCGGCGAGCAGGCGCCAGGAGGTGTCCGTCCTCCTGATCCAGACCGGCACCCCGGCGGACCACCCGCTGGACGCGGAGCAGCTCAATGCCGCGCTGCACCGGGCGGTGACCCTGGTGGCGCAGTGCATCGAGGAGCACGGCGGGACCGTCGTGGGGTCGGTGGGGCATCTCTCGGCGGCGCTGTTCGGACTGCGGGGGGACCCTTCGACGGCGTCGCTGGACGCGGTGCGCACGGCGCTGGCCGTACGGGAGAGGTTCGGGGACGTGAGGGACCTGGCGGTCCGTTCGGTGGTCACCACCGGCGGGGTGCTGGTCCGTGACGCGCCCGGCGCGCCGGGCGGCGGGGTCTCCGTGGTGGGGGCGCTGCTGGACACGGCGCAGCGCCTGCTGTCCGACGTGCCGCCGGGCAAGGTGTACGTGAGCCGGAAGGCGGCGGTGGGCACGGACAGCCAGGTGCGCTATGTGCGGGTGCGGGGGAAGGCGGGCATGGCCTTCGACGTGCGGGAGGCCTGCGCGATCTATCCGCAGGGGCGCGGGGCGGACACGGGCGGGATCGCGGGCGGTGGCCCGGGCGGGGTCCCGGGGGGTGTGGTGTTCCCGAGGGAGCATGAACTGGACATCCTGAACAGCCTGTTGGCGCATTCCCGCCATCACCGTGTGCCGTGTCTGCTGACGGTCCTGGGCGAGCCGGGGTCGGGCAAGTCCCGGCTGCTGGCGGAGTTCGAGCACCGGATCACGCGGAGTCCGGGCGGGGTGCTGGTGCTGCGGCCCTCGGCGCCGGTGAGCGGTGCGGGCACGCTGGCCGGTGCCCTGCTGGACGCGTGGCGGGAGTTCTCGTCGATTCCCCCCGGCACCTCGCAGGGCGAGCTGCTCATGCGTCTGGTGCACGGGACGGCCGGCAGCGGACCGGTGGCGGACCGGCTGCTGCGGGACCTGGTCGTACCGGACCGTCCGCTGCCGCCCTCCGTGCACCCCCGCCCTGTGATGAACGGCTGGGCGGAGCTGCTGTCCCTGCGGGCGCGGCAGCAGCCGCTGGTGCTGTGCCTGGACGATCTGCATCTCGCCTCGGACGCGGTGCTGGACTGGGTGGAGGAGCTGGCCACCACGGCCGACAACTGCCCCTTGCTGATCGTGGCGTGCGCGCGGCCCGAGCTGCTCGGCAAGCGCCCGTTCTGGGGGGTGGGGCAGCGCAGCACCAGCACGCTCAGCCTCACCCGGCTCTCCGAGCCCGGCGGGCTGCCGCTCCAGGCGGTCTCCGGCGGCGACACCTAGGACTGATTCTTTTTCCGCCGCCGCGGCCGGGGCCCGTGCGGGCGCGGTGGGGGGTGAGCGGCCGGGCGTGGCAACCGGCCGGTCACGGCCCTTCCACGGCCGGCGCGCAGACCGGCAGGTGGTCGTGCGGTGTACGGGACTTGGTTGGCTGCTCGTATGGACAACAGCCGTACGCAGCGCGAGCACCCCGGCTCCGGGTCCTCGTCGCGGGCCGCCCAGGAGCCCTTCGAGCACGAGGCGACACTCGCCGTCTTCGTCGGCAGGGAGTTCACCGCGGCCCTCACGGAGGGGCTGCGCCGGGCGAGGGCCACGTCCCG
Source organism: Streptomyces sp. NPDC087420 (assembly GCF_044744165.1). Taxonomy (NCBI): domain Bacteria; kingdom Bacillati; phylum Actinomycetota; class Actinomycetes; order Kitasatosporales; family Streptomycetaceae; genus Streptomyces; species Streptomyces sp. NPDC087420. The sequence goes on from NZ_JBIUXU010000020.1 coordinate 97,078, forward strand.
GACAACGGTGTCCGGTGACGGTGCTCCCGCGGTCCGCCGTCCCGCCCCGGCCCCTGAGGGAGCGCCGGGCGGATCCCTGCTGGCGGAGTACTCCGGGGCGATCCTGCGCCGTTTCGAGCGGAACCTGCTGGGCGTTCCCGTGCCGGGCGTCCTGGCGCACCGCGGGACACGGGTCTCGGTGGCGCGGTGGGCGGGGCAGGTGCTGGCCGCCGCGGGCCGCACGCCGTGCCCGGGAGGCGGGGACGTGCCGGCCTTCCCCCGGGGCGCGGCCCCCCAGCACGCGGTCGCGATATCCCTGTTGATCGAGTCGGCGGCGCACACGCTGCCGCCCCACGCGCCGCGGTGCCTGGAGGTGATCCGGGCACTGGCCCGCGCCGGCGGCCTGACCGGCGCGGGCAGCGCCGCGGCGCCCCGGGCGGCGCGGGTGGTCCGGGCGGCGCGGGTGGTCCGGGCCGGTCCCTCTCTCTCGGATCTGGCCGGCTGAGCCCGCGCCGTCCGGTGCGGGGGTACCCCCGTGCCTTTCGCCACGGGGGCGTGTCGCACGGCGGAGGGAGGCCCGGGCACGGAACCGTACTCGGGCCTCCCGGCAACACGGTGCGGGGCGGGCGGCGCGGTGCAGGGTCCGGAAGGGACACGCCCCGGGGGTGTCCGCGAAGTGGGCCCGTCCGCCCTGCGGGGCGGGGCTCGCGGTGTCTGGTGCGTGTGATCTCACGGGCGGAGGACCGGGCGTGTACGGGAGGTACTCGCCCGGTCCTCCGGCGCCGCGAGCGCGCGGGCCGGGCGCCGCTTCGCGGACAGGCCCTAGGCGACCACTGCTGCCCGGCCCGATATGAGCAGGCATTCGAGGAGCTGGTCGAGGGCGTCGTCGGCGACCGGGCCGAGGCTGATGGTCATCGCCTGCGCGCGGCCGGCGGCCCAGCCGGGGCGGCGCGCGAGGAGCCTGGCGTCCGCGCCGACGACGTTCAGCAGCGGCAGGTCGGCGCGCGGGTCGGCCAGTTCCTCGACCAGTTCGAGCAGCGGTTCGTCGGCGCGCTCGAGATCGTCCCAGATCACCACGAGGGGGTGCTTGGCCGCGGCCAGGGCGAGGAAGTCCCGCCAGGCGCCCAGGACCGCGCGCCGTACCGGGCCACGCGCGTAGATCAGCGGGCCCAGCGCGGCCAGCAGGGCGGCGCGGGTCTCCTGGTCGTCGGTGAGCCCGGCCAGGGCCGTGTCGAGCTTGGCCGAGGCGGAGCCGGGGGTGTCCCCGGGGCCCGTCCCGGCGTAGGAGGCGAGCATCTGGGCCGGGGCGGACATGCCGCCGCGCGAGGGGGCGACGGTGCCGGTCAGTACCCGTACGGGCTCGGCGGTGCCGGTCTGCACCAGGCGCTGGAACTCCAGCAGCAGCCGGGCCTTGCGGCCGGGCGGGCCCAGGACGGTCACCAGGTGCGGGGTGGAGCGGTGCCGGGTCCTGAGCAGGACGGCCCGCATCAGGTCGAGTTCGCACTCGCGGTCGCCGGCCGAGGTCCCGCACTGGTTGGTGAAGCCGTCCCCCACGGCCATCAGCTTCCAGGGGACCATGCCGGTGCCGCCGCCGCGGTAGGTGATGCGGCCCTCGGTCAGCCGGCGGGTGGCCTCGCAGACATGGACCTCACCCGCGGGGACCGTGCCCAGTGCCGTGCGGCAGTCGTCGACGAGATGGCCGCCGATCCACGGCGGGGTCACACCGGCGCCGGGCCAGCGGCAGACGACGACCTGCCCGGTGGAGACCGCGCCGTGCGCGGACAGCGCCTCCCCCGTGGAGTGCAGGGTGTCCGCGGCGATGGCCAGGCAGTCGCGGACGGCCGCGGCGGCCCGTACCGCGCGCACCGCGCCCGCGCTCACCGGGGTGTCGGTGGCGGTGTCCTCGAAGAGCCCGAGCAGGACGGAGCCCAGCGCCGAGGCGACGATGCCGCCCTCCGCCTCGATCTTCTCGCGGGCGAGCTGGGTCACCGCGTCGAGGACCCGGTCGACGTCCTCCGGCGGCAGGGTGCCGAACTCGGGTCCGAGCCCGAAGCGCAGCAGGAGCACACTGGCCTGCCGGTATTCGCCCGGCAGGGCGATGCGCGCCGCCGTGGGCACGGCCGCGCGCGGTGAGGGGGGCAGGATGTCCTGCCGCGCGGGCGGTGCGGGCGGTGCGGGCAGTGCGGGTGATCCGGGCCGGGGTGGCCGTACCGTCTGCCCGGGCGGGGGGAGTTGGGCGGTGCGGGGCAGGTCCAGCGCCGGGTCCTGGGTCAGGACGGCCCGCTGGAGCTGCTGGAGTTCGGGGCCCGGCTCCAGGCCGAGGCCCTCGACCAGGGCCTCGCGGACCCTCCCGTACACGGCGAGGGCGTCGGCCTGCCGGCCGCAGCGGTAGAAGGCGAGCATGAGCTGGCGCGAGGCGCGCTCGCGCAGGGGCTCGGCCTCGACCAGTGCCTTGAGTTCGTGGAGCACGCTCTGGTGGCCGCCGCAGGCCAGCTCCGCCTCGAAGCAGTCCTCCATGACGTCGAGGCGTTTCTTCTGGATCGAGGTGACCTCGGCCCAGTAGGTGCCCTCCTCGGCGAGGTCGGCGAGGACCGAGCCGCGCCAGAGCGCGAGTGCCTCCGTCAGCAGGTCGCGTGCGGCGGCCGGGCGGCCGGCGGCCAGGGCCGCCCGGCCCTCGGCGACCCGCTGCTGGAAGACCAGGAGATCGACCTGCTCGGGCCGTACCCGCAGCATGTACCCGGGGTACCAGGTCAGCAGTTCGGGGGCCGGCTCCCCGGGGGACAGCTGGGCGAGGACTCCGCGCAGCCGCCAGATCGCGTTCTGGAGGATCTTCCGCGCGGTCATGGGCGCGTCGTCGGCCGGCCAGAGCGCCGCGAGTAACCGGCTGGTGGAGACCACCTGGTTGGCGTGGAGGAGGAGGTAGGCGAGAGCGGATCGCTGCCTTATACCGCCGAGTTCCACCAAGCCGTCATCATCATTGACTTCCAACGCACCCAGGACACGAAATCGCATGAACTCCCCCGTTCAATGGCCACCGGCCATGGCAATTGCCATGGCCTCGCGTGGTTCCGGTTTGCCGCCGGAATCCCGGTTTTGATTTGCCAAGCGGGCGCGGCCCCTGATGATCTTCCAGTTCTCTATGCTGAAGGATCCTCACAGGAGTCGCGCCCGTGCCCGCATCATCGCTGACCATCCCCTGCCTTGACCAGGTCTTTAATCTGAATGCCACGCCCGGGGGGGGGTGGGCCGGTGGGCTCAGGGCGCGGTCAGCGCTTCGCCCGCCCCCGCCCGCAGCAGCTCGCACACGTCGCGCAGCCCGGTGTCGAGCTGGGCGATCTCGGCGTCGGTCAGGTCGATGGAGGGCTCGAAGCGCAGGGTGTTGAGCGCGCTCGCGGTGGGGAACGTACGCACCCGGTGGCGGCGCAGGAGGTGCCCGGCCAGGACGTAGCCGAAGAACCCGCCGCCCGCGATCTCCCGGACCACCGGTGAGGAGGAGCCGGACTGGTCCAGGAATTCGAGGCCCTGCATCAGGCCCCGGCCCCGGACGTCGGCGACGACGTCGGGGAAGTCCGCCCGTACGCCGTCCAGTGCGGCGCGCAGCGCGGCTCCCCGCTCCTGGGCGGCGCGGTAGGCCCGTCCGCCGTCGGCCTCCAGCAGTTCGAGGACCTTGAGGGCGATGTGGCAGGAGAAGCTGTCCTTGGCGAAGGTCGAGCTGTGGACGATCTCGAATTCCTTCCGGTAGTACTTCTCGCGCACCAGCATCACGGATGTCTTGGCGATACCGCCGCCCAGTGTTTTGGCGAGGGTGAAATAGTCGCCGCGCAGTCCGAGGGGGGCACTGGCGAGGAGTGTCCCGGTCCTGCCCATTCCGCTCTGGATCTCGTCGACGACGACGGGGCAGTCGATCGATTCGCAGAACTGCTGGATCTCCTCGGCGAATTCGCGGGAGAGCACCCGGATTCCGCCCTCGCCCTGGATGGGTTCCACCAGGAAGGCGCAGAAGACCGGGAACTCCCGTTCGGTGAGGGTGAGCTGGCCGTCGACGACCTGCGCGCCGAGGAGGACGCCGCGTTCCCTGGCGTGCACCTGCTTGAGGATGTCGGGCCGGTCCTGGGGGACGAAGCGGGCCTGGGCGGCGAGCGACTTGAAGGGGGCGCGGTATCCCTCGTTGTGCGTGAGCTGCACGCTGGCGGCGAGCTTGCCGTGGAATCCGCCTTCCAGTGCCAGGAACAGCGGTGGCCTGGCGGTCTGTTCGGCGTTGCGCCGGGTGAGTTCGGCCTCCAGCAGGGCGAAGGCCTCGCGGGGGCCGGCCGGGGCGGTCAGGCCCAGGCGTTCCAGGGTGTGCGGGGCGAGGGTGGCGGTGCCGTCGCCGACCGCGGTGCGCGCGGCCTCGTGGTGTGCGCGGATCTCCTCCAGGAGTGCGGCGGTGCGCATCCCCCGGTCCAGTTCGGCGTGTTTGACCGCCGCCTCGACCGCTTCCGCACCGCTGTTGGCGAATACCGCGAAGTACGGTTCCGCGGTGCCCAGTTCCCGGTGGATGATCCGGTTCAGCTCGGCGGCCAGGGCGTTGGCGTAGGGGTGGCTGGAGAACTGGGCGTGCACGGGGGTGTCGCCGTCGAGCAGTTCCCGCGCCCTTTGGACGATCTCGGGGCGGTTGTGCCCGAGCAGGACGGATCCGTAGCCGCCCGCGAAGTCGACGACGGGGATCTCGCCGCCGTCGCCGTCCCGTTGGTAGAGGGTGTTGCCTTTCGCGCGGACGTATTCGACGGCCAGGCCGGCACCGGCGAGCACTTCGCGGAGAAAAGGTTCGGCCAGTTCTCTGGACGGGGTTGCGGTGTTGGTGTGATCCATGCACCACAGGGTGCTCGCGTCCGGTCAACCAGCGGTCACCGCGGGGTCATCCGCGATGTGCAGGGGCAGGTGGCGCGGCGGTTACCCGGGGGTGGGAGATGCCGGGGCCGGCGCGGGTACGTTGAAAGCCACCGGCCGGCGGGACCCAGGGACAACCACGCGATACCCACGGATGGCACGTGATGTGCGCTGCTCAAAATACCTCGGAGAGGGTGGCATGAATTCCGCGTCCACTGAACTCGATCCCGCGGCCCTGCGTTCGGGGCCACAGCCGGTGGAACCCGTCCGGCTCAGGGAAGTGATGTCCCGCTTCGCGACCGGTGTCACGGTGATCACCGTGGGGGGCGAGCATGTGCACGCCATGACGGCGAACGCGTTCAGTTCGGTCTCCCTCGATCCGCCGTCGGTGCTGTGCAGTGTGAGCCACGGCGCGGTGATGCACGGCGCGCTGACCTCCGCGGGCCGCTTCGCCGTCAACATACTCGGCGTACGGCAGGAGCCCCTGGCGCGGCATTTCGCCGACAAGCACCGCACGCTGGGGGCGGCCCAGTTCGAGGGGGTGGCGTGGGAGGCCGGGAAACACACCGGGGCGGCCCTGCTGGGCGGTTCGGTGGCCTGGCTGGAGTGCGAGCTGAGCGACTCGCACGTCTTCGGCGACCACACCATCTTCATCGGGACGGTCCTGGCGGCCGGCCGGGGCAGCGGCGAGGACGGGCTGCTCTTCGTCGACGGCCGCTTCGGCAAGGCGGACCCGGCCCCGGGCCACTAGCCACCAGCCACTGAGCCGGGGCTGTTGGCCCGGGGCTGTTGGCTCCGGGGCTGTTGGCTCCGGGGCCGCCGTGTGTGCCGAACCGGTGCGGTGGGCGGCCCGCCCGGGTGTGGGGCGGGGGCGGCCGTTGGGGGGCGGCGGCGTGTGCGGGTGCGGGGCCTTGCGGGCCCGGTGGGCGCAGAGCGGTCCGCACACCGGCCCGCGGGGCCCCGGCCCGTTCGGGGGCCCCGCCGCCCCCGCGTACGCGGAAGGCCCGGGGCGGTGAGCGCGGCCCGGGCCTTCCGCGTGGGTGCGGGGCCGCGCCCGCGGGCGGCGGCCCCGCGGCGGGATCAGAGGAAGTACGTACCGGGCTCCAGGCCCAGCAGGACCCGGCCCTGCACCTCCAGGTTGGCGTTGAGCTGGACCAGGGCGTGCAGCGAGAAGCCCTGGATGTCGCGGTGGAAGCGCTGGAGGTCCACCTCGCGGCGGATGACCGAGCCGCCGCTGGCCGCGAAGAGCAGTTCCACGGCCTCCTTGGCGAGCTGCGCCGCGTAGGCGGTCCTGCCGCGGATGACGGCCTTCTCCTCGTCCGAGGGCTGGACGCCCGCGTCGGCCGCGTCCTGCAGGACCCGGTGCCAGGAGTGGGAGAGTGCCGCGGCCGCCTCGATCTTGCTGGAGGCGAGGGCCACCTGCTGCTGGGTGAGCGGGTGGTGGCTCTGCTCGGTCCACTGGGTGTAGGTGATGCCGCGTCCTGGCAGCCGCTCCAGGAACAGTTCGAACGCGCCGCGCGCCATCCCGACGAAGGTCGCCGAGACACTGGACATGATGTAGCCCAGCAGGCCGTAATTGCGGCCGGTGGCACCGGTGTTGGAGCGGTTGCCGGTGGCCGAGACCATGGCCTCCTCCAGCGGTACGACCCGGTGCGCGGGCACGAAGACGCCGGTGGCGGTGGTCGTGGAACTGCCGGTGGCGGCGCCGGCGGAGACGTGCCAGTCGTCGGCGAAGGCCAGCTCGGAGGTGGGCACCAGCGCGACCAGTTCCTGGGCCGTCCCGTCGGGCTGCTCCACCACCGCGGCCAGCAGGTCCCAGTCCGCGCCGCGGCAGCCGGAGTTGAAGCGCCAGGTGCCGTCGAGGCGGTAGCCGCCCTCGACCGGTTCGAGAGTGCCGGTGGGGGCGAAGACGATGGAGACCCTGCCGCTGCCTTCAAAGACCTCCTTCTGCGCCTGGTCGGGGTAGAGGGTCGCGCACCAGGCGCTGGTGAGCCACACCATCGTCAGCCAGCCGGTGGAGGGGCACCCCCGGGACACCTCGGCGATGACCTCGGCCTGCTGCGCCACGTCGAAGTCGAGACCGCCGTGCTCACGCGGCACGGCCGTGCGGAACACCCCCGCCCTCTCCAGCAGTTCGATGTTCTCCTGCGGTATCCACCGCTGCTCCTCCGCGGCGGCCCCGTTGCGGCGAAGGGCGGGCACGGCGTCGCGTACCGCGTCCAGTACAGAGGTCAGTTCTTCCTGCGTGGCCACTTTTCTCTCCTCGAAGTGCCGTGGAGTACACGGGCAATACACGGGATGTGCCGTCATTGACGCCAGAACCCCCCTGGTCCCAGGGGGGTTCGCGGTCGTGCCCCTCGCTCGCGCCCGCACGCCCAGGGCGTGTCCGCGAGCGGACACGCCCTAGGAGGCGACCAGGCCCGTCGCGGCCACGGGACGGTCGATGGACATCAGCCAGCGGCCGTCCTCCCCGCGCCGCAGGACGTCGGTGCATATGCCCCGCAGCTGTACGGGCCGCCCGTCCGCCTCGGTGGTGTCGATCTCGTAGTTGACACCGATCAGCGCGACGTCCCCGGCGACATACGCGTGGGTCACCGTGGCGCGCAGGTCGGGCTTGGTGCCGAGGAACTCCTTGAAGAACGCCAGCCGCGCCTCGCCGGTGAGGGGCTCACCGGAGAAGTTCGAGATCGAGTCCTCCCGGTAGAGGCTGTTGAACAGCGCTCCGTCACCGGAGTTGAACGCCTGGATGAAGATCTCGTTCTGGGTGTCGGTGTCGGCGGTGAGGTCGGGGTTCGCCGGGTCGAAGTCGACTTCGAAGGTGTACGCCATGATTCGGTCGGTCCTTTCCGTGGGGTGGGGAGGAGGGGAGCGGTGCGGTCGGTCCCGGGTCAGTCCTGGCCGTACGGGTCGTCGATGGCGTAACGCCACACCTTGTCCTCGCCCAGCCGCAGGACGTCGACGCCCGTGCCCGTGAGCCGCTCGGGCTTCCCCTCGGCGTCGACCGTGTCGATCGTCCAGTCGACGATCAGCAGGGCCGTGTCGCCGGTCACGAACGTCTGCCGGGGCACGGCGGTCATCGTGGGCCGGCTCTTGAGGAATTCCCTCTGGTATTCCCGGCGCGCGTCGCCCGTCAGCGGCTTGCCCGGCTCCCAGATGGCGACGGACTCCGCCGTGTAGAAGCTGTCCATGGTTTCGAAGTCGCCCGCGTTGAAAGCCTCAACATAATGACTTGTGTGCTTTTCCACGTCGTCGGTGAGCTGTGACATGACGAAATCCAACCTGCCTTCTCTTGTAGCCGGGTGCCGCCCTTTCGTACGCCGACACTATTGCGGGGTCATCAACGTCCCGCCCATGAACGGGTAATGCGGCGGTCTCCCGGCCTGTGACCGGGGTGGTTACCGCCCGGTGGAGCCGCGCTGAGAGGGCCGAGAGGACCACCTGCCTACGATCTCGAAGCAGTGTCACCGAAATGCCTTTCAAGGTCGCCCAGTTCGGCCGGATTCACTGGAAAGGGAAGTCGAGCGCGATGACGAATCAGCACCATTTCCACAGGGCCGCTCAGGGCGACGGGCCCGTCGAGGGCGTCGCGGTCGTCGGAGTGTCCTGCCGGCTTCCCGGCGCGGACGGCCCCGGGGCATTCTGGGACCTGCTGCGCACCGGATCGGACGCCATCACCCCGGTGCCCGGCGGGCGCTGGCTGCCCGCCTCCGGTGAGCCGGCCTACGAGGCGGCCCGGCCGGGGACGCGCCGGGGCGGGTTCCTGGACCGGGTGGACACCTTCGACGCGGAGTTCTTCGGCATCTCACCGCGCGAGGCCCTCACCATGGACCCCCAGCAGCGGCTGGTGCTGGAACTGGCCTGGGAGGCCCTGGAGGACGCCGGCACCCTCCCGGCCGCGCTGCGCGGCACCCGTACCGCCGTGTTCGTGGGCACCCTGCGCGACGACTACGCGGCACTGCTCTACCAGTACGGCGACCGGGCGCTCACCCAGCACACCATGACCGGCGTCAACCGGGGCGTCATCGCCAACCGGGTCTCCTACCACCTGGGCCTCAACGGACCGAGCCTGACCGTCGACTCGGCGCAGTCCTCCTCGCTGGTCGCCGTCCATCTGGCCTGCGAGTCCCTGCGCTCCGGCGAGAGCGACACGGCGATCGCGGCGGGCGTCAACCTGAACATCCTCGCCGAGAGCGCGGCCGCCGGGGAGCGGTTCGGCGGGCTCTCCCCGGACGGCACCACCTACACCTTCGACGCCCGCGCCAACGGTTTCGTGCGCGGCGAGGGCGGGGCGGTCCTCGTCCTCAAGCCGCTGGCCCGCGCGGTGGCCGACGGCGACCGCGTCTACGGGGTCATCCGCGCCAGCGCGGTCAACAACGACGGGGCGACCGCGGGCCTGACGGTCCCCGGCCGGCCGGCGCAGGAGCGTGTCCTGCGCGAGGCGTACGAGAAGGCAGGCATCGACCCGGCCACTGTGCAGTACGTCGAACTCCACGGCACCGGGACCCCGGTGGGCGACCCCGTGGAGGCGGCGGCGCTGGGCGCGGTGCTCGGCGCGGGCCGGGCCCCGGGCGCGGGGCTGCGGGTCGGCTCGGCCAAGACCAACGTGGGCCACCTCGAAGGCGCGGCCGGCATCGTCGGCATGCTCAAGGCGCTGCTGGCGCTGAGCCACCGCCGGCTGCCCGCGAGCCTCAACTTCACCGCCGCCCACCCCCAGATCCCCCTGGACGAGCTGGGACTGGAGGTGCAGCGGGAGCTGACCGAGTGGCCCGCGCCCGAGCGGCCGCTGGTGGCCGGGGTCTCCTCCTTCGGCATGGGCGGCACCAACGCGCATGTCGTCCTCACCGAGGGCCCGGTGTCCCTGGCACCCGGCGCTCCCGCCCACCGGGCGGCCGCCGCTCCCGGTGTGGTCCCGCTGGTGCTCTCCGGGCGCTCGGACACAGCGCTGCGGGCCCAGGCCGCCCGCCTGCGGGACGCCCTGGCGGGCGAGAGCGCGCCGGTGACCGCCGACGCCGCCTGGTCCCTGGCCACCACCCGTACCGTCTTCGAGCACCGGGCGGTCGCACTGGCCGCGCCCGGCGGCGGCCCCGGCCTCCTTCACGCGCTCGACGCCCTCGCCGACGGCGAAACCCCGGCCGATGTGGTGCGCGGCACGGCCGGCCCGGGGCGGCTCGCCTTCGTCTTCACGGGGCAGGGCTCCCAGCGTGCCCGGATGGGCCTGGAGCTGTACGGGGCGTTCCCCGCGTTCACCGAGGCCTTCGACGCGGTCCGCGCCGAGCTGGACCCGCTGCTGGAGCGGCCGCTGCTGGAGGTGATCGCCTCCGGGGAGGGCCTGGAGGAGACCGGGTACGCCCAGCCCGCGCTCTTCGCCCTCGAAGTGGCCCTCTACCGGCTGGTCGAGTCCTGGGGCGTGGTGCCGGACCTTCTCGCCGGCCATTCCATCGGTGAGATCGCCGCCGCGCACGTCGCGGGGGTCTTCGACCTGCCGGACGCCGCGCGGCTGGTCGCCGCGCGCGGGCGGCTGATGCAGGCACTGGCGCCCGGCGGTGCGATGGTCGCGGTCGAGGCCACCCCCGGCGAGGTGTCCGCGCTCCTGGCCGGCCAGGAGCACCAGGCGGGCATCGCCGCGGTGAACGGGCCCCGCTCGGTGGTCCTGTCCGGTGCGCGAAAGAGCGTCCTGGCGCTCGCGGAGCGGCTGCGCGGCCAAGGACGCAGGACAAAACGGCTGAATGTCTCGCACGCCTTCCACTCCCCGCTGATGGACCCGATGCTCGACGGCTTCCGTACGGTCGTGGACGGGCTGGACCTGCGCGCGCCCCGCATCGGCGCGGTGTCCTCGGTGACCGGGGAACCCGTCGGCGAGGCCTGGTCGTCGGCCGCGTACTGGGTGGAGCAGGTACGCCGCCCGGTGCTGTTCGCGGACACGGTGCGCGCCCTGGAGGACGCGGGCGCCACCGCGTTCGTGGAACTGGGACCCGACGGGGTCTGCTCGGCGATGGTCCGCGACAGTGTCCGGGAGAGGGACGCGGTGCTCGCGGTGGCCGCGCTGCGCCGGGGACGGCCGGAGGCAAAGACGCTGCTGGCGGCCCTGGCGGCGGTCTTCGTCCGGGGTACGCACGTCAACTGGGGTGCGATCCCCTCCTACGGCGACGCCCGGCGCGTACCACTGCCCACCTATGCCTTCCAGCGGGAGCGCTACTGGGTCTCGGGCACCGCTCCCGCCCGCGAGCTCGCGCCCGGGCGGGAGGCTCCCACGGGTGAACTCGCCCCCGGCGGGCGGGAGGCTCCCACGGGTGAAGTCGCGCCCGGCGGGCGGGAGGCCGGCGCACCGGGGGCGGGGCCCGCGGTGGACGCGGACGCGCTGGTGGCCGGGCTGGTCGCGGCGGTGCTGGAGTATCCGGCCGGGCGGCGGGTGCCCCCGCACGCCACGTTCAAGGAGCTGGGCTTCGACTCGCTGATGTCGGTGGAGCTGCGCGACGCGCTGGCCTCCGCGACGGGGCTGCGCCTGGCCGGCGGGCTGCTCTACGACCACCCCACACCGGGCGCCCTGACCAGCCACCTCCAGGCCGTCCTCGCCGGGAAGGACGGTCCGGGGGCCGAGGGGCCGGCGCTGCCCGGCGGGCCGGACGAGCCGGTCGCCATCGTCGGCATGGCCTGCCGCTACCCCGGCGGCGTGGCCTCGCCCGAGGACTTGTGGCACCTGGTGGCCGGCGGCGGGGACGCCGTCTCCGCGTTCCCCGCCGACCGCGGCTGGGAACGGGACCTGTACGACAGCGACCCGGCCCGCAGCGGGCACAGCACCGTGCGCGAGGGCGGGTTCCTCAAGGACGCGGCCCGCTTCGACAACGCCTTCTTCGGGATCTCGCCGCGCGAGGCGCTGGCGATGGACCCGCAGCAGCGGTTGCTCCTGGAGACCGCCTGGGAGGCGGTGGAGCGGGCGCGGCTGGACGCGGACACGCTGCGGGGCAGCCGTACGGGCGTGTTCATCGGCGCCACCACCCTGGATTACGGGCCCCGGATGCAGGACGCGCCCGACAGCGTCGAGGGCTATCTGCTGACCGGCACCACCCCCAGCGTGATGTCCGGGCGCATCGCCTACCAACTGGGCCTAGCGGGCCCGGCGGTGACCGTCGACACGGCGTGCTCGTCCTCGCTGACCGCCCTGCACCTGGCCCTGCGGTCACTGCGCTCGGGCGAGTCGGCACTGGCGATCGCGGGCGGCGCCACGATCATGTCGTCCCCCGGGATGTTCGTGGAGTTCTCCCGGCAGCGGGGGCTGGCCGCCGACGGCCGGTCGAAGTCGTTCGCGGCCTCGGCCGACGGCACCTCCTGGGCCGAGGGCGTGGGCCTGCTGGTCCTGGAACGGCTCTCCGACGCGCGGAAGAACGGGCACCAGGTCCTGGCGGTCGTCCGCGGCAGCGCCATCAACCAGGACGGTGCCAGCAACGGACTTACCGCACCCAACGGCCCCGCCCAGGAACGGGTCATCCGCGCGGCACTGGCGGACGCGGGCCTGAACCCGGCGGACATCGACGCCGTGGAGGCGCACGGCACCGGCACCCGCCTGGGCGACCCCATCGAGGCCGAGGCCCTCATCGCGACCTACGGGCACGAGCGCGGGGACCGCGCCCCCGTCCTGCTCGGATCACTCAAGTCGAACATCGGGCACGCCCAGGCCGCGGCCGGGGTGGGCGGCGTCATCAAGATGGTGCAGGCCATGCGCCACGGCGTCCTGCCCCGCACCCTGCACGTGGACGAACCGACCCCGATGGTCGACTGGTCCCCGGGCACGGTGAAACTCCTCACCGAGGCCACCGACTGGCCCGACACCGGGCGGCCGCGCCGGGCCGCCGTCTCCTCCTTCGGCATCAGCGGCACCAACGCCCACGTCATCCTCGAACAGGGCCCGCCCACCCCCGAACCCGCCCCCGAGCCCGCGCGTGAGCTGTCCGGGCCCGCACCCTGGCTGCTCCACGCCCAGGACGAGGCGGCACTGCGCGAACAGGCCGCCCGCCTCAGCGCGTTCACCACCGGCGCGGCCGGTGCGTACGACACCGGGTTCTCCCTGGCCACCACCCGTACCGCGCTCCCCCACCGGGCGGCGGTCGTCGCCACCACCCCGCAGGACCTCCTGGCCGGCCTGGACGCGCTCGCCGGGGGCCGGGAGGACCCCCGGGTCGTCACCGGCAGCGCCGCGGCCCCGGGCAAAACCGCGTTCCTCTTCACCGGCCAGGGCGCCCAGCGCACCGGCATGGGACAGGAACTGTACGAGGCCTACCCGGTCTTCGCCCAGGCACTGGACGCCGCCTGCGCCGCGCTGGACGCGCATCTGCCGCAGCCCTTGCGCACGGTGCTGTTCGCCGCCGAGGGCACCGCGCAGGCGGCGGTGCTGCACCGCACCGCCTACACCCAGCCCGCCCTGTTCGCCGTGGAGGTCGCGCTGTTCCGCCTGGCCGCGCACCACGGGCTCACCCCCGACCTGCTCGCCGGGCACTCCATCGGCGAACTGGCCGCAGCCCACTGCGCGGGCGTGCTCTCGCTCAAGGACGCGGCGGCTCTGGTCGCCGCCCGCGGACGGCTGATGGAGTCGGCACCCGCCGGCGGGGCGATGATCGCCATCGAGGCGAAGGAGAGCGAACTGGCCGCCGACCTGGCCCAGTTCAGCGGCCGGCTGTCCATCGCCGCGGTCAACGGCCCCACCTCCCTGGTGGTCTCCGGCGACCAGGACGCGGCCGAGGAACTCGCCGGGCGGTGGCGGGCACAGGGCCGCAGGACACGCCGGCTCCAGGTCAGCCATGCCTTCCACTCCCCCCACATGGACGGCGTCCTGGAAGAGTTCCGCGCCGTCGCGGCCTCACTGACCTGGCACGCCCCGCGGATACCGATCGTCTCGACGGTCACCGGGCGCCTGGCCACCACCGGCGAACTCACCTCACCCGACTACTGGACCGGGCAGATCCGCGAGGCCGTACGGTTCCTCGACGCGACCCGGGAACTGCAGGCGCGCGGCGCCACCGTGTTCGTCGAGATCGGCCCGGACACCGTCCTGGCACCACTGGCCCAGGGCTGCCTCACCGGCGAGGACACCCACACCGTGGCGCTGCTGCGCGCCGGACGCCCCGAGCCGCGGACCCTGGTCACGGCCCTGGCCACCGCCCGGGTCCACGGAGCACCCCTCGACGGTGCCTCGTTCTTCCCCGGCGGCCGCCCCCTCGATCTGCCGACCTACGCCTTCCAGCGCGAGCACTACTGGCTGGCACCCCACGCCCCCGGTGACGCACGGACACTGGGCCTGGATTCCGCGGACCACCCGCTGCTGTCCACCGCCATGGACCTCGCGGACGGTGAGGGCCTGGTCCTGACCGGTCTGCTGTCGGCCGCCACACACCCCTGGCTGGCCGACCACACGGTGGGCGGCGGAGTGCTCCTGCCCGCCACGGCCTTCGTCGAACTGGCCCTGGCCGCCGGCACCCGGACCGGCGCGGACCGGGTGGGCGACCTCACCCTGGAGGCCCCGCTGCCACTGCCCCAGGACACGGCCGTCCGGGTCCAGGTCTCCGTGGGCGCTCCCGGCCCCGACGGCGCCCGGCCCTTCGCCGTACACGCCAGGCCGGACGCCACCGGGCACGGCCAGACACCCTGGACACGCCACGCCTCCGGTGTCCTGGGCGGCCCACCCACCAACACCAACACCAACACCGGCACCGGCACCGGCACCGGCACGCATGATCTCGCGCAGTGGCCGCCCGCCGGGGCGACCGCCCTGCCACTGGAGGGCGTGTACGAGCGGCTCGCGGACCTCGGATACCACTACGGCCCCGCCTTCCAGGGGCTGACCGGCCTCTGGTCCTCGGGCGAGGACCTGTACGCCACCGTGCGCCTGCCCGACGACCAGCACGCGCAGGCCGCCCGGTTCGCCGTGCACCCCGCGCTCCTGGACTCCGTACTGCACCCCCTGGTCCTGCACGCCGCCGACGCGGCGGGCGACGGCGCGCTGCGGCTCCCCTTCGCGTGGGCCGGCACCCAGCTGTACGCGAGCGGCGCCACCACACTGCGGGTACGGATCTCCCCGGCGGGCCGGGACACCTTCGCGCTCACCCTCGCCGACACCACCGGCACCCTGGTGGCCGAGGTGGAGTCCCTGGCCCTGCGCGTGGTCCCCCAGGAGGCGCTCGCCGCCGCGGTGGCCGGGCACACCGAGGGGCTGTACCAGGTCGAGTGGATGACCGTACCGCCCGCCGCCACACCCGCGGCCGCGGGCCCGGGCCCCCGGATCGCGTGGGCCCGGGGCACCGAACTCCCCGAAGCAGAAGGACTGGAGGCCGTGGTCGTCCGCACGGCAGACCTCGGCGCCGGCGCCGGGGACCCGCTGGCCGCGGTGCACGGGACCGTACAGGACGCCCTGGCCCTGGTGCAGCGGTTCCTCGCCGACGACCGGTACGCCCACACCCGCCTGGTGTTCCTCACCCGGGGAGCGGCCGGAGCCGGACACCCCGGGGAAACCGGCGCCCTTCCCGGCGCCGGGGTATGGGGCCTGATCCGCTCGGCACAGAGCGAGCACCCGGACCGCCTGGTCCTGCTCGACTCCCCCACCCCCAACACCCCCAACACCCCCGCCGGTCCCGCCAACCCCGCCAATCCCGCCGACCCCGCCGACCCCGCCGGTCCTTCCGACCCCGCCGACTCCGCCGGTCCTTCCGACCAGGAGATCGCCGCGGCCCTGGCCACCGGTGAGCCCCAGCTCGCCCTGGCCGGAGGCGGCCTGCGCGCGCCCCGGCTGGTGCGGGCCGCACAGGACACCGCCACCCCCGCGGCCCCGCTGGACCCCGACGGCACGGTCCTGATCACCGGCGGCACCGGCGGTCTGGGCGCGCTCTTCGCCCGCCACCTGGTCACCGGACACGGGGTACGGCATCTGCTCCTGGCCGGCCGGCGCGGGCCCGACGCCCCCGGCGCGGGCGAACTGCGCTCCTCGCTGGAGGAACTGGGCGCCCAGGTGACCTTCGCGGCCTGCGACGTGGCCGACCGCGACCAGCTCGCCGCCCTGCTGGACACCGTGCCGGCCGGGCACCCGCTGACCGGGATCATCCACACCGCCGGCGTCCTGGACGACGCCACCGTCCAGGCCCTGACCCCCCAGAGCCTTGAGGCCGTCCTGCGCCCGAAGGCGGACGCCGCCTGGCACCTGCACGAACTGACCCGGCACCTGCCCCTGTCGGCGTTCGTCCTCTTCTCCTCGGTCTCCGGGCTCACCGGCACACCGGGACAGGCCAACTACGCCAGCGCCAACAGCTACCTCAACGCCCTGGCAGCGCACCGCCACACACTCGGCCTCGCCGCGACCTCCCTGGCCTGGGGCCTGTGGGACGCCACCCACGGCATGGGCGGCACACTCGGCGAGGCCGGGGTGGCCAGGTGGGCCCGGGCCGGTGTCCGCCCGCTCACCCCGCGCCACGGCCTGGCCCTGTTCGACCGCGCGCTGGCGGGCGGACGGGCGCTGAGCGTGCCCGCCGACCTCGACCTGGCCGCCCTGCGCGCCCGTACCGAAGCACCCGCACCGCTCCTGCGCGCCCTGGTCGCCCCCGCCCCCCGCCGCACCCCCGCGGCGGCGGCCGCGGGCGGCGGCACCGGCTGGGCCCGGGAGATGGCGGCACTGGAGGAGGACAAGCGCCGCGAGGCGGTCCTGGAACTGGTGCGCTCCACCGTGGCCGGCGTGCTGGGGCACACCCGTGCCGCGGCCGTCGATCCGCGCCGCGCCTTCAACGAGATCGGCTTCGACTCACTGGCCGCGGTGGAACTGCGCAACCGGCTCAACACCGCCACCGGGACCCGGCTGCCCGCCACCGTGGTCTTCGACCACCCGTCCCCGCAGGCCCTGGCCGACCGCCTGGTCACCCTGGCCGCGGGCACGGGTACCGGTGCGGCGGCGGCGCGGCCCGCCCCGGCACGCGCCGCCGCCGCGACCGAGGAACCGATCGTGATCGTCGGCATGGCCTGCCGCTACCCCGGCGGCGTCACCTCACCCGAGGACCTGTGGCACCTGGTCGCCGAAGGCACCGACGCCATCAGCGAGTTCCCCGTCAATCGGGGCTGGGACCTGGACCGGCTCTACGACCCCGACCCCGACCACACCGGCACCTCCTACGTGCGCCACGGCGGGTTCCTCCACGACGCCGACCAGTTCGACCGCGAGTTCTTCGGGATCTCACCGCGCGAGGCCATCGCGACCGACCCCCAGCACCGGCTCCTGCTGGAAACCGCCTGGGAGACCCTGGAGAGCGCCGGCATCGACCCGGGCACCCTGCGCGGATCGCGTACGGGCGTGTTCGCCGGGGCCATGTACGACGACTACGTGTCGCGGCTGGCCGCCAGCCCGCCGGAGTACGAGGGCTTCCTGCTGGCCGGGAACCTCTCCAGCGTCGTATCGGGCCGCCTGTCCTACACCTACGGCTTCGAGGGCCCCGCCGTCACCGTCGACACCGCCTGCTCCTCCTCCCTGGTGGCACTGCACCTGGCGGCGAACGCGCTGCGCAACGGCGAGTGCGACCTGGCCCTGGCAGGGGGTGTGACGGTGATGGCCGGGCCCAGCGTCTTCGTCGAGTTCTCCCGCCAGCGCGGCCTGTCCGCCGACGGGCGCTGCCGCTCGTTCGCGGCCGGCGCGGACGGGACCGGCTGGTCGGAAGGTGTGGGCCTGCTGCTCGTCGAACGCCTCTCCGACGCCCAGAAGAACGGGCACCGGATCCTGGCCGTGCTGCGCGGCAGCGCCGTCAACCAGGACGGCGCCAGCAACGGCCTCACCGCCCCCAACGGCCCCGCCCAGGAACGCGTCATCCGCCAGGCCCTGGCCAGCGCCCGCCTCACCCCCGCCGACGTCGACGCCGTCGAGGCCCACGGCACCGGCACCCGCCTCGGTGACCCCATCGAGGCCCAGGCACTCCTCGCCACCTACGGGCAGGACCGGCCTACCGGACAACCCCTGCTGCTGGGCTCACTCAAATCCAACATCGGGCACGCGCAGGCGGCCGCCGGGGTCGGCGGCGTCATCAAAATGATCCAGGCCCTGCACCACGGTGTCCTGCCCAAGTCGCTGTACGCGAACGAGCCGACCCCGATGGTCGACTGGGACTCCGGCGCCGTCAAACTGCTCAGCGAGGCCACCGACTGGCCGGCGACCGGGCGCCCGCGGCGCGCCGGGATCTCCTCCTTCGGCATCAGCGGCACCAACGCCCACGTCATCATCGAGCAGCACACCCCCGCCCCGGCCCCGGCCGCCTCCCGGCCGCAGACCACCCCCACCCCCGCCGCGGCCCTGCCCGTCGTGCCCTGGCTGCTGTCCGCGCGCGGCGAGGACGCCCTGCGCGCGGCGGCCGGACGCCTGCACACCCACCTCACCGGCCGGCCCGACGCCCCTCTCGCGGACATCGGCCTGTCCCTGGCCACCACCCGCACCCTGCACGAACACACCGCCGCGATCCTCGCCGCGGACCGCGACGGCCTGCTGGAAGGCCTGGCCCAGCTCGCCCAGGGACAGACCCCGGCCACCGTGGTACGCGGCGGGCCCCCCGCACAGCGCGGGAAGACCGCGTTCCTGCTCACCGGGCAGGGCGCCCAACGCCTGGGCATGGGGCGCGGGCTGTACACGTCCTCACCCGTGTTCGCCGCCGCCTTCGACGCCGTGTGCCACTACCTGGACCGCGAGCTGGTACGCCCCCTCAAACAGGTCCTCTTCGCACCAAAGGGATCCGCGGACTCGGCACTGATCGACCAGACGGCCTTCACCCAGGCGGCACTGTTCGCGGTGGAGACCGCCCTGTTCCGGCTCGCCGAACACCACGGCCTGACCCCGGACTTCCTCCTCGGCCACTCCATCGGCGAGGTCACCGCCGCCCACCTCGCCGGAGTCCTCGACCTCCCCGACGCCTGCGTCCTGGTCGCCGAGCGCGGCCGGCTCATGCAGGCCGCCAAGGAAGGCGGCGCCATGGCCGCGATCGAGGCCACCGAGGAAGAAGTACGCGAGAGCCTGGCCCAGGAGACCGGCACGGTGAGCATCGCCGCGGTCAACGGCCCCCGCTCCACCGTCATCTCGGGCGACGCGCAGAACGTCGAACAGCTCAGCACCCTGTGGCGCGAACGGGGCCGCAGAGCCACCCGGCTGCCGGTCAGCCACGCCTTCCACTCCCCCCACATGGAAGAAGTACTGGACGAATTCCGCACCGTCGCCCAGGACCTCACCTTCCACCCGCCCCGCATCCCCGTCGTCTCCAACCTCACCGGCACCCTCGCCACCACCGAACAGCTCGCCTCCCCCGAATACTGGGCACGGCACATCCGCGAAGCGGTGCGCTTCCACGACGGAGTCCGCCACCTCGCGGAACTGGGCGTCACCGAATGGCTGGAGCTGGGCCCCGACGGCGTCCTCACCTCACTGGTACGCCAGTGCCTGGAAGAAGACGACGACAACACGGCGGCCGGGGTCCTCGTCCCGGCCCTGCGCCGGGGCCGGGACGAGGCGGCCGTCTTCGCCACCGCCCTGGCCCACCTCGCCCTGCGGGGCGCCCCGGTGCGCTGGGAGAACGTCTTCCCCGGCGCCCGCCGCACCGACCTGCCGGGCTACGCCTTCCAGCACCGGCGCTACTGGCTGGACGCCCCCGCCGGCGCCGGCGCGGGTGACGCGGCCGGATTCGGCATGTTCGCCGCCGACCACCCCTTCCTCGGCGCCGCCGTCATGCTGGCCGACCGCGACGAACACGTACTGACCGGCCGGCTCTCCCGGCACACCCACCCCTGGCTCAGCGGCCACACCATCGCCGGCACCGTCCTGGTGCCCGCCACCGGACTCCTCGAACTCGCCGTCAAAGCCGGCACCCACAGCGCCACCCCGGTGGTGGAGGAACTCACCCTGGCCGCCCCCCTCGTCCTGCCCGAACACGGCGGCCTCCAGCTCCAGGTATCCGTATCGGCCCCGCAGGACGACGGCGGGCGAACCGTGCGCATCCACACCCGCCCCGACAACGACGACACCCACACCTCCGGGGCATGGGACCTGCACGCGCACGGACGCCTGACCACCACCCCCCACACCCAAACCACCGGTCCCGGTGCTGCTGGTGCTGGTGCTGGTGCTGGTGGGGGTCTGGGGGTGTGGCCGCCGCCCGGCGCGACCGAGAACGACCTGAGCGGCGCCTACCAACGGCTCGCCGAGGAGGAATACGCGTACGGCACGGCGTTTCAAAACCTGCGGCGCCTGTGGACCGGCCCCGGGGGCGAGCTGTTCGCCGAAGTCTCACTCGGTGAGGAACTGCGCCCCGACGCCGGCCGGTTCGCCCTGCACCCCGCCCTCCTGGACGCCGCGCTTCACCCGCTGCTGCCCGCCCTCACCGGCCACCCCGGCACACCCCTGCTGCCCTTCTCCTGGACCGGCGTCACCCTCCACACCACCACAGGCCCCGCGGACCTGCGGGTCAGGCTGACCCCCGCACCCGGCACCGCCCCAGGCTCACCGGCCTACGCCCTCAGCGTCGAGGACACCACCGGAACACCGGTGGCCACCGTCGAGGCACTCACCCTGCGCCCCCTGTCCGCGGACCTCCTGCGCCCCGCCGACCACACCACCGCCAACGGCCTGTTCCAGGTGGACTGGACCCCGCCCGCCGCCGGACCCGCCACCACACCGGGCGCAGAAGTAGCCGTCATCGGCGACCCTGCCCACACCCCCTGGGCACCCGGGGCAACCGCCCACACCTCGCTCGGCGAACTCCGGGACACCCTCGACCACGGCGCCCGGACACCCTCCCTGGTCCTGCTCCCCCTCCTGGACACCACACCCACGGACGGGGCCGGGGTCCCGGACGCGGTCCGCACCGTACTGCACCACCTGCTGGCACAGGTACAGCAATGGCTGGCGGACGACCGGTTCGCCTCCTCACGCCTCGCCGTCATCACCCGCAACGCCGTCCCCACCACCCCCGGGCAGGAAACAGACCTGGTACACGCCCCGGTCTGGGGACTGCTGCGCAGCGCACAGAGCGAGAACCCGGGCCGGATCGTCCTCGCCGACCTCGACCACAACGAACACGGCGGCCCGCACAGCCCGCCCCTCCTGGACACCCTTTGGGGCGACGAACCCCAACTGGCCGTACGCCAGGGACAAATCCTCGTACCGAGACTGGCCCGCGCCCTGCCCACCACCCCCCACCCACACCCGCACCAGGCCCAGGACCCGGATCAAGTCCAGGACCAGGACCCTGATCAGGCCCAGGGTTCCGGCCAGAACCCGGACTCCGCCCCCGCCCGGGGCGAGGGCACGGCCGGGGGCGAGGGCACCGTCTGGGGCGAGGGCACGGTCCTGGTCACCGGCGCCACCGGCGCCCTGGGCGCGGTCCTCGTACGGCACCTGGTGCGCCGGCACCACATACGCCACCTGCTGCTCGTCAGCCGGCGCGGCGACGGCGCCCCCGGCGCGGCCGACCTGCGTACGGAACTCCTGGACGCGGGCGCCACCGACATACGCTTCGCCGCCTGCGACACCGCCGACCGCGACCAGCTCGCCGCCCTCCTGGACACCGTACCGGCCGCGCACCCGCTGACCGCGGTCGTCCACACCGCCGGCGTCCTGGACGACACCACACTCCAGGCCCTGACCCCCGAACGCCTGGACACCGTCCTGCGCCCGAAGGCCGACGCCGCCTGGCACCTGCACGAACTGACCCGGCACCTGCCCCTGACCGCGTTCGTCCTCTACTCCTCGGTCGCCGGGCTGCTGGGCACCGCGGGACAGGCCAACTACGCCGCCGGGAACACCTTCCTCGACGCCCTGGCCGCACACCGCAGGGCACTGGGCCTGCCCGGCACCTCACTGGCCTGGGGCCTGTGGGCCCAGAGCAGCACCCTCAGCGGGCACCTCGCCGAGGCCGACCTGCGCCGGCTGGCCCGCTCCGGACTGCGGCCGCTGGCCACCGACGACGCACTGGCCCTCCTCGACGCCGCACCCGCCACCGGCCAGGCCCTGCTCGCCCTCACCCGCCTGGACACCGCCGCACTGCGGGCCTCCGGCGAACGGCCAGGACCCCTGCTGCGCGGCCTGGTCCGCGGGGCACCCCAACCCGCCACCACCACGGCCGGCGGGCCCCCGGCCGGACCCACCCTGGTCGAACGCCTGGCCGCCGTACCGGCCGGCGAGCAGAGCCGTATCCTCACCGACCTGGTACGCGCACGGGTCGCCGAGGTACTCGGACACCCGGACCCCACCGCGATCGCACCCGAACGCGCCCTCCAGGAACTGGGCTTCGACTCACTGACCGCCGTCGAACTGCGCAACCGGCTCGCCGAGGCGACCGGACTGCGGCTGCCCACCACCCTCGCCTTCGACCACCCCACCCCCGGCGCCCTCGCCGTTCACCTGCGCGAACGGCTCGCGGTCAAGGAGAGCACCCCGGACGAGGCGGTACTGGCCGAACTGGCCCGCCTCACCCCCGCCATCACCGCCCTCACCACCCTCACCGGCAACGGAGGGAACGGAGGGAACGGGGGGAACCCCGGAAACGGCGGCAACGGCGGGGGCGGGGGGAACGGCGGGGGCGGTGGGGACGGCGGGCCGCGCGGGCGGGTCATCGCCCGGCTGCGGGAACTCCTGGACTCCGCGGAAGCCGCGCACACGCCCGCCCCCGGGGACGGCGAAGCCGACCTGTCGGGCGCCACCGACGAGGAGCTGTTCGCCCTGCTCGACGACCTCGAATGACCACGCACCCTCCCGGCGCACGCGCACCCACGACGCAGCAGACCGATCCCACAGGAGTGGAGAACACCATGGCGGGCGAGGACAAACTCCGCGACTACCTCAAGAAGGCCATCGCGGATGCCCGTGACGCACGCAGGCAACTGCACGAGGCAACGGACCGGCAGCACGAGCCGATCGCGATCGTCGGCATGGCCTGCCGCTACCCCGGCGGCGTCACCTCACCCGAAGACCTGTGGGACCTGGTCGCGAAGGGCACCGACGCCATCAGCGAGTTCCCCGTCAATCGGGGCTGGGACCTGGAGCGGCTCTACGACCCCGACCCCGACCACGCCGGCACGTCGTATGGGCGGGAGGGCGGCTTCCTCCACGACGCGGACGGCTTCGACGCGGACTTCTTCGAGATGTCCCCCCGCGAGGCCCTGGCCACCGACCCCCAGCAACGGCTCCTGCTCCAGACGACATGGGAGGCACTGGAGAGCGCCGGGATCACCCCGGGAGCGCTGCGCGGTTCGCGTACGGGGGTGTTCACCGGGGTGATGTACAACGACTACGGCTCCCGCCCCCACCTTCCGGCCGACGGTTTCGAGGGGTATTTGTTCAGCGGCAGCGCGGGCAGTGTCGCCTCGGGGCGCCTGTCCTACACCTACGGTTTCGAGGGCCCGGCGGTCACGGTCGACACCGCCTGCTCCTCCTCGCTGGTGGCGCTGCACCTGGCGGCGAACGCGCTGCGCAACGGCGAGTGCGACCTGGCGCTGGCGGGGGGTGCGACGGTGATGTCGACGCCGGTCGCGTTCGTCGAGTTCTCGCGGCTGCGGGGGCTGGCGGCGGACGGGCGCTGCCGGTCGTTCGCGGACGGCGCGGAGGGGACCGGCTGGTCGGAGGGTGTGGGCCTGCTGCTCGTCGAACGCCTCTCCGACGCCCAGAAGAACGGGCACCGGGTGCTGGCCGTGCTGCGCGGCAGCGCCGTCAACCAGGACGGCGCCAGCAACGGCCTCACCGCCCCCAACGGCCCCGCCCAGGAACGCGTCATCCGCCAGGCCCTGGCCAGCGCCCGCCTCACCCCCGCCGACGTCGACGCCGTCGAGGCCCACGGCACCGGGACGCGCCTGGGTGACCCCATCGAGGCCCAGGCACTCCTCGCCACCTACGGACAGGACCGCCCTACCGGACAACCGCTGCTGCTGGGCTCGCTGAAGTCGAACATCGGGCACGCGCAGGCGGCGGCCGGGGTCGGCGGCGTCATCAAGATGGTCCAGGCCCTGCGCCACGGTGTCCTGCCCAAGTCCCTGTACGCGAACGAGCCGACGCCGATGGTCGACTGGGACTCCGGCGCGGTCAAACTGCTCAGCGAGGCCACCGACTGGCCGGCGACGGGGCGTGCGCGGCGCGCGGGGGTCTCGTCCTTCGGTTTCGGCGGTACGAACGCCCACGTCATCGTGGAAGAAGCCCCACCCACCCCGCCCACCCCGCCCACCCCAACGGCCCCGCCGGGGCTGCCGGGGGAGCCGGGGGAGCCGGGCCCGGAAGGGGTGCGGCCGGCCGGGGTGGTGCCCTGGGTCCTGTCCGCGAAAACCCCCCAAGCCCTTGCCGGGCAGGCACAGAGGCTGCTGGCGCATGTCGGGGCCGATCCCTCGCTCACCGTGCGGGACATCGGGTACTCGCTGGCCACCACCCGTACCGCCCTGGATCACGGTGCGGTCCTGGCCGGCAGCACCCGCGACGAACTCCTCGCGGAATTAAGGTTACTGGCGCAGGGGGTCCCGGCGGGGGGCGGGCGGCCGGTGCCGGGACGGGTCGCGTTCCTGTTCACCGGGCAGGGCGCCCAGCACCCGGGCATGGGCATGGAGCTCTATGCCGCCCATCCCGTCTTCGCCGACGCCTTCGACACCATCTGCGCCCACTTCGATCCCCACCTCTCACGTCCTCTGCGGGAGATCATCGCCACGGGTGAGGGTCTCGATGACACCGCTCACACCCAGCCGGCGCTGTTCGCTCTCGAAACCGCGCTCTACCGGCTGGTGGAAAGCTGGGGCATCGTCCCCGATTACCTGGCCGGGCACTCCATCGGTGAAGTGACCGCGGCTCACGTCGCCGGCATCCTGACGCTGCCCGATGCCGCACGGCTCGTCACCGCGCGCGCCCGCCTCATGCAGGCCATGCCCCCCAACGGGGTCATGATCGCCGTCCAGGCGTCCGAGGACGAGGTCCGCCCGCTGCTCGCGGGACGGGAGAGCGAAATCGGAATCGCCGCTGTCAACGGGCCCGCCTCGGTCGTGATCTCCGGCGACGCGCAGGCGGCCGGGGAGGTCGCCGCCCTGCTCGGCGAACAGGGACACCGGACGCGGCGGCTCACGGTGTCGCACGCCTTCCACTCCCCTCATATGGACGGCATGCTCGACGACTTCCGCACCACCGCGAAACAACTCACCTACCATCCCCCGGCCATTCCCGTCGTCTCCACCCTCACCGGCCGCCTCGCAGGCGGCGACGACCTGCGCACCGCCGACTACTGGGCCAACCAGGTCCGCCACGCCGTCCGCTACAACGACGCACTCCACACCCTGCAAGAACACGGCGTCACCACACTGCTGGAGCTGGGGCCCGACGGTGTGCTGAGCGCGCTCGCGGTGGCGGGCGCGGAGCGACCCGAGGCGCTGACGGCCGTACCGGCACTGCGCCGGGGACAGCCGCAGGCCCGGACCCTGGCCGGCGCGATCGGCACCTTGCACCTGAACGGGGTACGGGTGGACTGGGAGGCCTCCTTCGCCGGCACCGGCGCCCGGCGTATCCCCCTGCCCACCTACGCCTTCCAGCACGAACCCTTCTGGCTCACACCCGAGATCCCCGCCGCCGACGCCGCCCAGGAAGGCGCACTGGTCCACCGCGCCTGGGAGCCCCTCGAACTGCCCGAGCCCCCCGCAACGGCACGCTGGGCCGTACTCACCCCGGAAGAACCCGGCACACCGGACCGCACACCGGTTGACACACCAGTCGGCACATCAGTTGACGCACCGGTCGGCGCACCGGTTGGCACATCGGTTGGTTCACCGGTGGGGGTGCTGGCGGGGGCGGCGCGTTTCTCGCGGGTCGCGGACCTCGCGGCCCAGGCACAAGGCGGGGCGGCGCCCACCGCCGTACTCCACCACCTCACCGCCTCCAAGGAGGCACCGCACCAGGCCCTGGCTCTCGCCCGGCAGTGGCTCGCGGAGGACCGGCTGGCGGACATCCCCCTGGTCGTAGTGACCCACAACGCCGTCCCCGCCGGCCAGGTCCCCGATCCCCACACCGCCGCCGCCTGGGGACTCCTCAGCTCGGCACAGTCCGAGGCACCGGGCCGCGTCATCCTCATCGACGCCCCCCCGGACACGGATCCCGCCGTCCTGGACACCATCGTCGCCTCCGGCCGGGCCCGCACAGCCGTACGCCCCGAAGGAATCCTCGCACCCCGGCTGCGCCCCGTACCCGCAACCGCCCCCGCTCCCGCCCCGGTGTTCGACCCCGCGGGCACCGTCCTGATCACCGGCGGCACCGGGACCCTGGGCTCGCTGGTCGCCCGCCACCTCGTGACCTTCCACGGCGTGCGCCACCTGCTGCTGACCAGCCGCCAGGGTGACCAGGCCCCCGGAGCACAGGACCTGGTGACCGCCCTGTCCGGTCTGGGTGCCACGGTCACGGTCACCGCCTGCGACGTCACCGACCGGGACGCGCTCGCCACACTGATCACCCACATCCCGGCCAACCACCCCCTGGACGCCGTCGTCCACACCGCCGGCGTCCTCGACAACGGCCTCCTGTCCGCGATGACCCCCCAGCGCCTGGCCGCGGTCCTCGCACCCAAAGCCGACGGCGCCCGGCACCTGCACGAACTGACCCGGGACCTGGACCTGAGCGCGTTCATACTGTTCTCCTCGGCCGCCGGGGTGTTCGGCGCACCCGGCCAGTCCAACTACGCCGCCGCCAACGCGTATCTCGACGCGCTCGCCGAACACCGCGCCGCCCACAACCTGCCCGCCACCTCCATCGCCTGGGGCCTGTGGCAGACAGGAGGAATCAACGCGGACCTCGACGAAACAGAGCGCACCCGCTGGGCACGCGAGGGCTTCCGCGCCCTCACCGACCAGGAGGGACTCACCCTCCTCGACGACGCCCTGGCCTCAAAACGCCCGGCACTGATCGCCGGCGTGAGTACGGCGGCCCCCGCGGGGGGCCCCGCCCGGCCACCGGCCGGCACCACCCCGGCCACCCTCACCGAACGCCTCGCCAGGCTCCCCGCGACCGAACGGGAACCCTACCTGTCCGCCCTGGTCACCAAAGAGATCGCCTCCGTACTGGGCCACGCCTCAGCCACCGCCCTCACCCCCGGCAGGCCCTTGCAGGAACTCGGCTTCAACTCCCTGACAGCCGTGGAACTACGCAACCGGCTCAGCGCCGCCGCCCACCTCCCCCTGCCCGCCACCCTCGCCTTCGACCACCCCACCCCCGCAGCACTCGCCGCGTTCCTCCTCACCCTGGCCCAACCCCCCGCCGAAGACCCCGCCACCACCGCCCTGGCCGAACTCGACCGCCTGGAAGCCTCCCTGGCCGCCCTGCCACCCCAGGACGAATCCCGCCCCGCCCTCTCCGTACGCCTGCACGCACTGCTGGGCAAACTCAACGCCGAAACAACCGAGGGCAACAGCGGGGAACAGGACGAGCGGTTCGCGACCGCCTCGACCGACGACATCTTCGACTTCATCGACAACCAACTCGGCCGCGGCACCGGCTGACACCCGGCCACCACCACCCCCCACCCGCCCAGGCACACCCCACAACACACCCCACCACCAACACCACCCCCACCACCAACGCCACCCCCATCACCGCCGCCATCACCGCCACCGCCGTTTCCGCCACCGCCACCACCGCCGCGTTTCCGGTGCCGGCACCGTTTCCGGCACCGGCCCACCGGCACTGACGAGGAGAGACTGATCCCGCATGTCCGCTGACCCGTCCAAAGAGCAGAAGCTGGTCGACTACCTGAAGTGGGTCACCGCGGATCTGCAAAAGGCCCGTGAGCGAATCACCGACCTGGAGAACGCCGGTGAGGAACCGGTCGCCATCATCGGGATGGCCTGCCGGTTCCCCGGCGGCGTCACCTCACCCGACGGCCTGTGGGACCTGGTGGCCGAAGGCACCGACGCCATCGGCGACTTCCCCACCGACCGGGGCTGGGACCTCGAACAGCTCTACTCCCCCGACGCCGACACCCCCGGCACCTCCTACACCAGAGAAGGCGGATTCCTCGACGGAGCCGCCCTCTTCGACGCCGGCTTCTTCGGCGTGTCCCCCCGCGAAGCCCGGGCGATGGACCCCCAGCAGCGCGTCCTCCTGGAAACCGCCTGGGAAGCACTGGAAGACGCCGGGATCGACCCCGCCTCACTCCAGGGCTCCAGCACCGGCGTGTTCGCCGGCCTGGTGGAACAGAGCTACCTCGGCCTCGAAGGACCCCAGGAACTCGAAGGCCACCTCATGACCGGCCGCCTCAGCAGCGTCGCCTCCGGCCGCATCGCCTACACCCTGGGCCTCGAAGGCCCCGCCGTCTCCATCGACACCGCCTGCTCCTCCTCCCTGGTCGCCCTGCACCTGGCCGCCCAGTCACTACGCAGCGGCGAATCAACACTCGCACTGGCCGGCGGCGCCACCATCACCGCCACCCCCGGCGGCTTCATCGACTTCTCCCGGCAAAAGGGCCTGGCCCCCGACGGACGCATCAAATCCTTCGCCGCCGCGGCCGACGGCACCTCCTGGTCCGAAGGCACCGGCATCCTGGTCATCGAACGCCTCCGCGACGCCCAGAAAAACGGCCACCGGATCCTGGCCGTCCTGCGCGGCAGCGCCGTCAACCAGGACGGCGCCAGCAACGGCCTCACCGCCCCCAACGGCCCCTCACAAGAACGCGTCATCCGCCAAGCCCTCGCCAACGCCCGCCTCACCCCCGCCGACATCGACGCCGTCGAGGCCCACGGCACCGGCACCCGCCTCGGCGACCCCATCGAAGCCCAAGCACTCCTCGCCACCTACGGCCAGAACCGCCCTACCGGACAACCCCTCCTCCTGGGCTCACTCAAATCCAACATCGGACACACCGTCGCCGCCGCAGGCGTCGGCGGCGTCATCAAAATGGTCCAGGCCCTGCGCCACCGTGTCCTGCCCCCCACCCTCCACATCGACGAACCCACCCCCATGGTCAACTGGTCCTCCGGCGCCGTGGAACTCCTCACAGAAAAACGCCCCTGGCCCACCCGCGGAGACCAACCCCGGCGCGCCGCCGTCTCCGCGTTCGGAGTCAGCGGCACCAACGCACACGTCATCATCGAAGAAGCCCCACCCACCCCGCCGCAGGAGCCGGCCCCGCCGGGGCTGGCGCGGGAGCCGGGCGCCGAAGCGGTGCGCACGGCCCGGGTGGTGCCCTGGATCCTCTCCGCCAAGACCCCCCAAGCCCTCACCGGGCAGGCACAAAGGCTCCTGGCGCACGTCGAGGCCGACCCCTCGCTCACCGTGCCGGACATCGCATACTCGCTGGCCACCACCCGCACCACCCTCGACCACGGTACGGTCCTGGCCGGCAGCACCCGCGACGAACTCCTCGCGGAACTACGGTTACTGGCCGAAGGCACCCCGGCGGGAGGCGGCCGCCCGGTGCCGGGACGAGTCGCGTTCCTCTTCACCGGGCAAGGCGCCCAGCACCCGGGCATGGGCATGGAACTCTACGCCGCCCACCCCGCCTACGCCGACGCCTTCGACACCATCAGCGCCCACTTCGACCCCCACCTCCCACGGCCCCTGCGCGAGATCATCACCACCGGTGAAGGCCTCGACGACACCGCCCACACCCAGCCCGCCCTCTTCGCACTCGAAACCGCGCTCTACCGGCTGGTCGAAAGCTGGGGCATCGTCCCCGACTACCTCGCCGGGCACTCCATCGGCGAAGTCACCGCCGCCCACCTGGCAGGTGTCCTGACCCTGCCCGACGCCGCACGGCTCGTCACCGCACGCGCCCGCCTCATGCAGGCCATGCCCCCCAACGGCGCCATGATCGCCATCCAGGCGTCCGAGGACGAAGTCCGCCCCCTGCTCGCGGGACGGGAAAGCGAAATCGGAATCGCCGCTGTCAACGGGCCCGCCTCCGTCGTGATCTCCGGCGACGCGCAAGCGGCCGGGGAGGTCGCCGCCCGGCTCGGCGAACAGGGACACCGGACCCGGCGCCTCACCGTCTCGCACGCCTTCCACTCCCCCCACATGGACGGCATGCTCGACGACTTCCGCACCACCGCCAAACAACTCACCTACCACCCCCCGGCCATCCCCGTCGTCTCCACCCTCACCGGCCGCCTCGCAAACGGAGACGACCTGCGCACCGCCGACTACTGGACCAACCAAGTCCGCCACACCGTCCGCTACAACGACGCACTCCACACCCTGCAAGAACAAGGCGTCACCACACTGGCCGAACTGGGACCCGACGGCGTACTCACCGCCCTCGCACAAAACGCGTCCACCCAGAACCCCGGCACCCTCACCACCACCGCCCTGCAACGCCGCGGCCGGCCCCAGACCCACACCCTGGCCACCGCCCTCGGCCAACTCCACCACACAGGAGCAGGACCCGACTGGGAGACCTACTTCACCGGCACCGGCGCCCGGCGCATCCCCCTGCCCACCTACGCCTTCCAGCACGAACGCTACTGGACCGAACCCACCACCCCGCCCGCCGACGCCACCGGACTCGGACTCCTCCCCGCCACACACCCCCTGCTCGGCGCCGCACTCCCCCTCAGCGGCACCCAGGAAACCGTATTCACCAGCCGCCTCTCCCGCACCACAACCCCCTGGCTCACCACCCAAACCCGCGGCGGGATCCCCGTCCTGCCCGAATCCGCCCTCGTAGAACTCGCCATACGCGCCGGCGACCAAGCACACTGCACCTCCCTCGCCGAACTCCACATCACCCAACCCCTCACCCTCCCCACCGAAGGAGCCATCCACCTCCAAATCCGCCTCGGCGCCCCCGACACCAACAAACAACGCACCCTCACCTTCCACACCCGCCCCGACCACACCGAAGCCCCCTGGACCCCCCACGCCCACGGCCTCCTCAACACCACACCCACCCCCACACCCAGCACCCCCTCACCAAACCCCAGCCCATGGCCACCCCCCGGCGCCACCCCCATCAACCCCCACACCCTCTACGAACAAACCGCCAAAAACGGAACACAATACGCCCCACAAGCCCAAGCCCTGACCCGCCTCTGGCAACACGAACAAAACCTGTACGCCGAAGTAGAACTGCCACACAACACCCCCACAGAAACACACCCCTACGCCCTACACCCCCTCCTCCTCGACGCCGCCCTCCTCCCCCTCCTCACCCCCACCCCCACACAAACCAACACCGAACCCGAAACCGGGACTGAGGCCAGGACTGAGGCTCAGGCCGGGGCCGAGGCCGGGGCCGAGGCCATGGCCGGGGCCGGGACTAAGGCCAGGACTGAGGCTCAGGCCGAGGCCGAGGCTGAGGCTGAGGCCGAGGCCGGGACTGAGGCTGAGACCGGGACTGAGGCTCAGGCCGAGGCCGGGACTGAGGCTGAGACCGGGACTGAGGCCGGGGCTACGGAAACCGGGGCCGCAGAAGCCGGCCCCAAGAACGGGGCCAGGGAAAACGAGGCCAAGGCCGGGGACAGGAAAGCCGGAACCGAAGCCGCAGCCGGAGCCGGAGAAACAGGAGCCGGGACCGGGGAAGCCGGAACCGGCGCTGGGGGCGCCGGGGCCACGCACACCGGGACCGGGACCGGGGCGAAGACCGGCACCGCAGCCGAAGCCGGGGAAGCCGGCACCGCAGCCGGGACCGGGGCCACGCACACCGGAGTAGAGACCGGGGAAGCCGGAGCCGGGGCTGGGGGCGCCGGGGCCACGCACACCGGGACCGGGGCCGGGGCGAAGACCGGCACCGCAGCCGAAGCCGGGGAAGCCGGAACCGAGGCCGGGGAAACCTGGACCGGAACCGGGACCAGGGCAGGAACCGGAACCGGAACCGGGACCGGAGCCGGGACCGGGGCGGGGACTGTCACCGCCCTGCACAACGTGCGGCTCCACGCCGCGGGAGCGACCACCCTGCGCGTCCACCTCGCCCGGGACCCCGAAGGCACCGTGAGCGTACGGCTGGCCACCCCCGCGGGACAGCCCGTCGCGGACATCACCGCCGTCACCGTGCAACCCCTGGACCTGACCGCACTCGCGGCCACCGCCTCCCGCGACCACGAAGCGCTCTTCCACCTCAACTGGACACCCCACCACCTCACCCCACCCCCCACACCCACACCCCACGGCGCACCCGCCGCCGACGCACCGGACGGCGACGCACCGGACGGCGACGCACCGGACGGGGGGAACGTGACGGAGTACCTGCGCTCCGCCGACCCGGCCGATCCCGTGGCCTCGCTGCACGACACCACCCTGCGCGCACTACAGCTGGCCCAAGGCCATCTCGCCGACGAGGACAGCACCCACACCCTGACCGTCGTCACCTCCGGCGCCCTGAGCACCACGCCCGGCGAGCCGGTCACCGACCCGGGCGCCGCCGCGGCCTGGGGCCTCCTGCGCTCCGCCCAGTCCGAAGCACCCGGCCGTATCATCCTCATCGACGCCGAACCCGGCACCGACCCGGACCTCATCGCCGCGGTCGCCGCCTCCGGCGAACCCCAGGCCGCGATCCGCCAGGGCACCATGACCGTGCCCCGCCTTTACCGCGCCACCCGCCCCGAGCCCCCCACCACACCCGCGTTCACCCCCGGGGGAACCGTCCTGATCACCGGCGGCACCGGAACCCTGGGCTCCCTCTTCGCCCGCCACCTCGCCACCTCACACGGCGTGCGCCACCTCCTGCTCGCCAGCCGCCAAGGCCCCCACGCACCCGGAGCCCGCGAACTCACCGCGGAACTCCACCGCCTCGGCACCACCGTCACCATCAAAGCCTGCGACGCCGGCGACCGCACCCAACTCGCCGCGCTCCTCGACACGATCCCCCCCAGCCGGCCCCTCACCGGCATCATCCACACCGCCGGAATCCTCGACGACGGACTCATCCCCGCCCTCACCCCCCAACGCCTCGCCGCGGTCCTCACCCCCAAAGCCGACGCCGCCTGGCACCTGCACGACCTCACCCGCCACCTCCCCCTCACCGCCTTCGTCCTCTTCTCCTCCGTCGCCGCCCTCATCGGCGGCCCCGGCCAGGCCAACTACGCCGCCGCCAACGCCTCCCTCGACGCCCTCGCCCACCACCGCGCCGCCACCGGCCTGCCCGCCACCTCCATCGCCTGGGGCCTGTGGGCCCAAAGCACCGGACTCACCGGCAACCTCAGCGAAACCGACCTCAAACGCATCGCCCGCACCGGCCTCCTCCCCGTCCCCACCACCCAGGGCCCCACCCTCCTCGACCTCGCCCTGCGCACCGGCCGCCCCGACACCGTAGCCACCCCCCTCGACCTCACCGCCCTCAGCGAACAACCCCGCATCCCCACCGTCCTCACCACCCTCACCCCCCACCCCCCACGCCCACACATCCACCACCACACCACCCCCGCCCCCACCCTCACCGAACAACTCACCCACCTCACCGGCGACCAAGCCCACGAAGCCGTCACCCGCACCATCCTCGAAGAAATCGCCGAAACACTCGGACACACCACCCCCCAGCACATCGACCCCCACCGCCCCTTCCAACAACTCGGCCTCGACTC
Organism: Streptomyces sp. NPDC087420; assembly: GCF_044744165.1. Taxonomy (NCBI): domain Bacteria; kingdom Bacillati; phylum Actinomycetota; class Actinomycetes; order Kitasatosporales; family Streptomycetaceae; genus Streptomyces; species Streptomyces sp. NPDC087420. The sequence goes on from NZ_JBIUXU010000020.1 coordinate 130,438, forward strand.
ACTGACCTCCATCGAACTACGCAACCGCCTCACCACCCGCACCCACCTCAAACTCCCCGCCACCCTCGTCTTCGACCACCCCCACCCCCACGCCCTCGCCACCCACCTCCTCACCCACCTCACCCCCACCACCGAAACCGGCAACAGCACCACCCCCGGCACCGAAACCAGCACCGGCAGCGCCGAACCCCCCACCACCACCGACACCACCGACTACACCGCCGACATCCACCTCGACGACGACATCCACCCCCCCACCCCCCACACCCCCCACACCACACCACCCCGCCACATACTCCTCACCGGCGCCACCGGCTTCCTCGGCACCTTCCTCCTACGCGACCTCATGCGCACCACCACCGCCCACATCCACTGCCTCATCCGCGGCACCGACACCACCACCGCCCTCCAACGCCTCAAAACCAGCCTCCAGTGGTACCAAGCCTGGGACGACATCGACCCCACCCGCCTCACCATCCACCCCGGCGACCTCGCCCAACCCCTCCTCGGACTCACCGAAAACACCTTCAACACCCTCGCCCGCACCCTCGACGTCATCCACCACGCCGGAGCCACCGTCCACTGGCTCCACCCCTACACCACCCTCAAACCCGCCAACGTCGGCGGCACCCAAGAAATCCTCCGCCTCGCCACCCGCCACCACACCATCCCTGTCCACTACGTCTCCACCGTCGGCGTCTTCAACGGCCCCCGCACCCCCGGCACCCCCCTCAAAACAACCGACCCCACCGGACCCCCCCAACACCTCCCCAGCGGCTACCTCAAAACCAAATGGGTCGCCGAACAAATCCTCAACATCGCCCGCCAACGCGGCATCCCCGTCACCACCTACCGCGTCGACGTCATCTCCGGCGACCAAAAAAACGGTGCCTGCCAAACCCGCGACTTCGTCTGGCTCACCCTCAAAGGCATCCTCCAAACACAAACCGCCCCCACCCCCACCCAAGGCCGCTTCCACCTCCTCCCCGCCGACTACGTCAGCGCCGCCATCCTCGCCCTCTCCAACAACCCCCACACCACCAACCACACCTACCACCTCCACAACCCCCACCCCCTCACCCTCACCGACTGCATCAACCACCTCCGCACCCTCGGCTACCCACTCCACAACACCACCCCCCAACAATTCACCCAAACCATCCAAAACGACCCCAACAACGCCCTCCAACCCCTCCTCCACGCCTACACCCTCATGACCAACCACACCGACACCTTCTACCCCCCCATCGACACCACAGAAACAACCCACGCCCTCACCGGAACCCACATCCACTGCCCCCCCATCACCCCCCAACTCCTCACCACCTACATCCAATTCTTCATCAACCAAGGCCACTACCCCCCACCCCCCAACAACAACAACCCAAACCAC